>JBDHIF010000007.1:0-140960 GCA_039587535.1 Gemmatimonadota bacterium
CGTCGTTGACCGGGATCGGCGTGGCGTCTAGCTTTTCAGCCGCCTCAACACCGTCGGTGTGAGACCTTCCAGAAACCTCAGCGGACCCGCGTTCATGTCCAAGCGGAAAGCCGGCCAGAGCCGGAACAGGCAGAGCCAGAGCGAGCCTGACGACCTTTTCATCGCTCGGGTTCTCGATCTCGGCAAGTGGGCACAGGCCAACCAGCAGATCATGACCGTGCTGGGCGTTCTCATGGTGATCGCCGCCGCCGGCGTTCTCTATTACGGGAACTATCGGCGCTCGCTGAACGACCAGGCGGCGCAACAGCTGGAGCTGGTCCACCAGTCCATCGCCATACAGGATACCCAGGGTGCCCAGGATCAGCTGGTGACCTTCCTCGAGCGCTACAGTGGAACGGTGTACGAGGGGGAGGCTCGTCTTCTTCTGGGAGACGCGTATCTGCAGGCGGGTGAGCCCCAGCAGGCTCAGGTCGTGTTGTCGCCGCTCGGGTCCAGCCCGAGGGATCCGATCGAGCTCCAGGCCGCCATGCTGCTCGCCAAGGCTTATGAGCAGGACGAGCGCTGGGCGGACGCCGAAGAGGCCTACCTCAGGGTGGCGGATCGCTCCGAGCTGAGCTTCCAGGTCGAAGAGGCGCTCGCCAATGCCGCGCGAATTCGTGGTGACCAGGGTGACGTGGAAGGAGCCATCTCCCTTTACCAACGGGCTCTCGACCGCCTGAGTGATGATCATCCTATGCGCGGTCACTACCAGATGCGTATCACGGAGCTGCGGACCGGGCCGAGCACCTGAAGGCCGGGCGGGCCCGACCCGGCCCGGACCCCGCCTGATCGCACCAGAGCGTCCGTAGGAGCGCGCGCCGACGGCCGCGTGTGATGAAGACGCACAGATCACGTGCCTATGCTTGCACCGACCATAAGTGCGCATAATACATATTATGTTGCATTGCATTTCGTGACTCCGGGGTATTGTCACGTAATGGGTCCCACCCCTCTACCCTCTCCTCCGTCGCGCTGAGTCGTGCTAGGGGCGTTGCGGGCGCCCGTCGCTCGCCGGAGTGTGGCCGTTAGCGAACCGCTCGCGTCAGGGCGTGCGGGTCTGCCACGGCTCTACGGCGCGCACGCGGACCGGAGCCGTTCCCGCGCCGACCAGTCCGAGCTTGAGCGCCGCGGCATAGGACACGTCGATAATCCGCCGATCCGGGTCATGGAACGGCCCCCGGTCGTTCACCCGAACGATCGCAGTCCGACCGTTGGCAAGGTTCGTGACCTCCACGTAGCTCGGGATCGGAAGCGTGCGGTGCGCCGCCGTCATGAGATGCATGTCGTAGCGCTCACCGTTACTGGTCGGCCGGCCGTGGAACTCCTCGCCGTACCAGGATGCGACACCCCGTTCGTCGTACCCATAGGACGTGTCCAGAACGCGGTACCTCCGGCCCCGGAGCTCATACTCCGCCATGTTCCCCTGCCGCGCCGGCGGTTCCACGATGGGAACGGCGTCCACGATATCCGCCGGGTCCGGCGGAGGCGATACGACGGCGGGCGCTCCGACCATGGTGCAGCTCGTGCCGAGCAGCCATAGCGCCACCAACGAGGCTACGCAGCGTCCTGCAGGCGGGCGCTTCATGCCTGGCTTCGTCAAGCCGATCCCTCCCCGTAAACGAGTCGGACCCATGACCGTTGCTCACTCGGCGTCATAGACGCCACATGACTGCTAGTGAACTGGTTGTCATCGGTGACCTCACGCAATATCGAGACTCCTTGTGGCGGAGGCGGCAGTGCCGCTTCTTCCGCGTCGAGCTCCATCTCCAGGAGTGCCAGCCCTTTCAGGCTACCCCGAAAACGATCCAGCTCCCATGAGCCCACCTGGTAACGGACCTTCTCGACGAGACGCTCACCGGCGGCGTCGAACAGGGCGTCGGCCATCTCCCGAGAGACCACCTCCTCGACTTCCCTGCGGCGGATCCCCGAGCCTTGCTTGCACGTGAGCACCGGGCCCCGCTCTTCACCGGTCCGGATGCGTACCGCTTTGGGCCCGGTAAGAACGTACCCTTGCTTGAGAGGACGCCCTGGGCCGTACGACTCCCAGGTCTCGGCCGGCACTCGCACCAGGAATCGGCGTTCGATCTCCCAGGTCACGATTCCTCCGAGATCACGGCGCGCCCCCGCCGACCGGTTTGTGGCCCAGCACCGCGATACGGCGCCTCAGGAGCGGAACCCACCGCTGGAGGAGCCGTTCTGCCGCGCGAAGGCCGGGAACGTGAGACTCGGCGAAGTAGGCCCTTTCAATCTCGAATCCGGCACCGGTGAGAAGGCCGCGCATCCTCTCCATCGACTTGTAGTCGACATGCGTAGGGTCCCGCTGCAGCAAGATGTCCCGATTCTTGAGGACCTCCAGGATATGGCCACGATGCGGGGTCCAGGTGCTGAAGCGACCGCCCGGCTTGAGGAGGCGAAACGCTTCCTCGGCCACGCGTCGCGAATCCTCGGGATACAGGTGCTCGAAAAGGTCTGCTGCCACGACCGTGTCGAACGAGGCACCCGGGAGTCCGGTGTCTCCGGCGTCGGCGCACAGGAACTCCGGCCGCGCTCCGCCACCGCGCTGGGCACGACGGTCTTCACAGAATTCGATGGATCGCTGGCTGAAGTCCACCCCGACCACGTCCAGACCACGGTCTGCGAGCGCGAACGAGAAGGTACCCCAACCACATCCGAGATCCGCCACCCGTTCGCCCGGGTGAGGCGTATGGAGCGCGAGGACCTTCTCCAGACGGTACTGCTGGAACGGCGAGTCCACGTCCACGATGTGGTGCGCCCCACTTCCTTCGAAGTAGTCGCTGGAATCGTAGTATTCGCGGTCGATCTCCCGCGCGGTCATGCCTCGTCCCCCGTCGTCAGATTCGTCCGAAGATCGCCATGATGCGGAGCCACCAGACCCGCCATACGGCCTCCCTGACGATCTTCTTCGACATCTTGGACTCCCCGTAATCCCGTTCCGTGAACAGGATCGGGGTCTCCACCAGCGAGAAGCCTTTCCGGAACGCCCGGTACTTCAGCTCGATCTGAAAGGCGTAACCGTTGGACCGCACCTGATCGAGCGCGACCGTCTCGAGGACGTTTCGGTGCCACCCGTTGAACCCTCCCGTGGCGTCCCGAACGGGCATACCGGTGATGATACGTGCGTACCACGAGCCGAAGTAGCTCACGAGCAGCCGGGACATCGGCCAGTTGGAGACGGTCACCCGACCCTCCACGTACCGGGAACCGATCACGACATCGTGATCCTTGGCTAGGCCGATCATCTTGGGGAGCGCTTCCGGCGGATGGGAGATATCGGCGTCCATCTCGAAGAGAAGGTCGTACTCTCGCTCCAGTCCCCAATCGAACCCAGCCAGATAAGCGGGGCCCAGGCCTGCCTTGCCCGGCCGGTGGAGCACGTGCACCCGCTCGTCTCCGGCGGCGAGGTCGTCCGCCAGCGCTCCCGTACCATCGGGCGAGGCGTCATCGACCACCAGAACGTCGAGTCTCGAGTCCTGCTCAAGAATGAGCGGAATCTTCCTGGGCAGGCTGTCGATCTCGTTGTACGTCGGCACGATGACCAGGAATCGTCCTTCAGCCATCACCCTCTCCCCTCCCCCGTATCCCCCCTGCTCCGGTGAGCCAGAACAGCCCCGCCGGGACGACTTCCACCGTAGTGGTCCATACACGCGCCACCACCGCTATGAGTCCTGCCGCTCCTCCGCCTACGTGAGGCGCCAGGAAAAGAATGAGGAATCCTTCGCGAGGGCCGAGGCCCGCTGGCGCGAAGATCATGAGGTAGCCCAGCACGTACGCCGCCGCGAACGCCGACCCTGCCACCCAGGGCGTGACCGAGAGGCCCAGTCCGGTGACGAGGAGGGTGAACGCCAGGGCGTACACCAGCCAACTGGCGAGAGCCATGAGCAACCATCGGATTCCCTGACCCGGACCCAGTCCCTGCGGTTCCTCGGCCCGAGCGAGTCGGAACCAGGCTCCCAGCACCCGGCGGTGCACCGCCGGGAACATGGCCGCCATGAGACCCACGCCCAGCGCAGCCAGCGCGGCGGTGCCCCAAAAAGGATACGGATCCGGGCTGCTCAGGAGCGCGAACGTCCCAAGGGCCGTGGCGGCGACGAGTCCCGTCCCGTGACCTACGACCGCGGCGGCCGTGGCCGTGGCCACCGGCACGTCGTGGCGGCGAGCCAGAGCGGCCAGGCCGGCAATCTGCCAGAGCTTCCCCGGCAGGTACCGACCGAGGTTGGCTGCCATGAACATCGGGACGGCCACGCGGGAGTTCAGGCTGGGCCCACCCAAGTCGGACACGATGCGGCCCCAGATGGCAGCGGACATGAAATAGCCGGCGAGGAGCACCACCACGGACGCGCTCAGGGGTACGGAGCTGAGGCGCCAGGTGCCCGGTCCCATGGCGCGGAGCTCTTCCACGCCCGGACCGAGCCGGCTCACGATGAACCAGGTCACCAGAACCGTGAGCGCGAGCTGTCCCGCGCGGAGAAGCCAGGCGCTCAGGATTCACCGGTCCTTCGTCGACGTTGGAGCGTCGTGCCTACGAGGGTTCCCGCGAGCGCCAGCGAGAACAGGATGCTGATCCAAAGGCTTCGCGACACGACGGCGGATCGGTAGGCCAGCTCCACGGACGAGGCGCCTTCCGGAACCGGTACGGCTCGGAGGGTGTGGTAGGCGCGCAGAATGGGCGCTGGTTCCCCATTCACCGTGGCGTGCCAGCTCGGGAACCAGTTGTCTGCGATGACCAGAAGGGCCGGTCCGTCCGCCTGCACTGCCAGGCGCTGAAGGTTGGGCGTCCGCTCGAGCCACGTCACCGAGCCCTCCACGGGGCGGCCCGCCAGCCGGGCTGCCGGAGCCTCCGGGACCACGGCCTCACGCTCCGGGTCGAAGGCGCCGGTGAGCATGAAGTCCACGGCGCGGTCGTCGGGCTGGATCACGATGTCGCCCACCAGCCTGGCCCTCGGGAGGCCGGGGTCCTCGAGCACGGTCTCATACGCCGTTCCGTCGGCCAGCGAGGTCCGGGACACCACGGGCCCCTCCACCGACTGCCCGATCTCGAGGTCTGGCCAGAGGATGTATCGAACGTTGAGAATCCTGCGGATGTTCGGGTTCAGCAGGTGCTCTGGGAAAGAGGATCCCGCCATGCCAATGAGCTCCCGGTACCGCGCAAGGTCGTTGGGGTGGTGCCCGGCAGCGAGCTCGATCCCGTGAAGGGCCGGGAGCACGTCCTGTCCCGCCTGCCGGAACGAGAGCATCCGGTACGGCTCGTCGGCGTCACGCTCTCGATCCAAGACGGCCTGAATGTTGGCGCCCGGCGCCGCCCATTCGTGAAAATCGAGGGTCTCGACGAAGGCCCGGTCCACCCTCACGGCGTCCACGGTCACCAGGGCCACCAGGCCTGCCAATACCGTGCCTGCACCCAAGGCGCCCCTCCGGAGCGCCCATGCGAGGCCCGTTACCGTCCCGGCGAGAAGCACCGCGAACCAGGCGCCCTGCACGATGAACGGAATGGCGCCCTGTAGCACAGCCATGCGCTGCGGCGCGATCTGCGCATAGATGGTGGACGTCCAGACGGTGGTGAAGCTCCCCGAGCTGATGAGGAGGGCCATCAGGGCGAGGCCTCCCGTGATGCCGGCCAGCACCTTCACATCCGAGCCTAGGCCCTCCCCTTCCCTCCGTCGAACGAGCGTGAGGAGCCGGTCGGTTCCAAGGGCCGCCAAGGTGATGGCTGCGAATCCGGTCAGGAACAGGGCCTGCGAGGGCGCGCGGAACAGGCTGATGCCCGGGACGATCTCGTAAAAGATCCGCCACACGGGTGTGTTCGCTCCGAGGGCGAAGAGAAAAGCCAGGACTCCCAGCCCCAGGAAGAAGCTCCTCAGACCGTTTCGGCGCACCCCGAGGAACGAGAGAGACGCGAGCAGAAGGACCACCAGCCCCGCGTACTCGTGGTTGTTCTTGAAGCCGTTGCGGCCCCAGTACGTGTTCTGGGCCCATGCTGCTCCGCCGGCGTTGTTCCCGACGAACTCGGGGATCACCAGCGAGAGCGCCTCTTCCGGATGGATGGACCAGGAGCTGGACCAATCCACGCCCGTCTCAGCGGCGGCCGGGCCGGTGGTCTGAGTTCGACGGGAGTGTTCGGTCACGTAGTCCACCGCGGGGAGCAGCTGGATCGCCCCGACTCCCGCACCTGCGAGCGACGCGGCGAGGAACAGGCCAAATCGAGCCGCGGCGATCCGCTTCCGCGCTGTCCGGGGGGCGTCGGCACCGTCACGGGGCGCCACGGGCGCGGAGGATGCCGCCGCTGAGTCCGGTGGATCTCCGGCGGCTCCGCTGCCCCGGGCCACCTGGACGGAGCGGAAGATGGCGTACATCCCCACGGCTCCGAACAGGAAGTACGCCATCTGGAAATGGGTCGTCAGGAGGATGACACCCACCACCAGGGCGATGGCCGCGAAACCGCGCGCGCCGGGACGAACGAAGTGGCGCTCCACCGCGTGAAAAAGGAGCGGCGCAAGCGCGGTCACGAACATCTTTCCGTCGTGTCCGGGGTTGACGAGGCTCACGAAGAATGGCGCCAGCATGTAGGCCGTGCCGGCCAGCAGTGCCGCGGCCCGCGAGGCGCCGATGGAGCGCACCCAGCCGAACATGAAGAATCCGGCCGCCACGACGTGCAGCACGAGCTTCCAACCCAGAGCCCGGTAGGGTTCGAGCAGCAGCAGGAGGACGAGGGATGGAGGGTAAAGGGAGTCACCCCCGGACAGCGCCTCCAGAAAGGGTGTCCCACCGAGGATGTCCGGCGCCCACCGGGGGATCGTCCCGAGGGTCCTCAACGCTTCCGCATAGAACGCACGGGCTACGTAGCCACCGCCCAGGGTGTCGCTACCGAACAGCATCTGGTCGGAGAACACGAACGCGCGGAAGACGAACAGGCCCAGCACCACGAAGAACACCGAGGGGATCCACAGGGGGATGGCTGGCGGCGTTAAGCGGGACGGAGTGCCAGGGCGGCCCTGACCTCGCGGGCCGCCTCGGCCCCGAGGGCTTCGCCGGGCCCCCTTCCTGGACGACGTGTCAGTCAACGCGCGCTCCCCGCCGGTTCCGTTGTTTCACGAGCACTTCGTAGATCTCCAGGTGTCGTTGCACCAGTCGACGGTTGCTCCACCGGGCTACCACCCGTTCCCGGGCGGCGGCTCCCAGCTTGGAAAGCTGTCCTCCTTCGAGGAGTTCCACCACCGTTCGTGCCAGAGAGGTCGGGTCGGCTGGCTCGAACAGCCCACCCACCTCGTCGTTCACGATCTCGGGCAGCCCCCCCACCCGGGACGCGGCGACGGGCACCTGGCATGCCATGGCCTCCAGGGCGGCCACAGACGTGGCTTCCATGAGCGAGGGGAAGACGGCGAGGTGCGCGCCGGATAGCAGATGCGGCATGTCGGCGTTGGGTTTGGCACCCATGAAGACGATACGCTCGGACACCCCCAGCGTCCCTGCGAGGGCCTCCAATCGGGCACGCTCCGGCCCGTCACCGATGATCCATGCCTCGACGTCCACGTGGTCCAAGATGAGCGGCATGGCGCGCACCAGGTACTCCACGCCGTTCTTCTCGAAGAGCCGTCTCGGCACCACGAGCCGCCATGGCCCCCCCGGCGGTGTGGACGCCGGATGGGTCACGCGGCGGAACAAGGACGTGTCCACCCCGTTCGTAAGAGGCTCCACCTCCACACTCGGAGCCAAAGCCTTTGCCACTTCTGCGATCTCGACACTGGCGGCCAGGTTGTAGGAGGCGGCTTCCAGGAAGCGTCGGAAGATCGGGGCCCAGAATGGCGATGTCGCCCTGCGCAGGAAGTGGCTCGTGTGGTACGTCGTCACGAAGGGAGCGCCACCGGTGACGCGACGGGCGACCATGCATGGAAGCACCGCAGCGATGTCCTGCGCATGCATCACGTCGGCGGACCGAGCCAGTGATCCGAACCGAGGCATCGAACCCAGGGCGTGCGCGGCCCAACCCGGTGTGTTCCTTCCAAGGAGCGGCGTGCGCCACACCCGAACACCGTCCATCACCTGGAACGCCGGGAGCTCCGGTCGGGACCGGGACGTCACCACGTCGACCTCGTGCCCTTCGGCGGCCAAGCCCCTGCACAGGTGGAACACGTGGCTCTCAAGGCCGCCGACCTCCGGAGGGAAGTAGACGGCGTGCATCAGGATCCTCACGGGGTCCAGTCGGTGGTCACGCGGGGGCGCCCCGTGAGCGAGGAGACGACGATGTCGGCGATCCGCTCGCCGGCTGAGCCGTCGCCGTAGGGCTGCTCCGCGTGGCTGGGGCGACCCTCTGGGTCGAGGAGGGCTCTGCTCCGCGCCAGGATCTTGCCCGTGTCGGTCCCCACCAGCTCGGCCATGCCCACGGCGACGGCTTCAGGCCGCTCGGTCCGGTCTCGTAGCACCAGGACGGGGACGCCGAACGTTGGAGCCTCTTCCTGGATGCCGCCGGAATCGGTGAGAACGAGGTCGGCCCGCTGAAGCGCCGCCACCAAGTCGAAGTAGTCCAGAGGTGGCGTCAGGGAGATCCTGGGATGCCCGGAAAGGAGCTCTCTCGCGGGACCGGACACGTTCGGGTTCGGGTGCACGGGATAGATCACTCGGACCGCCGGATTCGAGTCTGCGAGGGCCCTGACGGCGTCGAAGATGCCGCGGATCGGCTCACCGAACGACTCACGGCGGTGGACTGTGAGTAGCACGACCCGGGCGTCGGGGTCTCGCGCCAACGCCGCCAGATCGCGGTCCTGGATCGGACGGCGCTGGGCAGCGGCCGCACGGAGAGCGTCGACCACGGTGTTGCCCGTGACGTGGACTCGCTCCCGCGGGACGTCCTCGGCCAGAAGCGCGTCTCGCGCGCCGGGAGTGGGCGCGAAATACAGGTCGCTGATGACGTCGGTGAGGCGTCGGAACATCTCCTCGGGGAAAGGTAGGGTGCGGTCCCGACCGCTTCGGAGCCCCGCTTCGACATGGCCGACCCGGACGTGCTCGAAGAACCCCACCAGGGAGCTCGCGAAGACCGTCGCCGTGTCTCCCTGAACGAGGATCATGTCGGGCCCAAAGGAGCGCACGACGTCCCGCAGGCCGTCCAGCGTGCCGTGCACGACGTCGTACAGGCTCTGGTTCGGCTTCATGATACCCAGGTCCCAGGCGGGCTCCACGCCGAAGTCTTTGAGGGCCTGATCCACCAGGTCACCGTGTTGGCCCGTGAGCAGAACTCGGGTGTCGATGCCCTCCTGGGCGCGTAGCGCCTCCACGACCGGAGCCATCTTGATGGCCTCCGGTCGCGTTCCCACCACCACCAGCACCCTGGCGTCGGTCTCGGTCGCCACCCCGTTATCGCACCTGTTTGCGAAGGGCCTCGAGCTCGTCGCGTACCTGAGCGACCTGCTCCGACACGAGCCCGAAGCCGAACAGCACGAAGCCCACGGTCTCGAGCAGCATGACCAGGTAGAGGAGCGGGCGGTATCCCATGGGTGGCACGTACGGCTCGAAGCCGAGCATGGGATGCATGAACCGGAGATAGGTCGTGACCAGCGCCACGGCGACACCTAGCACTGCCAGGGTCAGGCCGCTTCCCCCGAACAGAAGAAGAGGCTTGCGGGAGAAGAGCAGCAGGAACCACACGGACACCATATCGAACATGCCGACGAGGATCCGGAAAGGACCGCGAAACTTCGAGGTGCCCGCTCTTCTCGGGTACAGCTCGATGTCGATCTCGGTCACAGAAGCGCCGCGGGCATGGGCGAGGACTACGAAGAATCGGTGCCAGTCGTGACGGAGCTGAATCCCGTCGAGCACGTCCCTGCGGAACGCCTTCATGGAGTTCAAGTCGGAGACCGGCACGTTGAAGATCCGGCGAGACAGCCGGTTGTAAACCGAAGACACCGTGCGCTTGTCGTAGTGCCCGATCTTTCGGCCGGTGACGATGTCCCAGCCTTCGCCGAGCTTCTCCAGAAAGCGTGGGATCTCGTCGGGGAGGTGCTGGAGGTCTGCATCGAACAGGACCAGATAGGTCTTTTCCGTCGCCGCAGCGGCCGTGAGGAGAGCTTCGGTCTTTCCGAGGTTCAGCCCGTGGCGGAGAACGCGGAAGTCCTCCCAGCCGGCACCCTCGCGTTCGGCGACCTCGGCAGTCCCGTCGGATGAGCCGTCGTCCACGAGGATGACCTCACCCTGTAGGTCGTGCCGCCGAAAGGCTTCGCGGAGCTCCCGCACCAGGTCAGGGAGCACCGGGGCTTCATCGAAGGCCGGTACCACGACGCAGAAATCCCGACGGACGGCGTTGCCAAGCACTGCGGAGCCAGCGTCAGACACGCTTGCGCATGCGTGCCGGGAGAATCCCCATCTGATCCCTATACTTCGCCACCGTGCGGCGCGCGATCTTCACGCCCTCGTTCTTGAGGAGCTTGACGATCGCCTGGTCGGTGAGGGGCTTCTTCGGGTCCTCGTCCGAGACCATGCCTTTGATCATGTCCTTCACCCCGCGCGCGGAGATGTCCTCTCCGCTCATCGTCGACAGACCGCTCGAGAAGAAGTACTTGAGCGAGAAAACGCCCCGCGGGGTCTGCGCGTACTTCTTGTTCGTCACCCGGGAGACCGTGGATTCGTGCATCTCGATATGGTCCGCGACCTCGCGCAGCGTGAGCGGCCGCAGATATTGAACCCCGCGCTCGAAGAATTCGCGCTGTCGGTCCACGATGAAGTTCATGACCTTGAGCATGGTCTGGCGCCGTTGCTCGATCGCCTGGATCATCCAGTTCGCCGAGTTCAGCTTCGCGGCGATGAACTCCTTGTTCTCACCGGTGAATTTGCGCTTGTCCTTGGCCACCTCGCGGTACGATTGCGAGATCCTGAGCCGCGGCAGACTCGTGTCGTTGGCGAAGACCATGTACTCACCGTCGATCTTCTCGACGATGAGGTCGGGAATGATGTACTCGTCCGGGTCCGGGGAATACTTCAGCCCGGGTTTGGGATCCAGCATGCTGATGCGGTCCGCCGCGTCCTGCGCTTCTTTGGGCGTGATGCCCAACTCCTTGGCGATGTCGCTCCATCGGTGGTGCGTGAGTGATTCGAAGTGCTCGGCGACGATGGTGCGGGCGAGGTCGTCCGCACCGTCTGCCTCGTCCAGCTGGAGGAGGATGCACTCGCGGATATCTCGGGCCCCGACGCCGGGTGGATCCAGGGCCTGCACCACTGTGAGCATCCGTTCAGCGTCCTCGATCTCATACGGACGAAAGAGGTAGTCGATCGCTTCGAGCTCTTCCTCACGCTCTTTGTCGTCCTCGATCACCTCGATCTTTTCCAATGCGACGGGGCGAACGTCCTGCAACCACGCGTTGGCTCCCTCCACTACGGCGTCCAGCTCACACGCGAGCATGCCGGTTTCGTCGATGTTGCCGACGATCTCCTCGCCGATGCGAAGGTCCCGTTCCTGCAAGGGCAGCATGCGGAGCTGCTCGTCCAGATAGTCCTGGAGATCGGGCTGCTCCACCGGCGTCGGCTCGATGTATTCCTTCTGCTCGTATTGCTGCTTGCGACCGCCGACGTCGAAGCCGTCCAGGAGGATCTCCTCCCAGTCCACCTCGTCCCCGAGTGGCTCGTCCTGGGTGTCTTCTTTGAGCTCCACCTCGTCTTGGACGTCGGCCTCCGACATCTCGAGGAACGGGTTCTCGGCAAGCTCCTCCTTGAGATGCTGCTGCAGGTCCAGCAAGGGCATGTAGAGCAACTCCATCGCCTGATACAGGCGCGGGTTGATCCGCATTTCCTGCCGCATCTGTTGGCTCTGGAAGAGCTTTGGGCTGAACTGGCTCATGATTCGAGCCCCAGGTCGTGATCGAGAATCTCGGAGGGGCGCTCGTAGCGGCCCCTCATCCGTGCCGTCAGGGTCGGACCGAGGTAGATCTCTGCTACCTCGTCGTTCCAGACGAGTTGTGAAACCGTGCCGCTCACGCGAATCCGCCCCTCATACATGATGTAGGCTCGGTCGACGATATCCAGAGTCTGTTCCACATTGTGATCCGAGATGATGACGCCGATTCCTCGAGTCTTGAGCTCACGGACGATCTCCTGGATGTCATTGACCGCGATGGGGTCGATACCCGCGAAAGGCTCGTCGAGGAGCATGAACTTAGGTCGTTGCACCAGGGCCCGGGTGATCTCCAGTCGACGGCGCTCCCCACCCGAAAGGGAGTAGGCTTTGCTGTTGCGGAGTGCGGTCAGGCCCAGCTCGCCCAGCAGACCTTCCAGGCGGGCCTTTTCCTCGCTTCTGGATAGCCCCAGCGTCTGCAGGATGGCCAGGACGTTCTCCTCGACCGTGAGCTTTCGGAAGATCGAGGGTTCCTGAGCCAGATATCCGATACCCTTCCGGGCGCGCCGGTACATGGGCACGCGTGTGAGGTCGTCGCCGTCCAGGGCGACCGTGCCGGCGTCGGGCGGAATCAGTCCCACCATCATGTAGAAGGTCGTGGTCTTCCCCGCCCCGTTGGGCCCGAGCAGACCCACGATCTCCGACTGGGTGACTCGGATCTCCACATCGTCGACCACCTTCCTGCGGTTGTAGACCTTGGTCAGCCCGCGACCCTCTAGGACGCTGTCGCCCGGGACGGTGGAACGGTGAAGCACCGCGTGACTGGTCTCGGGCATCGCCGGAGCCCCGTTGTCGCTCATCGGTTCGTCCCCCCTCTGGGCAGAGGTTCGAGGTGTATGCCGGTCGTCTGCCCTTCGACCTCCAGGCGATCCACCTGGCCCTCCTGCATCACGATGGTGATGCGGTCACCCACGACGTAGTGGACCGCGGGTGGGTCTTCGCCGGCCACTGCCGCCGGGTCCGACGGGGAGAGCCGATAGAGGCTGCGCGCGTCGACGATGGCAACGATCCTGTCGACCTGGGATTCCCGGTCAGGCTGCGGCACCCCCGGGATTGTGTCCGCCGTTGCCGCGGGGTCGACATCGGTCACGAACGTCACGACGATCGTGTCTCCCTCGAGCCAATCGGTCTTCGCGATGTCGGGGAGGGAGGCCACAGTGAGGGAATCACGATCGGTGGAGACGCTGCGTGCCCGTCCTGCCGCGAACACTCGTTCCAGCCGCTCGTCCGGAGCTAGGATGTCGAGGGAGTCGGCGGTGATCTCGAAGGTCTCGGCCACCGCCCGAGGCCTCGCCTCAGGGGTCGGTGGGGATGCACCAGCGGCCGAACTGGCAGCAGCCGGGTCGGAGGCGAAGGCCGAGTCCCCTTCCGTGGGAAGGGCGACGAGTCGCTCCATACGGTCTTCTCTCAGGAAAAGCAGGATGCGCTCCGCGGTGAGCCGGAGATCCTCCCCCGAAAGCGATCCATCCTCGATCGCCCTGACCTCTCTGCGTCCGGGATTCGGGGTCGTGAGCTCTATCCGACGACCCGTCAGGTCGTACTTTGGGGCATCGACTCGGGCGCTTCCCAGGAGCTCGAGACGATCGGTGATCTCGTCGTACTCCAGCGTATCGGCGTAGGCCAGCACCGAATCGAAGGCCACCTCTACCGACCCGGTGGACGAGAGGCGATCCCCTCCCGAGGACACGATCCTGTCGCCCACGACCACATAGACCCTGTCCTCGTCGGAGGTGCTGCTACTGTCGGCTGCGCCGGATACGGTGGCTCGCGGGCGGGGATCCCCCGGGCGCCGCGTGACCGTCATGGATTCCTGGGGCCTGAATTCCGTGCGTCTCAGGTATACGAGGGCCCCGTTCTCGATAGTGGATCCCTGATCACGATCGTCCACCCTGAGGCCGCCCTCCGCCTGGAGGCGGCCCACCTGCGAGAAGTAGCGGGCCTCGTCCGACACGAGGGTGCGAGTGGGGTCTTCGTAGCGCACCGATCCGATGAGGTGGGTGAGGTTCGACGCGGTGAACGCTTCGGCCGAGTCGGCCCAGATCTGAATACCACCCTCGCATACGAGATGCGGTCGCGTGACGTAGAAGATTGCCTCTCCCCCGGTCATGGTCACCTGCCGAAGGACGTCATTCCCGTCTTCCCCGAAGATGCATCCGTCCTGTGCAGCCAAGGTACCGGGCCCGAGGGCCACACCCGCGACCGTCATCGCCATGGCAGCGACGAAGAGTCCTCTCGTCTCCTCAAGGCGCGGCACGAGCGCCTCCACGGATGTTCTCGATACGGATGTTCTCGAAGGTCAGATCCGACTCGAACGCCGTGCCACGGGTGACCGTTCCGTCTGAAAGGGTCTGGGTGGTCGCGGAGTCGCTCCATATGCGCTCGTTGTAGGCGTCATAGTGGAGCTCCTCGGTGCGAATTTCCCGACCGTCCTGATTTAGAACGAGAAGCACGTCACCCCGGGCGACCATGATGTCGCGGCTCTGGTCCCATGTCCCGGTCCGACCTATGACGGTGGCCCTGGCCCGGCCGGTCTCGTTGTGGAAGACGATACGCATGCCGCGCAGGTCCACGTGGGCAGAATCGACGAACATGAAGGCGGTGTCTGCCTCTATCTCTCCTTCCCGAACCCCGTCGACGGTGATGTAGCTCGTCATCCCGTAGATCACGTTGTCCGCCCGCAGCTCCAGCAGCTCGGCGTCCGCCACCGGGGTCTCCGTGGTTGGTGAGCAGGCCGTCACGGTGGCAAGGATAGCGCCCGCGATAAGACCCGTGATGTCACGATGTATGAACATCATACGGCTCCTGACCTTAGAAGGTCGTGGAGGTGTACGATGCCCTGGAGCACGTTTCCTTCGTCGACTACGGGTAGCGCCATGATGCCGTGGGACTCCATGCGCCGAACGGCGACTGCACCCAGCTCGTCGGGGCTCACTGTCTTGGGTGCACGGGTCATCACGTCTTCGACCGGCCGCGTCAGAAAATCCGGATCCCGCTCCATGAGGCGGGTGAGGTCGCCGGTGGTGACGATGCCCGCCACGGTGCCGTCCGCCTCCAGTATGGGCACGGTGCCGCGTAGCTCGGCCAGAGGTACGATGGTGTCCCTCATCGCAGCGCCGGCGGGGAGCCACGGATACTGTTCCGCGATCATCACGTCGCTCACACGGACGGTGAGCTTCAGCCCGAGCGAGCCACCGGGATGGAGCGAGGCGAAGTCCGAAGCTTTGAAGCCCTTGAGCTGCAGGACGACCATGGCCAGCGCGTCTCCCATGGCGAGGGTCGCCGTGGTGGACGACGTGGGTGTCAGATCCATTGGGCAAGCTTCGGTGTCCACCGTGCAGTCCAGGACCAGGTCTGCGTTCCTCGCCAGATCGCTCTGTGGATCACCGGTAAGCGCGATCACCGGTGTGTTCATCCTGCCGAGGTAACCCAGGAGGCCGCCGATCTCGGAGCCGCGTCCCGACCGGGACACGAGGATCGCTACGTCGCCGCTCCCCACGATGCCCAGGTCCCCGTGCAGCGCTTCCACCGCGTGCATGAACGTCGCCGGTGTGCCCGTCGAGGTCAGGGTTCCCGCCATCTTCCTGGCGATATGTCCGCTCTTCCCGATGCCGCTGAGAACCACACGCCCCGGGGCCTCGGCGATCATGCGGCAAGCCCTTGCGAACGCTTCGTCGAGCCTCGGGGCGAGCGCTGCCACGGCGGCGGCTTCGGCCGCGAGGACCCGGCGGCCTTCATCGACGAGTGCGGCATCATGGGGCGTCAAGCTTTCACCCTCCGTTCCTCGACGTAGCGCTCGATGACGCCTTCGAGCTCTCCGCGCGCGCCCAAGAGCGCGTCGCAGAATTCCCGCACCGCACCGTGACCGCCGCTGCGGGTGGCCTGCCAGTCCGCGATGGATGCCACCGGTGGCGTGGCATTGGCCACTGCCGCTTTCAAGCCCACCCGCTCGAGCACAGACAGGTCAGGGATGTCGTCGGCGATCATCGCGACCTCGTCCCAGGTGACGCCGTGACGCGCCATGAGCTCCTGGACCACGCCGAGCTTGAACGCGTTCGGCTTCTGGTGGCACTCGACCCCGAGCTCCCGCGCGCGGATGCTGGTCGCCTCGGATACGCGACCGGAGACCCACACGACCTGGATTCCCGCCCACATGAGCATCTTCACCCCGATGCCGTCCTGGATGTCGAAGCGCTTGAGCTCGACGGGCCTACCCCCCTGCTCCGCTCCGATATAGACACCGGCGTCGGTCAGCACGCCGTCGACGTCGAAGATGACGAGCCGGACCCGTCCGGCCTGCTCGGGTGACATCTCCGCGGAGATCATGATCGTTCCGCGTCAACGGCGTCCAACGCGGCCCGGATGGCCACGACGGTGGCCAGCAGCGCCGGCATCCGGTCCATCGGGATCATATTGCTGCTGTCAGATGGAGCGCGGGCCGGCTCGGGATGCGTCTCGAGGAAGAGGCCACCACATCCCGCGGCCACGGCCCCACGCACGAGCGGCGGGATATGCGCCGGATCGCCCCCACTGGAGCCGTCCGCCATGCCCGGCCGTTGCACCGAATGGGTCCCGTCGAAGATGGGCGTTGCGCCCGTGGCCAAGGCCAGGCGGGCGAAAGAGCGCATGTCCACGACGAGATTCCCATACCCGAAGAACGTGCCACGCTCCGTTACTGCGACGGCGGGAGCCCCGGAGGCCCGGAGCTTCTCCACGGCACCGGCCATCTCCTCGGGAGCCATCCACTGCCCCTTCTTGACGTTCACCGGAATGCCCGTGCCCCCCGCTGCCGTCAGGAGGTCGGTCTGCCGACACAGGAAAGCCGGGATCTGCAGGACGTCGACCACCTCGGCCGCGATCTCCGCCTGGGCGGGCTCATGGATGTCGGTGAGGACGGGTAACCCCGTTTCGCTTTTTACGGTGGCCAGGCGCTCCAGTCCGTCTCGCAAGCCGGGACCGCGGCGTGCGTCGAGCTTCGACCGGTTGGCCTTGTCGAACGAGGCCTTGAAGATGACCGGCAACGAGAATGCTCGCCCCCACTCCTTCAGCGCGTGGGCCACCCGGAGGTTCAGCGGGTCATCCTCGAGGGTACAGGGCCCCGCGATGAGGGTGAATCGCGCGAACGGATTCGGTCCGGCTTCAGACACCTGCGGTCTCCGCGCTTGGCGCACCGGTCCGGCCTTGACGATGCCGCGTGGCCGCCGAGACGAACGACGCGAAGAGCGGATGCGGGCGCGTTGGGCGGCTCTTCAGCTCCGGATGGAATTGGCCGGCGATGAACCAAGGATGGTCGGAGATCTCGATCATCTCGACGAGTCCGCCGTCGGGCGACGTGCCGCTTATGGTCAGGCCGTGCTCCGTGAGGAGATTCCGGTACTGGTTGTTTACCTCGAAGCGATGCCGATGCCGCTCGGAGATCTCCGGCTCGCCGTAGATCTCTCGGGCCCGACTCCCTTCCGCAACGGCGCACGGATACGCGCCGAGTCTCATCGTGCCGCCCTTCGTGGTCACCTGGAGCTGCGAATCCAGCAAGCAGATCACTGCGTCCGACACGTCCTGGGAGAACTCCGACGAGTGGGACTCCTGCAGCCCGCACACGTTGCGAGCGAACTCGATGACGGCGCATTGGAGACCGAGGCAGATCCCGAAGAACGGAAGCTCGTTCTCGCGAGCCCACCGGATAGCCTCCAGCATGCCTTCCACGCCGCGGGGGCCGAAACCCCCGGGGATGAGGAGACCGTCGTAGCCCGCCAGAAGCGCCCCGACATCGTCGTGCTCACCGAATCGTTCCGAAGAGAGCCAGTCGATGTCGACTTGAACATCGTTGGCGATACCTCCGTGGATGAGCGATTCCTGGATGGACTTGTAGGAGTCCACGAGCGCCGTGTACTTGCCCACCACCGCGATTCGGGCCCGGCCCGAGTTTGGGTGCTTGATGGTCTGCACCATCCGCGACCACTCGGACAGGTCGGGCTCGGGTGTCTCCAGCCCGAGACGCCGGAGGATGACCTCGTCCAGGTGCTGCTTCTTCAGGCTCAGCGGCACCTCGTAGATCGACTCCATGTCCCGAGCCTCGATGACTCCGTCGGATTCCACATTCGTGAAGAGCGCGATCTTCGCCCGGATGTCCTCCGAGAGTGGATGCTCCGTGCGGCAGATCAGCACTTGGGGCTGAATTCCGATCTCCATGAGCTCACGCACCGAATGCTGCGTGGGCTTGGTCTTGAGCTCCCCGGCCGCGGCGATGTACGGGATCAGGGTAAGGTGCACGAAGATGGCGTTTTGCGGTCCCACGTCTTGCCGGAACTGGCGGATGGCCTCGAGGAAAGGGAGAGACTCGATATCACCCACGGTCCCTCCGATCTCGGTGATCACCACGTCGTTGTCAGGGGCAAGACGCCGGATCGCCGACTTGATCTCGTCGGTGATGTGCGGAATCACCTGTACGGTCGAGCCCAGGTAGTCTCCGCGCCGCTCCTTGGAGATCACGGTCTGATAGATGCGGCCCGTCGTGATGTTGTTGGCCTGGGAGAGGGACTGGTCCAGGAAGCGCTCGTAGTGTCCCAGATCCAGATCGGTCTCCGCGCCGTCATCCGTAACGAACACCTCGCCGTGCTGGAACGGAGACAGCGTCCCGGGATCGACGTTGATGTAGGGGTCGAACTTCTGGAGGGTCACCTGGAGCCCTCGCTCCTTCAACAATCGCCCGATGGACGCCGCGGCGATCCCCTTGCCCAATGAAGAGACGACTCCGCCCGTGACGAAGATGAACTTGGTGGGTCTTTCTGCCGATTCCGTCATGGCTCCCGTCATTCTTGAGTGTGTGCTCCGGCGGCGCTGAGCTGCCGTTCGACCCGGGCGACGTCTCCCGGGGTGTCGACACCAGGGTTGGCTCGTTCCACGACGGCCACCCCGATGCGGATTCCTGCTTCGAGCGCTCGCAGTTGTTCCAGCTGCTCGATCTTCTCGAGCGGCGACGGCGTCAGCTCGACCCATCGCTCGAGCGCTTCTCTGGTATAGGCATACAGGCCGACGTGCCTCAGGAAGCACGCCCCTGAGAAATCATCGTCCGATGGAGGACCGTCACGCCTGGCCGGGATCGGGGCACGCGAGAAGTAGAGGGCCCTACCGTCGCATGCGCGCGCCACCTTCACCACCGACGGGTCATGGAAGCTCTCCGAGTCCCGCACGGGTGCGGCACACGTTCCCACGTCCCAACCGGCTTCCTGGATCAACGCGACCACTTCGGACACGGCTTCCCCGTCGATCAGCGGCTCGTCACCCTGAATGTTCACCACGCACCCGTAGTCGCTGAACTCCGGTCTTCTTGCGACCTCAGCCACGCGGTCCGTCCCGGATGGGTGGTCCGGCGATGTGAGGACCACCGGAGCCTCCAGGGCTCGGCAGACGGCGGCGACGCGATCCGAGTCGGTCGCGACCACGGCGGCGTCAAGCACGGACATGTTGGAGACACGCCGCCAGACCCACTCGATGAGTGGGCGCCCGAGGATCGGGTGGAGCGGCTTCTCGAGCAGTCTGGTAGAAGCGAGGCGGGCGGGGATGACCCCGAGGACTCGCCCGCTCACCGGATCGCTCTGAAGCCTGAAACGGGCGGCCGGTATGCAAAATTCACGCCAAGAAAGCTACCGAGGCGTGGGGGGGAGGGTCAACCCAGCCGGTGCCGCGACGGCACCCGGATCGGTTCCCGCGCGGATCCGTATCGCGTACGGGCCACGGATGCCACCCCTGGTCAGGGGGCCAGGAAATTCTCAAGCAGGTCGGAGCCGTGCTCGCTGAAGAGGGACTCGGGATGGAACTGCACGCCCCAGATGGGCAACCGCCTGTGACGCATGGCTTGTACCTCGCCTTCATCCTCAGGGGCCGTGCTCCATGCTACGGGACGCAGCACGTCGGGGAGGGCATCGGCATCGGTGACCAACGAGTGGTAGCGCGCCACATCGAACTCGTCAGGGAGCCCTCGAAAGAGCCCCTCCCCGTCGTGTCGAATCGCCCCGGTCTTGCCGTGCATCGTGCGTCGGGCCCGGATGGTCCGCCCTCCGAAAGCCTCGCCGATGCTCTGATGGCCCAGGCAGACACCGAGGATCGGCGTCCCTCTACCACCGAGTTCGCGGATCAGATCGACGCTGACCCCCGCCTCCGCCGGCGTGCACGGTCCGGGAGAGATGACCACACGCGCCGGGTCCATCGCCATGAGCTCAGCGACGCTACGCTCGTCGTTTCGGATGACGACGGGATCCTCGCCTAGCGCGCCCAGAAGCTGCACCAGGTTGAACGTGAACGAGTCGTAGTTGTCGATGACGAGGAGCATGACCCTTCTCTCAGTAGTCAACAGGCCGGAGGTAGAACTCGCCGATCGCGCTGGACGAGAGCACGGCCACCGTGGGCAGCTCCCTCTTCCAGTGCGTGGAGTTCAAGCGCTTCCATACCACCTCTACGGCGTCCCGGTCGAGGCCCAGGGCTGGCAACTCGTCCTTGGCGTGTCCGCTCAGTAGTGCGAGCAGGATCGGGTCCGCCGCGTGGTAGCTGATTCCGAGCTCGTCCTCGTCGTTGACGCCCTGCACGAGGTCGGCGGTGGCGGGCTTGTCGACGATGACGTCAGGGACGCCGAGGTGGCGCGCAAGATCCCACACCTGCGTCTTGAAGAGGTCCCCGATGGGGTTGATTGGGGGGGAGTCGTCGGCATGCCAGGTGAAGTAGCCGAGCAGCCGCTCGCTCTTGTTTCCCGTTCCCAGCGGAAGGGCGTGGAGCTTGGCCGACTGGTCGAAGAGGACCACGGCCCTGAGGCGAGCCATGAGGTTTCCCTTCCTCGTGGGGGAGATGTCCGGCTCGTACTCCTCGACGTATCGATCGATGGGCTCCGAGATGTCGATCGTACTGCTGTGTGCACCCACGGCCTCCAGGGCCAGGGCCGCATGATCGAGGCTCTCCTGACTGGAGGTACGGTACGGCAGGCGGAAGCCGTGCACGTTCTCAGGCCCCAGGGCTCGGCAGGCGAGGAACAGCGAGACAGCCGAGTCGACACCGCCTGACACGCCGACGACGACGCGGTCGAAGTTTCTCCGGCGACGCACCTCCTCGCGGATGAACTCCACCAAGGTCCGCTCGACGAGCGGCAGATCCAGCTCCAGGGAGGGCTCGTGCGTGCGGGCCGCGGTCTCTTCACCCTCGGCTGAGAGCCGTCCCACGAACGGAACCGAGGCGACGGGGCCCTCTTCTCCCCGATGCCGGGACTCGGCGCTGGCGTGAGCCAGCTGCAGCGAGCGCTCCAGGCGCGGGAGCATCCGTTCGAGGTCTGAGAGGAGCGGGGCCGCGCTCCGGGATCGTTCGATAGCACCCGCCTCCATGGCGATGATGGTGACGCCTTCCTCGTAGAGTGGGCCTCGGCCGAGGACGCTGCCATCAGGGCCCACGGCTAGAGATCCACCGGGGAACAGCTTTCCCCCCTCGGAGCCCGCGAGCTGGGCGACGGCGACGAATACGCCATGCTCCGCCGCCATGCCCGGTGCCAGATGATCCCAGCGGCGGAGGTTCGCCGGTCGTCCGTCGTTCCCGGGGCGGAAGTCCCGGGATGGAGACGCGCTCGGAACGAGGATCAGCTCCGCACCGCCCACCGCGAGGATCGTCCCTGTGAGGCTGTGCCACGCGTCTTCGCAGACCAGCATGCCGAAGCGTCCAAAGCGGGTGTCGAAGGCCTGTACCGACGCCCCGGCCTCCACGAAGCGGCTCTCGTCGAAGACGCCGTAGGTGGGCAGGAACATCTTCCGGTGCACGTGCCGGATCCGCCACGTCTCTCCGTCCGGCTCCAGGTAGCAAGCGCTGTTGTAGATCCTGCGATTCCAGCGCTCGTAGAAGCCCAGGGCTACGTCGGGCGCTCCGGGGGCGGGAGGTCCCAGGGCCTTAACCAGTGATTCCACCGTCACGGCGACTTCGGCCACACCCCCTTCCAGGAAGTACCCGCTGAGACAGGTCTCCGGGAGCAGCAGGACGTCCAGCTCGGTGGCGTGTCGCGTGAGCAGCGTACGGACGTGCTCCAGGTTCACCTGGACGTCGGCCTTCCTTGGTTTCATCTGTGCGAGTCCGACGCGAAGGGGCGTCGACGCGTGTCCTGAGCGCATGGGCTGATGCCGGGCAGCAGGTTTATGGGGCACGTCGGAAAGGTATCTGTTTGGCGCGGGTGTTGCAGTCCATATCGATCACCTCGCACCGTGAGGAACGACCCGTCTCCCCAGGGGTCTTAAGAACAGCCGTCTCGCACCGTACGACGCAAAGGGCGCCCCATGAAGAATCGAATCGCCGTAGCCGCCACGCTTCTCCTCGCGGTAGGAGCCGCTGACCTCCACGCTCAGCAAGGAGAGTCGGACGACCGGACCGTCGTAGGGGACGCGGAGAGGACCGCCGACGTGTTGACGTCAGCCGTCGACGCCATTTCCAGCATGCACATGGAAGAGTTCGATGACTCGCTCCTGTGGGAAGCGGCGATCGACGGCCTCATCTCGGCACTGGACGATCCCTACGCGGAGCTCTTCACGCCTCAGGAGGCGAACGAGTGGGAGGAGGAGACCACGGGAAACTATTCCGGCATCGGCCTCCAGATCACGCTCCTGAACGACGAGGTGACCGTCACGGGCGTCTTCCGCGGTTTCCCGGCGAACCAGATGGGGATCGTCGTCGGTGACGTCATCGTTGGGGTGAACGGGAACGACGCGTCCGGTTGGACCACCGGCATGACGGCAGATTCCATCCGCGGCCCAGCGGGCACGTCCGTAAACGTCGACATCAAGCGACGGGGTTACGACGAACCCTTCTCGTTCGACATCACGCGTGAGGAAGTGCACGTCCCCGCCGTCAGCTACGGGGTGCTCGATGGTGGTATCGGCTACGTCATGATGGACCGCGTGGCGAGGAACGCAGCCAGGGAGATGAACGAGGCGCTTCAGGAGTTGCAGGGGCACCGCGGGCTCATCATCGACCTTCGTAGGAACCCGGGCGGGTTCCTCGACGAGTCTCTGATGCTGGCGGACCTCTTCCTCGAGCCCGGGTCCACCCTGGCCAGCACGGTTCAGCGGGCCCCCGGCGGTCAGGCATCGAGAACCGATACCGATTCGTTCACGGACCGGTGGCCACAACTCGTTCCTGACCTTCCGATTGTCGTGCTGGTCGACGAGTTCACCGCGTCGGGTGCCGAGATCTTGGCGGGCGCACTCCAGGACTATGACCGCGCGTTGGTCCTGGGGCAGCGGACATTCGGGAAAGGGGTGGTACAAACTGTGATGCCCCTCCCGCACGGACGACGGCTCCGCTTCACTACGGGCTCGTGGCTTACGCCGCTTGGACGGTCGCTGCAGAGGGCGCGTGACAATGAAATGCGACCGCTCGACGAGGATGTGGACACGCTCCGGCGCGTCATGACTCCGGCGGGTCGCACTCTGGTCGACGGTGGCGGGATCTTCCCGGATGTGGCGTTGCAGGATGACACGCTCTCCACTGCCGAGCAGCAGTTCCTGAGGGCCACCATCGACGCCGAGTTCCCGCTCGCACAGCGAGTGGTGGAGTACGGATTCGACATCGCTGCCGAGCGCCGGGCGACCGGAGGGGATCCGGAGCTAACGCCGCAGGAGTTCCAGGAATTCACGGGGCAACTCGTGGCTGGTGGGTTGGATGCCTCGTTGCTGGAAGACCAGGAGATCCTGGAGTACCTGGATTGGCGGGTGCGCATCGCCGCGGCCCAGCGCATGGACGACCTCGGCGCCGAGACTACGGTTCGGCGCGAGCGGGACCCCGTGCTCGATGAAGCCATCCGGCTGCTGAACACCACGACTTCCCAGGCAGAACTCTTCCGAGAGGCCGAGCGCGCGACGACAGCCGAGACGGCGACCGGCGTGCAGCCGTGACCTGATCTGAAAGACGGCGCTGCCTTGCGGTGTGACACCCGCTGGCCGGTCCTGTTGGAGCCGTGGCTCGCTCGAGCGGCGGGTCGGGGGTATGCACTTCAGCGGCGGGGGTGAAAGCGGCGGTGGACGTCGCGGAGATACGTCCGGTCCAGGTGGGTGTAGATCTCCGTCGTACTGATGTCCACGTGTCCGAGCAACTCCTGAACGGCAGCCAGGTCGGCGCCTCCTTCGACGAGGTGGGTGGCGAAAGTGTGCCGAAGGGTGTGGGGCGAGATGTCCCGATCCAACCCGGCTCCAGCGGCGGCCTTCCGGACCACCCGCCAGACGGTCTCACGGCCTATCGGCCTCCCGCGCGCGGTGAGGAACACGACACCCTCGCCGCGTCCGCGATCCAGGCGCGGACGTATGTCGGCCAGGTAGCGTCCGAGCGCCCGGAGCGCTGGCGCGCCCAGCGGAACGAACCGCTCTTTGGCGCCCTTTCCGAACACCGTGGCGAACCCTTCGTCGAGATCCAGGAGTGTCAGCGTCAGACCGGTGAGCTCGGAAACGCGCATGCCCGAAGCGTAAAGGACCTCCAAGATGGCGCGATCTCGCCAGTAGAGATCGTGGCCCGGATCGGGTGCTTCCAGGAGGCGCCGGGTTTCCCCCACAGTCAGGTGGTCAGGGAGCTTGCGCGCAGCCTTCGGCGCTTGTAGGAGCTCGGTGGGGTCCTGGTCGAGGACACCCTCCGAGAGCAGGAACCCGAAATACGTACGTGCCGCCGACCGCGCTCGCCGAATGGATGTGGCAGCCAACCCCTGGTCCCGCAGCGAGTAGATCCAGCCTCGGAGCTGATCCGGGCGCACGAGATCGGGCCCGGGGACCCGTTCCTCCCGGAGGTACGTGAGGAGCTTCCTCAAATCTCGCAGGTACGCTTCGACGGTCCGCTCGGAGAGGCCCCGCTCGAAGACCATATGCTCGCGGAATAGATCGATTCGGAACGCTCGCTCGGCGTCACTCATCGGGTGGGTGTCTGGTACGCCACCACCAGAGCCCGACGACGACAACGAGGACCAGGGCGACGAGCGCCAGCGTCTCGTTGAGGCGCCCCAACACCGACGAGAGAACCTGAAGGTTTCGCCCGGCGAACACACCGAGCCAAACGAGCCCGCCGTACCAGATGGCGGACGCCACGGCCAACGGGACCGCGACGGGTACGAACCCGTTGAGGGTGACTCCAGCGAAGATCGGCACGATCGCGCGCAGGCCCGGAAGGAACCGCGTGAAGAAGATGGCGAAGAGACCCCACCGCTCGTAGAACCCGCTCATGCGTGTCATCTGATGCGGCGCCAGGAGCCTCCGACCGAAGCCGTGCTCGAAGAACGACGGACCGTGGGTGTACCCGATCCGGTACATGATGAGCGCGGACGTGACGTTGCAGATCCATGTCACCAGGAAGATCATCCAGGCGTCCAGGGTGCCGATCGCCGACAGGAGGCCGCCGAGCGCCACGAACGTGTCGGCGGGGATCGCCGGTACGACGTTCTCGACGGCCGCGCCTAACCCGAGGAGCAGGTAAGCGACCGCATCCGGGATACTCAGCATCCAGTCGAGCAGGTCGCTCATATGCCCTGCCAGGGGTTTCGGCTCCCCCGGTCAGCTCCGGTTGGGTGCTGACCGGTCAACGAGGGCGACGGCGTGCACGGCGATTCCTTCGCCACGGCCGATCCAGCCCATCTTCTCATTCGTCTTCCCCTTCACCGAGACGACCTCGGGTGCCACGCGCATGGCTTTCGCGAGCTGTTCTCGCATGGCGGTCACATGGGGCCCCACGCGCGGGCTCTCACACACCACTGTCGCGTCCACGTTCACGACGTCGAATCCCCCGGCGTGCACGACTTCGATCGCGCGGCGGAGGAGGTTGATGGAGTCTGCGTCCTTCCAGCGGTCGTCACCGGGCGGAAACAGCGCCCCTACGTCTCCCAGGCCGGCGGCGCCCAACACGGCGTCGATCACGGCATGGGCCACTGCGTCTCCGTCGGAGTGGCCTGTCAAGCCAGGGTGGTCCGGGATCCGCACGCCGCCCAGTATCAGGGGCCGCTCTGGATCGAACCGATGCGAGTCGTACCCAGTGCCGACCCTCACGCCACCAAGGCTCCTGGCGTCAATCCCACTTACGGAGGGCGAGGCAGACGTTGTGGCCACCGAAGCCGAACGAGTTCGACAGGACCAAGTCGACGGGGCGCTGCAACGCACCGCCATGGGCGTATTCGAGGTCACAAGCCGGATCGGGGCCCTGGAAGTTGATCGTGGGCGGAATCACACCGGTTCGGGTCACCAGGATGGAGACGATGGCCTCGAGGGCGCCGGCGGCCCCCAGCAGATGGCCCGTGGCGGACTTCGTGGACCCCACCACGATCTCGTGCGCGCGTGCACCGAGGACCTGCTTGATGGCATGCGTCTCGATGGCATCGGCCATCGTGGAGGTTCCGTGGGCGTTCACGTAGTCCACGTCGTCCCCTGACGCGTCGGCGTTCCGGAGTGCCATGCGCATCGCGGCCTGAGCCCCCTCGCCTTCCGGTGGCGGCGCGGTGATGTGGTATGCGTCACCAGACAACCCGTACCCCGCCACTTCGGCCAGAATCTCAGCTCCCCGGGCTTCGGCGTGCTCCAACGATTCCAGAACCAGCGCACCCGCGCCTTCGCCCATGACGAACCCGTCGCGGTCGGCCGAGAACGGGCGACTCGCGCCCGATGGGTCGTCGTTGCGCGTGGAGAGAGCCTTCATCGACGAGAAGCCCGCGAAGGTCATCGGAGTGATCGTAGCCTCGGCTCCTCCCGCGACCATGACGTCCGCGTCGCCGTAGGAGATGTGTCGAGCGGCGTCGCCGATAGCGTGCGCCGACGAGGCACACGCTGATACTGTCGCGTAGTTCGGACCTCGCAGGCCCCACCTCATCGAGATGAGACCCGCGGAGATATCCGGGATGAACATCGGAATGAAGAACGGGCTGACCCGCTTCGGCCCGTGGGCGAGAAGCTTCTTGTGTTGCTCCTCGAAGGTGGAAATGCCCCCGATCCCACTTCCGAACACGACGCCGACGCGCTCCCCGTCGACGGAGTCCGGGAGCGTCTCCATGCCCGCCGACGAAAGGGCCTGAAGGGATGCGGCGATGGCGAACTGGGAGACACGATCGTGCCGTCGCACCTCCCTCTTGTCGAGGAAGTCGAGGGGGTCGAAGTCCTTCACCTCGCATGCGATGCGGCACGCGAAATCCTCTGTCGCCTCCCAGTGCGTAACCGGCCCGCCGCCGCTCACGCCCGCGACGAGGTTGTCCCACATCGTTTGAACGTCGTTGCCTACAGGTGAGACGACGCCCATGCCCGTGACGACGACCCTCCGCGGTTCGCGACTCTTCGTGGTGCCCATCTGCTCGGTATGCCTCGGGTGCCCCAGGGCGTGATCAGCCTTCGGAGTGCTTCTTCAGGTACTCGATCGCGTCGCCGACGGTCTTCATCTGCTCAGCGTCCTCGTCGGGAATGTCCACCCCGAACTCCTCTTCGAACGCCATGACGAGCTCAACCGTGTCCAGCGAGTCCGCTCCGAGATCCTCTACGAACGAAGCGTCGTTGGTCACCTTCTCGGGCTCGACGCCCAGCTCGTTGATGATGATCTCTCGAACCCGCGCCTCGGTGGGCTCACTCATGTCTCCTCCTTGGTCGATATGAAGCTGTAGGGGTGTTCTTACATCACCATGCCGCCGTCGACGGCGATGACTTGGCCGGTAATGTAGCGCGCTCCCGGTCCTACGAGAAACCGCGCCACTTCGGCCACGTCCTCGGGCTCCCCGAGGCTTCCCAGGGGGATGGACGACTGAAGGTTCGCCACTTGATCCTCGGTGAGCGCCTCGGTCATGTCAGTGCGGATGAATCCGGGGGCCAGTGCGTTACAGCGGACCCCCCGAGAGGCAAGCTCCTTAGCCACACTCTTGGTCATGCCGACGAGCCCGGCCTTCGAGGCCGCGTAGTTGGCCTGCCCCGCGTTCCCGGTGAGCCCCACCACGGACGTGATGTTCAGGATCGAGCCGCTCCTCCGCTTCATCATTCCGCGAGCCACCGCCCTGGTGAAGAGAAATGGACCTTTGAGGTTTGCGGCGATGACGTCGTCGAAGTCCTGGTCCTTCATACGGAGGAGGATGTTGTCACGCGTGATCCCGGCGTTGTTCACCAGGATGCCTACGGGTCCGAGGTCCGATTCTATCGCCTTCACGGTCGTGGTGACTTGGTCTGCATCTCCGACGTCACACGAGTACCCTTTGTGTCCCTCCCCCGGGAGCGATGCTGCCGCCTCCTGGGCTCGATGGCCGTTGCGGCCGATGATCGCCACGCTGGCACCGGCTTGGGCCAGCGCTTTTGCGATCGCGAGCCCGATCCCCCGGGAGCCTCCGGTGACCAATGCGATGCTGCCGTCCAGCTCCTTGACGCTCATGCCAGGATCTCCTGAATACCGTCGAGGTCTTCCGGCTCCCCAACGCTCACCGATGGGATGCCTTTGGCGTTACGGCGGTTGAGTCCACTGAGGACCCTCCCGGGACCGAGCTCGAGGAAGCGGTCGACACCGGAGGAGACCATCGCGGTAATGGAGGCCGCCCAACGGACCGGTGACGTGAGCTGCTGGACCAGGAGCTCACGAGCTTCCACACCCGTGGTGACCGACCCGGCGGTCACGTTCGAGACCACCGGAATCTCCGGATCCGCAAACTCCAAGCCGTCCAGGTAGCGACTCAGTCCCTCTGCCGCCGGCTCCATCAGAGGAGAATGGAAGGCCCCGGACACGTTGAGCATGACGACCCTCTTCGCCCCGGCCTTGGGCGCGAGTTCGGCGAAGCGCTCCACGCCTTCGACGTCGCCGCTCACGACCACTTGTCCCGCCGAGTTGAAGTTCGCGGGGACGCAGGTTCCGCGGTCCACCTCGGCACAGACCTTTTGGATGGTATCTTCATCGAGACCCAGCACCGCGGCCATCGTACCCGGTCGCTCCACGCCCGCTTCGTACATGAGCTCTCCGCGGAGGCGTACCGCCTGGAGAGCGTCTTCGAAGGAGAGCGTTCCGGCCGCCACGTGAGCGCTGAACTCACCGAGTGAGTGGCCGGCTGCGAAGGCCACGGGGCCCAGGCGATCCCTGACCACCCGCAGCACGGCCACGGAGTGGGTCAGGATGGCTGGTTGGGCGGTTTTGGTGGCCGTGAGCTCGTCCTCCGGGCCGTCTGCCATGAGATCGGAGAGGGGGAACCCGAGAATCTCGTCGGCCTGTCGGAGCGTTTCCGCGGCAATGGGTTCGGCCTCGGCGAGCGCACGGGCCATGCCCACGGTCTGAGATCCCTGTCCGGGGAAGATCAGCGCTAGTGACATACGAGTATGGGGTCGGACGTGAGGGTTCGTGGAGGGGCGCAGCCTACCAGCGCATGGCGATGGCGCCCCAGGTGAGGCCGGCTCCGAACGCGACCGTGAGGATGTTGTCACCCGGCTCAATGCGCCCCTCCTCGAGAGCCTCGTCCAGCGCCACCGGGATCGATGCCGAGCTCATGTTGCCGTAACGATTCACGTTGACGTAAACCCGGTCCATCGGAATTCCGGCGTACTTGGCCGTGGACTGAATGATCCGGATGTTCGCCTGGTGCGGCACGAGGAGATTCACGTCGTCGGCGGTGAGGCCGGCCTTCTGGAGGGCGACGTCGCATCCCTCTGCCATCGAGCGCACGGCGTTCTTGAAGATCTCCCTGCCCTCCATGCGCATGAGATGCCGTCGCTCGTCGAGCACGTCGTGGCTCAATGGATCGATGGCGCCGCCCGCAGGCCGATACAGAAGCTCCGCAAGGTTGCCGTCCGAGCGAAGGTGGCTGGAGAGGATGCCGCTGTCTCCCTCGCTCGGACGGAGCACCGCGGCACCCGCCCCGTCCCCGAACAAGACGGCGGTCGAGCGGTCCTCCCAGTCCAGGATCGCGCTCATCTTCTCCGTCGAGACCACGAGCGCCACCTCCCCCCGGCCCGCAGCCAGGTATCCTTCGGCCATGCTCACGCCGTAGATGAACCCGGTGCAAGCCGCGCTCAGGTCGAAGGCTACGGCATTGCTGCAGCCCAAGATGGCCTGCACGTCACAAGCCGTGGACGGCAGAAGGCGGTCGGGTGTGGCTGTGGACAGGATGAGGATGTCCACCTCGCCCGGCTCCACGCCTGCCTTGGCCATGGCCCGCCGAGCGGCTTCCGCGCCCATGTGGGCCGCCCCGAACTCCGGTCGCCGTTCGATCCTTCGCTCGCTGATACCCGTCCGAGTCCGGATCCACTCGTCGGAGGTGTCGAAGAGCTCGGTCAGGTCTTCGTTGGTGACGCGGTTGTCCGGAAGGTACCGGCCCGTCGCCACGATCTTCACCATCGGGGTCGGCGTCGTCATCCATTACTCCTTCGCGTCGGCGGTGTCGGACAGATTGCGGGCGCTGTGCCGAACCATCCCGGACCGGACCGCGCGTGCGGCTACTGCGAGGGCGTTTCGGATCGCCTTCGGCGGTGATCCTCCGTGACAGATGATCGATACTCCGCCTACCCCAAGCAACGGGGCACCCCCGTATTCGGCGTAATCCAGGACCTTGAACACATGCTCCAATTCCTGGCCGCGGCTTCCGATGTCGTGGAGCTCCTTCTTCAAGAGGCCCACGATAAACGCGGCGACGGACTCGTAGAACTTCAGAAGCACATTGCCCACGAAGCCGTCGCAAACCACGACGTCGCAGGCGCCTTGGATAATGTCCCGGCCCTCGATGTTGCCAATGAACCTCAGGCCATGTTGCTCCGAGAGCAGCCGGTGCGCTTCCAGGGTGAGCTCGTCACCCTTCTCCGGCTCCTCACCGATGTTGAGGAGCCCCACTCGTGGCTCGGGGCGGCCCATCAAGTCCTGGGCATAGGTGTGTCCAAGTCGTGCGAATTGGACCAGATGGTGAGGCTTGCAGTCGACGTTCGCACCCGCGTCCAAGAGCAGACACGGGTCCTGGGCCGTCGGAAGGATCGTTCCGATGGCTGGGCGGGCGACTCCTGGGAGCGGGCGGAGAATGAACAACGAGCCCGCCATGACGGCGCCGGTGGATCCTGCGCTGACGAACGCGTCCGCTTCCCCTGTCTGGTGGAGGCGCAATCCCACTGCGATCGACGAATCAGGCTTCCGTCGAAGGACCGAAGCAGGCGGATCTTCAGCGGTTACCTGGTCGGGGGCGTGGTGGACCAAGAGCCTCTCGGGGCGCGGCCCGTGCCGATCCAGCTCAGCGGAGATGATCTTCTCGTCACCGACGAGCACGACCTCCACATCCTCGTCGAACGAGCGCAGCGCTTCCAGAGCACCTGCGACCTCCGCGCTCGGAGCGTCGTCTGTACCCATGGCGTCGAGTACGATTCGCACGGATCCGTCCCGGTTGTCGAGTGGGGCGTACGTTACGGCGCCCTGCCCGAGAGTCCTCGGGCGGGCGTGTCGCAGCGCGGGAACATGACGGCGACGGGAACACGACCGACCGGGGCCGGCCGGCGCGCCCGGTCCGGGGCCAGATCAGTCGATGTCGACGTCCAGGACCTGGGTGTCGCGATAGTGCCCGCAGCTCGGGCACACCCGGTGCGGGATCTTGGGGTCGGAGCACTTCGGGCACGTGTGGACGGTCACGCCCTCAGCCTTGTAGTGCGTCCGGCGCTTACGCTTGCGCTGCTTCGACGTGCGCTTCTTTGGAACGGCCATGATCTCTCTTCACTTCTCCTTGAGCTTCCTGAGCGCGTCCCATCGCGGGTCGGCTTCCTCCGCCGAGCACGAGCACGTCCCTTCGTTCAGGTTCGCGCCACACCCGGGGCAAAGACCTTTGCACTCTGGATGACACACAACGTAGGGCTCGATCGCGAGGAAGACCTCCTCGCGCACCGGACCACTCAGATCCAACTCCGAGACGGATGCCCCGATGACCCGGGTGCCCCCGCTCTCGACGTCCTCCTGTTCAGCTCCCTTCTCGTCGACGAAGACGATCGTGACGTCTTCGTCGAACGCTCGTTCCAGCGGCTCGAGGCATCGTCGGCAGGCCTGCGCCAACGTCCCATGCACGTGACCTCGGGCGATGACCTCGCCGGAACCGGCGAGAGATACCCCGAGATGCACATCCACCGGGCCAACCCACTCCATCCCCAGCCCTTCCCACATTGCGTGGTCGGCGGGAACGCGTGCGTCCACCTCAACGCTGGCTTCGCGCTGCAGGCGACTGAGCGGAACCTCAAGCATAGTCCTGAAAGCTAGCCTTCCGAGAGGAAATGTCTACCTCCCGGTCGTTTGTGTCGACACGCCCCCCAGGGCGGGTCTCGAAGCTCAGGGGCGTAGGCGAATCCGCTCCGACTCGCTGAAGAAGAACGCGATCTCCTGAGCCGCGTTCTCATCGGAGTCGGATGCATGGATGGCGTTCCGCCCCTTGGACTCTGCGTAGAGCTTGCGAACAGTCCCTTCAGCGGCCTCGGCGGGGTCCGTGGCGCCGATGGTCTCCCGTAGGCGTGGGACCGCGTTGTCCGCCTCGAGCACCAACGGAATGACGGGCCCCGACGTCATGAAAGACACGAGCTCGTCATAGAACGGCCGCCCCTCGTGGACCTGGTAGAATGCTCGTGCCTGCTCGGTGTCGAGGCGAACCAATCGCATCGCCCTCACGGAGAAGCCTGCGCCCTCGAGATGGGCCAGGATCTTCCCCGCCTTTCCTGAATTCACGGCATCCGGCTTGATGATCGCCAACGTCTGGCTCATGCTTCCTCGTCGCTTGAATCTTGTTGTTCTTCGTTGCCTGTCTGGCCCTGCAGGGCGAGCAGCAGCGCGTCTCTGGTGAGGAATCCGACGAGCGTTCCTTCCCGGACGACCGGGAGCTGCTCCACGTCGCGATTCGCCATCATTTGCGCAGCCTCGCTGAGGATCTGATCCTCCGACACGCACAGGACCGTGCGTGTCATGACGTCGCGCGCCCTGAGGCCCGGACGCGCGCCGCGACCCTCGCCGGCCCGTGTGCGTGCGACCAGCGCCTTCAATGCATCACCCGTCGTGATGATGCCCAGCACCTCGTAGTCCTCGCCCACCACTGGCAGGGCGTGCAGCTGGCGCCGAACGATGAGGTCGAGGACCTCGTCGAACGGGGTATCCGGGTACACCCGATATCGAATCGCGGTCAGCGCGTGCTCTACGCGTAGCTCTTCATCCATGCTGGTGTGCGGTCGCCTGGGAAACGGTCTCCCGTGACGACCCCTCCGTTCCTGTAGGACTCGGTTCAACCCAGAGCGTCCTGGATGAGACCGACGATATCCTTGGGACGTTTGGCGACTGCGATCCCGTTGTCTTCGAAGGCCTTCATCTTCTCCTCGGCCGTACCGGCGGAGCCGCTGATGATGGCGCCGGCGTGGCCCATCTGGCGCCCCGGAGGAGCTGTCTGACCCGCGATGAAGCCTACTACGGGCTTCGAGAGGTTCCCCTTCACATATGCCGCGGCTTCCTGCTCGTCCGTCCCACCGATCTCGCCGATCATGACGACGGCCTTGGTGTCCGGGTCGGCCTCGAAAGCCTCCAGGCAATCGATGAAATTCGTCCCGATGAGCGGGTCGCCACCAATGCCGACGCACGTGGTCTGGCCGAGCCCGACGCTGGTGAGCTGGTAGACTGCCTCGTAGGTCAGGGTCCCGGACCGCGACACGACGCCGATGGGTCCTTCTTCCACGATCTGCGCAGGAAGAATGCCCACCTTCGACTGTCCGGGCGATAGGAGTCCTGGGCAGTTCGGTCCCAGGATGCGGACCCCACGATCCGCAGCGAACGCGTGGGCGCGAGCCATGTCCAGAACGGGGACACCCTCCGTGATGGCCACGACCAGGTCGACGCCGCTGTCGACGGCTTCCATGACGGCGCTCGCGGCGAACGCCGGGGGCACGTAGATCACGGAGGTGTTCGCTCCGGTGGCCTCGACAGCCTCATCCATGCAGTCGAAGATCGGGACGCCCTTCCCCCCAGGGCCGTCAAAGGTCTGGCCGCCCTTGCCCGGAGTGACGCCGGCCACGACCTGCGTGCCGTACTCGATCATCTGGGAAGTGTGGAAGGATCCGTCGCGGCCGGTGATGCCCTGAACGACGAGCTTCGTGTTCTTATCGATGAAGATGGCCATCGGTTACGCCTCCCCCGCCAGCTCGACGGCCTTCTCCACGACATCGTCCATGGACGTGTACGCGGAGAACCCTGCGTCGGCGAGGATCTCGAGTGCTTCTTTTTCGTTCGTGCCCGTGAGCCGGATCACGATGGGAATCTGGATGTCGATGCGCTTCATGGCCTCGACGATGCCCTTGGCCACGTCGTCGCAGCGGGTGATGCCGCCGAAGATGTTGAAGAGGATCACCTTCACGTTAGGATCTGACGTGATGATCTCCAGGGCGGACACCACCTTGTCCGGATTCGACGAGCCACCGATGTCCAGGAAGTTCGCCGGCTCACCGCCGTAGTACTTCACCAGATCCATGGTGGCCATGGCGAGGCCTGCGCCGTTCACGCAGCACCCGACGTTGCCGTCGAGCTTCACGTAGGAGAGGCCCGCCTCGCGCGCCTTCGTCTCCGACGGGGGCTCGGCGGAGCTGTCCCGCATCTCGGCGACTGCAGGGAGGCGGAAGAGCTCGTTGCCGTCGATGGTGACCTTCGCGTCGATAGCCTTGACCTCGCCGGCGGGCGTGGTGATGAGCGGGTTGATCTCCGCCATGGAGCAACCATTGCTCTGGAAGGCCTGATAGAGCTGGCCGATGATCTTCGACGCCTGCTTCATGAGGCTCGGATCATCGTAAAGCGTGTTGGCCAGCCAAAGGGCCTGGTGCGGGAGGAGCCCGTAGCGGGGGTCTACCGCGAAGGTCCTGATGGCGTCGGGGTTCGTGTGCGCCACTTCCTCGATATCGACGCCACCCTCAGCAGAAACCATGAACGTCGCGGCCTGCTCCTTCCGGTCCACGAGCACGCCGACGTATGCCTCGGTCTCGATGTCCTCGGCTGGAGTGACCAGAACCTTCTCCACCGTCAAGCCGCTGATCTGCATCCCGAGGATGTTCTGGGCGTGCTCGCGCGCTTCGGCAGGCGTCTTGGCAAGCTTCACACCCCCGGCCTTTCCTCGACCACCGGAGTGGACCTGGGCTTTGACGACGACCATGCCCCCGTACTTCTGGGCGATGGCCTCTGCGTCCGCCGGGGACGTGGCGATCTCCCCCGGAGGGACCGGTATCCCGGCCGCTCGAAAGAGCTCTTTCGCCTGATACTCGTGGATGTTCATGCGCGCTTGGTTTCGTGGAGCGAAAAGGCCCATCCGGCGGATGATGCGCCCGGCGGACGGGGAAAAAGACGGTAGAAGCTACCAGGCCCCAGGAGGTCGATCAACGGCGGCCCCGGATCCATCGGCGTCGCGCAGCCCTTCCAGGAAAGCTCGTAGCTCTGCCAGGGCCGCCCCGTATCCTTCCCAGTCCCCCGCCCTCGCCCGGTCGTCCGCGCGCTCGAGGAGATTCAGGGCCTCCTGCGGCCACAGCGGGTCCGTCCCGGGCGTGGGTACCGCACCCGGCTCGGATACGGCACTGGGGATCTCGCCCGCCCCGCCGGCCAGCAACGTCACACCTTCAGCGAGCTGCTCGGTCATCACGATCCGACGCCCGTCGCTCACCAGGAACCGGCGGAGCTCGGGAATGGCATTCGATTCTGCCGCGAGGAAGACCGGCTCCATGTAGAACATCCGTCCGTCGATCGGCAGAAGATGGAGGTGCCCTGTCCAGACCTCGCTCCCTCCGCTTCGCCATAGGGCGAACTGCTGCGAGATGATCGGGTCCTGTTCCACGAGCGCCTCGATCTGCCTCGGACCGGGGACCTGGTCGGCTACGGCCACATCAAGGAGGTCGAGCTCCGGGACACCCGTCGCGTCCGTGCGTCCGGCCAGCACCCCCGTCAGGTTCTGCCGTCCGGCTGGAACGAAGACGGTGGTGAGGTTGAATCGGGGGGCCAGGTCGCCTGGGAACAGGTAGAGTCCGTACTCGGGCGTATACCGGACCGGTGTCGTGCTCTCGGCCTGTTGCTGAGCCGTGGCCCAGACGTCCTGCTGGCCGTGGAAATCCGCAGCCGTCTCCTGGTGGTATTGGAGGAGCACGCGCGACTGGACGTCCATGAGCGCTGAGGGGTAATGGACATGGTCCCTCAGGGTCGAAGGCATCTCTTCGATGGGTCGGAGCAGGCCCGGAAAAGCGGCATCGTAGGCGTCGGCCAACGGATCTTCGTTCGGGATGCGGTAGAACCCGATGGAGCCGGTCACCGCGTCCACCGTCACCTTGACGGAGCTCCGCACGTAGCTGACCTGCGAGCGCAGTGTGCCCAGCGTGTGCACCGTCGACAGGGGGAACGCGCGGGTCCCGGTGAACCCCTCCAGCAGCCACGTGATACGACCATCGGCGATGATGGCCCGCGGCGCCTCGGGAAACCGGAGGAAGGGAGCGACCGCCCGTACCCGCTCCAGCACGTTGCGTCGGTGGACGAAACGGGTCTCGGGTGTCAGGTCGGACGCGAAAAAGAGATTCGCGTCCTGGAAGCGCCAAGCCAGGAGGGCTGCTCGAAGTCGCCCGCGCATCTCGATGCCACCCGGGACGTCATCGGCCGGGAGTGGGTCCAGCTCACCCTCAGGGCTTTCGCCCCTGTGCGCCACCGGGTCCAACAGCGCGTATGGCTGGGGGTTGGAGCTGAAGTATGCCTCCGGCCTCTCCAGGCGGAGCTCCGGCAGCTCGTCGGCGGAAGGGGTCCGCTCGGGCGGAATGCCGGAGATCAGCATCTCGGGCCGAGCCTCCGGTGATCTGGAGACTGCTTGGCTCACGGCCGCGCCGAGACCGCGGACGTACAGGTCCCTGAGATGCAGGTTCTGCCAGCTAGGGTCCTGGATGCCCGAGGGGTCGATCTCCCGGACGGAGACCGCGACGACCGACGAGCCGGACGTGCCGTCGTACCGGTCGATGGTCACGTCGGAGAAGTCGTAGTACGGGAAACGCGCTTCGATGGCTCGGAAGCTCTGGAGCAGCGTGTTCCGGCTCCAGACCGGGAGCCCGCTGAATCCATCCAGGACCCGCGCGGTTGGAATTCCGGCTTCAGGCGCATAGGCGAAGCGCCGCCGCTCCAGGTCGTCCAGATCGAATCCGAGCCGTGTAAATCGGAGGTTATGCTCGATGTAGGGCGTCTCCCGGGCCAGCTCATTGGGGATGACCTGGAAGCGCTGGACGACCGACGGGTAGAGCCGGGTGATGATGGTTCCCCCGAGAATCACGGCGACCAACGAAACCACCACCGGGACACCCCGGTCCTTCCATGCTCCCCAGAAGACCGTGCCCGCTCCGACCACGAGAATCACGACCAACGTCTGGAGTGCAGGGAGCCTGGCCTGGGCGTCGGCGAAGCCGAAGATCCCCTGAACGCCCGAAGTGCCGTCGAGCAGTAAGAGCGATCGACCCAGCCAGATCCTGAACGCGAGAACGAGTAGAAAGCAGGCTACGAGGCCCCCCAGGTGCGCCCGGGCGAGGTCCTGGGCATCGAGACGCCCGCGGGTCCATCGGACGGCGCCGGTCGTGGCGTATGCCGCGGTCACGAGGGTGAAGACCAAGAACATCACGACCAGGGCGAAGGTGACCGCACTCGCTACGACCGGTAGCTCGAAGACGTAGTAGCCCACGTCACGGCCGAGGATCGGCTCCGTGACACCCCAAGGGCTCGAGCCCACCATAGCGGCGATCTGCACGCCGAGATTGGATGGTACCGCGGCGCCGAACCAGAGACCGAGCAGGCTGGCGGCGGCGAGGATCGCCGCAGACACATAGCTGGCGGGCAGCTGCTCGGAGATCTCGATGTTGCCGAACCGTCGCCGAATGTGAATGCCCCCGAGGCTCACAGCGGCGAGACGGAGGTTAGCGTAGACAATGGCTACCACGAGGAGGCCCGCAGTGAGGCGGGTTCCCCAGCTCCAAGCCACGCGTCGCCAGAAGACGGCTGAATAGCCTGTGGACTGCTGCCAAAGGATCTCGACGTAGGCCGACGCGGCGAGGCGTGCACCGAGGAGGAGGACGCCCGCGAGGACCAGGAGGGTGACGGCGAGGCGTCCACCTCTGAGCGTGCCAACGAAGTGCCGGAGCGCGCTCACGTGTCAGGCGTCGTGGACGGTGGGACGCCAGCCGGGGGGCCGGACGGCGTCACGCGGAAAACGTGACGCCCTTCGTCTCCAGCCATCCGGCTACTTCTGAGCGGATCTCTTCCAGGCGCTCGGCGGTGCGCGCTTCGAATCTCGCCACGATCACCGGCTGGGTGTTGGAAGTGCGGAGCAGCGCCCAGCCGTCGCCGAACAACACCCTGACCCCATCGACGTCGATGACGTCGTGGAGGCTGCGGAAGTGCTCCACGGCCTGATCCACGATCGTCCACTTCTCCTCCTCGGTTACCTCGATACGGATTTCCGGTGTGGAAACGTAGCGGGGGAAGTCGGCGACCATCTCGGCTACGGTACGAGAGGACCGACCAACCAGGTCCACCAGCCGGCACGCGTCGTAAAGGGCGTCGTCGAACCCCAGATAATCGTCGGCGATCATGATATGGCCCGAAAGCTCTCCGGCGAGGAGGGCTCCGGTCTCCTTCATCTTTCGCTTGACCAATGAATGGCCGGTTTTCCACATGATGGCTTCACCGCCGGCCGCCTCGAATACCTCCGGAAGGGCCTGGGAGCATTTCACGTCGAAGACAAGCTTCTGGCCGGGGCCACGCTTCTCCAGCAAATCCAGCCCGTACAGAAGCAGGAGCAGGTCGCCCCTAATGATTTCCCCGTTCCCGTCGACCACCCCGATGCGGTCCGCGTCACCGTCGAACGCGACGCCCAGATCGAGGCCCTCCTCCTTCACCACGCGGATGAGGTCCTCGAGATTCTCGTCTACGGTCGGGTCCGGATGGTGGTTCGGAAAGGTAGGGTCTGAGTCGCAAAACAGCGGCGTGACCTCCGCTCCGAGCTCCTGCAGCAGTCGCTCGGCGACCACGGAGCCAGTCCCGTTGCCGCAGTCGATGGCCACACGCACGGGCCGGGCGAGGTCGAAGCGGCCCACCACGTCCTTCACGTAGCGGTCCAGCACCTCCGCCTTCTCGAGAGACCCTTCACCCTCGGTGAGGCCTCCCGTCATGATGCGGTCCCTGAGACCTGTGATGCTGTCTCCGAACAGGGCTGCGCCCTGCACCGTCATCTTGATACCGTTCCACTCCGGGGGATTGTGGGACCCCGTGATCTGGATACCGGCGTCCGCGCCGAGAGTCTGCTCGGCCCAGTAGAGCACGGGCGTGGGCACCGTGCCGATCTCTATCACGTCCGCACCGGAAGCGCGGAGCCCCGTGACCAGGGCCGAGGCGAGTCCGGGTGAGGAATCTCTGTTGTCAAAGCCGACGACCACGGTCGGCGCGTCGATTCCGGTGTCGCCTCTCAAGCTTGACGCGAAGGCACGGCCCACGGACTCGGCGACGCCGGCGTCGAGGTCCTGACCCACGATGCCACGGATGTCATACTGCCGGAAGATGTGCTCGACCATGGGCTTCAGCTCCCGGCGATGCCAACCACCGTGTCACCGAGGTTCCCGAGTCCCGCCACACTCTCTCGCGCGAAGTCCAGCGCGGCGCCCGGGAAGAGCCCTGTGTAGAGGATCAGAGCCACGCTGGCCACCAGCGCCAGCTGCATGGGAAGCGGCACCACAACGCCCGTATGATCCGCGTCGGATGTGCCCGGGCGCATCCACATGAACCAGGCCACCCTGAGGTAGTACCAGTACGACGCCACCGTGGTGAGAACCAGGATCACGGCCAGCGTCCAAAGCTCGGCGTCCGCGGCACCCTGGAGCAGGTAGATCTTCCCCATGAATCCGCCCGTCCCCGGGAAGCCGGCCAGGGATAGCAGGAAGATGGTGAGGAATACGCCCAGAACGGGTTGTGCCCAGCCGAAGCCCGCGTAGTCCTCGACGTGCTGGCGCTGCTCGGAATGATGCGACACGCCGATCACGATGGCGAAGGCGCCCACGTTCATGAGCGTATAGACCAGCAGGTAGAATAGAAGCCCTGCGGCGGCGCTCTCGTTGGCCGCAGTGATGGCGACCAGGAGATACCCTCCGTGAGCGATGCTGGAATAGGCCAACATGCGCTTCACGTTGGACTGAACCAACGCCGTGAAGTTCGCAACGATCATGGTGATGGCTGCGAGCCACCAGACAATGGACGACCAAGCCTCCTGGACCCCGCCGAAAGCGACGACGAAGATTCGGAGGAAGGCCACGAAGGCCGCGGCCTTTACGGCAGCCGCCATGAAGGCCGTGACAGGGGCCGGCGCTCCCTCGTAGACGTCCGGCGTCCACATGTGGAACGGGACGGCGGACACCTTGAAGCCGAACCCGATGATCAACATCGCGATCCCGGCCGTGAGGAGGCGGTCGGACAGTATGGAACCCGACTCCACGGCCGCGGCGACCGCCGTGATGTTCGTGCTCCCGGCGGACCCGTAGACCAGCGCGATGCCGTAGAGCAGAAAGCCGGTGGCAAAGGCCCCCAGCAGGAAATACTTGAGACCTGCCTCGGCCGATTTGCGGTCCCGCCGATTGAAGGCCGTAAGCGCGTAGACGGCGATGGACATGAGCTCGAGGCCCAGGAAGATGACGATCAGGTCCCGCGCCGCGGCCATGAACATCATGCCGGCGGTGGCGAAAAGGATCAGCGCGTAGAACTCACCGGCCTGAAACCGCTGACGGTAGACGTATCCGAACGAGATGAGGATGGACAGCGCAGCGCCCAGCAGAAAAACCCAATTCGCGAACAGGCGGAAGGGGTCGACCGCGATCATGCTGTCGGAGCCCACCTCGGTGATCCCGTACAGCCACCCGTTCACACTCGCGGCGGCGAGGATTCCGATAAGGGAGATCCAGCCCAGCTCGTTGCCCGACGTGAAGGACGGGTCTCCGTCTTGAGCTCCCGCGGCTCGGGCGTGCTTGCCGGAAACGCCGGCGATGAGCACGGCCATACCCGCCACGCAGAGGACGATCTCGGGGAGGAGAGCCCACCAGTAGTGGAGCGATCTGCTGAAGTCGAGTGTCATCGTAGCTCTTCGTTATTCGCCGGACACGAGCGCCGGGGCGTCATCGGGGTCCTGGGAAAGGGCTGAGCCGGTGTCGACGGGCTCCGTCGCCGGAGCGCCGTCGGCCATGCTCGCTCCTGCTTGCTCGACGCGCTCGAGAACTGTGCGGACGCTGGGCTCCATGCGCTCCAAGATGGGCGTCGGGTGCCAGCCGATGCCGATCATGAGCGCCACGAGCGGGGCCAAGACGGCGATTTCGCGCCCGGAAAGGTCCGGCACCTCCCGGTTTTCGGGCTTGTCAAGCTTGTTGAAGAAGATTTTCTGCACCATCGGGAGCATGTAGTACGCCGCGAAGATCACGCCCAGCGTGGCGACGACCGCGATGGTCGGGTGGGTCTCGAATGCGCCGAGAAGCGCAAGGAACTCACCCACGAACCCACTCGTCCCCGGAAGTCCGATCGACGCCAGGGCCGTGATGACGAACGCGGTGGCCAGCCATGGCGCTACGCGCCCGAGGCCGCCGAAGTCCTCGATGACCCGCGTGTGACGCCGTTCGTACAGCATGCCCAGCAAGAGGAACAGGGCCCCCGTGCTGATCCCGTGAGAGATCATCACCACCAAGCCGCCCTGAATGCCGTTCACTGTCAGGGCGAAGATGCCCAGGACCACGAAGCCCATATGGGCCACGGACGTGTACGCGACCAGCTTCTTGGCGTCCGGTTGTACCGCCGCGACCCAGGCCGTGTACAGGATGCCGATCACGGCCAGCACCAGCATCACGGACACGACGGTCGGATGCTGCGCGGCCACGGGAAAGAGCGGCAACAGGAACCTGAGGAACCCGTACGTCCCCATCTTCAGCAACACCGCGGCCAGGATGACGGAGCCGGGCGTGGGAGCTTCGACGTGAGCGTCGGGGAGCCACGTATGGAGCGGGAAGACGGGCACCTTCACGCTGAACGCCAGGGCGAACGCGCTGAACAGCCAGAGTTGCTCAGTGCCCGTGAGCGGGACCTGCAGCAGGTCGGCCCAAGCGAAGGTCGGTACCCCCAGGAAGGTCTTCGCCTTGAAGTACAGGTAGAGGATGCCCACGAGCATCAAGAGCGATCCGAAGGCCGTGTACAGGAAGAACTTGATGGCCGCGTAGATCCGGCGTTCTCCGCCCCAGATCCCCACGATGAAGTACATGGGGACCAGGGTGAGCTCGAAGAAGATGTAGAAGAGAAGCACATCGGTAGCCACGAAGACGCCGATGACCCCGGCCTCGAGCAGGAGCATCAGGGCGTAGAACGCCCGATCCCGAGTCTTGATGTAGTTGAACGAACCCAGGATCGCCACGGAGGTGCTGAACGTCGTCAGCAGGACCATGAACAGGCTGATGCCGTCCACGCCCAGCGCGTAGCTCACGCCCCAGGCCTCGATCCATGGCGTCGCCGTCTCCATCTGCATGCCGCCGTAACCGGGATCGAACGTCCACCAGAGGCCGAGGCTCAGGACGAACACGCCGATGGACCACCAGAAGGCCAGGGACTTGGCACGCTCCTCCTCGGCCCAGAGGACCAACCCCATGCCGAGGACGGGGAGCCAGATGAGCGCGTGCAGGGCCCAGTTCGCGTAGCCGATCGATTCGAGCAAAGCAGTCATCGTCGGACTCCTAGAAGATCGAGACGCCGAGGATGACCAGGACGCCGACGGTGAGTATGAATGCGTAGGTGTTCACTGAGCCGGTCTGGAACATGCTGATTCCCCATCCGAACCCGCGAGACACCCAACCCACGGCGTTCACGACACCGTCGATGATGGTTGCGTCGATCACCTTCCAACAGAAGCGAGAGCCTCGAAGGATGGGCTGGACGATGATGCGGTCGTAGAACTCGTCCACGTACCACTTGTTGTAGAGCACCTTGGCGAAGCCGGTGGGCTCCTTGTCGTCTTTGGCGGGGACGACGGCCCGGCCGCCGATGAAGCGCACCGACGCAACGACCACGATGCCCGCCGCCACCGTGGAGATCGCCGCCCACAAGGCCTCACCGCCGCCGAACGGGGCGTAGTATGAATACTCGCCCAGGTTCATCTCCTGAACGTGATGTGCCTGGGCCGTGATCGGCTCCAGCCAGTGGTGCAGCCATTCGCTCATCGGAAGCAGGCCACCCAGGCCGGCCCATCCGGTCTGTAGCGCCTCGGGCACGTTGATCCAGCCACCGAAGACCGAGAGCACCGCCAGGACCGCGAGCGGAACCCACATCACCGGAGAAGCACCGCCAGGACCGCGAGCGGAACCCACATCACCGGAGAGACCTCGTGGAGGTGTTTCTCCTCCTCTGCGCCGGTGCGGTTCCGACCGTGGAAGGTGAGGACCATCATCCGGGTCATGTAGAAGGCCGTGAGCATCGCGGCCGCCAGCGCGAGGATCCAATAGACCGTGTAAAGCACGGGGAACGGCGCCTGCTCCGCCCCTGCCCAGGCTCCGGCGTACCAGATGATCTCGTCCTTGGAGAAGAATCCGGCAAACGGCCAGATGCCGGCGATGGCCAGCGTCGCGATCCACATCGTGATCCACGTGATGGGCATGTAGGCCTTGAGGCCGCCCATGTTACGCATGTCCTGCGCGTCTTCGTGGCTGTGGGTGGCATGGTAGGCGTGGTGCATGGCGTGGATCACCGCGCCGGACCCCAGGAACAGCAGCGCCTTGAAGAAGGCGTGGGTCATGAGGTGGAAGACGCCGGCCGCGTAAGCGCCCACACCCACTCCGACGAACATGTACCCGAGCTGGGACACGGTGGAATAGGCCAGGACCTTCTTGATGTCGTTCTGCTTCAGGGCGATCGTCGCCGCGAACAGCGCCGTGAGGACGCCCACACCGGCCACGGTCGCGCTCCCGACCGGGGACAGGGCGAAGATCACGGACGACCGCGCCACGAGGTATACACCGGCGGTGACCATGGTCGCGGCATGGATGAGCGCCGACACCGGCGTCGGGCCCGCCATGGCGTCTGGGAGCCAGACGTACAGCGGGATCTGCGCGCTCTTCCCGGCGGCACCCAGGAGGAAGAAGAGCGTGATGGCCGTCACAACCCCGCCACCGTACGTCAGGGCGCCCTCTGCTTCTCCGAAGACCCCCACGAAGTCCAGGGTGCCGAAGGTCGCGTAGAGCAGGAACAGGGCGACCAGGAAGCCGAAGTCGCCGATGCGGTTGACGATGAAGGCCTTCTTCCCGGCATCGGCCTTCTCTCGATCCCCGAACCAGAAGCCGATGAGGAGGTAGGAGCAGAGCCCCACGCCTTCCCAGCCCACGAACATCAGCGGGTAGCTGGCGCCCATCACCAGCACGAGCATGAAGAAGACGAAGAGGTTCAGGTACGCGAAGTAGCGCGGGTAGCCCGGGTCGTCCTTCATGTAACCCACGCTGAACACGTGGATCAGGAAACCGACACCCGTGACGACCAGCATCATGATCATCGAGAGCTGGTCCAGCTGGAGCGCCGCGCTCACGGAGAACGTGCCCGTGGCGATCCAGGTCCAGTACTCCACCACCACCGGCTCGTGGAGCTCGGCGCCCAACATGCCGAAGAAGTTCACGAGGGTGATGAGGAACGCCCCGAGCATCACTCCCGGGCCGACCCAGGTGGGGAGCGTGTGGGTGGCCGGCCGGCCACCCGGTCCGTCCAGATCCAACTCACCGCCGGCCCGCACCGCGTCGGCCGAAGATCGCCCGTGCTGGAGCGCGAGGAAGCCGTTGATGAGGAAGCCGATGAGCGGGAGGAGCACCACCAGGCCCGGGAGGAAGGGCTCGAAATGCCCGCCGCCGGCAGACTGGGAACCACCGCCCTGGAACATGAGTGCTGCTAGGGAAGCGTGCATGCCGCTACCACTTGAGCAGGTTGAAGTTGTTCACGTTGACCGTCTCATAGTGCCGGAAGATCGAGATGATGATGGCGAGCCCGACGGCCGCTTCGGCCGCTGCGACGGTCATCACGAAAAACACGAAGAGCTGTCCCTCGATCCCGACGATCCTGGAAAAGGCCACAAACGCCAGGTTCACCGCGTTGAGCTGAAGCTCGATACACAGGAACATGATGATGGCGTTGCGGCGCACGAGGACGCCGACTGTTCCCAGAACGAAGAGGATCGCGCTGACGACGAGCGCTTCAGTGATCATGGTTCGACCCTTCTCTTGGCCAGAACGATGGCTCCTACAATGGCCACCAGGAGGAGGATGCCGGTGATCTCGAAGGGCACCACGTAGTCTGTGTAGAGCGGTTGGGCGATGGCGCCCACCACGCCGTGCTCCTGGAGGGCGGCGTCGATCGCCGCCCCGCCGGGACCCTCCGTCAGACCGTCGGCGCCGAGAATGCTTCGAGCCAACAAGCCCGCTACCGCGCCAACTACGGCGAAGGAAAGGACGGCGAAGCCTCCGCTCTTCAGGTCCCTTTGATAATCATGCCCCAGATTCAGCAGCATGATGACGAAAAGGAACAGCACCATGATGGCGCCAGCGTACACGATCACCTGAATCGCCGCGAGGAAGTGGGCCTCGAGGAGAACGAACGTCCCCGCGAGGCTCGCCAGCGTGGCGACCATGAAGAGCAGGCTCCCCACCGGGCTCTTCGCCAGAACCACCCCGAGACCGCCCCCGATGGCCACGGCGGCGAATACATAGAACAGGATGAGGCTCATGTCACTCGGATCTCGGGTCGGCGGGGTCCCAGAGCAACGTCACGGGATGGTCTTGTTCCATGAGCCGATCCAGGTCGTAAACGAATCGGTCGCGGGTGTATTCCGCGTTCTCGAAGTGCTGCCCGACATGGATGGCCTCGACCGGGCAGACCTCCTGGCACATCCCGCAGAAGATGCAGCGGAATTCGTCGATCTCGTACACGATGGGGTACCGGTTGCCCTGGTCATCCTCGCCGCCCACCAGCCGGATGCAGTTCGCCGGGCACACGGTCGGACACAGACCGCAGGCCACACACTTCGGGCGGCCGTCGGCGTGGACCTCCATCCGGTGGGTCCCTCTCCACCGCGGGCTCAGGTCGGTCTGCTCCTCCGGGTACTGCTGGGTGACCTTGTTCGGGTTCACCATGTGCTTGAAGGTGAGCGCCATGCCGCTGAGCGCGGCTCGGAGATAGGACGTGCTCTCCGGTTCGGGGCGCTCCATCACTCTTACTGAGATGGCCATCGGGACTACTCTCCCACCGGGGTCGGCTCAGGAAGGCTCTTGATCTCCACGCGCTGGCTCCTCTGCGCCGCTGCGCCCGTGATCGTGCGCCCGCGGTCGATGAAGTAGACAAAACCAAGGGTCGCCGCCGCACTCACTCCGGTCAGCGCCAGTCCATACCCGAAGCCCCAGGCCATGCCGATCTCGTCCAGGGCGAGGATGGTTCCGCCCATGAGCATGACGTAACCCAGAGCGGTGGGCAGCATGACCTTCCAGCCCAGCGCCATGACCTGGTCATAACGGAAGCGGGGCAGCGTCCAGCGAATCCAGATGTACAGGACCAGAAAGCACAGCGTCTTGGCTCCGAAGGCCGTGAACGTGAGCACGGTCTTCCACCACGCTGGCTGCGCGAAGATGACCGAGCCGTCCGCGGCGAAGCCCGAGATGAGCTGCCCCTGGTGCCAGAAGGCGTTGTCGCCCTGCCAGAACGGGATGTCCCAGCCACCCAAGAACAGCGTGGCCATGAGAGCGGAGGCGGTCACCATGTGCCCGAACTCCGAGATCATGAAGGCGCTGAACTTCATGGCGGAGTACTCGGTGTGGTAACCGGTGACGAGCTCCGATTCCGCTTCCGGCATGTCGAACGGCAGGCGATTGGTCTCGGCAAAGGCTGAGATCACGAACAGGATGAACGCCAGCGAGAGCGGCAGGGCGAACCACATTCCGAGCTGCTGCTGCTGCGCTACCACCTCAGGGAGCGTCACGTTGCCCACCACCATCAGCACGGTGATGAGGGAGAGCCCCAGGGCCACCTCGTAGCTCACCATCTGCGCCGACGCGCGGAGCCCGCCGAGGAAGGCATACTTGTTGTTCGACGCCCACCCCCCGAGCACCACGCCGTACACGGCCAGCGAGCTGAACGCCAGCACGTACAGGATTCCGATGGGCACGTCCGCGATGATCATGTCCACAACCCCCGCCGGGGTCGGCAGCGGCGCGGCTACGGGAATCACGGCAAACGTCACGAGAGACGGCACCAGGACCATAATGGGCGCCAAGATGAAGAACAGTCGCGAGGCGGTCGCCGGGAGCGTCTCCTCCTTCAGGATGTTCTTGATTCCGTCGGCGATGGGCTGGAGCAGGCCGAAGGGTCCGACGCGGTTGGGCCCGCGGCGGTCCTGGATGAAGGCCGAGATCCGGCGCTCCGCCAAGGTGGCGTACGCGACCACGACCATGACCGTCGTGAAGATCAACGTGACCTTCAGCGTCATGGCCACGATGGCCCAGACGCCGGAAATGGGCTGCAGGGACTCCATTTAGGCTCGATCTCCGGTGAGCGACACGGTCTCGTTGACGACCGCGCCGCGGGTGCCGATGTCGTCGTAAGTCAGGCCTTCGAAGGCGGGGACACGGGTCGCGTAGGTCTCGAACGCATCCGCAGCGGTGCGCGCGGCGCCGCCCTCATCACCGAGCGCAGCGGCGAGGGCGCCGAGCAGCAGCCAGGAAGGACGGGCCATGCCTGGTGCGGTAAGCCCCGCCCAGAACCGTTGAACCCGACCATCGAGGTTCGTGAACGTGCCCTCCTGCTCGGCGAAGGTCGTCACGGGAAGGACGAAGTGGGCAGTCTGGGTCGCGGGGGAGGATCGGTGCCCGAGGTAAACGTACAGAGCCGCGTCGCGCCCGAAGGAGTCATCCTGGTCGAGGAGCTCATCCCCGAGGACGATGACCACGCCTCCGCGGCTCGCCACCGAGTCGAGCCCGCCAGCGCCAGCGTCGTCACCGACCCGTCTTGCCCCGAGAAGCGAAGCTCCGGTCGCGTTGGGTGTCAGGTCGCGCCTGCGCGCGAGGCTCGGGAACCCCTTCAGGGTGATCTCGTCCTCCGCCTGGCGACCGCGGAACACGATGTCCCCGCCACCCAGCCGCCCGAGGAGGGCCTTGAGCACAGCCAGGTCCTCGTTCGACGCGAACGGGGAGGCCACGGCCATCACGGGAGCGGATTCCAGGGAGCGAATCCTGTCGAGAAGCTCGGACATGGCGTCTTGCCAGCCCACGGCGGTGGTCGATCCCTCACGGCGCACCAAGGGCGCCTCGATGCGGCCGCCCGCGTTCATCCACTCGTAGTCCATCCGGCCGTAATCGCACATCCACCAGCCGTTCACGTCCAGATTCTCGCGCGGCTTGAGGCGTTGAACCAGGTTGTCACGGGTGTGGAGTTCGATGTTGCATCCCTGGGAGCAACCCGGGCAGACGGACGGCGTGTGATCCAGGTCCCAAGCCCGCGCCTTGTGCAGGAAGTCCTTGGAGACCAGCGCGCCCACAGGGCACACGTCCACGATGTTGCCGTGCCAGTGCGTGCCTTCGAGCCCCTCCTCGAAGAAAGTATCGATGACGGACTTGCTTCCCCGCTCCACCACGGTGAGCCGAGCGTCCTGCTCCACCTCGCTCATGAAGCGGACGCAACGGGTGCACATGACGCAGCGGTCCCCGTAGAACAGGACGTCCCCGCCGAAGTCGTCGCGCCCGAACACACGCTTGGGCTCCCTGCCCCGACCGTGCTCGCGACCCTCGGCGTGCACGTAGTCCTGTAGGTGGCACTCACCGGACATGTCGCAGATGGGACAGTCGAGGGGGTGGTTCACCAGGTAGAACTCGAGCACGCCCCGCCGGCCCGACAGCGCCTGGTCCGACTGGGTCTTCACGACCTGGCCGTCGGCCACGGTGGTGACGCACGACGGCATGGGCTTGGGAGCCCCTTCCACTTCGACCAGGCAGAGCCTGCACATCGCCGGGGAGCTCATCCCCGGGTGATAGCAGTAGTGCGGGACCTCTGTCCCCACCAGCTTGGCCGCCTCGAGAAGGGTCGTCCCCTGGGGGACTTCCACTTCGTGGCCGTCGATCGTCAGCTTGACCATGTCGGACATCAGGCTGCTCCCACGCGCTCACCCCGACGAATCAGGGCGAGGTACTCGTCACGGAATTTCTCGATGGAGGACTGCACCGGCGCCGCGACCGAGTCCGAGAGCACGCAGATGGTAGTTCCCACCATCTGCTGCGTGACCTCCATGAGCGTGTCCAGGTCATCCTCGGTCCCCCGCCCTTCCTCGATGCGCCTCATCATCTTCCCGGTCCAGGCCGATCCTTCCCGGCAGGGCGTGCACTGCCCGCACGACTCGTGGGCGTAGAAGTCCACCATCCGCCGGACCTGCTTCACGACGTCTGCCGTCTCGTCCATGACGATGACGGATGCGCAGCCCAACATGGTGCCGACCTCGACGCACCCTTCGTAGTCCAGTCGGCAGGCGCGAGCCTCCTCGGCGTTGATGATGGGCACCGAGGAGCCGCCGGGGATGACGGCCTTCAGGGCGTTGCCGTCCCGCATTCCACCGCACACGTCCTCGATCAGCTCGATGAGCGGGAAGCCGAGAGGCAGCTCGTAGTTGCCGGGCTTGTTCACGTGCCCACTCACGCAAAAGAGCTTGGTTCCGGGGCTCTTCTCGCTACCCCACTGCCGGTACCACTCTCCACCGTTGTTCACGATGTGCGGGACCGCAGCGAGCGTCTCCACGTTGTTGATCGTGGAGGGCATGCCGAAGGCGCCCACCGCCGCCGGGAAGGGTGGCTTGACCCGTGGCTGGCCCCGCCGGCCTTCCAGCGAGTTCATGAGCCCGGTCTCCTCCCCGCAGATGTATGCGCCCGCACCCGCGTGGACAGTGATGTCTATCTTATGGCCAGAACCGAGGATGTCATCTCCGACATAACCCTTTGCGTAAGCATCCTCCAACGCCTTGGCCAGGACCTGCGTCGTCTCGAAGAACTCGCCCCGGCAATAGATGTAGACGTGCTCTGCCCCGATCGCATGGGCGCCGATCAGGCATCCCTCGATCAGCTGGTGGGGATCCCACCGGATGAGCTCACGGTCCTTGAAGGTGCCGGGCTCGGACTCGTCGGCATTGCAGATGAGGTAGTGGGGCTTTCCCGAGTCCTTCGGCATGAAGGACCACTTCACGCCGGTTGGGAACCCGGCTCCTCCTCGACCGCGTAGGCCGGACGCCTTCACCACGTCCACGACCGCTTCGGGGGCCATGTCGAGCGCTTTTCTCAGCGCCCCGTAGCCACCGCGCTCGACGTAGGTGTCGATCCGGCGGTGCATGGGGTCGCCGAAATATTTGCTGAGGACTCTAGTCTCGCGGTCCGATACGTAGGGATAGGCCATGTCAACCGGTCTTCCGGCTCTTGAGGTGCTCCAGGATCTTCGGAACCTCGTCCGCGGTCACGTTCTCGAAGTACTCCGAGTTGATCTGGACGCAGGTCGGGAAGCCGCAACCGGCGAGGCACTCCGCCTCGATGACGGTGAAGTTTCCGTCGTCGGACGTGTCCCCCGCTTCGGTGCCCGTGTGCTCCAGGAAGGCGTCGAAGACCTCGTCGGCGCCGCAGAGGTTGCAGGAGATGTTTGTGCACACCTGCACCAGGTAGCGACCTACGGGCCGCTTGTTGTACATGGTGTAGAACGTGGCCACGCCGCGGACGTACGCCGGGGAGAGGTCCAGCAGCTCGGCCACCCGATCCATCGACTCCGGGCTCACGTAGCCGCGGAGCTCCTGGGCAAGCCCTAATGCGGGCAAGAGCGCCGCACGCTTGCTCGGGTATCGCGTGAGGATCTTCTCGAAGCGCTCTTGATACTCGCCCTCGAAGAGCGGTGCATCGGGGTTCTTTTCGGGCAGCATGTAGGGCATGGTGGCCGATCCGGAGGCATGCCCCGCGTGTTTCGGGCGTTCCCCGACGAAGTCTTTGCCGCGGACTTGCTCCTCGGAGAGCTCGAACTCGCCTGTATTGCCGGCCCATCCGGGATTCTTGAACGGCACGTCGCTCATCGGTCGATCTCCCCAAGCACGATGTCCAGACTCGCGTTGATCATGATCAGGTCCGCCACCAGGTGTCCTTCAGCGAGCTTGGGGATCACCGAGAGATTCACAAACGACGGCGGGCGAATGCGCCAACGGACGGGCTTGGTGCCCCCCTCCTCCGCCACGACGTACATGCCCAGCTCCCCCTTTGAGCCTTCCACCGCCATGTAGCAGTCACCCTCGGGCGCCGGGATGCCCTCGGTGATGAGCTTGAAATGGTGGATCATGCTCTCCATGTCGGACATGCAGTCCGTCTTGGAAGGAAGCGAGACGTTCGGATCTTCGACGTTGATGGGGCCGCCGGGGAGTCGATCCAGGGCCTGGTGTAGGATGCGCACGCTCTGGCGCATCTCCTCCATCCGGCACAGATATCGGTCGTAGCAGTCCCCGTGCTGCCCGACGGGCACCTCGAAGTCGTACGTCTCGTAGTCGTAGTACGGCCGGTCCTTACGGACGTCGTAGTCGACGCCGGCGGCCCTGAGATTCGGCCCGGTGAACCCGTAGTTGATCGCATCTTCCGCGTTGATGACCCCCACGCCCTGGGTGCGTCCGATATGGATCTGATTCCGGGTCAGGAGCCGGTCGATCTCCGCCAGGGTAATGGGGAAGTCCCGTAGGAACGCCCTTAGCTGATCGGTCCAGCCCTCCGGAAGATCAGCCATCATCCCACCTACGCGGGTGGCGGACGTGGTGATGCGGGCTCCGGTGAGGTTCTCGTGGAGCTTGTAGATCTTCTCACGCTGTTGGAACGCGTAGAGGAACGGGGTGAACGCGCCCACGTCGATGGCCGTGGTCCCGAGCCAGAGGAGATGGCCGAAGATCCGGTCCATCTCCATGATGATGACGCGGACCACCTTACACCGTTCCGTAACGTCGATGCCCATGAGCTTCTCCACGGACATGACGTAGGCACAGTTGTAGATCAGTGGAGCCAGATAGTCCATGCGGTCTGTCAGCGGCACGATCTGGTTCCAATCCCGATACTCGCCCAGCTTCTCGAAGGACGAGTGCAGATAGCCGATGTCCGGGACCACCTTGGTCACCGTCTCGCCGTCCAGTTCGCACACGAGCCGGAGCACGCCATGGGTGGCCGGGTGCTGCGGTCCGATGTTTATGAGCATCCGCTCGGTCCCCAGATCTGGCTCCGGGATGTCGAACGGTTGGAACGGGCTTTGGACAGGGCGGCCGTCGATACCCATCTCGGGGTTGCGGCCGACTGGAATCTCCACCGTCTTCTGAGCCATTACGCGCCTCCTCCTTCGCCGCCCCGGGTGCCGATCTCGGGAGCCAGCTCCTGAGGCTCCCTCCCCTCCTCGCCCAGGACTTCGTGCCCGTAGTAGCGCTCTACGTCCTGACTGAGTGCTCGGCGGGTCTGCTCGGCGCGGGAGTAGCGGCCTCGAAGCGGGAAGTCCTTGCGAAGTGGGTGCCCTTCGTCGTAGTCCAGCGGCATGAGGATCCGCTTCAGGTTCGGGTGGCCCCGGAAGGTCACTCCAAACAGGTCGTAGACCTCACGTTCGAGCCAGTCGGCCGACCTCCAAAGTGGGACGACGGAATCGATCTCGAGCGCGTCGAGCGGGAGGGGGCAGCGCACGCGCAGCGCTCGCTTGTGCCGCGTGGAGAACATCTGGTACACGACCTCCACCGGCCGGCCATTCCCGTAGTCGACGCCCGTGACGTCCGACATCATGTCGTACGCCTGGTCGGGGTCGTCCTTGAGCCAAGACAGAATCTCGAAGCTCCGGGCGGGCGCGATCCAAACCACGTGCTGATCGCCGGCCGTCGGGCGCTGGCCCAAGACCGCATCCCCGAACCGCTCCCCGAGTGCCCGGATGGACGGGTGGTCACTCTCTGCCGCGGGAAGCCGCGGGGCTCCCCCCGTGGTGGGATCCGAAGGCGCTGGTCCGGCTGCGATCGCGTCGAAGGCGCTCAGGTGTTCTTCAGTCATGGATCAGCTTCCGGCCAGACTCGCCCTCGGGGGCCTTCCGGCTGGGCACTTGGCCGGTCGAGAGGCGCTCCTGGCGCGTCGAATTACCGAACGGACCGGTAAGCCCGGAGATCTCCGCCTCGTTTGCGCGGGGCTGCGCCACGCGGAGTGGATCCTCGGCACGGTGCTCGAAGTGCCTGGAGAGCGACTCCTGCCGAATCTTCTCCTGGATCATCATCAGGCCATAGATGAGCCCTTCCGGCCGTGGTGGGCAACCAGGGATGTAGACGTCCACAGGAACGATGGTGTCGATCCCCTGCACCATGGAGTAGACGTCGAAGACGCCTCCCGAGCTGGCACACGCGCCCATCGACACACACCACTTCGGTTGGGGCATCTGGTCCCAGATACGGCGCAGCACCGGCGCAAGCTTGTAGGGCACGCGACCGGCGCAGATGAGCACGTCGGCCTGGCGCGGGCTGAACGACATGCGCTCCATACCGAAACGGGCGAGATCGTAGTTCGAAGCAGCGGAAGCCATCATCTCGATGGCGCAGCATGCCGTTCCGAACGGCATCGGCCAAAGGGAGTTGAGGCGTCCCCAATTGATGATCGCGTCGATCTTGCTGGTCAGGAACGTGGGGCTTCCGTCCCCGAAGATGCCTCCGGAGGTCGGGACGGGCCCGACCCCGGGCAGCTTGTCCTTCAGTCCCATTCGAGACCTCCCTTCTTCCATTCGTAGAGCAGGCCCACGGCGAGGACGATGACGAAGAGGGTCATCGCCACGAATGCGCTCCAGCCCAGCTCACGCATCTGAACCGCCCACGGAATCAGGAAGATCGTCTCCAGGTCGAAGACGATGAAGCTGATCGCCACCATGTAGAACTTCACGGAGAAGCGGGCTCGCGTGGTCCCGAGCGGGATCATCCCCGACTCGTAGGGCATCAGCTTCTGGGGCGTATCCCGCCGAGGATTGAGAAGGTGTGAGGTGACCACCATCCCGACGGCATTGAGCACCGACACGCCGAACAGAAGGAGAAGGGGGAGATATGCTCCCGACATGGGGTCGCGTGGGTTTGTGAAATTGTTCACGAAGCCGTGTGACGGGTTGGAAGGTACCCGTCGCCGCGTCGGAGTGTCAACCGCGCGACGGCCGTATTTATCACCGCTTTTGACCGGGTTTGGCACTCTTCGGCCGTCGAGGATATCTTGGGCCGCCCGACTCGCCGCCCTCGCCGGCCACACGGCCGCTCGCACATACCTTTCTCAGCCTCCCCGGAGTACGCCAGCCATGCCCATCAAGTGCGACAAGTGGATCCGCCGCATGTCCCAAGATCACGGCATGATCGAGCCCTTCGAGTCCGGGCAGGTGCGCGACGGCGTGATCTCCTACGGGCTGTCGTCGTACGGCTATGACATCCGGGTGGCCCCGGACTTCAAGGTGTTCACCAACGTCCACAACGCCATCGTCGACCCCAAGAAGTTCGACGACCGGTCGTTCGTGGACATTCATGGCCCGGAGTGCATCATCCCGCCCAACTCGTTCGCCCTTGCCAGGACGGAGGAGTATTTCCGGATTCCGCGGGACGTGCTCGTGGTTTGTGTGGGGAAGTCCACGTACGCCCGGTGCGGCCTGATCGTGAACGTGACACCCCTGGAGCCGACCTGGGAGGGTTACCTGACCCTGGAGATCTCCAACACCACACCACTGCCCGCCAAAGTCTACGGCGGCGAGGGCATCGCCCAGCTCCTCTTCTTCGAAGGCGACGAGGAGCCGGAGGTCGCCTACGCGGACAGGAAGGGCAAGTACATGAAGCAGGTCGGAGTTACGCTGCCAAAGATGTGATGGGGCACAGGGTGGCCGAGATTGCTCTGCCGCCGGACAGATCAGCGCACGTCGTCGGGGGTAGGACCGGCCAGGAGAAGTGCGAACAACCCCTCCTCGTCCTCACTCCACCGCTGGATCTGCATCCCGGCTGAGCCGAGAAGACCTTCGATGGACGCCCGGTCGTGCTTGCAGCTGATCTCCGTCCGAATCGACTCGCCCTGCTCGAAGCGAACGGCTGTCCCCGCTACATCTACCTCATGGGCCTTCCGAGCCACGAGGTGCATCTCGATGCGATGCTCGGCCGAAGCATAGAAGGCTCGGTGATCGAAGCATCCGGGATCGAAGTTCGCGCCCAGCAGCCGGTTCAGCACGGTCAGCATGTTCAGATTGAACTGGGCCGTGACACCTTCTTCATCATTGTAGGCCGCTTCCAGCGTCGCCACGCTTTTCCGGGCTCCGGGACGCTGATCGACGCCGAGGAGGAACCGATCGTCAGGGCCCAGGTGAGCCCGGATTCGCTGGAGGAGTCGCACCGCCTGCGGTGGGGTGAAGTTGCCGACGGTGCTGCCGAGGAAGGCCGTCCATGACGGCGTGGGCAGGTCAGCGGGTAACCGGAACGGCGCAGAGATGTCCATGACCGCCGCCCTGACGTCCAGCTTCGGGTATTCTTCCTGGATTCGGTCGGCGGTCTGCTGGAGGAAGTCCGCGCTTACGTCCACCGGCACGTAGACGCCCCCCTCGTTCCGGGCCTCCATCGCCGACAAGAGGATCCGTGACTTCTCGGCGTTCCCGGCGCCGAGCTCCACCAAAGTCCTCGGTCCGTGGTCCCGGACCCACATCGTCCCTGCGGACTCGAGCAGACGTCGCTCGGTGCGCGTAGGATAGTACGCGTCGAGGGCCGTGATCTGCTCGAAGAGCTCCGATCCCCGCTCGTCGTAGAAGTACTTGGGCGAGAGCTCCTTCTGAGGGCGCGACAATCCATGGCGCACATCCTCGAGCATGGCGGGATCCGGGCGCGCGGGCTGCTGTCGGCTCGAAGGGGGCTGCATGGAACGGCCGGTTGGTTGCGAGGAAAAGACGGCGTAAGCTAAGGCCAGGCGCATTCCTGGCGTGCAGGAGACATGCTCGTCCTCGCCAACGCATCGGTCTCGCACCAGGTTTCCCCAGTCGCGCCGGTCTCCACAACCCCGACTCATGACTGCCCATTCCCTGAGCCCTGCCGAGCGACCAGCGCTCGCGCTGAGAGCGACCGCCGTCGTCAAGTCGTACGGCAGCGTTCGAGCACTCGACGGAGCTGCGCTTGACGTAGGGGTGGGCCAGATGGTCGCGTTGGTGGGCGAGAGCGGTAGCGGCAAGACCACCCTGCTCCGTTGCTTCAACCGGATGGTGACACCCGACGCCGGCGAGATCCTCGTCGACGACCGGGACGCAGCGGCGTTGGACCCGGTGCTCCTCAGAAGATCGATCGGATACGTGCAACAGGACGGGGGGCTCCTGCCTCATTGGACGATCCTCCGGAACGTGGGACTCGTACCTTGGCTCCGGGACAGGTCCGATGTGGCCGACCGGGCTCGTGCAGCGCTTGATCTGCTCGGCCTGCCGCCGGACTCGTTCGGGCACCGGTATCCGCGACAATTGTCTGGCGGCCAGCGTCAGCGGGCGGCGCTTGCCCGGGCCCTGGCGGGAAGCCCCGACGTCTTGCTGCTGGACGAGCCCTTCGGCGCCTTGGACGCCCTCACCCGGGCCGACCTCCAGGACATGTTCGCCTCGCTGAGGGCGCGACTCGGGCTCACGGTTCTTCTCGTCACGCACGATCTGGACGAGGCGTTTCGCCTTGCGGACCTGGTGGCGGTCATGCGTCGTGGATGCATCGAGCAGGTCGGGACGCCTGATCTCCTTCGGTCGCAGCCCGAGACCGGCTACGTCGAGCGTCTGCTGGAGCGAGGGAGGATCCGGTGAGGGCAGGCCGCATGCCCCACGCTCTGATCGCACTCTCGGTGCTGCCGGGGACCCTTGGGGCCCAGGAGCCGCGGTCCCAGGCTGCTGATCCTGTCGTGGTAGCGACCAAGCCTTTCGCCGAGTCCTACGTGCTCGGCGAGATGTTCGCCCAGCTCCTGGAGGCACGCGGGTTGACGGTGGAGCGGCGTCCCGGCCTCGGCGCCACCGAGATCGCGTTCGGAGCCCTGCGAACCGGGGCCATCGACGTGTATCCCGAGTACACGGGCACCGGCCTTGTGGCCATTTTGGGTGCTGCCCCGCCATCCGACGCGGGCGCCGCCTTCCGTGCCGTCTCCGAGCCGTTCCGCGAGCGATGGGGTATCCGGTGGCTTCCGCCCCTGGGTTTCGAGAATACGTACGCGATCGCGGTCCGTCCCGAGACCGCCGATTCCCTGGGCCTCCAGACGCTATCGGATCTCGCGCGGGTTGGTGACGCCCTCGTCGCGGGCCTGAGCCCGGATTTCATCGGCCGCGCGGACGGCATGGCTGGGTTGGAGGGAGCATACGGGCTCGATTTCCTTGCCATTCGCCCGCTACTGCAGGCCGTGAAGTACGAGGCGCTCGCTCAGGGCGAGGTGGACGTGATCGATGGATACGCTACGGACGGCGGAATCGCCCGTTACGGATTGACGGTGCTCGAGGACGACCTCGGGTTCTTTCCGCCCTACGACGCGGCGGCGTTGGTGGGATCGAGCTTGTGGCAAAACCGCCCGGAAGCGGTGGCCGCTCTGGTGGAGCTTTCGGGGCGGGTCGACGTGGAAACCATGCGAGCCCTGAATCGTCAGGTGGAGATCGACGGGGTTCCCGTGGCGAGAGTGGCTGCGGCGGCATTGCGGGACCTTCGGCTGGTGGGCGCAGGGACGTCGGCGTTGACGCTACCCTCGCCCACCGAGGATCGGGGATCGTTCCTTGCCTATCTGTGGTCGCGCCGGGGCGACACCGTGGCCCAGACCCGGCGGCATCTATTTCTCGTACTCGTGTCGCTGGTGGGCGGATTGATGGTTGCAGTCCCCTTGGGCCTGGCGCTGGAGCGGCGGCGCGGCTCGGCCGAGACCGTGATCCGAGCCGTGGGAACGCTGCAGACGGTCCCCAGCATCGCCCTCCTCGCCTTCATGATCCCCTGGCTGGGTATCGGTGTAGCCCCCGCCCTGACGGCCCTCTTCCTGTACTCGCTGTTCCCCATGGTGCGCAACACCTACACGGGTGTTCGGGACGCCGACCCTGCGGCCGTTTCCGCCGCCCGGGCTTTGGGAATGACGGAATCTCAGCTGCTGCGCCACGTTCGACTGCCCCTAGCCGCGCCGGTCATCATGGCGGGCGTGCGTACGGCGGCAGTGATCAACGTGGGCACCGCGACGTTGGCTGCGTTCATCGGCGCGGGAGGGCTGGGTGATCCGATTGTGGCTGGACTCGCGCTCTCGGACACGCGGATGATCATGTCCGGCGCCGTCCCCGCTGCCGTCATCGCGGTGCTCGCCGACGCGGGTCTCGGAGCCATCGAGCGTCGGGTGGCTCCGGCTGGGCTCAGCCCGGCGGGGGTGTCCTCACAAGCACGGCCGTGACCACGAGCACGAGTTGCCCGAAGAGGAGTTCCACGAGCGCGGCGCGACGGAGTGGCCTCGATCCACGAGGAGAGCCCATGCGTGGGCTCAAGCGTCGCCAGTTCACCCAACCCAGGAGCAAGACGACGCCGACGATCGTGACCTTCAGGACAAGCCTTTGACCGTACGGATCGTCCAGCAACGCCGCAGGCCCCGGCACGTGTGCCCAAGCCGACACGATCCCCGTAAGCGTCAAAGTGGCCACCGACACCACGGCTACGGGGGAAAACACGCGCACCAGTGCCGGAAGTGGGTCCGGGTCGGTACCGCGACGGGCGAGGTAGAGAATTCCCGCGAGCCCCCCGATCCAGGCGGACGCAGCTAGGACGTGGATCACGTCGGCCGAGACGAGGCCTGCACCGAGCGCACCTCCGGTCCCACTGGCATGGCCGGTGAAGGCCGGGAACGCGGTGAGCAGTAGCCCTGCGGGAAGGGCCAGTCTCCACGCCGTGTCGGAGCCCGACCGCGCCCAGGCCATGAAGACGGTCAGAAGGACCGATCCGAGGACGCCAAACAAGAAGGTGCGTCCCCAAGACGTGCCACGGAGCAGAAGCTCAGCGTCCTCCTGCCAGGGCACGAAGGGATCGCGAAATTCCATCAGTTGCCGCAGAAACACCAGTCCGAGACCTGCCCCGAGCACGCCGGCGGACATCAGCCCCAAGCGAGCCGCGTCGGACCGGAGGCGCGGGAGATCCGCGGGCGCCTGAACCCTGGGCAGCAGAATCCATCGGATCGTGAGCGCGCCATTGGCGCCCAGAATCCCGGCGAAGAGGAACCAGCCCGCGACTGCGTCGAGGGCGATCCCCGGCGCGAGGACCCCTATCGGGCCGCCACGGTGAACGCGAAATCACCGCGGACGGTGTGTCCGTCTTGCCCGATTCCCCGCCACGCGACGGTATAGGCGCCGGGTGTCAGCGAAGTGGACGGCCTGATCGCGAAACGGGTACGGTCGTCGGAGCTCTGGACGGCGTCGGACGACGCCACGAGTCCGCCACGCTCATCCACAATCCGAATCGAGACCGAGTTCTCCTGCGGCACCTGCGTGAACCAAAGGGTCACGGTGGACGGCGGCGCGACTGTCGCTCCCGCTTCCGGCACGGAACGGTCGAGATCGAAGTGCAGAGAGGTGGCAGAAACGGCCGCGACGCCGAAGGTCACGAGGAAGAGCATCGGGAGCGCATTCGCCATTCTGGTCATCCAGCGGGTCCTCTGCTAAGAGTGCGGGGACTTGTCCAGTCGTCTGCTACCACCGGAGGGCGCTTCGTGTTGCAGCCTCCGCATGGCGAGGATACCTACGGCGGGGCCCAGGGCCAGCACGGCGAAGGCAGGGCCCCACCCCAAACGCTCCGCGAGCGCGCTACAAAGCTGAATCGACACGCCCGTGAGCGCAAAGCCGGCCATGGTCTGCAGCATCAGGGCCGTACCCACGGAATCGGCAGGTGCGCGTTCGGTCACCACCGCGCTGAACTGGGCCGAGTCCGCAACGATGGTGGTGCCCCACAGGAGGGTGAGTAGCAGAATCGGCCATGTGGCCCCTCCTCCCAACCATCCCACGGACAGGGCACACAGGCCGGATGCTGCCATGGATAGGATGGTGACGCGGGGGCGGCCTACGCGGTCCGCCCAATGGCCGGCCGCGACCGCGCCGAGGCCCCCCGCGCCGATGACCGCGAAAGTCCACACGGCCGCGACAGCCTCGGCGTTGCTCACGCCCTGGCTGGTGAAGTGATCCAGGAAGAAGAGTCCGATGAGGGACCACATGGCGTAGAGCTCCCACATGTGCCCGAGGTACCCGCCGGTGGCGAGCATGGTCGGACGATGGCGAAGGATCCGGCCTACTCTCCGCCACTCGAAGGGACGCCGTTCGAACTGGAACGGACCGTCGCGATAACCCACTGCGACCAGGCAGGCGGCCACCGTTCCGGCCAGCGACGCACCGGCGATGACCGTGAACGCATCCGGTCCCCCGAAGGCCTTCATGAGGTACGGCATCGCCTTGCCGATGGTGAGCGCGCCCACGACCCCCCCGATGGCGAGGCCGCGGGACGCTCGGAACCACGTCGAGACCATCTTCATGCTGGGAGGATAGACGCCCGCCAAGAAGAACCCGGTGAGGAACCGGGCAGCGAGGGCCGCTCCGTACCCCCCTGCCACGAGCAGCAGGGCGTTTGCGCCCGCGGCCAACGCTGCGGACAGAGCGAAGTAGCCGCGGGACGGCAGGATGTCCGCCAAGTTCAAGAGGGCAGCTACCGCCGTTCCGGCCACGAAGCCCACCTGCACGATCGACGTGAGCCATCCGACCTCGCTCGCGGAGAGGCTCCAGCGAGCCCGGAACTCAGGGGCTAGCGCCGTGGCGGTGAGCCAAGCGGAAAGGGACAGCAGAACCGCAACGGACACCAGCGCCAGTTGGCCCCAGCGTGCCGGGTCCTCGCCGTCAGCCGTCGGGGCTTCGGGCATCGGAGTCGGCGTCATCTCGGATCCCCGGGACGTCACGGAGACACGAAGCGGTACATGAGGCGGATGAGCCGATACGCTTCGTCAGCGTCACGGGCATCGTACGCAACGGTGAAACCATCCTCCTTCTCCATTCCCGGGATGGACTGCAGGACGTCAACGTGTGTGGTGCTGGCAAAGCGCATGCGCACCCGCACGGAGCTCCCGACCTCGAACGGCGTGTAGGCACCCCGTGACAGGCCGGCCAGCGCTCGGTCGACGCCGTCCTCGAGCAGCGCGTGCACCCGTTCGGGGTGAACCAGCCGGGCCGAAGCGGGGGTCTCCGCCACCTTGGTCGTGACCATCTCGGCGTCCACGAGGGATTCCATCTCACGCACGGCTGCGGCGTCACCGGCCACAAGAATCACCGGCACCCCCACGCTTCCCGCGAAGGCGGCGTTCATCCCCCCCTCCCCTACCTCGACGCCGTTGAGCCAAAGACCCTTCACGGACCCCGATCCGGTGTGGGCGAGGAACCCGTCCGGATCGCCGGCTCGGGCGTGATATCCCAGGAAGATCGCGGCGTCGAAATCCTCGTTCAGTCCCTGCACCATACCCAGCGGCTTGATCGAACCTTGGATGTAGCTCACCCTCTCATCCAGCTCGGTATGAAGAACGTTCTGGTGATCCCCGTGGGAATCGTTCACGAGGATGAACGCGTCGGGGTGCTGGGCGTAGACCGCGTCGGTGACCGCGTTGACCTCCGCAGTGACGAGTTGCCGACCCGTGGCGTAGTCCTTACCGCTGGACGAAGTCATGGCCGACGTTCCGATGCCGCCGATACCCTCCATATCCACGGAGATGAAGACCCGGAGAGGCGCGTCCTGGGCGTATCCCGGCGCGGCGACTTGGAGCAGGGCGAAGACGAGCGCGAGGCCGATGCGAGCGATGTTCATGATGACCGATCCGGTGGGGATGAAGGGTGCATGGTACGCTTGGGCAGGGAATACGGCCACGGCACATGCGACCGGTTGCCCCTGATGAGGTCCTGAGGCATCGTTGCGTCCCCGCCGCGTCGGCCGAAGCGCCGGCGTCCAACATCGACCATCGCATATCATGACTCAGCCATTCGACCGATCCGCCCGCCGCACGCTAGTCCTCGGTGAATCCGTGATCCGAGATATGAACGACGAGGCGGACCGCCGCGGTGCCATCAATCTGGCGCAGGGCATGCCCGACTTCCCTGCGCCGGATGTTCTCAAAGAGGCGGCTTGCGAAGCCATTCGCGGCGACATCAATCAGTACGCCATCACCAGCGGGGCCCCGGCATTGCGGGAGGCCGTCGCGGAGAAGTACCGCGACTGGTACGGGCTGGAATACGATCCCGAGACGGAAGTCACCATCACCTGCGGCGCCACGGAAGCCATGGCGTGCGTGGCGTTGGGCCTGTTCGACCCCGGGGACGAGATCATCGTGTTCGAGCCCTTCTACGAGAACTACGGCCCGGACAGCCGGCTTGCGGAGGCCAAGCCCGTCTTCCTCCGCCTCGATCCCCCAACCTACGATCTCGATGGAGACCGGCTCAGGGCGCTCATCACGCCGAAGACTCGGGCCATCGTGGTGAACACACCGAACAACCCAACCGGACGCGTGTTCGGACGCGAGGATCTCCAGCTCATCGCGGACGTCTGCCTCGATCACGACCTGATCGCGATCACCGACGAGATCTACGAGCACATCGTATACGAGGGAGATCACGTTCCGTTGGCCACACTCCCGGGCATGGCGGAGCGGACCGTCATCCTCAGCGGGATGTCCAAGACCTACAGCGTCACAGGGTGGCGTATCGGGACCGTGATGGCGCCCGCCAAGCTCACGGAAGGCATCTCGAAGATCCACGACTTCATGACCGTGGGGACAGCCGCGCCCCTGCAGGAAGCCTGCGCTGTCGGCATCCGGGCCCTGCGCCCCGACTATTACACGAGCATGATCGAGGAGTATCGAGCGCGCCGCGACGTTACGATCGCCGGCCTCCGTGACGCCGGCTTCCAATGCGCCACGCCGCAGGGCGCCTACTACGTCATGGCGGATTTCAGCGCCATCAGCAGCGACGACGACTTCACGTTCGCCCGGCGGTTGATCAACGAGGCCGGAGTCGGAACCGTGCCCGGGTCCAGCTTCTACCATTCGGAGGGCGCCGGCACGACCCTGGTCCGGTTCGTATTCTGCAAACGCGAAGCGACGCTCAGAGAAGCCGCTGACCGCCTACGCGCCTTCGCCGAGGCGGCCGGGTGAGGAACACCCCATGATGCTGCAGGGGCAAGCCGTTCTCTTCGGATTCGACGCCACAGTCGTCGGGGTCGACGTGGTCGCTCGAAGCAGGCGCTGGCGCTTGGTCGGCGCTCTGCAGGCCCTTGGGGCGTCACTTCTGCTCGCTCCCGTGGCGGCAGTGATCCCGCCCCACGCGCCCTGGGCCATCGGAGCACTGGCCGCCGGGGGCTACTTCGCCAGGCGCCGCTGGGTGGAAACCCACACCCTGGTCGGTGTCGACGGCGCCTGTCCGAAGTGCGGCGCCGCCTTCAAGACGAGGAAGGCTCAACTGCGCCGTCCCCACCCTTTGGACTGCGACGGGTGCCATCACACCAGCCAGCTTCGGATTCCCGAGGAAGCCCTGCCGGTGGAGGGTGCAGCCCACGAGCGGGCGGCTTAGGCCTCTTCCGACGCCTCTCTCAGCGCAGGTAGCGGAGGACGGTCCAGCAGATCCCGGCTCCCAGCGAGTCCGATCGTAACGGTGAGGACCGTGACGACGCCCCAGACGGTCGCCAGAGTCCCCCACGCGGGCACGTACGGCACTTCGAAGACCGCCGGGAGGAGCACGGCGGCGGCGAGTCCGCCGAGGGTGATTCCCGCCAGTGTGGCCAGCGTGCCCAGGGTCGCGTACTCGGCGATCAGGACGGTCCGAACCTGTCGTCGCCGGGCACCGAGGGTCCTCAGCAGGGCGCCCTCGCGTTTCCGCTGCGCCCGCGAAGTCGCCAGCGTCGCGATCAGGACGACGACGCCCGCCACCGCGGCGAACCCACCGAGGAACGCGAGCGCCCTGCGCACGAGGTCCAAGACCGACTCGATGGCCTCCTGGACCCGGGAAACGTCTAGAGCGGACACGTTCGGGAATGCGCGCACCAGGTCGCGCTGAACCGCGGCCCGAGCATCCTCATCGGGCATCCGCGCGAGCATCAGGGCGGTCTGCGGCGCGCTGTCCAGGCTTCCTGGCTCCAACACCGCGAAGAAGTTCGGCTCCAGCCGCTCCCAGTCTACCCGTCTAAGGCTCGTCACCACCGAGGGGACGTCCACCCCCGAGACGTTCCAGGTCACGGTGTCGCCGAGCGTCACCCGGAGACTCTCCGCGACGTCCACTTCCATCGAGACCCCGGGCAGGCCACCGGAGTCGACGGCGGTTCCGTCCTCGACACCGGGGGTGCCGTCCCACCAACGGCCGCGGATCAGCTCTTCAGCGCGTCCCAGCTCTGATCGGTAGGTGTTGCGGTACTCGCGCCGGAGTGCCCATCCCTCCGGCCGTCCGTCTTCCCGGTCGGTCGCCCGTAGCTGGTCGGGAGCGAGCCCGTTGATGCTCGCGATGCGGGCGGAGACCAGCGGGGACACCTCGGCCTCGTCCCGGATCTCCTCCGGTAGAAGCCCTCGCACACCCGCGACCTGGTCCGCTTGGATATCGAACAGGAGCAGATTGGGACGATCCTCTCCGAACGTCAGGGTCAGATCGCGCCGGACCGATCCTTCCACCTGCAGGAGCATCGTGATGACGAAGGTGCCCAACCCCAACGCCAGGGTCACCGACACGGTCTGGTTCCGGGGACGAAAGAGGTTCGAGATGCCCTGACGGACGGGATAGGGCAAGCGTGCGGGGATCGCCCGTCGTGTCACCGCGGCCAAGCCCCAAGCCACGCACCACAAGGCGCCAGTCGTCAACGCCAACCCCGCCGCGAAACCCAATCCGATGCCCGTTTCAGGTGCTTCGCGTATACACAGCACCGTGACACTCAAGGCGACAGCTACCAGCACCGCGCCCCTCAGCCACCGAGAAGCCGCCGCGGGCTCCACGTCGGAGCGTAGCGCCTGGAGCGGCGTCACGTCACGGATCTTGAGGAGCGGCAGGAGGGCGAAAGCCAGCGCGACCCACAGACCTACCCCCAGTCCCGCCAATGCCGACCCCACGGAAAAGGACGGCGTCACGGGCACGGGGAGGACCCGCGTCAGGACCCCGGGGAGGACGCGTTGCAGCGCCACGCCTAGCACCACTCCGGTGGCGGCACCCAGGGCTCCGAGCCCGGCCGCCTGGACGAGGTAAACGAGGAACGGGATCCGTTGCCGTGCTCCGAGACAACGAAGGACCGCCACCGATGCTCGCTTCTCTTGAACGTAGACGTGGATGGCGCTCGCCACGCCCACACCACCAAGGAGCAGCGCCCCGAGGCCGACGAGGCCCAGAAAACGACCAAGGAACTCCACCCCATTGGAGAGGCGCCTGGCTTGCTGCTCGGCGAGCGTGAACCGGAGCCGCATCTCGCTGAACATGTCGTCGTACCGGTCGTCCAGGCTTCGCCGCTGGTCCACATCCGGGATCTCGAAGAAGAGCTCGTAGCGCGCCAAGCTGCCGAACCCGAGGAGCTGAGCCTGATCGAGCGTCTCATGTGACACGTGGATTCGCGGTCCGACCGCGGTCTGGAAGCCCAGATCCGTCGGCAGGTCGTCCACGGTTCCCGCGACTTCCAACGAGGTGTTCCCGACAAGTAAGGTGTCGCCTATCCCAACCTCCAGCTGGGCGAGCACCGCAGGATCCACCAGGGCCCGCCCTTCTTGCAGATGTGCCCCCCATGCGTTCGCCGGGGCCGTCCGGACGGATCCGTAAAAGGGGTACCCTGGATCGATCGCCCTGACCTGGATGAGTCGGACGATGTTCGAGGACTGCGCCAAGACCATGGACGGCACGCTCGTCACCCTGGCTGTTCGGTGACCAGCGGTCGCCAGGGAATCTCTCAAGGCCCGCACGGTGTCCGACCAGGGTGCGTCTCCCCTCAACCGGGCATTGGCCCCCATGAGCACTTCCGCCTCCCGCTCCACGGCCCGTTCCACATCCACCTGGAACGAATGGATGGACACCAGCGCGGTGACGCCCAGGGTGATCGATGCCATGTACGGCCCGACCCGCCGCACGGAGTGCCGCGCCTCCCGAATGGCGAAGCGGAGCGCCGAGCGGATCCAGGCGTGACGCGTCATCGTCCGGCGTCCGCGCCTTCACCGGGACGGCCGCTCCCAGGTCCGTGCCGAGCACCGCTACCCGGGCGGTCGGAGGCGATACGACCGCCCGAGAGTGTGACCACACGATCCGCGCGCTCGGCCAACGAGGGATCGTGGGTGACCAGGATCAGCGTGGTGCGCTCCTCGGTGTTCAACGCTTCCAGCATGTCCACGATGCCGGCTCCGGTCGTCCGGTCCAGGTTGCCCGTGGGCTCGTCGGCGAAGAGGATGGCGGGTCGGTTCGAGAACGCGCGCGCAAGGGCGACGCGTTGCTGCTCCCCGCCTGAGAGCTGTGCCGGGTAATGGTCCTCCCGATCTCCCAGCCCCACCCTTCGGAGCAGATCCCGGGCTCTTTCGCGAGCCCCCTGGAACGAGCCCTGAAGCTCGAGGGGAACCATGACGTTCTCCAGCGCGGTCATGGTGGGGAGGAGGTGAAACGTCTGGAACACGAAGCCGATCCGGCGTGCACGAAACTCCGCGCGACCGTCTTCGGTAAGATCCGAGAGATCTTGACCCTCGATACGGACGGTTCCGGCAGAGGGAGCGTCCAGGCCGGCGAGCAGCCCAAGGAGAGTCGTCTTCCCGCTCCCGGACGGTCCCACGATGGCCACGACGGATTCCGGGGCGATCTCCAGGTTGATCCCGTCCAGGACGACGAGGGGCCGCCCGCCGCTGTTGTAGGTCTTCCCCACTCCTTCCGCCACGATCACATGCGTCTCCTCGCTCTGATATGCTTCGTCACCCTGCTCGGCGGATGCGGCCCCGCTGCCGACGGCGGTCAGCGTGCCGCGGCTATCCCTGACGATTCCCTACCCGCGGCCGCAGCCAGCACGCCCACCCCGCCATCGCCGGGGAGTGAAGCTGCGCAGCGGGATACACTCCCTCGGGTCGTGTTCTTCGGGACCAGTCTCACCGCGGGTCTTGGCCTCTCGGGTCCGGACGATACCTATGCCGGGCAGGCTGCGGAACTCGCGGCCGCGGCCGGGGTGCCCTTCACGCCCGTGAACGCCGGCGTCTCCGGGGAGACCAGCGCCGCAGGTCTGCGGAGAATCGACTGGGTGCTTCAGTCCCCGCTGGACATCCTCGTCATCGAGCTCGGTGCCAACGACGGTCTTCGCGGTCTCGCGTCCGCGGCGCTGGAGGAGAATCTTCGAGAGATCGTGCTACGAGCGCGAACCCGCTGGCCAGGCCTTCCAATCGTTCTGCTGGGCATGGAGGCCCCCACCAACATGGGTGAGCGTTATCGTGACGCGTTCCGGGATACGTTCAGACGGGTCGCCCAGGAGCAGGAGACCCGGTTCGTGCCGTTCTTCTTGGATGGAGTGGCGGGGATCCCCGAGTTGAACCAATCCGACGGTATCCATCCCACCCGAGAGGGGCATCGCAGCATGGCGCGAAACATTCTCCCCGAGCTGACCGAAGCCCTGCGCGTCCTGTACGCCGAGCGTGCCAACGGAGTCGGAGGGGGCGCCAGATGAGTCCGTCCCCGTTCAGCCTGGGCACCCGAATTCTCGGAGGCGCGGCGGCTCTACTCTTCGGCTCGCTCGCGCTGGGGTTTCTCCTGCCAACCGACTGGAGTGCCCAAGCGACGCGTATCCTCGATGCGGACACGGAGGACGTCTATGCCTTCCTCGACGCCCCGGAAGGATGGCAGGCCTGGACGGCCTGGCCCGACTCGGGGCTCGTCCGGTCCGGTCCGGAGCGGGGTGCCGGCGCCACCATCGCTTGGGATGATCCGGAGTTCGGCGCCGGGTGTTTCCGAATCGTCGCGGCAGAGCCAAGCCGCCGGGTGCGGTACGAAGTGGAGGTGGGCGGCGGCGCCATGCGAACGCACGGGGAGCTCGTGCTGTCTCCGCTCGAGAACGGAGTAGAGATCGCCTGGCGAGAAGAAGGCAACCTGGGCCGCAACCCGCTCATGGGGTATTGGGCGTTCTTCATGGACCGCGCCCAAGCGACCGAGCTGGAGCGTAGCCTCGGTCGCCTGAGCGAAGCCGTCAGCGACCGCGCGCGAAGTCGATGAGCTCGCGGTTGCTCTGCGTCTTCCGCATGGCGCCGAGCAGTTCCAGCATGGCATCTGTTGGCGTCGCACCGGCAAGCTGGCGTCGCATGGCGTGGGAGATGCGCAGCGCGTCGTCGTCCAAGAGCAACTCTTCCTTTCGAGTCGCCGACGCCGACAGGTCGATCGCCGGATAGATCCGCTTGTCGGCGAGCTCCCGTGACAGCGCCAGCTCGCTGTTGCCGGTTCCCTTGAACTCCTCGAAGATGACCTGATCCATGCGGGACCCGGTGTCCACCAAGGCTGTCGCGATGATGGTGAGGGATCCCCCTCCCTGCGTCTCGGAGATTTTCCGGGCGCTTCCCAGGAACCGCTTGGGCTTCTCGAGAGAGTTCGCGTCAAGGCCGCCGGAAAGCGTCTTGCCGCTCCCGTTTTCGGTCGTGTTGTAAGCTCGAGCCATGCGGGTGATGGAGTCGAGAATGATGACCACGTCCTCGCCCTGCTCCACACGGCGACGCGCTCGCTCGAGGGTCATCTCCGCCACCTGGACATGCCGCTCCGCCGGACGGTCGAAGGTCGAAGCGATGACCTCGCCGAAACCGCACTGCTCCATCTCCGTGACCTCCTCGGGGCGCTCGTCCACCAAGAGGATCATTAGATGGCACTCGGGATTGTTGCTGACGATACCTTCGGCCACGGACTGCATGACCATCGTCTTACCTGCCTTGGCCGGCGCCACGATCATGGCACGCTGGCCCTTCCCGAACGGACAGAACAGGTCGATGACCCTGTTGGTGTAGTCCGGGCCGCCGAGCACCTCACGTCCGCACTCGAGGACGAGCTGCTCGTCCGGGTGTACGGCCGACAACCGCTGGAAGTGTGGCCGATCCTTGGCGGCCTCCGGCGGATTGTCGTTCACCAAGGCCAGGTAAGCGAGCGGTGCACTCTTGTTCGGCCGGGGTGGCGCCCCGACGATGCCCATGAGCTCATCGCCGGTGCGCAGCCCGAACTTCTGGATGATGCGCGAGGCGACATAGATGTCGTCGTTGCCCGGTGTGTACCCGGCCTCTCGACGACGGATGAACCCGGAGCCGCTGCCGAGGACTTCGAGCAAGCCCAGTGGCCGTGACATGGCCATGCGCTCCTCCGGATCATCCGGGAGATCGATCTGGACCTCGACCTCATCGCGGTGATCCTGGTCCTGGTTTTGGCGCCCGCCACGGTTGTTGCGACGGCCACGACCGCGACGGCGACGCTTGCCGCGGCCAGAACGGCGGCCTCCGCCGCCTTGCTGCTTGTCTGACGAATCGGACACTGTTGAGACCGGTTGCCGGATGCGGCTCCGGCGCGGATAGTCGCGCGCGGGCATCCGTCGGGAGGTGATCCGCGCGCCAAGAGGGCACGGCACGGGCCCGTCCGACCGGCCAGGGGGCCGAGTCGGTGCCGACGTGCTTCCGTCGGCTGGACGAAGAGTAATGTTCCACGATTGATGGCTGGGATCAAGACGCACGATCAACAGCCCCCTCCGCCGAGGTCGGGCAGCCTACTCCACCGAAGCGCCGAAACACCCCCGGATCGGGCCTCCGGCGGGGAGTGTCCTCTGCAGGACGGCACGTGTCCGCCTCATGGGACAGATCCGGCCACCGGCATGGGTATCACGCGCCGCAAGACGTTCTCGTGGCTTGCCTTAGCAAAGGACGGATTCGTGGCACGCCGCGTGCAATAAGTCCGTACGGATTCATGCAAGGAGGACATCGTGGGCACCCTGACGAGATCCATCGCACTCCTGGCGGCCGGCGCCTTTCTGACGCCGATCGGGGCATCCGGTCAGGCGCAGGTTTCGCTGGCGTTCGAGACCGGCTCCCTCTTCACAGGTGTCGGGATCAGCACCGCATCGTACTATGACGGTGGGTCCGTGTTCGTGAACGCTTCACTGGGGACCTACTACGGCACCCGGTACCGTCCCCGCCACGGATTCTATTCGTCCAGCTACCATTACACCCCGGTGGTTCGAACCTATGTGAGCAGCTCCAGCTGCTGGGACTCGTACTGGGACAGCTACTGGGATCCCTACGGTGGGTGGTACGTCGACTGCGTCGTCCACGGTCCTTATGCGTACAACTCCTACAGGGCCCGCAGCTGGCGGTGGCGCTGGGGCATCTGGGGTTCCTACACGATCTACAGGTCGCCCCGATACGCGTACGTCCATCGTCCGTACATCGATCCTTGGGCCCCCTACTGGGTGTCCGATCCGTGGAACAGCTACTGGACCGGATACCGTGACGGATACGTCGACGGCCGCTGGTCCCGATGGTACGCTCCGCGCTCCGTCCGGAGGATCTACGCGTACGGAGGACGGACTGGTGTAGCCACCTACCGGCCCTCTCCGTTGTCTCGGTCCACACGGTACAAGGAGGATCCAGGATACCGCGCCTCGACGCGCACCGCTGTGCGGCGCACGGCTAACGCGACGGCGAGTCCGACGACGACGCGAATCGCCCAGGACCGGACAGCGACCCCCGCATCCCGGCCTTCGGGGCGGATCGCACCGGCCAGCCGGGCGAGCGATGTCCGGCGTGGTGGCGCAACGGCTCCGTCCAGTTCAGGGGCAAGGGTGGCGCCGACCCGGGGCCGGACCGGGTCCACCGCTCGCCCATCGGGTCGGATCATCACGCCTGGCGAGCGGGAACGGTCGTCGGACCGCGTGGCGCCCAACGGGGGCACGGGATCCGTGGCTCCGCGGGCGACGCCTTCGACGCGATCCAGCGATCGCCCCTCCAGCCGACTCGCCCCGACGCGTACGCCTACCCAGCCTCGTGCCGGGGCAGCTGCCTCGGGACGGGACCGGCCGTCCAGCAGGCTGGGCCCGCAGAATGCGCCGGATACGCGGCGTCCGAGCATGACGCCGCGCTCCGATGGTCGTGCGACGCCATCGACGGCGCCGCGGGCATCGAGAGGTACTCCGACGGTACGGCCGGAGCCTCGCTCCACGCCGAGGGTGCGTTCCACGCCATCCCAGCGCTCTGGCGCGGGGGCACGGCCGACCCCGTCTTCTCAGCCGGAGCGAGCGGCACCTTCAAGAGCCCCGGTCCGGACCGAAGGTGCTCGACCCAGTGTGACGCGCAGGGCGCCGGGGGCGCGTTCCAGCGGCGGCGCACGGCCGACGAGGGCCGAGCCGAGCACCAGGTCGGCGCCGCGGAGTCGGGCGCCCAGCGCGCGGCCGGCACCGTCGAGCCGGGGTCCTAGCGCCCGGCCGGCACCGTCAAGCGGGTCGCGGGGTAGCGCGCCGTCTTCGCGCCGGCCGAACCGGCGCCCCGGCGGAAGCGGAGGCGGCTGAGTCCACGTCGATTCGAGCATCTCGGCCCGGTCCTTGTCACGTTTTGACGGGGGCCGGGCCTCGTCGCATGTTGGGTCGTCCAAGGCACCCAGTTAGCGCAAAGGGCCGACGGAGGTCTCGTCCATGTTCGAAAAGAGAGCCGGCCAACGCCGCAGCGGCGAGGATCGGAGGTCGGTCGGTGATCGGCGCCGGGTGGGCGAGCGACGGCGGAGCATCCTCGGCGCGAGGGGTGACCGACGTCTTCGGGCGGACCGCCGGGCCAGCGAGCGCCGTTCCGGTCGAGACCGCCGCGAGAGCGCCTGACGCCGGTTCGGCGGCTGATGGCTCGCCTCAGAGAATCCCCAGGATCCGCAGGGCAGCCCAGACCAGGATCGAACCGAGGGTCGTGGCCGTGGCGATCATTGTCACGAGCTGCTCCGAGAACAGCCGCCGAACGAGTGTGGCGTCGTCCGAGAAGATCTTACGGACACTGTCCATGATCAGTACGCCGACGACGAAGCCCGGAACGACGATCCACAGGGTTTGCACCACCGCGCCGAATGTGCCCCCCACACGACCCCCCTCAGAAGATGTTTGCTTCGCGTGTCACACCGGCTTCGAAGCGAGCGTGCCTGAAGTGCGCTACGTCCAGCGTGTGGCTGGTCCCATCTGCCACGATCTCCGAGATCGCAAGACCCGCGGCCGGAGCGTGCATGATACCGTGACCGGAGAAGCCACACACGTCGATCCACGTCTCGTGTCCCGGATGCACGCCGATGATGGGGCTGTGATCAGGTGACACCTCGTAGAAACCCCACCAGCTCGCTTTCCGGTCGATACCGAGATCCGCCCACCATGGGAAACGCTCGACGCCGCTCATCAGGACGTGCTCCATCCAGTCCCAATCCATCCCTTCTATGAACCCGGGCTCCTGGTCCAGCTTGTCCAGCCCCAACAGTACACGATCCCCCTCCGACCGGAGGTAGGTCCCCGTGGCGAGATCCACCGTCAACGGGTATGTGCGGTCATCCTCGATGGGCGCGCTGCAGAAGATCTGAATCCTCTTCGGCACGACCGGTACCTCGAGTCCGGCGAGCTCCGCCACGATTCCGGCCCAGGCTCCTGCGGCGTTCACGACCCGACCTGCGGAGAATCTCCCCGCGGGCGTGGAGAGGCTCCATCCGCCCCCCTGCTCTCTCGAGATCCCCTGAACCGGGGTCCGGAACTCGAACGCCGCCCCTTCGGAGCGAGCCATGGACACCCAGGCGTTCGTGACCATATGAGGGTCGATGACCCCGTCCCACGGTCCATAGGTCGCGCCTGCCAGGCCTTTCGTCTCGTACGGGACGTACCTAAGCCCCTCCTCGGGTGTGAGCACCTCCACAGGCGCTCCGGCGGCGTGCTGGAGGTCGACAGACTCCAGATGGCGAGGCCAGCGATCGTCGGTGGCGAGCAGTAGATAGCCGATGGGCTGGTACCCGATGTCGAAGCCGAAGCGCTCCTCGAAGGCCCGGTAGAACGGTAGGGAGTGCATGGACAGGCGTATGTTGGGCGTCGTCGTGAACTGCACACGGACGCCGGCCGCGCTCTTCCCCGTGGATCCCATGGCGGGACTCCCCTCGGATTCCAACACGATCACGTCGAGTCCCCGTTGGGCCAGGTGCCAGGCGCAAGAAGCTCCGATGATCCCCGATCCGACAACCACGACGTCCGCGCTTCGGGTGCTCAAGGAGAGACCTCCATTCGTTCAATGTCCCAGGATGCGGAAGAGGCTTCTGGACGACGCAAGAACCTAAACGGGATCCCCGCACGGGGCGATGGTCGCAGCCCCGTTGCGCGGATGCGTTGGACGCGACATCCTCCGCCGCGAGCCTTCACCCCGTCGGCGCCGTACCGGCGCCCAACAACCCAGGGAGCGTCCATGACCGACCCGAGCCGATCCACTGATCCCGACGGCCTCCTCGAGTACTCCGTCGTCTACACGGACCGGGCTTTGAACCATATGTCGGAGGGTTTCCAGCACGTCATGCGTGACATCTCAGGGACCCTGGGCCAGGTGTATGCAGCCGAGGCCGTGGCCGTGGTACCCGGTGGCGGCACTTTCGGCATGGAAGCCGTCGCCCGGCAGTTCGCGACCGACCGCCGGTGCCTCGTCCTGCGGAACGGCTGGTTCAGCTTCCGCTGGTCGCAAATCTTCGAAGCCGGAGACATCCCGGCGGGGGAGACCGTGCTGACGGCTCGACCGGTCGGCGACGGTGCCCGAGCGCCTTTCGCCCCCGCGGCCCTCGAAGAAGTCGTGGACACCATCCGGCGCGAGCGCCCGGACGTGGTCTTTGCGCCGCACGTCGAGACCTCAGCCGGGATGATCCTGCCCGACGACTACCTCCGCGCGGTGGCCGACGCCGTGCGCTCGGTTGGGGGGCTTTTCGTCCTCGACTGCATCGCCTCGGGAACGGTCTGGGTGGACATGGCGGCGACCGGCGTCGACGTGCTCGTCAGCGCCCCTCAGAAGGGTTGGAGCGGTCCGCCGTGCGCGGGACTCGTGATGATGGGAGCGAGGGCCGTCGAGCGGTTACAGGAGACCGAGAGCACCAGCTTTACGTGTGACCTCCGCCGGTGGCGGGAGATCATGCAGGCGTACGAGGCGGGCGGGCATGCCTACCACGCGACCATGCCCACCGAAGCACTGAGGACGTTTCGGGACGTCATGAAGGAGACCGTAGATCACGGCGTGGACGAGGTGTGCGATCGCCAGTTCGAGCTGGGGCGCAGGATCCGGGAGGCCCTCGAGCAGCACGGATTTCCCAGCGTTGCTGCCGAAGGATTCAAGGCGCCAGGCGTGGTGGTGAGCTACACCGATGATCCCGAAGTGCGGAGCGGCCGGGCCTTCGCGGCGCAGGGTATGCAGATCGCCGCCGGAGTGCCGTTGCGCTGTGGAGAGCCGGACGACTTCAGCACATTTCGCATCGGGCTCTTCGGGCTGGACAAGCTCATGGATCTGAATGGGACGGTCGAGCGGTTCCGGGCGGTGCTGGAGGACGTCGTAGCGTCACGGACCCCCTGACAAACGAGGGGAGCGGCTTAGCGCAGTTCCCCTCGAAAGAGGTCTCCCGTCGCCTTCAGCGCCTCCTCCCAGGCCCCGCAGACATCCATCTTCGGGGACGTGAGCTCGAGGGCAGCGACCGGGAGCTTGGCCTTCAGCGGCTCGAGCCCGCTCGGGTGAGGCCAGCGGCATGTCGCGGTACCATCCTTCACGGCGACCACCACCATCGGGTCACCTCCTCCGCACTTCATCCGAACTACGTCTCCGATCTCCATGTGGGGCCTCCCTTAGGGCTAGAGGGTTCCCGGGAAGCTGCCTAAGAAGAGCGGACCGCACCAGTCGACTCAGGTGGCCGGTGGCGGTCTGTCGCGGCGCCACCGGACGATGCTTCACCACGAGGCGCGGTCGCGAAACAGGAAACGGCCAGGCTCCGAAGAGCCTGACCATCGAATCGATCACCTAGAGGCGCCGCCCGGATTGAGCTCCGGTCGCCGAACGGCGATCCTCGCTCCACCCGCGGGAAGACTGCCGGGTCTTAGACAGCAGGCCGGCCGCGGGGGTCCAACCTGCGGTTCTGCGTCCCCTTCGGGTCCGCGGGGCTCGCTGGACCCGAGCCCCGAATCCGGGCGGCGCTTGACCAGCCTGCAACAGGAAACGGCCAGGCTCCGAAGAGCCTGACCATCGAATCGATCACCTAAGAGGCGCCGCCCGGATTCGAACCGGGGATAAAGGATTTGCAGTCCTCTGCCTTACCACTTGGCCACGGCGCCAAACGCGAAGGGAGCGGACAGCCTTGGCTGCCGCCCCCTTCGCTGCACAGAGCGGGAAACCGGACTCGAACCGGCGACCCCAACCTTGGCAAGGTTGTGCTCTACCAACTGAGCTATTCCCGCGGTGTGTACAGCGGGTTACAAGCTAGAATAAGGCCGGAGACCGGTCAATGTGCGGTCGAGCGCGGGACTCAGGCGAATCCGACGGCGTACCTATGCGACCGGACAGGCCTTACCTTCTCCTCTAATCGCGCTTGGGGGCGCCGGTCCGTCGCGTGGGCGGCGGTGGCCTCCGGAGCCCACTTCGGGCTCGATTCCCACGCCATGCCACATCCCTCCGCCTCTTCGCCCATGCAAAGGTCCGTCCGGCTGCGCTCCTCCTCGGTGGTGATGGGTGTACTCACGTTGATGGCGCTCGCCCCGGTGGGATCCGCGGGCCAGCTCCTGGACGACAGACTGCTGCCCGCGGGGGTCGTCCGAGTCTCGGCCTGGCCAGCTTTTTCCACCTGGGATGCCCGATTCGGCGACACCTCCGGCACATCCTCGGGGCGGATCGCCTTGGGCTCCGTCCTCGAGAAGCCCGACGCGTTGGCCCTTTTTCCCGGCAACGAAGCCTGGGCGGAAGATCTGAGAGCGCTCTCCGGGAATCCGGGCTACACGCCGGTCCTTGGGCCGACCACCGGCAGAGTCACCCAGGATGTGACGCGCATCGACCTCGGCCTGGACGTCGGAATCACCGCCTGGTGGAGCGTCGGTGTGACCGTTCCTCGGGCCAAGAACCGCACCGCAGTTTCACTCGTGTTCAGCCCCGACACGATTGCCAGCGACCTCGGCGTCTCACCGGCCGTGGAGCAGTCCGGTGCCGTGGATGCGTTCGTGCTCGAGTTGGGGAACCGAGCCACGTCTGCGCGGCTTTGGGCTGACGGCCTCTGCGACGCCCAAGACGCGGGATGCGCTGCTGCCAGGACTTTGGCGGATGAGGTGGAGCTGCTGGCGGATCGCTTCGGGGCGGCCTACGCGAGTATGCCTTTCTTCCCCCTGGCCGAGTCGGCCATCGGTGCGGCCCTGGAGGCGCGTGTGGCCTCGGTGGACGCAGATCTCCAAGCCGCCGGCTTCCAGGCGCTGACTGCTCCGTTGGTACTCGGCGAGGCGCGCCCGTCGGAGACTGACCTGGCTTCGCTCCCGACCCGGTTCAGTGCGCTGGGGTATGCCGCTCCGCTAGGGAGCCAAACGCCCCTTTGGGGGGTGGGCGATCTCGAGGTGAGGACCCTCCTTCGGCTCCTCCGACTCGGCGACCGGGGAGGCGAGGTGCCGCCCTGGACCGTGGACATCCTCGGCGGCGCGGTCGTGCGGCTCGGTACCGGGAGCGCTCCCGATCCGGACATTCCGCTCGCCCTCGGCACCGGTGACGGCCAGACGGACGTGGAGATCCGGCTGGCGGGCCACGGCACGGTCGGGGGGCGTCTCTCCGTCCGTGCTGGTGGCCTCTACGGATGGCAGGCATCGCGGACCCTCGTGCGACGGGTACCTGGCGAGGACGCCCTGCTCGTTCCTGCGGTCAACCGTGTGGTCGGCGAGTGGCGGCCGGGCAATTACTGGGGCGTAGAGATCGAGCCGGGGCTCCTGCTCGCGAGAGAGCTCACCCTAAGTGGGTCGTATCGGATGTGGCGACGGGGAGCGGACGCGTTCGTGCCCGAGGCCGGATCTGCCCTAGCTGGCCGGGGGGCCTCGTCCCATGCCCTGGGTGCTGGCCTGGAGTATGACGTCAGCGCCTCGGGGGCCACCGGCGTCCCCATGCGCCTCCGTTTACGGTGGCTCCGGACCGTGACCGGTGGGGGCGGAGCGCCGGCGATGACGCGTGTCGAGCTCGCGGCTGAGCTCTTCAGGAGAATATGGGGTGGCCGCTGAGCCAACCGATGCAGGGAAGCGGTCGTCAGCGGGAGAGCAGCTCACGGGCGTGATCCCGCGAGCGCGACGACCCAGGATCACCTCCGAGCATTCGAGCGACCTCCTCAACGCGCGCCTCTTCGGCTAGGGTCCGCACGGCCGTCGCCGCGCGATCACCCGTGCCGAGACGCTTCTCCACGAGGAGGTGGTGCGCGGCGCGGGACGCCACCTGGGCGAGGTGGGTCACGGCGAAGACCTGATGGTCTGCCGCGACTTCAGCGAGCTTGTCGCCCACCGCCGTGCCCACAGCTCCGCCGATTCCCGCGTCGATCTCATCGAAGATGAGCACCGGAACGGCGTCCACATCTGCGAGGATGGCCTTCAACGCCAGCATCACGCGGGAGAGCTCACCCCCACTCGCGATGCGCGCCAGCGGCATGGGCTCGAAGCCGGCGTTCGGTGAGACGAGAAACTCCACGCCCTCCGATCCGCTCGCCGATATGTCGTCGTAAGGCGTCAGCCGGACTTCGAACGTGGCGCCCTTCAGCCCGAGATCCGGGAGTTCTCTCTGCACGCGCCCGGCGAGCTTGGAAGCCGCGTGGCGCCGCCTCTCCGTGAGCACCGCCGCTTTGCCCTCGAGCTCTTCACGCGCCGCTCGTATCTGCGTCTCCAGGGCGCTCAGGTCATGATCGGCATCCTCGAGCTCGGCCAGCTCCGCGCGCACGCGCTGGGCGGTAGCCAGAACATCGGCCAGCTCCGGTCCGTATTTCCGTTTCAAGCGGAAGATCTCGTCGAGCCGTCGCCGCACCTCCTCGAGGCGCCCGGGGTCGTGGTCGACCGAGCCCGAGTAGTCGCTCAGGGCCCGCCCGACCTCTGCTACGAGGTGATACGCTTCGTCCAGGGTTTCGGCGTGGGGTGTCAGCCCGTCGTCATGGCGAGTGAGGTCTCGCAGCATGTGACGGATGTCGGCGAGACGGTCGGAGATCGACGCTTCGCCGGAGTAGAGGTTCTCCGCGATGGTGCTGGAACCACGCGCGAGATCCTCGGCGTGCTCGTGGAGCCCAGCCTCCGCTGCAAGGGCTTCATCCTCACCCGGATGCAGGTCGGACTCGTCGATCTCCGACAGCTGAAACCGCAAGAAGTCCGCGCGACTCGCGACGTCCCTCATCCGCGCTTCCCGCTCCTCCCGCTGGGCGGTGAGATGCAGGAGCCTCGCGTGTGCCTCGCCCACGTCTGACGCGGCGCCCGTCGCACCCGCGAACGCGTCCAGGATCGTCCGCTGCTCCCGAGGCCGGAGGAGGGTCTGGTGCTCGTGCTGGCCGTGGAGGTCGACCAGGGCCGATCCCAGCTCGCCCACCACCCCGGCCGTAGCCGGAGACCCGTTCACCCAGGCCCGATTCCGACCCTCCGCGGCGACTTCCCGGCGCAGGATGAGGAGATCATCATCGGCACGAAACCCGAGATCGTCCAGGCGGGAACGCAGCGTCGGCAGCGCGCCGATGTCGAAGACCGCCTCGACCGTGGCGCGGTCGGCTCCGGCGCGCACCACCGATGACGAGGCCCGCTCGCCAAGAAGCAGCGAAAGCGCACCTACGATGATCGATTTTCCCGCCCCGGTCTCACCGGTCAGGACATTCAGTCCCGACCCGAGGGATAGAGAGAGGTCGTCGACGACCGCATAGTCGCGAATCCGGAGTTCCGAGAGCATGGCGAGTCAAAGGTGGCAGCCGACCCCCGGTCCGAACAATGGGCATGGGGGCCATTCCTCGTCTAACCCCGCTCAGGCGGCTTCGCGGCCCAGTTCAGCTTGCGGCGGAGGGTGTTGAGGAATGATTGGCCGGAGAACCGCACCAAGGGTACTGGCTCCCGCTCCCGCCTCACGACCACGGCCTCGTGCGTCTCCAATGCGCGAACGACTTGTCCGTCCGCCGTGAGCTGGTGACCCACCTGGCTCCCGAGGAGCGTCACGCGGATGTCCCGGTTCGCCGGGACCACCAGCGGCCGGACGGCCAGCGAGTGCGGGCAGATCGGCGTGATCACGAAGCACTCCACCTCGGGCGCGACGATGGGCCCGCCGGCGGACATGGAGTAGGCCGTGGACCCGGTGGGCGTGGCCAGAATGACGCCGTCGGCGGAGAAGCTCCCCGCCTGCTCGTACGAACCGTCGCTCCCAATCTCGATGTTCATCGGAGTCACCCGCGCCGCACCGTGCGTATGGACCACGACGTCGTTCAGGGCGAAGTACGGGCCGTCGCTTCCGCCCTCCACGGTCGTGCGGAGGGTGAAGCGGAAATCCAGGTAGGCATCTTCCTCGAGGATCCGCTCCAGGCCCCACTCAAGCTGGTCTGCGGGCAAAGACGTCAGAAAGCCCAGCCGTCCGAGATTCACCCCCAGGACCGGGACGCCGGCTCCGATAACGGAGCGTGCCGCCCGGAGGAGCGTTCCGTCACCCCCCAGCGCCACGACCAAGTCCAATCCGCCGGAGTCCATCGCCTGTATCGTGGCACCCTCCGGTGCGCCCTGAGCCGAGCCGTGCTCGAAGACGACGTCGATCCCGTGTTGCTGGCAGAACGCACCCAACCGATCGAGGACCTGGTTGATCTCTGGACTCCCGCTCCGGAGCACCACGCCGATGCTTCTGAGCGGTCCTTCGAACCGTGCCCGCGTGGAACGGGTCACCCGCTCGCTACCCCCACGCTGCGCCCGAGCGCCTGAAGTGCTGCGGCCGCGATGCCGCGAGCGTCGAGTCCGATCTCACCCAGGAGCTCTCCTCGCGCGCCGTGCTCGATGAACCGGTCTGGAATTCCGAGCGTCTTCACCTTGGGACGATCGGCGAGGTCCATCTCGTCGATCTCGCGCGTCATATACGCCCCGAATCCGTTGGTGACCTGACCCTCCTCGACCGTCACGACCAACCCGTGGCTTCGCACCATCTCCTCGAGAACTTCGCGGTCGTACGGCTTGAGGAACCGGCAATTCACCACCGTCGCCCTCACGTCGCTCGCGGCGAGAAGATCTGCCGCGTCCAGGGACGCGCCCACCATGGTGCCAGTGGCCAGGAAGACCAGGTCACCGCCGTTGCGGAGAATCTCCCAGGTAAAGGGGTCGAACCGATCGATCTCGGAGAGGTGGGGGACTTCGGCCGGTACGGCATCACGCGGCCACCGCACAGACCATGGACCCTCGTCCTGCTCCGTGCCCAGGCGGAGAAGCGCCAGCAACTCGGCCCCGTCCTTGGGCGCCGTTACGGTCATGCCCGGAATGGAGAGCATATAGGCGATGTCCAGCGTACCGTGGTGCGTGGGGCCGTCCTCCCCAGCGATGCCGGCACGATCCATCCCGAAGACGACCGGGAGCTCCTGCAGCGCCACATCGTGAACGATGTTGTCATAGGCGCGCTGGAGGAACGTCGAGTAGATCGCCACGACTGGCTTGATCCCCTGCGTGGCCAGGCCGGCCGCGAACGTCACGCCATGCCCTTCGGCGATCCCCACGTCGAAATATCGGTCGGGGTGCGCCTCTTGAAACATGTCGGTGGACGTGCCATCGGGCATGGCCGCGGTGATGGCGCACACCCGTGAGTCACCGTCCGCCAGCTCTATGAGGCCCTTACCGAAGACCTTCTGATAACGAGGGAGGCCCGATGACGACTTCGTGCCTTTGCCCGTCACCTTGTCGAAGGGACCCGAGGCATGCCATGTCCACGGGTCATCCTCCGCCTGGGCGAAGCCCTTGCCCTTCTGTGTCAGCGCGTGGACAAGGATCGGCCCCTTCATGTCCTTGACCCGTCGAAACGTGTCCACAAGCTGTCGGACGTCGTGTCCGTCGACCGGCCCGACGTACGTGAAGCCCAGCTCCTCGAAGATGAGACCCGGCGTCAGCATGTGCTTCACGCTCTCCTCGAGCCGGCCAGCGACCTCCTCCATCACCTCCCCCAAGGACGCCGGGGTCCGGTGCAGGATCTCCTTCACCAGCTTCCGCGCCTTGTTGTAGGCGGGGTTGGTGATCATTCCGGTGAGGTACTTGTTCATGGCCCCGACCGCAGGGGCGATGGACATGTCGTTGTCGTTCAAGACGACGACGAAATCACGATCAGTGTGCCCGGCGTTGTTCAGGGCCTCATACGCCAAGCCGCACCCCATGGCCCCGTCACCGATGATCGCGACGACATCGAAATCCTGCCCATTCATGTCCCTCCCCACCGCCATGCCCCAAGCCGCGGAGACCGACGTGGACGCGTGTCCGGCACCGAATGCGTCGTATTCGGATTCGTCCCGCCGACAGAACGGGGCCAGGCCGTGACGTTTCCGGATGCTGGGCAGCCGCTCGTTGCGGCCGGTGAGGATCTTGTGGATGTACGCTTGATGCCCCGTATCCCACACGAGCTGATCTCTCGGAGTGTCGTAGGCGTAGTGGAGCGCCACGGTGAGCTCGGCGACACCGAGACTCGCGCCGAAATGCCCTCCTTTCTGGGACACCACGTCGATGTGCCGTTCCCTGACGGCACGAACCACGTCGTCGAGATCGTCGCGCTCCAGGCGCCTCAGGTCCCGGGGATATTGAATGCGGTCCAGAAGGGACACCTGGTTACTCCTTCTTCTCATCGGATCGATTGGGTACGGAAAGATACCCTGCTGGGGCGCCCAGCACAGGCCGCCCACGGACGGCCCGAAGCGTGACGCTGCACAATCGCTACACTCGGCCGATCGACACTAACGGTCGCGGTCCACCACGTAGTGGGCGAGGGCGTAAAGTGCGGGTGCCTCGATACCCGCGTCATGCAGCGCCTCAAATGCCTCGTCCACGGCTGTCTGTGCCCGTTGCCGAGCGGCCTCCAGCCCGTGGAGGGAGACGTACGTAGACTTGTCGAGCGCTTCGTCGCTGGGGTTCTTGCCCAGTACCTCTGCACTGGCAGTGGCGTCCAATACGTCATCCGTGATCTGGAACGCCAACCCGATTCGACGCCCGTATGCGGCCAGACCCCGCTCCGTGGCTTCATCCACCCGGGCGGCTCGAGCGCCCATCACGAGTGCTGCGGCGAGGAGCGCACCGGTCTTACGGCTGTGAAGGTCGTCCAAAGCGTCGGACGTCAGGAGTCGGCCCTCACCCTCTAGATCCAACCACTGCCCGCCCACCATACCCCCCGCCCCGGCGGCTTCGGCCAGGGTTCTGGCCACACGCCGAGCGGTCTCATCGTCGCACCCCAGGGCGCGGCTGGCCCGGAACGCTCTCAGCGTCGCCCACGGGATCAACACGGCGCCGGCCAATGCGGCCGCTTCCTCACCGTGAGCCCGGTGCGTCGTTTCGACGCCCCGGCGAAGCTCGGCGTCGTCCATGCACGGCAGATCGTCGTGCATGAGCGAGTAGGCATGGATGAGCTCCAGCGTCGCAGCCAGATCATCGAGCGCCCCATCGGGCCCGGCGCCGCCGCATGCGCGATAGGCTGTGACGCAGAGGATGGGGCGAAGCCGTTTGCCTCCGGTGGTGACGCCGTGGCGCACGGCTGCGGCCACCGGGCGCGGCAGGCGTGACTCCATCTCCGAGACGGCACGTGCGAGTGCTGCCTCCACCCGGCTCCGCTCCGCAGCCAGATACCCGCCGAGGTCGAAAGCCGGAGCCTCCCTCATGAATCGTCGAGCGCCATCGGCTCCGTTCGGTCGCCGGACAGCAGCTCTTCCACACGGAGCTCCGTCTCGGAAAGGATGCGCTCGGCACGCCGGACGTGGCCCACCCCTTCCTCGAAGAGCTCCATGGCTTCCTCCAGGGAGACGTCGTCGGATTCCATACGGGTGAGGATCTCCTCCAACCGCTTGATCCGCGCCTCCATGCCCGGATCGTCGGCTTCGTCGGCGCCCTGGTCAACGGCGGTACGCTCTGGCTCACCCATGCTGCTTCCCCTCCCTCTTGATCTCCAATGTGCGGGCGACGACCCGCCCGTCGGCCAACGTGACCTCGAAGGTCACATCGATCTCGAAATCCTCCGCCGAGCGAAGCACCCGACCCTGGGCATCCCTGGTCACCGCATAACCCCTCGACAGAGTCGCAAGCGGAGAGAGCGCTTCCAGCCTTCCGGAGGACGCCTGGAGCGCGCCGCGTCGCCGATCCAGGAGGCCCCGTACGGCCCGTTCGAGCCCAGCGTTGGCCAGGTCCACCGATTGGCGCGCCGGTCTGAGACGCCGCTCCATGCTCCGAGCCAGTCGCTCGAGCCGACGTCCAACCCGTTCCCTGCGGCGTGTCGCCACCTCACGAAGGCCCCTCGCCAGTCGCTCTGGCATGCGTCGCAGCGCTTCCAGGACCACCGCCGCATCGGGTACCACGGCCTCGGCTCCCGCTGACGGCGTGGGAGCGCGAACGTCAGCTACGAGATCACAAATGGTGACGTCCACCTCGTGCCCGACGGCGGAGATCACTGGTACCGGACAGGCTGCTACGGCCCGGGCCACGGGTTCCTCGTTGAACGCCCACAGGTCTTCGATGGAGCCACCGCCCCGGGACATCAGGATCACCTCACAGAGATCCTTCGAGACCAGGCGGTCGAGCGCTTCTGCAATCTCCACCGATGCGCCCTCTCCCTGGACCCTCGTTCCGCTCACGATCAGCCGGGCCCAGGGTGCCCGCCGACGGAGCACGGAGACGATGTCGCGTAAAGCCGCGCCGGTGGGCGACGTCACCACTCCGATGACCTCGGGATAGCGAGGCAAGGGACGTTTCCGCGCCTCCTCGAGAAGTCCTTCCTGCTCCAGCCTCGCCCGGAGCTTCTCGAACGCGAGTCGCCAGAGACCCTCGGTCCCGTCCGCCTCCACGCGACGCACGACGAGCTGATACTCGCCGCGGGCTTCGTATAGGGTGAGCTGACCGAGGGCCCGAACCTTCATTCCCTCGTCCGGGTCCGTCGGAAGTGCTTGGGCCTCGCGCTGGAACATGACCGCGCGGAGCTGCGCACGGTCATCCTTCAGGGTGAAATAACAGTGGCCAGCCCTCGAACGGGTCCAGCTACCGATCTCGCCACCAACCCAGAGGGGCTCGACGTTGCTCTCCAGCATGCCGCGAACGGCCCGGTTTACCTGCGATACGGACCACACCCGCGGGCCGTCGGCTTCGCGGCTGGCTGGGCGGGGCTCGGGGGCCTCGGCGTCCGAGGTCGGGTCCGCAACCCGCGGCTCCGATGCATTGGGAACCTCTCCGATCGGTCCGGCCGTGACCGGGACGTCGGGGGCGTCGGCGAAGAGGTCGAGGCTGAGGTCTTCGGGCACCGGGCCGTCAGCTCCGGAGGCCGGTCGCGCGGGCGGCAGACTCCACCGTGTTCGAGAGGAGCATGGTGATGGTCATCGGCCCCACTCCGCCCGGAACCGGAGAGATGGCCGCCGCCACCTCCTTCACCTCGTCGTACAGAACGTCGCCGCAGACCCGATATCCCTTCTCGGAACCGAGGTCGTCGACACGGTTGGTTCCCACGTCGATGACAACGGCTCCCGGCCGCACCATGTCCGGGGTGATCATCTCGGGGCGGCCCATGGCGACCACGAGGATATCGGCCCGACGCGTCTCGGCGGCGAGATCCGCGGTGCGGGAGTGGCACACTGTCACGGTGGCATTCCCCCCCCGACCCTTGCGAAGGAGGAGGGAAGCCAACGGACGGCCGACGATGTTCGATCGGCCCACGATGACGACGTGCTTGCCCGAGGGATCGTGCCCGCTCCGGACCAGCATCTCCACCACGCCCTGCGGAGTGCAGGGCGGGAAGAATTGACCCGAGTCGGTCGCCAGGCGGCCCACGCTCATCGGGTGGAACCCATCGACGTCCTTCGTGGGATCGATGGTCTCGATCACCGCTCCTTCGTCGATGTGGTCGGGGAGCGGGAGCTGGACGAGGATTCCGTGGATCTGGGGGTCGGCGTTCAGCTCCTGAACCAACTCGAGAAGCTCCGTCTGAGAAGTCTCCGACGGGAGCGTGAGCTGCCGTGAATGGATCCCCATGTCACCGGCCGCGCGGTTCTTCATCCCGACGTACATCTGGGAAGCCGGGTCCTCTCCCACCAAGACCGTCGCGAGGCCCGGAGTCACACCCTGCTCGTCTTTGAGACTGGACACACGGTCTTTGAGCTCTGACCGGATCTCTTTCGCGATGTCGGTGCCGGAAATGATCTGAGCGCTCATTCACCTATCTCGGACAAAGGACCCTGTCGCCCGGACGTCCGCTTGGGTCGTCGAGCACTGTCATGCCCGACAATGTCGCAAGGCTATCGCGCGAAGTCGACCGCCCGCGTCTCCCGCACGACCACAACCTTGATTTGACCAGGATATTGCAGCTCTCCCTCGATGCGGCGCGCCACGGATTCGGAGATTTGCGCAATCTGACCGTCGCTGACCTTCGCCGGCTCCACCATGACCCTCAGCTCCCGGCCGGCCTGGATGGCGAAGCAGCGTTCCACCCCGGGCTCGGCCATGGCCAGCTCTTCCAGCTTCTCGAGGCGCTTGACGTACCCCTCGAACATCTCGCGTCTGGCGCCCGGACGGGAACCACTGATCGCGTCGGCCGCCGTGACCAGGAAGGTCTCCGCGAAGAAATGGGGTTCCTCGTCGTGGTGCGCTTTGATGGCGTTGAGCACCAGGTCCGTCTCTCCATGTTTCTTGCAGAGGCGGTAACCCAGCTCCACGTGAGTTCCTTCATGCTCGTGGGTCATACCCTTACCCACGTCGTGGAGGATGGCCGCTCGTTTCGTGCCCTGGATGTCCAGACCCATCTCGGCCGCCATGTTTCCGGCCAGGAGGGCCACTTCTCGAGCGTGCTGCAGCTGATTCTGGCCGTACGAAGTCCTGAAGCGTAACCGGCCCAGCGTCTTTACGATCTCGGGATGCACGTTGTGGACACCGAGCTCGTAGAGGACCTCCTCGGCGGCCTCCACCATCGCCTCGCCGACCTCTTTCTGGGCCTTGTCCACCATCTCTTCGATGCGACCCGGATGGATGCGGCCGTCCTCGACCAATCGATCGAGCGCGATTCGCGCCACCTCTCTGCGCACGGGGTCGAATGCTGAAAGAACCACGGCCTCAGGCGTGTCGTCGATGATGACATCCACCCCGGTGGCCTGTTCGAACGCCCGGATATTGCGCCCTTCCCTCCCGATGATCCGGCCTTTCATCTCGTCGGACGGTAGCTGGACCACCGAGACGGTCGTCTCGGCCGTGAGGTCGGCAGCCATGCGTTGGATGGCCAGGGCCACGATCTTCCGGGCTTCCCGCTCGGCTTCACGCTGGGCCCGCTCTTTAATCTCTCGGACGTTGTTCGCCGCCTCGGCCTTGGCGGTTTCGACGAGGTTCTCCTTCAACTCCTCCCGGGCCTCGGTCGCCGTGAGTCCGGACACGTGCTCGAGCGTCGCTCCGACCTGCAGCTCCTTCGCGTCCAGATCGGAGGCTCGGTCCGCCAGATCACGTTCCTGCCGGTCCAGCGAGGCCACGCGCTCCTCGAGACGCGTTTCCCGCGAACTCAGGCGCTCTGCCTGTCGATCGAGTCCCTGCGCGCGTTCGTCGATCCGCCGTTCGGCACGCTCCACTTCTTCGCGCCTTCGCGCCTCCTCCTGTTCCCAGCTCTCCCGAAGGCGGATGCTGGCCTCCCGGCCCTCGAGCTCTCCGTCCTTCAGAGCCTTAGCGGCGTCCTCTCTGGCTTGCGAAAGGATGCGGGAGGCTTCGTCCTGAGCTTGTCGCTTCTCCAAGGCTCTGCGACGGGCCTCTCGGCGAGCGGCCGCGAAGAAACCCAGAAGAAGGCCAAGGACGATTCCTGCCGCCGCCGCCAACAACACCGGCGGGGTCATCATATATCGGACTCCGAAATCGACGCCGTACCGCACGTCGAGCGTGACTCAATCAGGGGCGCTGCGCACACGCGACGCACAGATGTGCGCTCACCCCAGGTAACTAAGTGACAATAGGTTCCGGATGATCCGTGGCGCAAGCGGGGTGGGCGGGGCGCCGGCTACGGGCTGCGCGTGGTGAGGGCGGGTCAGGCCTCCCAGACTTACTCCGGAAGAGCGCTTGTCAGACGATCGGCCATGGCGCTGGCCCGTCGTGTCACGTCGGAGCGTAGATGATCGAGCTCCTCCTGAGCGCGGAAGCACTCGTCCGCGATGGACAGCGCCGCGAGGATCGCGGCCTTGTGCCCTTCGATAAGTCCGGCCTGCCGGCGGATTTCATGGATCCGGTCGTCCACGTGCTTGGCGCATCGACGGGTATAGCTGGGCTCTGCCGCTGCGCGAATGGTATGCTCCTCACCGGCGATCCGAACGGTGACGGATCTCTTTTCCACGTTCATCGCTGGTCCTCCAGAAACCGGATACGGGCAAGGATCCTGTCGATGCCTGCCCTACCGGCCTCCAATCTGGTTTTGAGTTGTGCGTTCTCTTCGTCGAGCGTCGCGAGCCGACTGAGCAGGCGTCCGGCCTCTTCCGCGTCTCCCGTGAACCTCCTGACGAGCTCTTCGAGCTGGCGGCTGTCTGATTCCGCCGATTCCACCCGTTTGGTGAGGTCTCTTAGATGGCCAGCAGCGAGCTTTACCGCGTGCTCGAGCTCCGCCAGGGCCTCAGCGGCTTCGGGACCCAACCTGTCACGCCCGGAACTGGACACCGAATTCCTCCTCGAGCGCTGTACGGACAGCGTCCACTGCCCGATCAACCTGCGCATCCGTAAGCGTTCTACCAGGATCCCGGAAGCGGAGGCGGTATGCAACGGAGCGCGCGCCGTCCGGAATGCCCTGCCCCTGGTAGAGGTCGAACACCGACGCATGCTCCAGCTGCGGGCCACCGGCCTCGTTGATGCGCTCCAACAGGTTGCCGGCCGGGACTTCGTCCGGAACCAGGAACGCCAGGTCGCGTTCTACCGCGGGGAACTGAGGGAGGGCTTGAAAAATCCGGGCCTCGGGCGATTGAGGTTCCTGAGGGAGCTCGATTTCGAAGCCCCATATGTCCCCGGCCCAGGCGGGCACATCGACCTGGTCGTCCCGGATGCGACCGCCTCTACCGATCACACTACCCTGCGCGTCGGCAACCTGTAAGACGGAGCCCCTGTCGAAGTGGCTGTCGCCGTCGTGGGCTACACGGATTGCGACCGCGTCGCCCCAGGCCGTGCGTGCCACCTCCTGCACCAATCCTTTCAGGTCCCATACGTCGAGCGGCTCCTCCGCATACGACCAATGCACGGGCCGCCGCCGGCCGGTTGCCACGAGCGCGAGGTGGGGCTTCTCGATGGGCGCCTCACCAGCTCCCGCTCTTCGGAACGACGTCCCGAGCTCGAACAGGCGAACATCCCGATTGCCCCGGGCGAGGTTGTACGCCACGCGGCGTAGCAGCGACGGGAGCAGGCTCTTACGTATGAACGGCTCGGTCGTGGCCAGAGGGTTCGCCACTTCCACATTCCCCTCTCCAGCCGGAACGAAAGCCGGGGTTTGGGTCTCCAATAGCCCTCGCGCGACGAGGGCACCCCGGAGCCGTTCCTCGAGCGCGAAGAGCGGGTGGTCCGGTACCGTATTCGGACGATACGGTCCCAGATCGGACGGGAAGGCGTCGTAACCGTGGGTCCGCGCGATCTCCTCGATGAGATCGACCTCGCGCGTCACGTCAAGCGCCCGGAAGCCCGGGATCCGAAAGTGGAGGACCCCTTCCTCCCCGTCCTCTTCCACGCGGAACCCGAGCGGCTCGAGAAGCTCCTTCACCCGGGCGGCACTGAACGGCAGACCCAGGAGATGCTCGACTCGGGAGAGGCGGACCGACACGACCGCGGCTTCGTGCTGCGCGCTGGCGCAGTCGAGGACCGGCTCCTCGACGGTTCCCCCGGCGATCGTCGCGATCAGTCGTGCGCAGCGCTTCAACGCTTCGTCCATCGCTTCCGGGTCGATGCCACGCTCGAAGCGATACGAGGCGTCCGTGGACATGACCAAGGCTCGGCGGGTAGCGCGGATGGATTTGGGGTCGAACCATGCGCATTCGAGAAGGACGTCTCGTGTTCGGTCGTCCACCTCCGAGTCCAATCCCCCCATGACTCCCGCGATCGCCACCGGTCGCTCTGCGTCGCAAATCATCAGCATGTCGGAGGTGATCGTGCGTTCCTCCTCATCTAGCGTGATGAACCTGTCTTCGTCGGGTGTCGCCGTCCGCACGACGATCGCCGAGCCGCTCAACTTGGCCAGGTCGAATGCGTGAAGGGGTTGTCCCAACTCGAGCATGACGTAGTTGGTTGCGTCCACCACGTTGTTGATGGGGCGTGCTCCTGCGCCGCGAAGCCGCCGTTGGAGCCACTCCGGCGACGGGCCGACACTCACGCCGCGGATGACGGCCCCGAGGTATCTGGGGCAAAGCTCCGGTGCCTGCACCTCGACAGAGACCGGTCCTGCCACGACCGCTGGTTCGTCTTTGACCGACTCGAGTGCCTGGTCAGACACTCCAGGTAGAGGCTCCAACGCGACCCGGCCGTCCCCGGCGGATGCGAGCTCCCTCGCGAGGCCCACGTGGGAGAGGAGGTCTCCCCGGTTCGCCGTGACTTCGACGTCGAGGGTGACGTCGTCCAACCCAAGGGCGCGCACGAAGGACTCGCCGGCCTGGAAGTCCCCATGTAGCTCCATGATGCCCGCGTGGTCGGTCCCGAGCCCCAATTCCTTGGCAGAACAGAGCATCCCTTGAGACACCTCACCTCGAATCTTGGCCTTCTTGATCTTGAAGTCCCCGGGGAGCACGGAGCCGACCGGTGCGAACGGATACCAAGATCCGTCACGCACGTTGGGAGCGCCGCAGACGACCTGAACGGGCCCGTCACCCCCCTCCACCTTGCAGAGCGATAGCCGATCAGCATTCGGATGGGGGGCCGCCTCCAAGACCCTACCCACGACGATATGGCCTAACAGAGCACCGGGCGAAAGCAGCTCCTCGACGGGAGCCCCACGAAGCGCCAAGTGGTCTGCCAAAGCCTGCGGGTCCAGGTCCAGTCCGGGGACGAGGTCGAGGAGCCAGCGATAGGAAGCCTTCATCAGGTGAACTGGGATAGGAAGCGGACGTCGTTCTCGAAGAAGGTCCGAAGGTCCCGGACACCGTGCTTCAGCATGGCAATGCGCCCTGGCCCCATTCCGAACGCCCAGCCGGTGTATCGCTCGGGGTCATGCCCGGCGTTCTCGATCACGGCGGGATCAACCATCCCCGCCCCCATGATTTCCAGCCAGTCCGTTTCTTCTCTCGTCCCATCGGGATGTGTGATGACCCGCTTCACGTCGACCTCGGCGCTCGGTTCGGTGAACGGAAAGAACGACGGTCGAAACCGGACTTGAGTGTCGGGGCCCCAATATCGTCGGGCAAACTCCGCCAGGGTTGCCTTGAAGTCCACGAAGGAGACACCCTCGTCGATGACCAGACCCTCGATCTGCATGAAAGCCGGGGTGTGCGTTGCGTCGTACGTATCCCGGCGATAGACCCAGCCCGGAGCCAAGATCCGAATGGGCGGATCGTGCCGCTCCATGGTCCGCATCTGCACGGGCGACGTGTGGCTCCTCAGGAGGACCGAGTCCACCAGGTAGAGCGTGTCCTGCTCGTCTGCCGCCGGATGGTCCAGGGGCGTGTTCAACGCCTCGAAGTTGTACCACTCCGTGTCAGCCTCGGGCCCTCGAGCCCTGGTGAATCCGAGCCCACGGAAGATCCGCCAGATCTCGTCCACGGTTTGCGTGATGGGATGGAGGCCGCCGCGCCAGGGATCACGAGCCGGGAGCGAGAGATCGCCCAACGCGCTGCCTGCCGGTGCGGACACCTCCCTCTCCCGCTCCTCCAACGCTCTAGATAGCAATTGCTTGACGCGATTCGCCTCCTGACCTACTTGAGGACGCGCTTCGGGGGGCATGGCGCCCAGACCACGGAGGATCTCGGAAACCCGACCCTCCTTCCTACCCAGGAAATCGACACGGATGGCCGTCAGCCCGTCGAGGTCGCTCGCCTCGGCGATGCTGTCCAGAGCCTCGCGCTCGAGAGCGCGGAGCGAATCGATCAAGTCAGGTCGCGTCATCATCTCCAGAGGTGTTCGGGCGTTCCCCATCTCCAGGGTCGTCCGTAAGCTATCAAGCGAAGAGCCGGATGCAATCGAAAAGGGCCGCGCGGCTGGAAGCCACGCGGCCCTTTTCGTCACATCCCGGGGCCTGGAGCCCCCCGGACCCCTCGGCTCAGCCCTTAGCGTCCAGGCTCTCCTTGGCACGGCCGACCAGGGTGCTGAACGCTTCCGGGTTGCGGACGGCGAGATCTGCCAGAGCCTTCCGGTCCAGCTCGACGCCGGCCTCCTTGAGGCCATTGATGAATCGGCTGTAGGACAAATCGTGCGCCCGAGCCGCGGCGTTGATCCGCGTGATCCAGAGGCGTCGGAAGTTCCGTTTCTTCTTCTTCCGGTCCCTGTAGGCGTGTTGCCAACCCTTTTCGACGGCGTCCTTCGCCGTGCGATAGAGGTTCTTACGCCCGCCGAAGTACCCTTTGGCGGCCTTGAAGATCTTCTTCTTCCGCTTGTTCCGCGCGGTCGCGGAGGTTGCCCTTGGCATGGTCCGGCCTCCTTACGCGCCGTAGGGGAGAATCTTGTCCAGCTTCTTGGCGTCCGACTTGGCGACTGTGTCCGCCTGCCGGAGGCGTCGCTTCCTCTTGCGCGTCTTCTTCGTGAGGATGTGGCTCTTGTTCGCCCGCATGCGCTTGAGCTTTCCAGAGCCCGTCTTCTTGACGCGCTTCGCTGCACCTCGGTGCGTCTTCATCTTCGGCATTTCTGATCTCCGTTCTTCCTGGGGGCCGAGCCCGCAGGACCCGGTGAGTCTATTTCACTTTCAGCGGAGCGACGACCATGGACATGGTCCGTCCCTCCATATTCGGCTGGGATTCCACCTTTCCGAGGTCCCCGAGGTCCTCCGTCACACGTGAAAGGACCTCCAGCCCCAACTCCGGGTGGGTCACCTGTCGGCCTCGGAACATCATGGTCAATTTGACCTTGTTTCCTTCGTCCAGGAAACGACGTGCGTGACGGACCTTGAACTCGTAGTCGTGGTCCTCGATGCCGGGTCGGAATTTCACTTCCTTGACCTGGATCGTGTGCTGTTTCTTCCGCGCCTCGCGCGCCGCCCGCGCGGCTTCATACTTGAACTTGCCGTAGTCCATCATCTTGACCACGGGTGGGCGGGCGTCTGCCGCGACCTCGACCAAGTCCATGCCTCGCTCGGCCGCCCTTTCGCGGGCCTCGTCGAGGGAGACGATACCGATCTGCTCTCCGTCGTCCTGGATCAGCCGGATGGGGCTGATCCGGATCTGGTCGTTCACGCGGACTCGCTTGTCGTTGATTTCCTCTATACCTCCGATGGTGGTCGGTGTCGGACGACCCAGCGACGCCCGATCACGATACGAAAAAGACCCGGGCTCGGAGGGAGCGCGGGTCGCGTGTACGCCTTACTGGGCTTGGCCTGTGGCCAACCCCTGGCGAAGCGACCCTCACGTCGGCTCTTGAGCCCGAGGGTGGGACCGGAACGCAGCCGGCCCACTTCCTAGTTTGTCGTGCGGACAAGATGAGGCAACTCGGTACGACCGTCAACGCCGAAACTGCGCTTCGGGAGCCGAACACCTCGGCGGCTCCCTTCCCGATCAGCCCAGGGATCTCGTGCTCGTCTCCTCGGAGATCTTCGCGACGAAGTCCGCCCGAGACATGATTTCCTGTTTCTTCCCCGCGCCACGCCTCCGAACCGCCACGGTTCCGGCTTCCGCTTCTCGTTCCCCGACCACGCCCATGTAGGGGATCCTGGCCTTCTCGGCCTCCCTGATGCGGTACGGCAACGTCTCGCGCTCGGCCAGCTCCGCACGGAGTCCGGCGGTCCGCAAGTCGTGAAGTACCTCGCGGGCCGCGTCGGTCCATTGCTCGGACACCGGGAGAACCCTGACCTGCTCGGGCGCCAGCCACGTGGGAAACGAGCCCGCGAAATGTTCGATGAGGATGGCGATGAACCGCTCGAAAGAGCCGAAGATGGCCCGGTGGATGATCACGGGCCGGTGCTCGTCGTTGTCCTCTCCCACGTAGGTGAGATCGAACCGATCCGGATTCGCGTAATCGAGCTGGATGGTGCCCAGCTGCCACTCCCTTCCGATGGCGTCCACGACGTCGAAGTCGATCTTCGGGCCATAGAACGCGCCGTCTCCCTCCTTCAGCTCGTAGGGTTTGTCCAGTGCTTCGAGGGCGTCACGCAAGGCCCCCTCGGCGCGGTCCCACATACTGTCGTCTCCGATGCGCTGCTCGGGCCGTGTGGCGAACTTGGTGGTGTAATCCAAGCCCAGCGTCCGGTAGAAATAGTCGATGAGCTCCACCAGACGGCGGACCTCATCGCGGATCTGGTCCTCTGAAAGGAAGATGTGGGCGTCGTCCTGCTGGAACTGACGCACACGTGTCAGCCCGCTGAGCGCCCCCGTGATCTCGTTCCGGTGGAGCACGTCCTGGGTGGCGAAGCGGACCGGCAGCTCGCGGTAGGATCGACGCCGGGCCGCGTAGAGCAGGTAGTGCGAGGGGCAGTTCATGGGCTTGAGCGAGAAATCGTGCTCTCCCGACTCCTTGTCCAGCACCATGAACATGTTGTCACGGTACTTACCCCAGTGACCGGATCGTTCCCACAGCGCCTTGTTGTAGAGCAACGGCGTCTTGACCTGCTCGTAGCCGTTCTCCCTGAGCACGCCGGACATCCACTCGCCCAGGAGTCGGAACACGGTGGTACCGCGATCCGTCCAGAAGGGCGCGCCCGGCGCCCAAGGATGGAACATGAACAGGTCCAGGTCCTTACCCACCCTCCGGTGATCGCGCTTCCGTGCCTCCTCGATGCGCGTCAGGTGAGCCTGCAGATCACCCTTCTTCATGAAAGCGGTGCCGTAGATGCGCTGCAGCATCTGCCGCTTCTCGTCGCCCCTCCAATACGCGCCTGCACCCGAGAGGAGCTTGAAGTGCTTCAGTCGGCCCGTGCTCGGCACGTGCGGGCCCTTGCACAAGTCGAGAAACGGTCCGTTCTCGTAGACAGTGATGACCTCTTCGTCGGAGAATTCCTCGAGGCGCTCCAGCTTCAGGGGATCATCGGAGAACAGCTCCCTGGCCTCGGCCTTGTCCACCTGTCGGCGCACGAACGGTTGGTCGGTTGCCACCACGTCGGCCATCTGCCGCTCGAACGCTTCCAGGTCCTCGGGCGTGAACGGCTCGTCCACGTCGAAGTCATAGTAGAAGCCCTCATCGATGGCAGGTCCGAAGCCGATGCCTGCACCAGGACGGAGCTGGCGAACAGCAGTCGCCAGGACATGGGCCGCCGAGTGCCGGAGGATCGGGAGTGCCTCCGTGTCGCGGTCGGTCAGGATACGCACCTCGGCGTCCTCGCCGATGGGCTCCATCAACCCGACCGTCTCTCCGTTCACCACGGCGGCCAGCGCAGCCTTCGCCAGGCCCGGGCCGATTCTCGCTGCTACGTCACCGGCGGAAGATCCCCTGGGCAGCTCGAGGACGTCCCCATTGGGGAGCGTGATGCGGATCTGTTCGCTCGACATGGCTCGCGCGGGTCTCTGGGTTGGGCGGGAAGGAAGCTGGGCGGACGGAGCCGGAGGGTCAATGGTCAGAACGGCCGTCTCCGCCAGTCTTCCACACCCACCAACCTCCGAGGGGAAGGACGACAAACCACGCGAGCACGAGCACTCTCCGCATCGAAGCAGACGAATCCATGGCGCGCAGGCCCACAGCGAGCGCCAAAAGCACGACAAACGCCACTGCGAGGAACGTGGTCAGACGGAGCAGACGGCGGCTGGAGACGTATCGACTGGGCGGCATGGCGGACGATCGGGTCAACGAAGAGTGAGGACAAACGGGTTCGAGACGCGCCAAGCGTCATCCGGCGGCCCCACAGGCTTCAGAGTCTCGGCCTGAAACCAGTATAGCCGGTATACGCCCTCCAGGTCCTCGAACACGAAATTGGGTGAGACGTTGGATCCGGGCGGGGCGCCGACCAACACGAGCGTGTCGGTGCGCGCGCCCTCCGGCGGAATCTCGAGCGGAGAGCTCGCGCAGGCCCGCATGAGCGGGCGCCAGGCGTCCACCCAACGTCCCTGCCGGCGGACCTGGAGGAGGGGGCGCACGTCGCCCTCGCAGTTATGGAAGATCACGGGCCCGGACAAGCGGTTGGTGAAGGTGTAGGGGATCCGTCCGGAGTATCCGATGTCGTGCCGTTCGAGTTCGTAACGGAGCTCCGAAGTCTGAGTGTGGGGCGCGACGTCACGTTCCACCGACGGGGGAGCGCACGAGACCGAGGCCAGCAGGATCAGCCAGGCACCTCGAGCGTGACGCCTCGGGCCCCGACCTTCGCCGCTGATTCTAGGTTCCACTCCCCGAGGCACCCGAAAGCATGTCCCCGAGCCAATGCCCCGCGCGCTGCACCTTGGCCTTCACGTACGGGAGGTTGTACCGGTTGAGGGTCCCGTGGAGCGGCATCCTCTCAACGACCTGAACGCCCCCGAGTTCGACCGCCGTCAGCTTGTCGGGGTTGTTGGTGAGGAGCTGTACCCGGCGGACTCCGAGCTGACGCAACATGTCGAGGGCCGCGTCGTAGCTGCGCTCGTCCGGGCCGAAGCCCAGCGTGCAGTCCGCGTCCACCGTATCGAGGCCATCGTCCTGGAGAGAATAGGCTCGGAGCTTGTTGCCCAGACCGATCCCCCTGCCCTCATGTTGCAGGTAGAGCAACACGCCGCCCCCGCGTTCCCGGAAGTGCCGAAGGCTGCCCCGAAGCTGCTCACCGCAGTCGCACTTCAGGCTACCGAAGAGGTCCCCGGTAAGACATGCCGAATGAAGCCTGACCGGAACGGGGTCCGGCCATTCCTCACGCGCGCCGATCATGATGGCGACGTGCTCCAGAAGAGCATGTTCTTCCCGGAAGAGGACGAAGTGGGCCTGTTCGGCATCCTGAAGCGGCACCGGCGCGTCGCTGACCCGCCTGACCAGCACTCGTGGCTCCTCCAGTGCCGACCGGATCCGCTGCGCATCTACCCGGAGCACGCTTCGCGAGGCGATTCTTTCCGAGAGCGCGGCCGGGAGGTGCGCGGGCAAGGCGGCTACCACGACCGCCGGGAGGAGGTGACCCATCCGGGCGAGCGCGAGGGCCTGCACCTCGGCCTCCGTGGCCGAGCGAACATGCGCCGGGTCCGGCGTCGACGCGGACGGGGCGCTGGCTAGGTGCAGGACATCCCCTGGGAGCGCTCCGTCCCCGAGCCTGAGCGCCAATGGTCCTGGGGCCACCTGTACTCCGAGCGCTCGGGCGCGGTGGGCCGTGACGATGAGATGCAGAGGCCCCTCGGCGCAGCTACTTACGAATCCCAGGACCTCGTCGTCGAGGCCCTCGGCGCCGACGACCAGAACGTCCGGATTTCTCAACCGGGCCCCGTTGGAGCTACCGCTCACGTAGAGCGCTCGCCGTCGCTTCAACTCGAACAGCGCTCGCTCAGTCTCATGCATATCGTTCACCGAACCTCCCCGCGTTGCGGCAGTCCCGGGTCCGCCGGAAAGAACCATCTGATCCCGTGCCTGACCGGCTTCGAAAACACCGTTGGACGGACGTGAGGTCCATCGAATCAAAGGGACAGCCACCAGCAGTCCCGCGAAAATGGGCACCAACCAGGCGAAAAAGATAGGGCTCACGAGCCACGTGGCTCCTGCCCAGACGACGCCGATGCCCGTGATCCATCCAGCGGCGGCCGTCGCCTCCCGCATGGTTACGGAACGTCCAGACCGGATCTGAGCACCCCACGACACCGAGCTTCCGACAAGAACCTCGAGCACGAAACGCGCGTGAAACATCATCATCACGGGAGCCACCAACACCGAGTACCCGGCCTCGAGCAGCCCAGCGCGCAGGAGCCTACCCCTGGGCCGCTGCGCCCGAAGCGCCAATCCCAGCCCAAGCGCCTTCGGCAAGAACAGGAGCACACCGGTAAGCGCCAGTAACGACGGAGCCGCCGGCCCGGTCGCCCAGTTTCCCAGGGCGGAAACGCCCGCCAGGCTTGGGTCGGCGATTCCGGCCACACCGGCGACGTAAGCGGTGCTGGCCACCAGGAGGAGTAGCCAGAGCAGCGAGGAAACGTAGCCCATGGCACCGAGGAACAGGTGCAGCCGGCTCAGCGGATGCAGCCCTCGTGTGGCCAGCAATCGAAGGTGCTGAAGGCTTCCCTGGCTCCAACGCCGGTCCCGGCGTGCGTAGTCCACCAGATTGGACGGGACATCCTCCCAGCTCCCCTTCAGATCGGACCGGAGGTAGCAACGCCACCCGGCTCTGCGCAGCAGGGCCGCTTCCACAAAGTCGTGCGAAAGGATCTCCCCGCCCAACGGGGGACGCCCCTTCAGAACCGGGAGCTTGCAGTGCGTTCTAAAGGGCTCTATACGGACGATCGCGTTGTGGCCCCAGTAGTTGGCCGCGTCACCCTGCCAGAAGCTCTGACCCGCAGCCAACATCGGACCGTACAACCCGGCAGCGAACTCGATGAAGCGGCCGAAACGAGTTCCTTGAGGCCCCGGCAGCGGTACCGTCTGAATGAGACCGGCCTCGGGGTTCACCTCCATCGAGCGCACGAGCTCGACCAGCGTGTCGGCACGCATGACGGAGTCGGCGTCGAGGACCACCATATATGGGTATGCCGAGCCGGCGCGAAGGATGAACTCCTCGATATTCCCCGCCTTCCGCCCCTCGTTTTTCGCGCGACGGCGATAGAAGAGGCCCGTGGCCCCGCGGTACCGTCCCTGCAGGGCCGACCAGAGCCGCTCTTCCGTCGCGGCGATTCTCGCGTCGTTGGTGTCGCTCAGAAGGTGGACGTCGAACGACTCGGCATGCCCACTCTCCTCCAAAGATCGCAGCATCCACTCAATCCGTTCCACCACCGCGACTACGTCCTCGTTCCGAGCCGGCACGACCAGCGCAGTCCGGCAACCCAGCGGCTCCGATCGCACCGCCGCGCGAGGCGCAGTGGTGCGTCGCAGACTCAACGGATCTCTACCGAACACCAACAACGCGAAGCCCACCGTGGCGTTCCAGAAGGCCACCGTGATCCAAGCGAAGGTCGGCGCGAACAGGATAAGAATGAGGAGCTCGAGCCGTGTGGTTCCACCGCCCCCGACGAGAGCCGCCATCATGCCCACACCACCCGCAGTGCTCAACGCGACGAGTAGCCCGAAGCCGACCCTCCGCAGGTTGAGCCACGGAAGCTCGATGGTCCGCCCCGGGGATCGGGGCTCCACAGACATGGCGGCGGTCCCGGTCACGTCAACCGATCCTGTCCGGGTACCACACGTAGCTCCAGGTCTCACTGAGCACGTGACTCTGGGATGTCAGGAAGAGACGCATGTCCGCAGGTGCATTTCCGTCTGGGATCAGGGTGAACGTGACTCTCAGCCCACTGTTACCCGGCAGGTGTTGAATCATGACCCCCTCCACCATCCCGCGCAGGACAGAGATGTCCGCCTCGACGCCCATTTGGGAGGATGGAAGCGAGCCGCCCTCGAAGTCCACGACGAAGCGTCTCCTGCTCCTGGGCGGTGGATCGGCTTGCCCAGGAAGGGCGTCCCAGCCGATCGCTGTTCGGGCGACGTGGGCCACGGGCATGTCAGGCGGGAGCGGGCCACGCGTGACGAGGCGATAACGGTAGGATCGCTCTTCGCCGGCGCGGAGCGGGACGTCCGGCACCCAATAGGCCGCGACGTTGTCGTTGAACTCGGAATCCGTGGGGATTTCCAGAAGCTCGACCCCACCGGGACCCCAATCTCCCCCTAAGACCTCCACCCAGTAGCTGGGTCGAAGATGGTAGCGAGCCTCCAGATCGAGGAAAGAATCGAAGTCTCGGGTTCTTTGGAAAAGCCCGAAGCCGACGGGTTCTTCCGTCCGCAGCGAGGTGACGTGCAGCCCGGGTCCGTTGCTGAGGGGCCTCCAGATCCACTCCCCTCGCCCCGTGAGCATCTGAAGGCCATCGGAATCATGCACGCGCGGCCGGAAATCGTCCTGTGCCGGGCTCAATCCCGGGGCATGCAGGAACATGCTGCTGAAGGGAGCCACACCCAGCTTGGTCACGTCGGTGCGTGCGAAGACCCGAGCGTCCACAAGGAGCTCGGTCGACGGGCCCGGGCTCAGCTCGAAGCGGTAGGCGCCGGTGAGCGAAGGGCCATCGAGCAACGCGTGAAAGACCAGGCGATCGTCGTCCGACGGGGGTTCGATCCAGTAGGCCCGGAAGTCCGGGAACTCCTCGGGCCCGTCGACTGCCGGGTCGACCGCGATCCCTCGCGCGGAAAGCCCGTATTCCTGTCCGGCGCCCAGGACACGGAAGTACGAGGCTCCTTGGAAGGCTGCGACTTCGTCATGGATGTCCGGGCGGTTCAGCGGGTAGTGAATCCGGAACCCGGCGAAGCCTGGGACCGAGCGGGGATCGAGTTCGCCGACTTGTGCCGCGTCTCCCTGGAAATCGAAGAGGGTCGGGTCATAGGTGAGCCCGTAGACCGAGTCCCCGTCGACCAGATGGACGTCCACCGGGGTTTCGTGTATCGACCCCAAATGGAACAGCTGGACCTCGAACGCCCCTTCTCCTCTCCAGAGCGCGCGACCCGGCCTGAATCGAATCTGACGATAGCCGTCGAAGTCCAGCTGTCGCAGTGGAAGCGGAACGGTTTGCCGGGGTGGAGCGTAAGGCCTTCGAGCCATTGCGCGTGCCCGCTCCGTGAGCGCTTCGGTGAGACGCCGTGGGTCGGGCGTCCACACATCGGCCGAGGCGGGGTCGAGCGGGTCTGCGGCCACGGGCAGTTCGGCGGCGGGGTTGGCCTCATCTTCGGACGACGGTAGCGTCGGGTTCCGTCCGAGCCACACAGCGACCAGAACGGCGGTCGCGAGCAGGAGCACCGCAGGCAAACGAAACGACATGATGATCTCGAACTCCGTGGATCGGCGCGCGCGCTCATGAGCTCCTTTTCGGCGCTCGTCGGAAGGCTTCGATCCGCCGCGAGGGCGTTCGCGGCGTGGCCTTCGACCGCGTCCGGCAGACTCCTGAGCCTCGTTCTGGCCTTCACGGTTGTCAACATCGTCCTGCTCGCTCCTCAGTGGGCAGCCCCCGGCATGGTCCCGACGCATCGGGTGTCGTTGGAGGCGGGGCTCCTTGTCATGCTGTTCGCCGCCCTGCCGAGAAATCGCCTCACCCTGGCCGGCGCACTCCTCAGCGCCACGGCCGTCGTCCTCATCGGCCTGGTGGGTCTCGGGGACGCAACCACTCGGATGAGCCTGTCACGGCCTCTGAACCTCTATCTTGATGCCCGCCTCCTGAGCGCTGTGCTGCATCTGCTGACCGGCACCCTCGGAGCGGTCACCGCCTGGCTCGCGGTCACGGCTGCGGCTGTTGGAACCGTCGCGCTCGTCGCGGTCCTCGGCCATCTCCTGGCTCCACCGAAGGCCGTTCGTCCGGTCATATGGAGCGCCAAGCCCGCGGCATTCGCCAGCCTGTTGCTGGTGGCCTTGGTGGCAGCGACCCGCCCTTCAGGACCGACCGGCGCGGTGGGGCTCCCCGGGACCCGACTCGTGACCGAGCAGGCCCGGTTCTTGCGGGGCCTCGTGGCGGAGCGCGAGATGTTCGCCCTGGAGCTCTCCTCCTCCCGTGACAGCTACGAGGCGGTGCCGCGACTCCTCCAAGGCCTCGGTGGACGGGACGTGGTGCTGGCGTTCGTGGAGTCTTACGGCATCTCCGCTCTGGATGACCCTCGTTATGCTCCGGTCATCGAGCCGAGGTTGGAGGACATGGAGGATCGCCTCGACGAAGCCGGTCTCGAGCTGGCGACCGGCACCCTCGTGGCGCCGAGCCAAGGAGGGCAGTCCTGGCTTGGGCACGGCTCGATCCTGAGCGGCTTATGGCTGCACAATCAGATGCGCTACGACCTCCTGCTGGGGAGCGACCGCCAGACCCTCGTGGACGATTTTCGGGCGGCCGGATACCGGACGGCCGCCCTCATGCCCGCGATCACCATGCCTTGGCCCGAAGGCACCCGGTTCGGCTATGACGAGATCTATGCCTTCGCGGACATCGACTACCGTGGGCCACCCTTGAACTGGGTCACGATGCCGGATCAGTTCACGTGGTCGTTCCTGGAGCACCAGATCCGATCGTCTGGAGACGGGCGTCCGGTCTTCGCGGAGCTGGGGCTCATCAGCAGCCATGCACCGTGGACCCCCATTCTCGACGTGATCGACGACTGGGACACGATCGGTGACGGCTCGGTGTTCGAGGCGTGGCGCGACGCCGGCGAGCGCCCGGAGGACCTGTGGCGCGACGCGGACCGAGTACGGGAGCAGTACGCCCTCTCCGTGGACTACGCCCTTCATGCCGCCACGGCCTACGCGGAGCGGTATGGAGGTGACGACCTCCTTATCGTCGTGCTCGGCGACCATCAGCCGGCTCCGCTTATCACGGGCGAGGCGGCACCGCGTACTGTGCCGGTACACGTCATCGCGAAGGATCCGGGCTTGCTGAAGCCGTTCAGGGACTGGGGATTCGCTGCCGGGGCGTTCCCCGATCCAGAGCAGGAGGCGCTGAGGATGGACGCATTCCGGCCCTGGTTCATCAGCACGTTCAGTGGGTCCGCAGTGGGATCCGAGGCCAAGCCCGGTGCGTGAGCTGTTCGGAGTCCTCCGCTCCTTGGTCGTCTACTGGCGCCCGGGCAGACAGAAGGCGCTCCGACGCCTGTACGCACCGTTCGTGTCCAGGGGAGCGGTCGTCTTCGACGTGGGCGCTCACCTAGGGGACCGCACGGCCGCATTCTCCCGCCTGGGCGCCGCCGTAATCGCCCTCGAGCCGCAGCCGCGGGTCGCCCGGTGGCTCCGCCGTCTCGTGGGGAGACGTCCGGGTGTCCGGATCTTGGAGGAAGCGGTCGGGCCGCGCCGCGGCCAGGCTCGTCTGGCAGTCAGTCGGCTGACCCCCACCGTGTCCACCGTGTCGAGGGCGTGGCGGGAGGATATGATCCAACGGAACCCCGGCTTTCGCGGCGTACGTTGGGACGACGAGGTCGAGGTTCCGATGACCACGCTGGACGATCTCATCGAACGGTTCGGGATGCCCTGCTTCTGCAAGCTGGACATCGAAGGGTACGAGGCGGATGCTCTGGAAGGGCTGAGCCGCCCCATCCAGAGCCTGTCCTTCGAATTCGTAAGCGGAGGACTGGGCGTGGCCGACGGTTGCGTGAGCCGCCTCGAAGCGCTGGCTCCCTACGAGTACAACGCGGTGGCCGGTGAAGGCCGAACATTCCTGTTTCCCAGTTGGGTCTCCGGCACGGATCTCCGAGCTTGGCTGGCACGGGGAGCAGACCACCTGCCTTTCGGAGACCTCTTTGCCCGCCGGTCAGGAGTAACCACGTGAGCCGACCCGATCCCCTCCGCTTTCCTCTCATCTGGCGTGACCTCACCCAACCGGAGATCGCGGAAGTGGCAGCTCGGGACCCGGTCGTGGTCCTACCCATGGGGGCGTTGGAGCAGCACGGGCCGCACCTCCCCGTGTCCACCGACGCTGAACTCGCCGACGGAATCGTCGCAAGAGCCTCGGAGGAGCTCCCCGCAGACCTGCCGGTCATACTCCTCCCGACCCAGGTCGTCGCGGCCAGCGAGGAGCACAGGTCCTTTGCGGGGACGGTGTCGATCCGGGGCGGCACGCTCCTGGACCACCTGATGGACGTCGCCTCGGGGTTGGCAGAGCATGGCATACGCCGTTGGGTGATCTTCAATACCCACGGGGGCAACAAGAGCGTCGTAGATGAGGCGGCCCTACGGGCGCGAGCCGCATTCGGCCTCCTGGTCGTGAAGGCGCACTCCTTTCGCTTCCCCGTACCCGAGGCTGTCGAGCTGCCGACGTCCGAATGGCGCCACGGACTCCACGGAGGCGCGGTGGAGACGGCCATGATGCTCCACCTCCGACCGGACCTGGTGCGCAAGGATCTCATTCAGCGGTTCCCTTCCCTGGGTGAAGAGCTCGACTCGGAGCTCGATGTGCTGCTACCGGAAGGGCCAGCTGCCTTTGCATGGCTGTCCCAGGACCTCAATCCACAGGGCGTCACCGGTGACGCGACGTTGGGGACTCCCGCTCTCGGGGCGCGACTCGTCGAGGGCTATGGCCGCTTTCTAGCCTCTGTGGTGACGGATGCCGCGCGCTTCCCGGTCGACCGGCTGGGCCCGTCCCCGTGAGCCGGACCTCGCTGAGCGTCCAGGGCGCCTGGGAGCGTGTGCGAGCCGTGGCGCGCGGCGGTATCGAGGAGGCCGGTCACGGGCTCGACGTCACACCGGCCGGTGAGTGGACGACGCCCATGTCCGTCGACGCCCCGACGCGAGCCCTGCTCGACCTCTACCTTCCGCTGGCAGTGCGAGGCGATCTGGTCATCGGTCAGATGGGACAGAGCCTGGACGGGCGGGTAGCCACCGCATCGGGGCACTCGCACTACGTGACCGGGACCGAGGACCTTACGCGTCTGCACCGGGTCCGAGCCTTGGTGGACGCGGTCGTGGTCGGGGCGGGAACCGCGACTTCGGATCGCCCCCAGCTGACGGTTCGTCGCGTGGAGGGTGAACATCCCACACGGGTGATCCTGGACCCACGAGGCCGTGTGACACCGGAAGGGCCCCTGTTCGAGGAGGGCACCGCACCGACGCTATGGATTCGCCGAGGGCGCCCGGGCGCGCCGCTTCCGCCTCACGTCGAGGTCGTGGAAGCGCCGACCACGGGCGCGGACGGCCTCATGCCACCCGCTTCGATCCTGGAGGTCCTACGGCGGCGTGGCCTCCGACGCGTGCTCGTGGAAGGCGGTGGCGCGACCGTGTCGGCGTTCCTGGCCGCAGAAGCGCTCGACAGGCTGCACGTCACGATCGCGCCACTGGTCATCGGCTCGGGTCTCCACGGGCTCACGCTCCCCGTCGTGGACCACCTGGACCAGGCGCTTCGTCCTCCGAGCCGTCACTTCGCGCTCGGCGACGACGTCCTGTTCGATCTCGAGCTGGACGGTTCGCGGGCGCGCTGATTCCCGGCCAAGCCGGCCGTCGCCCGCAATCCGCCGAACGCGATGAGATAAGCGCCTGGTAGCGTCCCCAGGAGGACGATGAGTCCATAGGCCATGGAGATCGCGACACCGTCGGCAGCGCCCAGCCCGACCGCCGCCCAGAGTCCTGCCGCTGCGCCTTCGCGCAAGCCCCACCCTCCGACCGACAGCGGCACCAGCATGGCAATGAGGACCGGAGGGACCAGAACGGCGAGCTCCGGCCAGGCTGTTTCCACGCCTACGGCCCGAGCAGCACACAGGTAGGTGACGACGTAGGATCCCACGATGACCGACGACGTTACCAGCTGAATCGCCACCGCGTCCCGAGCGAAAAGGGCGTGGCCGGCATCCCGGACGAACACACGCATGGCGGTATGCCCGACCGGCGGCCGGATCCTCACGCGCCAGGCGACGAGAGCCACCGCGGCGACCACGGTGACGGCCAAAGGAGCCAGCCACGCCCGCCCCGGTGCCAGACGTGGCGCGAGCGACGCGAACGAGATGCCGGCGAATACGGCCATAACCGCTTGTCCCGAGACGCGCTCAAGGATGACCGCACGGACCGCGGGGCCCCATTCGCTCCTGGTCCTGGAGGCGTGGCGCCATGCCCTGCTCGCGTCACCGACCACGCCTCCGGGCACGATCTGGTTCAGAAACAGACCCCGGTAGTACTCGCCCAGCGCCTCGGGGAGCGGGAGCAAGAGCCCCAGACGACCCGCGGTGAATCGCCACCGCCACGCCGACAGGATCGTCTGGCCGATCCCGATCCCGACGGCGACACCGACCCATCGGGCGTCCATCTCCGCAAGGCGGGCCACCACCACGCGAACATCGACCAGGTACGCGAGAATCGCTAGAAACAGGGCTCCGAAAAGGAGGCGCACCCGGGGTGAGGGAGCACGCATCAGGGAAGCGCCAGCAAGTCGAGATGGCCCACAGTCACCTTGGCCTGCCCCATGCGGACTTCCTCTTTGCGTGCCGCCGCCCACTCGCCAATCCACGCCTCGACCTGCGGGTTCTGCTCGTGAGCGGCCGCCACCCAGCCATCGATCAAGGAGTCGAGCAGCGGGGCATCTTCGGACCCGAGGATCCAGGGCGCCGGGACGAGCCACGTGCGCATTCCTGCCTCTCGGAAGAGCCGGTATGCCACGGTCGCGGCCGTCGGCCCCATGGCGGAGCCGAGCCCCTTGTCTCTCATCTGGTGAGCGTTGACCAGCTCCCGCACGCGTCGGTCCTGCTCCTCCTCACCTGTGGAGCTTCCTTCCCGCGTCCAGGCCACGGTTCCGTCGTAGCTCGTTGTGAACAAGGCACCGAGCGTTCCTTGGCGGCAGGCGTCGACCACGCTTCGGATCCAGATCTCCGAAGTCAGGTCCAGGAGCGCCGCCCCCACGACAAGGTCCGCTCCGCCCACGGCTTGGAGACCTTCCCGTGCGAGGTCGCCCACGACCCTCTTCACCGTCACGCCCTCCAGGGGCGGGTCCACGGTCGACATCAGAGCCGCGTCGTGGTCCACGAGCACCCACTCCTGGGGCCGGCCAAGCCGGGGCGCGAGGTAGCGCAAGTTGGACCCGGCTCCCGCACCCAGGTCCACGATCCGTCTCCAATCCCTGTCCCGCCACGCGTCACGCAGGGGCACCATGAGCCCCTCTGCTCGCGACCGGTGATCCACCGGCTCCCGCATCGACAGCCAGTCCAGATCGAACGTCTCACCGTTCTCCCCGCGCGGCTCCGTACCCTTCTCGCTCATGGCAGACCGGGCTGTTCCGCCACGGCGAGCCGACCCTTGGCGGCGGCGTTCACCGCCACCATGAAATCGCGGGCCGCCTCACGCCAATCCGGGAGCATCCCGGCCACCCGTACAGCACCAGATCGAAGCGTCCCGATCCGGTCCCCTCCGTCGGCCAAGAGGGATTTGAGGGCATCAGCGAACGCATCGGCGTCGCCGGGTGGAACCAGGACACCTGCCTCGACCGGCACCGTGTACGGGATGGCTCCACCGGTCGTGCTCAGGATTGGAAGTCCCCGGGCCATGGCCTCGGTCAGGGCCATACCATATCCCTCGTAGTGAGACGCGAGAACGAACAGCGAGCTCGTCCGGTACGCTTCGTCCAAGGCGTCCCGGTCCAGCTCCCCCAGGAAATCGACACGTTCGCCGAGCCCGAGGTCCTGAAGACGGCGCGACACGAGCCGGGCATGGGCCGGGTCCAGCGACGCACTCCCCGCCAGCGCACACGTCCACGGAAGGGCGCGCACCCGCTCGAGCGCCTCGAGAAGCACGAGATGTCCTTTTCGCTGTGTGATCGACCCCACGCACAGCAAGCGTGGTGGCGCCCCCGGCCCCGGCCCTAAAGCCGGCTCCGCGGGCTCGGTGCCGGGCACCGCCACGTGCACGAGGCGCAGGGGCACCCCGTACGCCTCGAGCCTGGATCGGGTGAAAGGGCTCGTCACCACGACCCCTCTGCACACTGCCAGCGCCGCGCGCTCCGATTGGGCAAACCGAGTCGCCGACGCTTCCGGTAGTCCGGTCTCCTCCGCGAGTGGATGATGCACGAGACCGACCAGGCGCAGCCGGTGGGCATGGGGTGCCAGGACCTCCGGGAGCCCTCCCCCGGCCAAGCCATCGATCACCACCGGTGCGTCGTCGGGAATACTGCCCAGGGCCCGCGCCATGCTTGTCGCAGCCATAGTGTCCGTATCCGGGAAGCTTCCGGCCAGCTCGTGAACCTCGACCCTCCAGCCAGCCGCGCGCATCTCCCCTACCATGCGGGCATCGTACACGTATCCGCCGGTGCGTTGTTCGATCGAGCCCGGTACTACGAAATGGAGGGGAGCCTCCGTCACACGGCCCCCTGGTAGCTGGCCCAGGCCACGTGAGATTCCCGCAGGGTGACTTCCACCGTATCGACCCCCGGGCCACCCGGGCCCAGCTCGCCGGCACGCAGGGCGTTGGCCAGACGCTGAAAGATCTCATGGGCCAGGAACTCCGTGGTCGTATTCCGCCCCTCGAACGCCTTTTCCTCGTCCAGATTGCGGTAGTCCAGCTCGGACAAGATCGCCCGCAGCACGTCCCGCCCGCGACCGATGTCGACGACGAGGCCGTCCTGGTCCAGGGCCGCGCGCCTGAAGGTGGCGTCCACGACGTAGGTGGCCCCGTGGAGCCGCTGAGCGGGTCCGAACACCTCACCCTTGAAGCTGTGAGCGATCATGAAGTGGTCACGGACGGTAAGACTGTACACGGCGGTTCCTCGCTTTCGAATAGGGGGTCGACTTCTTCTTAAGTAGCGTCCGCGGCGACATATCGGACACGGTGACACAACACGCCACCCGGATGCTCACTGACGGCGGCGAGAGCCTCGGGTAGGTCCTCGAAAGGGCTCTCCCCCGAGATGAGCGCATCCAACGCCTCCGAGCCCAGCAGTTCGAGAGCCTTCGAGAGACGGCGCCGGTGGGTCCAGCGAGGCGCGCGCGACGGCGGTAGTCGGCCCACTTGACTGCTCCTCAACGTGAGTCGCCGCGCGTGAAACGCCTCGCCCAAGGGGAGCGCGACGGCACGTGTCCCGTACCAGCTCGCCTCGACCACCCGACCCTCAATGCCCGCAGCATCGAGCGCCGATGCAGCCCCCTCCTGAGTGCCGGTCGCATGCACGACCACATCGGCGTGAACGTCCATTGGTACCTTGCCGAGGAGTCTCAGTCCCAGCGTCTCGGCAGCGACCCGCTTCTTCTCGTCGACATCCACCAGGAAGACCTCTGCGCCGGGGAATCCGGCCGCCAGCCAGGCCACGAGTGATCCCACCACTCCAGCGCCCACGACCACCACGCGATCGCCGGCCGACAGGTCCGAGTCCCACACCACGTTCAGCGCCGTCTCCATGTTGGCGGCGAGGACGGCGCGCTCGGAGGGAACCCCCTCGGGCACCTCGACGACCGCGCCCGCCGGTACGACATATCGGTCCTGATGCGGGTGCAGGCAGAAGACCGTCCGACCTTCCAGGTGCTCGGCCTCGGGGGCCCGGATGACCCGCCCGACACTGCTGTAGCCGTACTTGATCGGGCCGGGGAAAGCCCCCTCCTGAAACGGCGCCCGCATGGTGTCGTGTTGGGAGTCCGGCACCTCTCCACGGAACACGAGCGATTCGGTGCCCCGTGAGATGCCGGAGTAGAGCGCCTCCACCAAGACCTCTCCGGGGACCGGCGCTTCGATTGGGCGGTCGAGCACGACCGCGTCCCCTGGCGATCGCAACCAGAGCTGTCGGGTATGGATGGCTCCCGTCATCTTTCACAGCCTCTTCAAACGTTGAAACGGACCGTGCCCGATCGTCTTTCCGAAACGCACCGCAGGCTGCTCCCCGATCTCGCAGCGGGAGCGGCTCTGTTGGCTGTACACACCTCGATCTGGCTCACCGCATTGGGCGCTCCGCCGGCGCACGCCTGGGCTTCCTTCCTCTCGTACGGCGCCCTCTCCGTCATCCTGCTCCTGACCGTCCCTCCCGGTCTTCCGGGTCCCGGCGCCGGCTGGGCGAATCGTGTGACGTTGTTTCGAACCACGCTGATCCTACCCGTCGCCGCACTACTGGTGACCCCCGGATCCATCGCAGGATCCACGGCATGGGTTGCTATCGCCGTGGCTACGTTGGCGCTGGCTCTCGACGGAGTAGACGGCGCCGTAGCCCGACGGACGGGTACCGCGACCCTCTTCGGCGCCCGCTTCGACATGGAGTTGGACGCCTTCCTCATTCTTGCGTTGGCCGGCCTGGTCTGGGTGGGCACGCCGCTCGGGCCCTGGGTGCTCTGGATCGGACTAATCCGCTACGCGTTTCTCCTCGCGGGCTGGCTTTGGGCGCCCCTCCGCGCTGAGTTGCCCGGCAGCTTCCGGCGCAAAGTGGTCTGCGTGGTGCAGGTAGCCGGCTTGCTGATCGCCCTGGCGCCGCTAACGCCCACCGGGGCGGACCGGGTGGTCTGTGCCACCGCGCTGGCGCTCCTGGCCTACTCGTTCGGCGTCGATGTCCGCTGGCTGGTGCGGGGCGCCTCACGGAGCGCTGCGGTCCCCACGCGCTGACGCCAGACCCTTCACGGCCTTCCAAAGGCCGAGGTGCATCGGAAGCAGGAGCGCCGTATGCACGCCGTTGGCCTGGACCGCGAAAGGAAGCAGGCCCACCACCAGACCCACGCCGGCGAGCACCGTCACCGCCAAGGCCGCCCTCGTGACCCACGCGCGCGCCGAGGGCCGCACCACCGCCAACGGGACCAGTGTCGCCACGGCGAGGGACAGTGGGTTGAGGAGAAAGAGGTTCTCGTTCCAGGCCATGAAGTGGTGGTCGGTGAACAGGACCGCGACCAATATCGAGCCCGCCAAGCCGGTGAGGCCTCCCCAAAGGCCACCCATGACGGCCAGGCCCCACCGAGCCCGCTTGGACCCACGGGCGGCCCGCGAGCCGAGTCCCGCGAACGCAGCCGCACCGAGAAGACCGATGAGCAGGTACCACGGCCACCACGTCGGGGCCTCCTCCGGCTCCTCCGCCAGTCCGGCCTCGGCGATCACTGCCTCGGAGATCACGAGCGGGCGTTGGCCGCCGGACCCGTCGTCCACCTGCACGTCCCGCAGTGCATCGCGGACGGTCATGGGAATGAACATCTCGGCCCACACCGTGATCGGCTGATCTCCGGGAGACCCCAGAAGGAGGTCCATTCCGGTGTATAGCGCGGGATCGGGTCGGGTCAGTCGCCTGGTGTGATCCCGGTACGACGTCCCCGTAGGGAGGGCCCCGAACTGATCGAAAAGCGCGCCACCCAGCACTTGGTCCAGGAGGTCCCTTACCCTGGTAGAACAGTTGTCGAGGAAATAGTCGTAGTAGTACTCCCGGTTCTCCGGGAGGGCGTTGCGTTCCGCGAAGTCACGTAGCGCGAGCTTCTGTGCCGCGCTGAGCGCCAACTCCTGAGAAACGATCTCTCGGCCCGCCGCGCGGTACAGGTCCAACATGGGCTGCGTTGCGAACGGCGCCATCATGTAGAGCATCTCCCCGCGCAGGAACCGGGGGATGAAATCCTCCTGCTGGAAGTCGAAGATGCCCCAGTTGTAAGACGCGTCGTATCCCGTTCGGGTATCGACGACCCGGATCGCGTTGTGGCCGAAACGCTCCCACACGGCTTCGCCCGGTCCGATGGTGATGAGCCAGACGCGGAGCTCCGAGCCCGGCTCCTGCGCGCCCGTACCTGCCCCAACGGTGATGAATGCGAGGGGAAGCCACACGGCCAACGTCCAAAGGCGCCGGCGCAGCCGAGCACGGGAGGTTCGCGCCATCAGGTCGCCGCGCCCTGTACCACCGCCAGAGCCGCGCGCACGATATCCTCGGGCTGAACGAGCACCGTGTCCGCCGCAGGCCCGAGCGGGACGAACGAGTCCGGAGCGCGCACGGATCTGAGCGCACCCCCGTAGCCGCTCTCGGCAAGGTCCGCCACCACCGCCTCGGCTATCCCACCGCCAGTTCGGCGGCACTCGTCCACGACCAGCACCGCCGACGCCGACGCGGCCTCGCGACGGATCGCATCGAACGGCAACGGGTTGAGCCATCGCAGGTCAAGGACACGGGCGTCGACACCGTGTTTCGACGCCAGCTCGGCCCGTGCTCTCAGGCTCATGTGGAGCCCGTTCGCGTAGGAGACGATGAGAAGCTGCCCCTCGCCATACTGGCCGACCTCTCCGGGCAGCAGAACCTCGCCGGGTGAGGGATAGTCGAAGAGCCACGCTTCGTCACCCTCCTCGAGAAGATCCCGCTGATGGTAGAGGGCGATGGGCTCGAGGAACGCCACGACCCTGCCGCATTCACGGGCTAAGGCGAGACACCCGCGCATCATCCGCACGGCGTCGTCACCGCGGCTTGGGACCGCGATGAGGAGCCCCGGGATATCGCGAAGCCCGCCGATGGAGTTGTCGTTGTGGAAGTGTCCTCCGAACCCCTTCTGATAGGCGAGTCCCGCGATGCGGACCACCATGGGATTGCTGAACTGCCCATTGCTGAAGAACTGGAGCGAAGATGCCTCACCCCGAAGCTGATCCACGGCGTTGTGCACATACGCCAGATACTGGATCTCCGGAACCGGCAGCAGTCCGAGAAGCCCCGAGCCCTGCGCAAGCCCGAGAATGGAAGTCTCGTCCAGATGCGTATCGAACACCCTGCTCTGGCCGAAACGCTTCTGCAGCCCCGCGGTCACGTAATAGACGCCACCCTTACGCCCCACGTCCTCGCCGAACACCAACACCTCGGGACGCTTGAGCATCTCGTCGGCCAGGCCGGCGCTGATGTGGGCGGCCATGGTCCGCTTCACGGGAGCCGTCACCTCCTCCGGCAGTTCCCCGTCCCAGAAGACCTTGCGACGCTCCTCGGGAACGGACACCTCCGCCGAGCTCCTGACGCGCGGCTCGTCGTACGGAGCCAGGGGTGCCATGACACGTTCAGCGGAATCCAGATGTCCACGCGACGCGGCCTCCTCACCGGCCGCGCGCATACGCTGGGCGGTAGCGGCGACCAGAGCGGCCAGGTCTTCGGGTCCCGCCACGCCCAGCTCGATGAGGCGGCGGGCGTTGCGGAGCAAGGGATCCTGTGCCTCTGTGGCCTCGATCTCCTGACGAGACCGGTAGGCGGTCTCGATGTCGCTCCCGGCGTGGCCCCATAGCCTCACCGTGACCAACCGCAGGAACGTCGGCGCCCGCGTGGACCGGCACAGCTGGATGGCGTGCTCCACGCTGTCCCAGACCTCGTCCAGGTCCCCATCGGCTTCCACATATTTCATGTGGAGGTGTCCACCGAAACTCTCCCGGATCCACCGCCGTGGGGTGTCGGTGCTGATGCCCAGTCCGTTGTCTTCGCACACGAAGAGAATCGGCATGGGATTGCCTCGCCGGCTTCCGTACCGCGCCGCCTGGAAGCCAGTCAGGGCCGTGGCGTGGTTCGCCGACGCGTCGCCGAAGGTGCAGCAGACCACTGCGTCTTCCGGGATTCCCGGATCGAGCTCCATTCGCCGGGCCCGCCCCAGGGCGAAGGCCGTGCCCACTGCCTTGGGTAAGTGCGACGCGATGGTGCTGGTTTGCGGCGGGACCCAGAGCGCCCGGCTTCCCCACACCTTGTGGCGCCCCTCCGCCGTCGGGTCGTCCTCGCTCGCGCAGACCGACAACATCGTGTCGAAGGCCATGTCCAGCTCCGGCAGCTTCCGGCCCCGAGCCATCATGAGTCCGCCCGACCGATAGTGGAGGAAACACGGATCCGTGATCCGGAGGAGCGTTCCGACGACCGCGTTCTGCTCGTGGCCCGCCGACGAGATCGTATAGAAGCTCCGACCGGTCGACTTGAGACGACGGGCTTCCACATCGGCCATTCTGCTGAGGAGCTGATCCTCGTAGATGCCCAGCGCCAGACGTCCCGTGAGGGTTGTTCCGTGCCGGACCGGCTCGTCGGCGCCCACGCGGCGGTCGACGTTGGGCGCTTCAGAGAGGAACCGCTCGAGGTTCCCCTGTACGATCGATACCCGGTCCAAGCTCATGCGCCCCCCTGGAGCTGCTCGGCGGCGCGCAACCCCGCGGACCGCACGGCCCGCGCCACCGCCAGCGTGTAACTGTCCACGAACCACTGCCCCTCTTCCGATGCGTACTCTGCCGTCGCACGACGAATCAGTTGGTCGGGCGCCGGGGCGTAACCATGGAGCAGCCGTATGACCCCCGCGCCGTGGCTGTTGACCTGCGCGAGCTCGAGCTCGTCTCCCGATAGTGGCTCAAAGGGGCCCACGGTGCCCGGGCGCATGGCGTCCACGACGCTATAAGACGCTTCCCGCAGCGCCTCCTGTACCAGGACGAAGAAGAGACCTTCCCCTCTGGCTTCCCCCCAGGCCGAGACGAGCTGGATGCGAGCCTCCGAGGGCGGCTCGTCAGTCATCTCCGCGGCGTACTCCTGCAGGCTCTGCTCCGGCTCGTACTCCTCTCCGATCCGTCGCACGGCGGCGGTCGCCCCACCTTCCATCCACTCGAGCACGCGCGTCGTGGCTTCCAGAGTGGCCTCGGCGAGGAGCTCGTCGTGTACGTCCGCCCTGAGCGACCCGTAGTCGAAGGCTGAATAGACGGCATCGACGAGGTCTTCCAACTCGGCGTCGCTGGGGTCCCCGATCATGATCGCCACCTGGCGGGTGAATGCTCTGGCGCGGGCCCCGAGCACCCCTTCCAGTTCCGAGAGCTCGAGGAGCCGGTGCAAATTCGCGGAGAGCGCCTCGCCCTCCGGTGGTGGTTCCGGAGCAGGGAGCGACGACCCACCGCCGCAGGCCGCGAATACGGCCAGAAGCGGGAGCGCCGACGAGAGCTTCCACCTTTGCATACGAGTACCCATTTGGACGGAGCCTTGAAGTGTGCGAGAACCTTACCCAAGGCGCTCCGACTGCGACACCCCGAAACACAGGAGGACGGCCGGGGCGACGAATTCCCATACGCTCGGCGAGGTAGCCGTCCCCCGGGCACCTCCCTTAAGATGCGAGCTCCGATGCCTGTCTAGTACCTGTCCCGGATGGCCCCAATGAAGAAGCTCCTCACCGTACTCACGATCACGCTCGCAGCGTGCACCTCGCCAGGTCTGGAAGAGGCGCGTTGGGAAGCCCGGGCCGACAACGTGACCATCACCAGGGATGAGTGGGGCATCGCGCATGTGGATGGTCGCACCGATGCGGACGCCGTCTTCGGGATGATCTACGCGCAAGCTGAAGACGACTTAAACCGCATCGAGGTCAACTACCTGAACGCCATGGGACGCCTCGCCGAGGCGGAGGGAGAGGCAGAGATCTGGCGGGACCTCCGCATGCGCCTGTTCATCGACCCGGACGAGATGCAGGCACTCTACGCCTCGAGCCCCGCCTGGCTCCGGGAGCTCATGGACGCCTGGGCCGATGGTCTCAACTACTTCCTCCACACGCACCCGGACGTGGAGCCCCGCGTGATCGATCGGTGGGAGCCCTGGATGGCGCTCACGTTCACCGAGGGGAGCATCGGTGGCGACATCGAGCGGGTGAGCCTGACACAGCTCGCTGAGTTCTACGGGGATGATCCGGAGGCCCGGCTCCGCGCGACAGTCGCCGCTGAGGAGGCCGCGCGCCCGCGGGGCGTGTCTCCACCTACCGACCTCGGAGGAGCGTCGCCGCGAGCTAGGACCTCCTTGGTGGCAAGCGGACTCCTGCCGCGGGACCCGGACGATCCGCGCGCCGAGCCGTCCGGCTCGAATGGCTTCGCGATCGCCCCCGAGAATACCGTCGACGGGCATGCGCTCCTGCTCATCAACCCGCACACGTCGTTCTTCTTCCGCTCGGAGCTGCACATGACGAGCGACGAAGGGCTCAACGCATATGGCGCTGTCACCTGGGGTCAGTTTTTCGTCTACCAGGGGTTCAACGAGACGGCGGGCTGGATGCACACGTCCAGCGGTGTGGACAACATCGACGAGTACCTGGAGCGGGTGATTCCGGACGGTGATTCACTGGTCTACGAGCATGGCGACACCCGCCGGCCTCTGAAGGCGAGAGACGTCACCATCCGGTACCGCACGAGCAGCGGGATGAGGGAACGGACCTTCACGGCGTACCGGACTCACCACGGCCCCGTCGTGCGCGAGGCCGACGGCCGCTGGATCTCCGTGAGCCTGATGGAGAATCCCCAGGAAGCCCTGCAGCAGTCCTATCTTCGGACCAAGGCGGAGAACCTCGAGGCGTTCCTGGAGGTGATGGAGCGGCACACCAACTCCTCCAACAACACGGTCTACGCCGACGCCGAAGGCAACATTGCTTACCTGCATAGCAACTTCATCCCGCAGCGCGATACCGGGTTCGATTGGTCCCGCCCGGTCGACGGGACGGACCCCGCAAGCGATTGGGGTCCGCCCACGGCCATCGAGGACAGCCCCAACGTCGTCAATCCACCCAACGGATGGGTCCAGAACACGAACAACTGGCCGTACTCGGCCGCTGGCCCCTACAGCCCAAGGCGAGAAGACTACCCGGCCTACGTGGACCGGTACGGCGAGAACGCCCGGGGACTCAGCGCGCTGCGGCTCATCCCGGATCGTTCGGACTTCACGCTCGAGGGTCTCCGTGAGGCGGCCTACGACAGCTACCTGACGGCTTTCGCCGCCCTGGTGCCCTCCCTGGTGGACGCATGGGATGCGCTTCCCGCCGCGAGCCCACTCCGCGAAGGGCTGGACGAGCCCATGGCGGAGCTCCGGACCTGGGATTTCCGCTGGGGCGTGAGATCGGTGCCGACCTCACTGGCTGTATACTGGGGAGAGGCGCTGCTCGATGCGATCGGGGATCAGGCCCGGGCAGTCGGCATCAGCAGCACACAGTACGCCGAGACCCTCGCCTCACCCGAACAGCACGTCACCGCGCTCTCCGCGGCCGTCCAGCGGTTGACCGACGACTTCGGGCACTGGCGCACGCCCTGGGGCGAGATCAACCGCTTCCAGCGGCTCACGGGCGCCATCCAGCAGCCGTTCAACGACGATGGGCCCAGCACCGCCGTTGGCTTCACTTCGTCACGATGGGGATCCTTGGCGTCGTTCGGCGCCCGGACCTACCCCGGGACCGTACGGCGGTACGGCACGAGTGGAAACAGCTTTGTGGCCGTGGTCGAGTTCGGCGACTCCGTTCGGGCGGTGGCGGTGACGGCGGGGGGAGAGAGCGGCGACCCGGATTCACCCCACTTCGACGATCAGACGCAGCTTTATGCCGACGGAGACCTCCGTCCCGTCCATTTCTACCCCGATGACATCGCCGAGCACGCTGAGCGCACCTATCGGCCCGGAAGCTGAACCCTCTGCCCGTGCTCCCCGGCCCGAGGCTCTTGTTGGTCCCAGGAAGGCTCCCGTGGACCATCTGCTGACCTCATCGGGCGATCAGCGTTTGAGGAGGACCTCACCCGCCAGCGTTCCGGTGAAGTCACCATCGGTCACCGCGAGCCGGCCATTCACGAGCACGTGCACCATGCCTTGCGAGAGTTGGTGCGGATCGGTGAAGGTCGCAGGCGTGTGCACGCGCGCCAGGTCGAACACCACCAGGTCCGCTACGGCCCCGATCCGGATCTCCCCACGGTCCGGCATCCGGTACACCTGAGCCGGGAGGGACGTCATGGTGCGGATCGCCTCCTCCAGGGAGATCACACCCTCCTCGCGCACGTAGGTCTCCAGCTTCCGAGTGAAGGCGCCATAGGACCGCGGGTGGGGCACGCCTTCGCCCAATGGCACCAGCCCACCGTCCGAAGCCGTCATCGTCGTACCGTGCTCCATGATGAGGACCACGTCCTCCTCGGCCATGTTGTGCGACACGATGCTCGGGGAGCCCTGGCGGAAAAGGCCTACAGCGGCGTTGATCGCGTCGGAGCCGAGCTCGGCAGCCACTGCGGCAAGGGTGCGTCCCTCGATCCCGGGGTCCTGCGGGAACCTCCGGAACTGGATACGGTCCGCGCCACCGCGTCGGGCGAGGTTTTCCGACATGGCCTCCCGGATCCGGCGCAGGTCGGCGGGCCGGGACAGGCGCGCGCGTAGCGAGTCAGCCCCGCCGGCCTGGGCCCAACGTGGCAAGAGCGCGGCGGAGAGGCTGGTCGCCGATGCAGTATAGGGATACTGGTCCATGTACACCTCGACGCCGTCGGCCCGAGCCCGCTCCAGCCGCCGTATGAGCGCCAGTGAATAGCCCCACACGTCCGGTCCGAGAGCCTTGGCGTGAGACCACACCCCGGGAAGGCGGGCCTCACGAGCCACCGTCACGACCTCATCCACGGCCGCGGCGACCCCGATCGTGTAGGTGGACTCGTCCCGGATGTGGCTTTGATAAGCACCTCCGAACTCGGCGGCCACACGGGCGAGCTCCACGAGCTCCCGCGTGTCGGAATAGCTTCCCGGGGCGTAGAACGGGCCGCTGGACAGTCCCCAGGCCCCTTCAGTCATACCTTTGCGCACCAGGCGCCGCATTCGGTCCAGATCTTCCTCAGTCGCCAGCCGGTCTTCCATACCCAACACGGCCCGCCGGATGGATCCGTGCGGCACGAGCTGCGCCACGTTCACGCCTAGGCCATACGCACGCAGCGCTCGCCGCTGGGCAGCCAGGTCGACCGGTCCGCCGCCATCAGGATTCGCGAAAATGGTCGTGACTCCCTGGGCGAGGAGCGGGCGCCCGTGGCTGAGCTGGGCGGTGGCCAGCCCGGCGGCGGCGTGGGAGTGGGTATCGATGAAGCCCGGAGCGACGTAAAGGCCGGCCGCGTCCAGGACCCGTGACGCCTGCGCTTCACTGAGATCCCCGACCGCCGCGATCCGTCCGGCGACGATCGCTACATCAGCTTTGAACCACGGATTCCCCGCTCCATCCAGGACCCGACCACCCCGAAGCAAAACGTCGTAGCGAGCCTCCGCGTCTTGGGCGTGCACTCCTCCAGCCATTCCCTCAAAGAGGCACGCCACGAGGATGACGGACAGCCTCGAGGTCCTGAAACGGAACGCGCAAAACGACATTGGGCGGCCAAGATTGAAAGGATTATTGGCTGGATGCCGGCCAACGTGTCCTCATTCGTCCCGACCGGCAAGCGTCTAGGACTGGCTCTGAGACCCGGACGTGCGAACGGGCCCGGCCGCGTGTCGCGACCGAGCCCGTTCCAGCAACTCCGAGGAGCTGAGGCGTCTAGTACATCCCGCCCATGCCACCACCCGGCATACCGCCCGGAGCAGCAGGCTCGTCCTCGGGGACGTCCACGACCACGGCTTCAGTGGTCAGGAGCAGCCCGGCGATCGACGAAGCGTTCTGAAGGGCCGTGCGCACGACCTTCGTCGGGTCGATGACACCGGCCTTCACGAGATCCTCGTACTTGTCGTCCTGGGCGTTGTACCCGAAGCCACCCTCACCGTCACGGACCGTGGCGACCACGATGCTGCCCTCGACGCCTGCGTTGATCGCGATCTGGCGGATCGGATGCTCCAGCGCCCGGCGGAGGATCTGCACACCGATGTTCTCGTCCTCACGGTCGAGCGTGAACTTCTCCAAAGTGCTCTGGGCACGCAGAAGCGCCACGCCACCTCCGGGCACGATGCCTTCCTCCACGGCCGCGCGGGTCGCGTGGAGCGCGTCCTCGACCAGAGCCTTCTTCTCCTTCATCTCGGACTCGGTCGCAGCCCCGACGTGGATCACGGCCACACCGCCAGCGAGCTTCGCGAGACGCTCCTGGAGCTTCTCCCGATCGTAGTCCGACGTGCTCTTGTCGATCTGCATCCGGATCTCCTCGATCCGGCCCTTGATCTGGTCGGCGTCACCGCCACCGTCGATGATGGTGGTGTTATCCTTGTCGATGACGACGCGCTTGGCTTCACCCAGGTCGGAAAGAACAGCGTTCTCGAGCTTGAAGCCGACGTCCTCGGAGATCACCTGCCCACCCGTCAGGGTGGCGATGTCCTGCAGCATGGCCTTGCGCCGATCACCGAAGCCCGGCGCCTTGACCGCCGCCACCTTCAGCGTGCCGCGGAGCTTGTTCACGACGAGCGTGGCCAAAGCCTCGCCCTCGACCTCTTCCGACACGATGAGGAGGGGACGACCACCCTGGGCCACCTTCTCCAACACCGGGAGGAGATCCTTCATGGCACTGATCTTCTTGTCGTAGATCAGGATCATTGGATCATCCAGAACGGCTTCCATCCGCTCGGGGTCCGTCACGAAGTAAGGCGACAGGTAGCCGCGGTCGAACTGCATACCCTCCACGGTCTCCAGAGTCGTCTCGAGGCCGCGAGCCTCCTCGACCGTGATGACCCCGTCCTTGCCGACCTTGTCCATCGCATCAGCGATGAGATCACCGATCTCCTTGGTGTTGTTCGCGGAGATGGCGCCAACCTGAGCGATCTCCTTCTTGCCCTTGGTGGGAGTCGAGAGCTTTCTGAGCTCCTCGACGACCTGCTCCACCGCCTTGTCGATACCGCGGCGGATGCCCATCGGGTTCGTTCCGGCGGTGACGTTCTTCAGGCCTTCGCCGAAGATCGCCTGGGCCAACACGGTGGCCGTGGTCGTACCGTCACCGGCCACGTCGGAGGTCTTCGTCGCGACCTCCTTCACCATCTGGGCACCCATGTTTTCAATCGCGTCGTCCAGCTCGATCTCCTTCGCCACCGACACACCGTCCTTCGTAACGGTCGGGGCTCCAAATTTCCGATCCAGGACCACATTCCGCCCCTTGGGGCCGAGGGTCACCTTCACGGCACGAGCGAGCTGATCGACACCCGACTTGAGGCGCGCACGCGCCTCGACGTCGAACTCGAGCTCTTTAGCTGCCATGAGTCGTATCTCCTATTCGTCGATTTGCGCTTAAGAAATGACCGCGAGGATATCCGCTTCACGGAGGATCAGGTACTCCGCCCCGTCCAGCGTGACATCCGTGCCGCTGTACTTACCGTACAGGACCTTGTCGCCAACCTCCACGTCCAGCTTGAGCCGAGTGCCGTCTTCCGACAAACGACCGGGGCCAACCGCGACGATCTCGCCTTGAGAAGGCTTCTCCTTCGCGGTGTCAGGGATGTAGATCCCGCCGCGCATCTCCTCGCCTTCCTGCGCGGGAGCTACCACGACTCGGTCAGCCAACGGCTTGACCTTCGGTGCGCCGTTCTTTTTAGCCATCAGGCCTCCTTACGCTTGCTAGGGCCGTGACCATGAGGGTGATCACCAGGTGTTAGCACTCGTCGATGGTGAGTGCTAACGTCGAGAATAATCTGGGGCGTCCTTCCCGTGTGTCAACCTGCTGCGCAAAGGAACGTCGGCCCGCTGGGACGCGAAGATGCGCCCTGGCCCGTGCCTACTGGCCGGGCATTATCTCCCTTCCGGCTCAGGCACTGTCCGTCAGGGCTTCCATACGCGCCACCCCGTCGAGCCCGACGATCGCGTGCACCACTTCGTCGGCGAGGCCGACGGGGAACCAGTGGCCCAGTTCTGCGAGCACCGTGAACGACGCGCGAGCCTCCGAATAGGCCCGCTCGAGCACGGCCCGGGCGGAGTCGCGGAAGGTCGTTTCCACCGTACCCGAGGCCACGTTCCCGGTCTGCAGGGCCACGTTCAAGGCCGCTCGCTCTGCTTCGGATCCCCGGTGATGGATCTGCGAGGTGAGGAGATTGTGGCTCCGCCGGCCGATGTCGAACTCGAAGTCCGTCAGGTCGTCGACGATCTGGAACGCCGTACCCAGCTGGGCGACCGCGGCCTCCGCGGCGCTCAGCCTCGCTCCCCCGTCATCGTCCTCCAACACGGCTGGAGCTGCGAAGGCCAGCGCGAACAGCGCCCCACCCCGCACCCGATGTACACGCTGCACCATCGTTTCCGGATCAGGAATCTCCTCTACCCCGCCCTCCTCGGAGCCCTCCAGGGCCCCGATGGCCGCCATGCGGTCCAGCAGGGCGTTCTGTATCCGGGCCAGCTGATCGCGGGTCAACACGTCCTGGTCCTCGGCCCGATCCAGCGTCCTACGCTGCAGCCTCTCGAACGCCATGAGCTGCAGGATCGACATGAACCGAGGCCCCGCATGCGGGAGGAGCGGTAGCAGCGATTTCTCCTGGTCGTCGAAGAGGTTGTCTGCAGCGGTGATGGTGCCCTTGATACAGAAGTTCAGCTCGGTGTAAAGGCGAAGTCGGTTGACCGGCACATCGAGGGCACGAAAGATCGACCGGAAGAGGATGAGGAAGAAATATTCCTGCAAGAAGTGAAGGCCTTCCGGTGTCGTGACCTCGTCGGCCGAGGGCACATGGGGGACCTCCGTCCGGTATGCCTCGCCCAGAACCGCTTCCAGGTCGGCGTAGACCTCCCGCACTGCGTCGGCCTGAGCCTCCATGTCGGGAGCCAGCCCGGACCAGACGCCTTCCTCCGCCAGGAGACGGACCGCCTCACGGGATCGGAACACGGGGGAGAGGGTCATGCGCTTCTCGAGTGTGCGTTCACGGTAGACGCCCGTCCGGGCGCGATTCCAGAACGGTGAATGTAGTGGCGGTCACGGCGACGGGGACACCCTGCCATCGAGATATGCGCCAGCCATGGCGAGTCCGTAAAGCGTGAGGAACGGCTCAACGAAAGCCGCGGTCTCCAAGTAGGGTCCAATGGACCTGGCGAAGCCGCCTGTCACCACCACCCGCGCGTCGGGCCGACCCCACTCGTCCAAGATTCCCCGTACGATTCCGTCAACGCCGCCCACCGCCTGGTAGAAGACCCCGCTCTGGATACAGGTTTCCGTCCGACGTCCGATCACACGATCCGGCGGCACCAACTCGACCCGTGGGAGCTTTGCGGTCCGGGCCGCCAGCCAATCCAGCCCCGCGGCCAAGCCTGCAGCGATCACACCTCCCAGGAAGACCCCTTCCGACGTGATGCAATCGAAGGTCGTCGCGGTACCGAGGTCCACGACAATCGTGTCTTCGTGATATAGCTCCCGGGCGGCCAATGTATTCACGATGCGGTCCGCGCCCACAGTCATGGGCTCGTCCACGTCGAGCCGAATGGGAAGGCCCGAGGACGGCCCCACCTCGTGCACGGAGCCGGAGACGATCCTCTTCAGCGTTCCTGCCCAGACCTGATTCACCGACGGAACGACGGACCCGATGACGCCGCTCTCGATGGCATCCTCGTCGATCTCGTCACCCTGGAGGAAGGCGCGCACCAGTGCTCGCATTTCGTCGGAGGTCCGAGGCACGCCCGAGCTGACGCGCCAGTGAGACACGAGCTCGGTCGTACCGGACACGAGGCCTACGACGGTTTCCGTGTTCCCCACGTCGACAACGAGTCGCACGAGGCTGCTCCTTCGGTCAGGGTATCTTCAAGCGGGCCGGACACTCCCGGCCCGGACGTGTATCCGGCGTCCATCCTCCCGCTCCAACACCAGTGCACCGTCGTCCGCGATGCCGACTGCACGCCCTCGGCCGTGCTGCGTCGTGATCACCGGGCGACCCGCCAGCGCATCCCTCTCGGATAGCGCCTGGCGTTCCTCCACGCTCAACAAGGGCGTTGCCGCGGCAAGGCGGCCTCTCAGCGCCGTCAGGAGCGCGCCCGCCAGAGCCGCACGATCAGGAATGCGGCCCCAGGCTGACTCCAGAGTCGTGGCGCGCTTGGCGAGCGTTTCGGCGAATCCCCCGGGCGGGGCTCGCGTGTTGATACCGACACCCGCCACCACCAAGGAGCGGACACCCTCGCAGAGGATGCCGGCCACCTTGCGGTCCGAGATCGTCACATCGTTTGGCCACTCGATGCGTGCACGGAGTCCAGGACAGGTTCGTTCGATCGCTTCCGTGGCGGCCAGCCCGACGAGCAAGGGTAAGTGCGTGGCGGATGGAACGGGCAACAGGACCGACAACCAGAGCCCGGAGCCCGGGGCCGAGACCCACTCTGCGCCCGTGCGCCCGCGCCCTGCGGTCTGCTCTTCGGCCACCACGGTCGTGTACGGGCCCCATCCCTCCTCGGCCAGCGCTCGAGCGCGGTCGTTGGTGGATCCCACGGTCGCATGGATCTCGAGGCGGGGAAGTCGCCATAGATCGCTCCAGAACCCGATCGGTCGTCCTTCCCAGATCTCCACGTCAGCTCCTGTCAGGTCAGCCACAGCCAACCCAGAAACAGCCCGCCCACGAGCCAACAGTACGGTGCGAAGTAGTGGAAGGATTCCCGCGCGAGCACGGCGACGAAGGTTCGGATCGCCAGTACGCCCGTAACGCCGGCGGCCACCGCCCCAGTGAGGAGCACGGGTCCGGCCACGCCGATTCCACCCTGAACGTCCGGAATTTGGAGGATCGCCGCGCCCGCAATGACCGGGACGGACATGAGGAAGGAGAATGCAGCCGCCTCCCTCGCCTGGATGCCGAGCCAGAGGGCCGCCACCACCGTGGCGCCGGCACGGCTGATGCCCGGGACGAGCGCGAACGCCTGCGCGCAACCGATGAGGAAGGCCGCCATCCACCCCGGGCGCTCCTGCACCGCCCTCGAGATGGCCGAACGGCTCGTCCACAGGAAGCAGCCGGTCACCAGGAGGGCCACGCCCGGTGCCGCCGGGACATCGAAGAGCGCTTCGATGGGATCTCTCGCAAGCACGCCCAGCAGTCCGGCGGGAACGGTCGCAACGGCGAGCAGCATCAGGTAGCGGACGGCCTCGGGGTCCCTACGGGCCACCCCACCCGCCAGCTGGCCCACTCGGTTACGGTAGACGACAAGCACCGAAAGCAGCGTGGCAGCGTGAACGGTGATTTCGAAGAAGACCCCCTGGATCGCGACGCCGAGCACCGCCTGGGTGATCACGAGGTGCCCGGAACTCGACACGGGGAGGAACTCCGTGGCTCCCTGAACGATTCCCAGGATCAGCGACTCCCAAGCCGTCACCGCCTCCCCTCCTCGATGACCCGCCTATAGAGGTCCTCGTACCGGGAAACCACTCCCGACGCGGAGAAGCGGGTCAAGGCCCGCTCCCGAGCGGCTGCAGCGATTCGGTCCCGATGGCGCCGGTCGGTCAGGAGGCGGATTCCCGCTTGGGCCATCTCCTCCACGGCGCCTGGCGCGAACAGGTGACCACTGACGCCATTCTCGATGACCTCGGTGAGTCCGCCGGTATTCGACGCAACCACCGGGGCCCCGGATGCCATGGCCTCCAGAGCGGCGAGCCCGAAGGACTCGTTCTCGGAGGGCAAGAGAAAGAGGTCTGCGCATGGCAGGAGCTCATCCACGGAAGCGTGCTTACCCAGGAAGAGAACGTCGTCACGCACACCCAGATCGTCGGCGCGTTGGGCTGCCCTGGGGCGTTCCGGGCCGTCCCCGACAAAGACCATGCGCGCGGGGACCTTCGCCCGAATCCGGGCAAACACTTCGACCACATCCTCGACCCGCTTAACGGCACGGAAGTTGGAGACATGCATTACGATGGGCTCGCCCCCGGGAGCGAGGCTCGCGCGGTGGCAGGGCTCGCGCCCGGGTCGAAACAGGTCCGTATCGACGAAGTTGGGGATCACCTCGATACGCTCGGCCGGGACATTGAAGTCACGGACGGTCTCCCGCTTGAGATAATCGGAAACGGCGGTCAGACCGTCCGACTGCAGGATGGAGAACTGGGTTATCGCCTGAAAGGAAGGATGGAGCCCCACCAGCGTGATGTCGGTGCCGTGCAGCGTGGTGACGATACGGAGCTCGCGCTCCCCCCGAAGCATCTCTCTGGCGAGAAACGCCGATGCTGCGTGGGGAATCGCGTAGTGCATGTGCACGAGATCGAGTCCGTACTTGCGAGCCGCATCGTGCATCGCGACCGCCAGCGCCAAAGAGTACGGTGGGTGCTCGAAGAGCGGATATCCGGCCATCTCCACCTCGTGGAAATAGACCCTCTCTCGATACCCAGACAGCCGGAAGGGTTGGTCGTACGTCACGAAGTGCACCTCGTGGCCGCGGTCGGCCAGCAGGAGTCCCAGCTCTGTCGCGATGGCCCCTGAGCCGCCGTACGTCGGGTAGCACGTGATGCCGAGCTTCATCCCTCGACTCCCTTGCCACTTCGGTTCGCATGGGTGGCGCCCGTACGGTCCAGCCACGCCTCCATCGCTTGCCGGACCCGCTCTTCGATGGGCGCGGTAGCGTCGACACGGACGGCGCTCGCGGGGAGCTGATGCCGAAACCAGGTGATCTGGCGCCTGGCGTAACGTCGGGTCGCTACGCGGATCCGTTCCTTCGCCTCCTCCAGGGACGCACGCCCCTCGAGGTACTCGATCATCTCACGGTACCCCGTCGCACTCATGCCCGGGCTATCTGTATGAAAGCCGGCATCCAGCAAACCCCTAACCTCTTCGACGAGCCCACGTTCCAGCATCCTGGTGACGCGCTGCGAGATCCGCCGATCCAACTCCTCCCTCGGCACCTCGAGCGCCACGATGACGCCCGGGATCGGAGCGCCCTCCGCAGGGGCGGCCTCGTGCCACCACGACAGGGGGCGTCCGGAGAGGAGCGCTACCTCGATGGCTCGCCCCATGCGCTGCGGTCCGCCCGCGACAGCCAGCTCGGCGCGTACTGGATCGAGAACCCGTACCCACGCCTCCAGCCTCTCTCGTGGCTGCCCGGCCAGCCATGCACGGAGTCGCTCCAGTCGTCCCTGGTCCAGGACCGGTTCCTGGAACATCGGCTCCATGACGGCCCTCAGGAAGAAGCCCGTGCCGCCCACCAGGAGCGGGATACGCCCCCTGCTCTCGATCTCGGGAATCCACCGACGCGCATCCCGAGCGAACTGCCCGGCGGAATAACGTTGCGCCGGATCCACCAGATCGAGGCCGTGATGAGGAATGCTCCTCCTCGCCTCGGCGCTCACCTTGTCCGTCCCGACATCCATCCCTCGGTACACCTGCCGAGAATCCATGGACACGATCTCGACGTCGAGACACCGAGCGAGGGCCTCGGACAGCTCTGTCTTGCCCGACGTCGTGGCACCGACGATCGCGAGGAAACGCGGGTCTGGAGACGCCGGGGGGGTGCTCACGACCGACCGAACTTCCGCGCCAGCTCGGTCCCCGACAAGCGGACGATGGTGGGCCGGCCGTGCACGTCGTGGTGGGGCATGCGCGTCGCGAAGAGTTGGTCGAACAGCTCCTGCATCTCCGCGTCACTCAGACGTTGGCCGGCCTTGATGGCGCTCTTGCACGCGAAGGTCATGGCAATCCGCTCGTGCTGGTTCCGAGCCGACCGGACGAGATCGGAGCCGTGGGTCAACTCGTCGATCATCTCCCGGAACGCCCGCTCCGCATCGAAATATCGATGTGGATTCGGGACCGCGTGTACGATGATCGAGTCTCCTCCGAAGCTCTCCACTTCAAAGCCCGAGCGCTCCAACAGGCCGGAAAGCTCCTCCACACAGCGCAGCTCCGGAGGCGTCAGGCGGAGCGTGAGGGGAAAGAGGAGATGTTGCCCCTCCTGCCCTCCTCTCTCGTACGCGTCCATGAGCCTCTCGAAGAGGATCCGTTCATGGGCAGCGTGTTGGTCGACGATCATGACGCCGTCGCGGGTTTCAGCGAAGACGTAAGTGTCCAGAACCTGCCATAGTCGAGGTTTCGATCCCTTCGCGGGAAGCGAGCTCGGCGACACTCCCGCCCCTGACGGAGCATCTGTCTCCGACGCGGCGTCCCCCAAGGGCCCGGAGGCGCGGCCAGCCGGCGTTACCGCGCTGGCGAAGAGGGCCATCTGCTGTTCAGGACCACCGCCCTTCTTCAACGGTTTTCGAGGCTCCCGCTCGTTGACCTTGATCGGGGGAGCAGCGGTGTCCGTGCGGTAACGTGCCCCGCTGTCCTCGCCCTCCATGGCGGTCCGGACCGCTCGCTCCACCAGTGCTTCGACCCGTCCTTGCTCACGAAAGCGCACTTCGGCCTTTGCGGGGTGGACGTTCACGTCCACGTCCCCGTCAGGGACCGTCAGGTAGAGGAAGGTCCACGGGCGGATCCCCTCGGCGATGGTGGTGCGGTAGCCCCTCAGGGCTGCCTGTCCCAGAGCCGTGGCTCGGAACGGACGCCCGTTCACGGCAAGGAAGCTCCTGCGAACGCCTGCGCGTGCCGCGTCCGGGCGCTGCACGAGACCACGTATCTCGTAACCATCGTCTTCTGCGTACACGCCGATGAGGGTCGCTGCCGACTCAGCGCCCCATACCTGCGCGATACGGCTACCGGCATCAGGGGCCCCGTCCAGCTCGAGGAGTGGACGCTGATCCGAGGTGAGGAGGAAGGACACCGCAGGATTGGCCAGAGCGAGTTGGGTGACCGCATCGCTCACGGCACGGGTCTCCGCGGAAACCGCTTTCAGGAACTTGGATCGGGCAGGCGCGTTGTAGAACAGATTCTGCACCTCGACCGTGGTTCCTCGACGCCGCGCTACGTCGGCGACTTCATTGATCTGACCACCCGAGCACGAGATGCGCGTCCCCGTTTCGTCGTTGTCCGCGTAGGTCTCGAGGTTGAGGCGGCTCACAGCGGCGATGGACGGCAATGCCTCGCCGCGGAACCCGAAGGTACGCACGCCCTTGAGATCCTCGGCCCGGGCGATTTTGCTCGTGGCATGGCGATCGAGGCACAATACGGCATCCTCCCTCACCATTCCGATCCCGTCGTCGCTCACCCGGATCCGGCGCTTCCCACCCCGCTCGACCAGCACGTCCACTCGGCCGGCGTGCGCGTCCAGGGCGTTTTCGACGAGCTCCTTCACGACCGACGCGGGACGCTCCACGACCTCGCCCGCCGCGATCTGGTTGGCCACGGCGTCCGGCAGGATATGAATTCGTCGGGTCACGCCAGCACCTGCTCGGCGTCGGTCAGTCCATAGAATCGGTTCGCGTTCCGCCACGTGAGGGCGGCCACCTCTTCGACACCGCGATTCAGATGTTTGGCCACAGCCTCGGCAACATAGGGCACGTGGGCCGGCTCGTTACGGCGGCCCCGAACCGGGACGGGGGACAGGTACGGAGCATCGGTCTCGATGAGCAACCGATCCTCGGGGACGTCCCGCAGCAGATCGGTGGCCTGGAAGCTCTGGAACGACGCAATCCCGGAGAGGGACACGTACCACCCGGCGCGCATCGCCTCGGTGAACGCTTGAACGCCACCCGTGAAGCAGTGCAGCACCCCTCTCGTTCCCGGGGCCATGCCGCGCAGGGCGGCCGCGATGTCGTCGTCCGCATCCCTAGCATGCACGACCACGGGCAGGCCGAGTTCCGCGCCGAGCCCTAGATGGGCATCGAAGAGGGAACGTTGCACCGACCGAGGGGAGTGGTCGTAGTGGTAATCCAGTCCGGTTTCTCCGACCGCCACGACCAGGCCCGGATACCCCTCGGCGAGTGATCGCAGCCGGGCGACGGCGTCACCGGCAGCCTCACCAGCCTGGTGGGGGTGGACTCCGGCGGTGCTCCAGACGCCGGATGTTTCTCGGGCGAAGATCACGGCCTCCTCAGCGTCGGGCACGGTAGACGCGATAGTAACCACGCGGGCGACGCCGGCCTCTGAGGCCCTACGCAACACCGCCTCCCGGTCTTCCCGGAAGGCGGCGTCCGTCAAATGGCAATGAGTGTCGAAGTAACGGGTCACACGGTCGCGGGCTGGGGTCGCTTCTTCTTCTCACCAGATCCACCGACACCCCACCGCTTCTGAATCTCGATGAGCGCAGGGGACGCCACGAACACGGACGAGTAGGTCCCTACGATCACACCGAGGATCAGGACGAGTGTGAAGTCACGGATGACGGCGCCACCGAGCACCAGCAGACAGAAGAGCACCGCCAGCGTCGTACCGGACGTCAGAATCGTACGCGGGAGCGTCTCGTTGATCGATTGGTTGACGAGGTCCACGGGATCACGCTTTCGCGCACCCTTCTTGCCCATGTTCTCCCGAATACGATCGAAGACGACGATGGTATCGTTGAGCGAATACCCGACGATGGTCAGAAGCGCCGCCACGGTGGTCAGGGAGATCTCAACCCTGAACAGCGCCAGGAACCCGAGCGTGACCAGAATGTCGTGCATCGTGGCGATGACCGCCGCCGCTCCGAACCGGAGCTCGAAGCGGAAGGCCAGGTATACGAGGGTCGTTACGAAAGAGAACAGGATCGCGAGAGCGGCCTTCTGCTGTAGCTCGTTCCCGACCTTGGCCCCGACCAACTCCGTCCGAACCACCTCGAGCGCCTGGTTCGGCATCGCGGCGCGCACCTGCGACTCGATACCGGTCGCGACCTGCTCGATGGACGCGTCCTCTGCGATGGGCGCCCGGATGACGAATTCATTCTCCTCACCGAAGCGGGTGATCGGCGGTGCCTGCGCCCCGCCCAACGCCGAGCGCACGTCGCCGGCCGTCACTTCCCCGTCGAACCGGAGCTGAACGAGGGAGCCCCCGGTGAAGTCGACCCCGTAGTTCTGCCAAGCGCCCACGGCCGCAATGTTCACCACCATGGCCGCGATGCCGGCGAGGATCAGGGCTGTGGAGAAGACATACGCCTTCTTCCGGGCTTCAATGAAGCGGAACGCGGCGTTGGTGAAGATTCTCATGGGGCTCTCTTTAGATGCTGATCGGGTCCGACGCCTTCTTGCCGGACAGATAGAGCAGGAACATGGTGCGCGTCACGTAGAGCGCAGAGAAGAACGAAGCGACGATGCCGATGGAAAGCGTCACGGCGAAGCCGCGAACCGGACCGGTCCCGAACTGGAACAGAATGAGCGCGGTGATGAGCGTCGTGATGTTCGCGTCCACGATGGCAGAGAGCGCATGGCCGAATCCCTCGTCGACCGCAGTTCGAGTGGCGCGTCCTCCATCCAATTCCTCGCGAATCCGTTCGAAGATCAGGACGTTCGCATCCACCGCCATGCCGATCGATAGGATCAGGCCGGCAATTCCCGGCAGCGTGAGCGTGGCTCCGAGACCCGCCAGGCCCCCGAGTACCAACATGGTGTAGACGCCCAACGCCACCACGGCGAGGACTCCGGCCATCTTGTAGTAGATCATCATGATGCCGATGACCAGGACGATCCCGACGATACCAGCGAGCTCACCCTGCTCGATGGAGTCCTGACCCAAGGAGGGCCCAACGGTACGCTCCTCGATGATGTTGACCCGGGCGGGAAGCGCACCGGCACGGAGCACCAAGGCAAGGTCCCGCGCTTCTTCGATCGGCGTGTTGGCGCCCATGTCGATCTGACCCCGGGCGCCGATCCGATCCCGAATCACCGGGGCGCTCATGACCTGGCCGTCCAGCACGATGGCCAGGTAGTTACCCACGTTGGCGCCACTGAAACGCTGGAACTGCCGTCCACCGGCTCGCGAAAGCTCGAACTGGACTTGCGAGTTGTTGAACTGCGGATCACGGCCTGCCGTGGCATTCTCCAACTCCGCGCCGGTCAAGAACGGGTCGTTCTCGAGCACGAAGATCCGCTGATAAGTGCGCGCACCTCGCGAGATCAGGTCAGCCCCCCATTGGAAGGTCTGGTTCCTCGGGAAAGCGCGCTGCACCTCTTCCAGGGCCAGGAACTGATCCACGGCCGCGACATCTTCCGCAGCCACGAGGAACGTGCCCTCGACATCCCCGAAGCTCAGAAGCGACGAGAAGGGGCGGAGCGCGTCCTCGGTCGAGGCCTCGTCCTCGTCGACCTCTTCGGTACCGGCCGAGTCCTGCGCCTGAGCCGTGTCACCTCCGAAGAGCAGCGCTTCGACGTCGGCGCCCTGCTGAACGATGTCACGACCCATCGCCCGGATCGAGTCCACACCCAGCGCGGACACGATGGCCCGATCGATTCGGGGCAGCGCCTGCTCCATGTCCGCCGTGGGTAACACCAGCTTGAACTCGAGGAAGGCGTTGCGCTGAACGATTTCCTTGGCGCGTTCCTCGTCGTTGAGTCCAGCCAGCTCCACGATAAGCCGATCCTGCCCGACTTTCTGGATGAGTGGCTCCTCCACCCCGAGCTCGTCAATGCGTGTCCGGATGATGCGGTCGATCCGGTCGATCATGTCGGACTTGGCCTCGTCCGTCATCGTTCCATCGGGATCGTCTACCTCGAGGACAAGGTGCATCCCCCCTTGAAGATCCAGCCCGAGCTTGAGCCCTTGGGCGTAGAGCTGCCATCCCGACACCGCCAGGATGACGAGGATGGCGATGATCCGACCCCTGACCGTCTTGAACATGGGAACCGTGGGTTGGACGAAGAAGCGGGCCCGCAGAGGGCCGTGGATGGGTGGAGCCTTCCACCCGGGAGTCACAGCCCTTAAAGCTGCCCCGGGGGGGTGGGCATGTCAATCGCGCACGGACCCGGAAAGATGCCGGGCCGTGGGCACGCTACCTATTACGGCGTGGCCCCCGGCCCGGGTTCCCTGGACGCACCCGGAACGACCGGGGCGTGGCTCAGAAGTAGATGTACGTCTGGATCTTCAGGGAGTACTCGGTTCCACCGCTCTGCGGACGGTACACGTCCATGTTGGCGCCAATCTTGTTCCGACCGCCGAAGTAGAACATCAAGCCGGGCGTCAACAGAGTCCCGGCATCGTCGGCCCCGTCGGTGTTGGCATCTGCGTACCCCACCCTCAGAAGCGGCTCGATGCCGACCACACGGTCACCTTCGAGGGGGTGGTAATAGGACGCCCATCCTTCGATCGCCTGGAAGGTTGCCGGATCTCCGGCGATGGGCAGTGCCCAGTTCTCCCCGCTGACGACGGAGAGCTGTGCATGGAATCCATCCCGCCAGGTACCCCACTCCGCATCGACGCCAAACGCCACCGCCTGGCTGGTCTCCGCGGAGTCGGACAAGTAGTCGTGCACGCTCAGCTTGCCCGCGACGCGCAAGTCATCGGACGCGGCAACCACCACGCGACTCGAGAAGGACTTCCCGTCGTTCACGTCCGACGCGTTCGCTCCCTCACCGTTGGACACCATCACGGCGTACTCCACCCGTCCGGCAGTCCCGTCCACCATCACGCCCTGATCGCGCCCGGTGAACTCCAAGGCTTCGGTGAGACGGTTGTGCGCGCACAGACCGCCCACCCCCGGACACCCGCCCAAACCTTCGATGCGTCCATCGCGCTCGATCAGGGACAGGTTGGTAGAGCTGGAGAGGTCGAAGAGGTCGAACGGCCTCTTGAACTGACCGATCCTGATGTTGAGCCCTTCGGAGAAGGCCAAGTCGACATAGGCGTCCTGCAGCGACGCCCCTCCCCCTTTGAAGTCCGGCTGAATCCGTCCCGTGATCCAGTCGTTCACCGAGATGTCAGCCCGGAGTCGGACCCGTCGGAAGAAGAAGTCGTTCTCCGCCCCGTCGACGGACGAGTGGGCGTACTGCGCCTGGATCCGACCCCCGAGGTCCACGGAGGGGAGATCCTGGGCCTGTATCTGGGAAGGAGCTGCGATGGCGAGGGCAGCGACCAGGGTGCTGAAGGTGGCTCGCGCACAAAGCATCGTTCGAAGTGACATGGCAGATTGGGTAAGGGGCGTAACCGAAGTGCCCGGATCACAGTCGGAAGGTCTCATTGTGACGACTTCGTGACAGTCCTTCAACTGTCGTGACGACTTCGTGACAGTTCTGCAACCGTCGTATGCAAGCCACACGAAGAAGGCTCCACCACTGGCGCGAGCCGGACGGCCGCCCCCCCTGTCTCGGTCCCGACCGCGCTCAGCGCCCCCGCATCGTCGCCGCTCGTTTCCTGTGCTTCTCGCGATACATGGCACTATCGGCCTCGGCGACGAGGTCTTCGAGGCGCACGCCCGGTTGGTCTTCCTGGCGTGCCATCCCCACGCTGATCGCGAGCCGATAGGGCTCCGGGCTCTCCGCGTTGAACTCCCGGACCCGGTCACGAAGTCGCTGCACCAGTGACTCCGAGCTCTCCTCGGAGGATTCGAGCGCCAATACACCGAACTCGTCTCCGCCCAGGCGAGCGATGATGTCCGAGCGGCGGAACGTCGCACGGAGAATGTCGGCGACCTTGACGAGCGCTCGGTCCCCCACGTGATGGCCGAGGGAATCGTTGATCGTCTTGAAGCGGTCCAGGTCGACGAAGACCATGGTGACTCCACGACCGGACCGCCGCGCGAGCTTCAGATACTGCTCCCCGAGGTCGGAGAAGCCCCTCCGGTTGTAGAGTCCGGTCAGGTCGTCGATGAGAGAGAGGCTCCGTAGGGCCGAGAACAGCCTGTGCCGCTCCACGGCGTGCCGGAGCGATCGGACCAGGAGCGCGGTGGTGATCTCAGACTTCACCAGATAGTCCTGAGCACCCGCCTGGACGGTGCTTGTCGCGGCGGCCTCATCCGGATCGTCCGCGAGTATCACGATGGGCACGTCCGGGCTGAAAGCATACACGCGGTCGAACGTGACCATCCCGCGGCTGTCAGGCAGATCCAGGCTCAACAGAATCGCGTCGAATCCCCCACGGGTGAGGCGTGCCAGAGCCTCACTGAGCTCCCCTGCCCGCTCCAAGGTGACGCGGGAGTCCTCCGCCACGGCGAACTCCTCGCAGAGCTCGTCGTAGTAAGCCTGGTCCCCTTCGACCAGCAGGACTTTGATGGGCCGTTGGAGCAAGGAGGGCCATCCCCGAAAGGGCGTAACAGAGCCGACACGCACACGTGGCACCGGAGAAGGTAACCTGGTACCGCACACGGTGTCACGGCACGAATCCGGCTGATCAGCCCGGCGGCGGAGGGGGGGGGGCAGGCGCGTCGCCCGGGCGCTCCCCTCGCCAAAGACGGGTCAGGGACCGGCCAGGATATCCGCGAAAAAGTCGGGCACCGCGGGGTCGTCCGACTGGGCCAACCAGAACAGCGCGGAGCGCCGCGTGTCGGCATGCTCCGCCTCTTGGGCCAGCGCCCTGAGCGCAGGCAGACTCTCCCCCGCAGGTCTCTGGGAGAGGGCGAAGACGGCCGCCTCCCTGATCTGCCGCCCTTCCTCGTCGTCGTCGGCGGTCTCCAGGAGCGCGGCAGTGACCGCGGAAGCCGCCTCCTGACCCAACCAGAAGAGCGCGCTCCTTCTCGTCTCGTCCGGGTGAGCCCGATGCCGGGCAAGATCCAGGAGGTCGGGCCATATCACCACCGAGTCCGCCACGACTGCCGCCACGATGGCATCGGCGCTGACCGCAGCATCCGCACGAGCGACCTGGAGAAAAGCCTCCGCACTCTCCGCCGCCGAAACGCGCCCCAGGTCTCGGGCTCCCACAGAGGGACGCTCGTCAGGTCCGAGGAACCGGACGTCGGTCACCCCCTCGGCTCCGAGGGTCACCTCCACCAAAGCCGAGCCTTCACGGCACCGGTCGGCTCCGCCGGCCTGTCCCCGCTCCATCCGTATGCCGCCCGACACCGATAAGGAGCGTTCAGCCTGCCCACAGAAGCGTGTCCCCGGCCGAGTCGCGTAGGAGAAGGCAACCACGCCATCTGCGGTCACTTCCAAGGCATCCGCAATCTGGCCTGCACCCATAACGGGCGCGGCCGCGAGGGTGACGAGGGCTGCGACCCCCGCCACCCACCGGCTTGCGTGGGGCCTCATCCGCGTAAGAGCGAGAGGAGGAACTCCGCCACTCGAGGGTCGTCGCTTTGCCCGAGCCAGAAGATCGCATTCTGTCGGAGCTCGGGGTCTTCAGCGTCTCTCGCCACCTCCATCAGGAAGTCGACGTCCGCATCCGACCCCCGCTGGGCCGCGACGAAGATGACCTGCTCCCGCATCTCCGCATCGTCGAACGACTCGAACAGCGCCCGCAGATCCGAGGTGGGCAGGCTGCCGCTCTGCCCCGCCCAGAAGAGGGCGTTCTTACGGATCTCGATGGCCTCGGAGGGGTCGCGTACCCGCTCCAGCAGCCAGGCTCGTGCCCGCTCGCCATCATGCTGTGCGACCCCGAGCAGCGCGTTTTCCCTCAACTCGGGATCGTTCAACCTCGGATAGAGCTCGATGAGGTAATCCGCTCCCCCAGCATCGCTGTTCTGCCCGATCCAGAATATCGCGTTGGAGCGGAGCTCCGTGGAAACATCGGCTCGGGTTGCATAGGAGCGCAGAATCTCGATGGCCCGGGCATCTCCACCCCGCTGGGACAACGAGAAGAGGGCCTGCTCCTGCAGCTCAGGATCGTCGCTCTCGCCGAGAATGGTCTCCAGCGCGGCCAACGCCTCCGGTGACCGAACCTGGTGCAGCCAGAAGACGGCCTGGCTTCGCACCTCGGGATCGGGGTCCGGATTGCGGTGTGCGAGGTCGAGAAGCACATCGACCGACTCGTCGGACAGGTGCTGCGCGATCAGGAATACGGCACGGGCCCTCAGCTCCGAGCTGCACTCGTCGCGTTGCTGCAGCACGTCCCGGAGAATCGGAACCGCCTGGTTCGCGTTCATGTTCATGAGCGCCGACAGTGCCGCCAGGCGCGTCTCCTGCTCCGGCCCGCAGGGCACCTGTGCCTGCTGGGCCACCCGCGCCGCGGCTCCGGCGTCACCCCGGCTCGCCAACTCGCCCTCGATGCGGACCCTGAGGGCCGCCGCATCTGCACGCGTCGCTGCCGCCGCCTGCAGCTCAGCCTGGCGGGCCAGCAGGCTCACCGCCTGCCGCATCTCCGCCGCTCCTCCCTCCCGAGACCGCGCAAATGCCTCCCAGTAGTAGGAGTCCGGTACATATCCGGACTCCGGGTGCATCTCGCGGAGCTCCGCGAAGGCGGCCGCCGCCTGCTCATACCGCCCTTGTGACAAGAACTCCCGCGCACGCTGGTAGAGCCGGGCGCCTGGATCCTCCTGCAGCCAGGGTGCGGGTGCCTCAGCACGCGTCCTGGACGCGACACCTTCTACGCGACGGTCCCCTCCTGCCAGAGAAGCCGGTCCCGGTTCCTGAGCGCCTGCGCTCGTCGAGAGCCCACCGCCCAAAGCCAGCGCCGCCAGGACGGCACGCGCCACTCGTTTCCCCCACTTCCATCCACCCATCGGTCGATCTCCCGTGTTGATGATCTCACTCAAGTTCTTCATGCCCCAGCCATCGTCGTCGGCGCTGCCGATCGAATCCGAGTCAGGAGCTCACCGTGCTCCAGACTGCGCACTGCCATCTCGAGCTCTTCTCGCGCCCGATCTCCGTCCATGAATCCGACCTCCACGGCTCCGAGGATCTGGACCAATACCAGCTCCAAGTCGATCAGGAGTCGTTGGGTCTCATCCCGAGCCCCACCGCGGGCGTCCATGAGGAGACGGGTCTGCGTGAGTAGCCCCTGAGCCCAGGGACCCAGGGACACGTCGACCCGCCCCGTCCGCGCATCTGAGCGGACCGAGGCGAGCAAAGACTCGGTCCGCCCAAAGTGCAGCTCAGCCGCGATGTCCAACCCGCTCCCCGGAGCATCCGCCGTCACATCCACCGCCAAGGGCTGCGAACCCGGGCTGGCACCCGGAGCCGACCAGCGACCGATGCCGATCCCAACGGCCAGCACCGCCGCCGCGGCCGCCGCCCAGGCCCAGCGCCGCGACAACGAGTCCCCCCGCGACGCCCTGCCCGCCATGCGTCGCCGGCGCCTGGCCAGATCCACGACGCTGCGCTCTTGATCGTAGGAGTCGGCCCCGTGCGACCCACTTCCGCTGGAGCTGACCGTGTCGGTCGACTGGAGCCCCTCGTGAATGGCGACCCACATCTCGTCCCGGGGCGTCGTCGGGGGCGGGTTGTATGCGGCCCGCAGGCCGTCCACCCAATCGGGCGGGCCCTCGGGTGCGTCGGCCCGGTCGGGACCGCGGTCTCGGTCGTTCGTCATACGTACTCCTGCATGGCGTCGCCCAGGACCTCCCTGAGCTTGGCTCTAGCCCTGGAGAGACGCGCCTTGGATGTCCCTTCGGCCACCCCCAGTGATGCGGCGATCTCCCCATGCGGGTACCCTTCGAGGTCGTGCATGAGAAAGACTGTCCTGTAGATGTCCGGCAGCCCGTCAACCGCCTCTTCAATTCGCTCCCGGACCCCCGGCTCCAAACCAGGAGCAGCCTTTCCGGGAAGGACCTCCGCCACGTCGTCGAGGGCACGCTCGCGCTTGCGGCGGCGATCCACCTTCCGGAGCCCGTTCAGGGCCACGGACACGGCGATCGAGTGGAGCCACGTGGAGAAAGCCGAGTCCCCTCTGAACTGATCCAGCTTCTGGAACGCCCGCAGAAAAGCTTCCTGCGTGAAGTCCCTCGCCAGATGCTCTTCGCCGGCCATGCGGTACATGAGTCGATAGATCCGGTCCACGTTCGCGTCGTAGAGACGTCGGAACGCGCGCTCGTCACCGTTTCGGGCCTTATCGGCCCATTCCTGTTCTGTCAACGAAAGCGCCCGTCGGTTCGACGTTTCTGTCTTCTCATCCCGTGGGACACAGGATCGAGCAGAACGGTTGCGTGGCATTCCCCACGTACGGAGGCCAGCTTGGTCCGCTCGCGCGTTGGTGGGCCCGTGATCAGGCCGCGAGGTCCAAGGGAAGGACCAGGCGCGCTCGGGCACCGAGGTGGGCCCCGCGGCCCTCGAGCACCAGCGTGCCCCCGTGAGCCTCCACGATCTGACGGCTGAGGACAAGTCCGATACCCGAGCCGCCGGGCTTCGTGGTGTAGAACGGCACGAACAGGTTCCCAGTATCTGCGAGGCCCGGTCCCTCGTCCTCCACGAGGACGTGAAGACGTCCGTTCCGACTCAGCCACCGGATGGACACCCCTCCCCCTCTGCCCGCCTCGAGCGTGGCGTCGACGGCGTTGCGCACGAGATTGATCAGCGCCTGCTCGAGCTGGTCCTGATCGGCTTGAATGGACAAGCTCGGCCCGCTCACGACTTCCACTTCGAGACGCGTCTCCAGATCGGCTACCCGTTGCACGAGAGCCTCCACGTCCACGGGTCCGAGCTCGGGTGGCGGAAGCCGGGCCAAACGGGTGTACGAAGCCATGAATCGGCCCAGCGACTCGGCTCGATTGGAGATGATGGTCAAGCCCCGCTCAGCGTCCTCCCCCAAGTCCGCGGGAAGCTCGTGCCGCGCCACGAGAGCCTGCAGGCTCCCGGAGATGGACTTGATCGGCGTCAACGAATTGTTGATCTCATGGGAGAGCACCCGGATGATACGCTTCCAGGCCTGACGCTCCTCTTCACGCAACGCCCGGCTCAGGTCCGACAGCGCGATGAGCTGGAGCCGATATCCTTCCTGTCTGACCACGCTCCTGCGGAGCTCCCAGCGGCCCGTGCCACCGGGGAAAGACACCTCCACGGTCCGCGGGGCGATACCGGTCAGCGCGCCGTCCAGCCGCAGGTCCTCGGCTCTACGACCAATGAGCCGGTCGACGGGCTGGCCCAGGAGTCGTTCACCCGCACGGTTCACCAGGCGGAGCTTCCCCTCCTGATCGAAGGCGAACACCGCGACGTCGATCTCCTCCAGCACCTTCCTGAGCGTCTCTGTGGCCTCGACTGCGCCAAGCCGCTGGTTCCGGAGGGTCTCCTCGAGCGCGTTGACCTCGTGATAGACCAAGGAGAGCGGATCGGTAGCGTCTAGCACGCGGGCTCGGATGGAGAAGTCTCCCTCCCGGAGCGCCGCAAGCATGTTGGCCAAGGTGCCCAGCGGCCGGATCACCTGCTCCCGTAGCGCGAACATGAGGCCGACCCACGCCGACACCAGGAGGACGGTGAGCGTCCACTGGACTTGTCCGGCGAAGTCGCCGAGCCAGAGAAGCACCAGGGCCAGCACTGCTCCGGGCGCCCCCGTGAGGAGCGCGAAGACCGCCACCCGCCGGTCGTGGCCGAGCCCCCGCCAGAGCCGACCCATCAACGGTCCTCGGGCCGGATGCCGCTACCCCGCTTCAATGTCATGACGTTGGAGGCGTCGATAGAGAGCACTCCGACTCAAACCGAGAGCCTCCGCCGCCCGTGTCACGTTCCCTTGATGCCGCTCGAGGGCCTTCTCGATCAAGACGCGCTCGGCCTCGTCCAAGGTCAGCTCATCCATCGCCGCGGTGCCGTCTTCCCGACGACGCAATCCGAGATCCGAAGCCTCGATGCGTGACCCCCGCGCCATGAGCACCGATCGCTCTACCGAATGTTGGAGCTCCCTCACATTCCCTGGCCACTCATGCCGAAGGAGCGCTTCCTCGGCTGCTCCGGAGAACCCTTCCAGGGGCCGCGAATACCGTTCGGCCTGTTTACCGAGGAAGTGTCGGGCAAGCGGCAGAATGTCCTCCCGCCGATCCCGAAGGGGCGGCAGGCGGATCTCGACAGTGTTGAGGCGATACAAGAGGTCTTCACGGAAGTCACCCTCCGCTACCGCGTCGCCTAGGTTCGCGTTGGTCGCCGAGAGCACCCGGACGTCGACCTTTCGAACCTTGGACGAGCCGACCCTCTGGATTTCGCCGGTCTCGAGCACGCGAAGGAGCTTGGCCTGTTGTTGGAGCGGGACGTTGGCGATCTCGTCCAAGAAGAGCGTGCCTCCTTGGGCCAGCTCGAAGCATCCCACCCTCTCGGTCTTCGCATCGGTGAACGCGCCCCGCACGTGTCCGAAGAGCTCGCTCTCGAAGACTCCCTCGCTGAAGCCGCCCGCGTTGACCGCGATCATGGGCTTGCTCGACCGGTGCGACACCGCGTGAAGCCAGCGGGCGACGACTTCCTTGCCCGTACCGTGTTCGCCCACGATGAGCACGTTGGCGTCGGAAGGCCCCACCCGGTCAATGATCTCGAGTACCGGCTGCATGGCTTTGGACGTGGCAATGAGCTCCGGGGCTCCCTCCCCACCCTTCAGCCGCAGGTTCTCGGTCTCCAGTAGCTGACTTCGGCGGAGTGCACGGCCGAGCTGTACGTGGGTTCTGAGGGTCGTCAGTAGTCGCTCGTTGTCCCACGGCTTCTCGATGTAGTCCCTTGCCCCCCGGCGCATGGCCTCGACCGCTCCTTCGACGCTGCCCCACGCCGTCATGACGACAATGGGGACGTTCGAGTCCAGCTCCCGAATCGCGGTGATGAGATCCATCCCCTCACGACCGGAGGTGGTGTCCCGGGTGTAATTCAAGTCGATGAGCACGAGATCGAAGTCCTCGCGCTCCATCCGCCTCACGACCTCCCCGGGCGAGGACGCGGCCGTCATCGTGAAGCCCTCCGCCTTCAAGAGCATGCGGAGTGCTTCCAGGACGTCTTCCTGGTCGTCGGCTACGAGGACGCGCGGCGGAGGTGTCACGATTCCTCGACGATCCACCCGTCTTTGAGCTCGATGATCCGGTTCCCGTACTTGGCGTACTCCTCGTTATGGGTCACCTGAATCACGGTCGTGCCCTCCGCATTCAGTTCCTTGAGGAGATCCATGATCATCCGTCCCTGACTCGAGTGGAGGCTCCCGGTGGGCTCGTCCGCGAGGATCACGGTCGGCTCGGCGATGACCGCCCTCGCCACGGCGACCAGCTGCTGCTGTCCTCCCGACAACTGACTCGGGTAAAGATCTTTCTTCCCGACGATCTGGAACCGATCGAGTGTGTCGGCCACGATGGCCTGCCGGTCCTTCCGCTTCACGTTCCGATAGGAAAGCGGGATCTCCAAGTTCTCATAGACCGTGAGGTCGTCCAGGAGATGATACTGCTGAAACACGAACCCGACGTAACGCTTTCCGAGCTCGATGCGGGATCTCGGCTTCATGGCGTGCACCGGCTCGCCGAACAGGTGGTACTCACCGCGCCAGTCGGCATCCAGCATGCCCATGATGGACAAGAGCGTCGACTTCCCGGCGCCGGATGGTCCCATGATGGTCACGAACTCGCCCGTGTCGATATCCGCTGAGATACGACGCAGCACGAAGGTCTCCCCTGCCCCCGTCCGGTATGACTTCTCGACGTTCTTAAGCCTGATCACGCGCTGCCTCCCGTCACCATTTCCTCTGATATCGGCCGCGGACGCACATGCGCCCCGCCTCCGCGAAGGTACGGCCTCCCGTGCCTGAAGGAAGGTCTGCCCTCGTGCGGACGGGTCGACCCGTGGCCACGGTCCTGATGCACCATAACTGAAGGCCGGCCCGCACGCTTTGGCGCGGGCCGGCCCAGGGTGTTCCCTCCACCTAGGTTCAGGCCCCGGACGACTCCGCCGGCCTCTGGTGCATGTCGAACCCGGCTTCCTCCAGCTCCTGTGCCCGCCGCACGTCGTCCTCGCTGACCACTTGGCCGTCGAAGAGGTGGATCGCGCGGTCGGCCACTTCGGCGTAGCGAGGATCGTGCGTCACCATGCAGATGGTGGCGCCCTCGTCGTGGAGCTCG
>JBDHIF010000028.1:0-31693 GCA_039587535.1 Gemmatimonadota bacterium
GTCGTCGGGGACGTGATGGACCAGAACACCGGATCTTCCGCGTACTCCCGCATGGAGAGGACCCACATGTCGACGCCGTACTCATCCATGAGGGAAGGCAGAACACGCTCCAGCCGCGCCTCCAGCCAGGCCTGCTGCTCGGCGGCTTGCGCCCGGAGTGTAGGCAGAGGATGGATCCGGGCCGGGACAACGTGCGGCACGTTCGCCGGCGCCTGGGCGGCGACGGGATGGGCCAAGGCGAGACCCAAGACCAACAGGGAGACACGTCGCTTCATGAAGACTCCATTCCGTGCGGGATTTTTCTGCGTCAGCCCGCCATGGGCGGGCGACGAACTCCGAAGCTAACCGCAGGGGCTCGACGAGACACGGCGCCTTCCTGCCGTCGCGGAACCGGCGGCGGACACGTCGAGCGAGGCCGTGTCCGATACCCTGCATGGCCGAGGGGCCGACCCGGGTGTCCCCGGTCCGGCCCCTTTGAGACCTCGCTCCTCATCACTCGCCGCCGCGGACACGCGACGCGAACCGGTGGGCTCAGCGAGGCCCAGCGAGCCTGATCTCCTCCGAAACGTCGGCAGCGAACTGCTCGAAGTTCTTCTTGAACATGCCGGCGAGCTTCTCAGCCGCCGCGTCGTATGCCGCCGGATCGGCCCAAGTGTCCCTTGGGCTCAGGACTCCCGCGGGGACGTGTGGCACCTCTGTGGGCACGGAAAGCCCGAACACCGGATCCTCAGTGAAATCCGCGCGCCCGAGCGTGCCGTCCAGCGCCGCCGCGATCATCGCCCGGGTGTACCAGAGCTTCATCCGGCTTCCCACGCCGTAACCGCCGCCGGACCAGCCCGTGTTCACCAACCATACGTTGGCACCTCCGGACCGGAGCCGCTCACCGAGCATCTCTGCGTAGACCCCAGGATGGCGCGGGAGGAAGGGCGCTCCGAAGCACGCGCTGAAGGTCGCCTTGGGCTCGGTCACACCACGCTCCGTACCGGCGACCTTCGCCGTGTATCCGGACAGGAAGTGGTACATCGCCTGCTCGGGCGTGAGGCGCGAGATGGGAGGCAGAACCCCGAACGCATCGGCCGTGAGGAAGATCACGTTCTCGGGTTGCCCGGCACGCCCCGGGATCACCGCGTTGGGGATGTAATGGATGGGATACGAAGCGCGCGTGTTCTCCGTGATGGACCCGTCCTCGAAGTCGATCTCCCGACTACCCTCGTCCAGGATGACGTTCTCGAGGATCGTCCCGAACATCTGGGTCGCCTGATAGATCTCCGGCTCCCCGTCCCGCGAGAGGCGGATCGTCTTTGCGTAACAGCCCCCCTCGAAGTTGAACACACCGTCCGGGCCCCAACCGTGCTCGTCGTCGCCGATGAGGCCACGGCTGGCGTCGGCGGAGAGCGTCGTCTTGCCCGTTCCGGACAATCCGAAGAACAGGGCCACGTCACCGTCTTCCCCGATGTTGGCGGAGCAGTGCATCGGGAAGACGCCCTGCTCGGGGAGCATGTGGTTCAGAACCGAGAAGATGGACTTCTTGATCTCTCCGGCGTATCGCGTCCCGGCGATGAGGACTTCCTTCCTGGCGAAGTTCACCACGATGGCCGTGGTGGAGCGGCTACCGTGGCGCTCGGCGCTGGCCTCGAGATGCGGGGCGTGGAGCACGGTGAATCCCGGCTCGAAGCCCTTCAGCTCGTCTGCGCCCAGGCGGAGAAACATGTTGTACGCGAACAGCGAGTGCCACGGGCTCTCAGTGACGACGCGGACGTCCAGGCCGTGCCGCTCGTCGGCGCCTGCGCGAGCGTCCCGGACGTAGAGATCGTCTCGGCTCTCCAGGTAGTCGACGATGTCTTTCCGGAGGACATCGAAGTGCTCCGGAGTAAGGGGCACATTGACGTCTCCCCAATCGACGACCCCGTCGCTGACATCGTCCCGGACCACGAAGCGGTCGTTCGGTGACCGGCCCGTGTGCGGCGCCGTCACCGTAGCGATGGCGCCCATGTGGACGATCTGCCCGTCTCCCAGACGCAGCGACTCCTCGTAGAGGCGAGCAGGTGAGAGGTTCCAGTGGACCTTGCCGGTCGGATTCAGGCCGTGATTATCGAGCCCGAAGGCCCCTCCACCCGTCGCCGCGACGGGCTGCTCGATAGTCCGGATCGTCATAAATGCGCTCCTGGAGCTTGGGTCCGGCACCACCGATCGCGACTTATGACCAAGTCCACCAGTCGCCGGAGAGTCTCGTATTTATCGGAATCCCGAGGAGGACGCCCCCGGAAGGACCATAAACTGGTGATTTCTCCGCAGGGCGTCCACCGATTCCGCCATCCAGGCGTTGCAGGCAGGGGATGGCCCGGGCCTGCTACGAGGTTGCCAGGGGCCTATGGGCGAAACACGTTTCGCGTCCCTGCCGGTGCCGATCCCGCGAGCTCGACCCCTGCAAGCCATCTCACTTAGCGCCCAAGGCCCGAGGCCGCACCTGGAGCATCCCCGTGAAGCGTCCCGAGAGGCGCATCGTCGTCACGCGACTCGGACCCATCACGGCCGTGGGCACCGGAGTCGAGGAGCTCCGCCTCGGTCTAAGCCAAGCCAAGTCACCGGTCCGCGAGCTGACGACCTTCGACGCCTCTCCGTTTCGAAGCCGGATGGCCGCGGAGCTGGGCGACTTCGACCAGGGACGGGACCAGGCCGTGCGGGCCATCCTATCGAACTCCTTCGGCTGTCGGTGGAATCGACGCGGTACTCCTCCTCACCGAAGCTTCCGGCGCACGATAGTGGCGCCCTCGACATGCAGACCCTCCTGACGCGAGGGAGCCACTGTGCCTGAGCTCGCACCTGTTTCGTGGCTGGTGCTGCCCCTGGGCATCGCGGCAGGGTTGGACCTGTACCTGACCCTCTTCCTCCTCGGCATCGCTCCGACGCTGCCGTGGTGGAGCCAGCCGCTGCCCGGCGGACTGGGCGACCTGGACACCGGCGTCATCGTCTCGGTCATGGCGGTGATGTACGTCGCGGAACTCGTCGCCGAACGGCGACCGGCTTCGTACCTGGCCTGGAACGCTGTCCACGCCTGCATCCGGCCGGTGTCGGGGGCCCTCCTCGCGGCGCTCCTGCTTCAAGGAGCGTCGGCCCCGTTCCTGTTGGCCGGAGCCGTCGCAGGCGGGCTCATCACCCTCTTCACCCACGTCGTTCGTTCAGGAGCCGCCATCCTTCGCGAGCTCGACCCTAAGCCGGACCCGAGCCCAGGCCTGGTGAGGATACTCGAGGACGTGGTGGTCGTGGCGCTCGTCACGGCGTCATTGGACGCGCCCGAGATCGCTCTCGTCGGGGGAGGTGTGATCGCCTTGATCAGCCTGCCTCGACTCGCCTCCCGAGCCCGCGCGTTCGCTTTCGTCGCTCACCTGGCAGCCGCAAGAGTGTTTCAGACCTTCCGGCAACGCCGCTGGATACCCGAGGAGGAGCTTCCCGAGTGGGTCAGAGACGTCCTGGCAGCTGATCCGCTCGCAACCGGACAGGGGCTCCGCGCGAGCCGGGCAGGCATGGTCGACCTACGTGCTTCACGCCGATTCGACACCGGATGGCTGGTCTTGGCCGACGGACGGCCGGTCTTCGTTCGCGGCTCCGCAACCGGGATAGCACGCCTGATCGACCTCGGCGACCTGACCGCGCGGCGCATCATCGAGGAGGACTTCCACCGCGCCCTGGAACTCGAGTGCGACGACGACCGTCTGGTCCGATTGCTCTTCTTCGTGAGCGCCCCTAGTCCAGCCGCTCTAGCCGCCGACTTCGGTCTCGCCGCCCCCTCGACACCGGATGCCCCCCAGGAAAAAAACCTTTGACCGCGAAATCGCAGGTTCTTACCTTCACTTTCACGCCTCAAAATTCCGGGCAGGCTGTTTCGAGCTCCGACGACCACGTCCAGCGTCGCCGTGCCGACCCGCCGAGCCACGGTTCGTAAGACCCGCAGCCGAGGAATCGACCACACGAATGTTTTCTTCCTCTCGTGGCTTGGATTCGTTCGACCAGTACCTGCAGGATGTAGAGAAATACCCGCTCATCCAGGATCCGCTGGAGGAGCGAGAGCTCGCCAGACGCGCGCGCGTCGGCGACAAGGAAGCGGCGGAGCGGCTGGTCACCGCGAATCTCCGCTTCGTCATCTCGTACGTGAAGAAGTACCAGGGTCGGGGCCTGGGTCTGGCTGAGCTCGTCTGCATCGGGAACGAAGGGCTCTTGAAGGCCGTCAAGAAGTTCGATCCGGACAAGGGTGTGAAGTTCATCTCCTACGCCGTGTGGTGGATTCGGCAGACGGTCTTGCAGGCACTGGCCGAGCAGACCCGCTCGGTGCGGATTCCCCTCAACCAGAATTCGAACCTCGCCCGCCTGGCGCGAACCGACACCCAGCTCACGCAGAGCCTCGGGCGGTCACCGACCGACCAGGAGATCGCGAACGAGATGGAAGAGCCGGTCGAGACGGTTCGAGCCCTTCGCCGCGTCGCAGCGTCGGAGCTGAGCCTCGACGCGCCCATCGACAGGGGAGACAGGGATAGCTCCAGCTTCGGTGAACGCTTCGCCGGTGCCGAGGGCTCCGATATCGAGGAGGACATCGAGGCCTCCGCCCGGCGGGATTTCCTTGAGTCCATGTTCGAGGCGTACCTGACGGAACGTGAGCGCAAGATCTTGTATCTCTACTACGGCCTCGACGACGGCGAGGAACGGACGCTCGAAGAGATCGGGTCGCTGTTGGGCGTCACGCGTGAGCGGATTCGTCAGATTCGGAACCGCGCGTTCGAGAAGCTGCGGGATAGCCCCCAGGGTGAGTCTCTGTCCGGGTTCTGGACGCCCAACTGACGGCTGATCCCGCGGCACCACTATAGCCCCTCCGCTACCGCCCACGCCGCGTTTGAGCCGCAGCCCTGAAGGCCCCTCCAAGTGAGGGGCCTTCGGCGTTCTGGTGGGAACCACCCCGCGGAACCGCCGGTACGAAGCCGACGGATCTCCTACGGCGGCGCTTCCTGATCTGCCGGAGCTTCACCCACCAGCCTGGCCGCGGCAGCCTGAGACCCGTCGCGCCTCACCACCGCGGAGCCACATTGCCCCCGACGCTTCCCACTCAGCCTCAAGGTCTGCGCAGCGCCTCCGGCGTTTGGCTTATCGCAGGGGCTGTCGCCTTTGGGGGGGCGTCACCTCTCGCGGCTCAGGATCCAGGTCCCATGTCCGACCCCGCGCACGACCCGTACGCGGACGAATCGGCCATCGGCGAATGGAACGGACCCAGATCGCTGCGCATGGTGGAACGCGCCCGGGAGCAACGCCAGTCGATCGTGGTGGACAGCTCGATGCACTCGTATCGCGCACAGGCCAGAGGCCGGGTCTACTTTTTCATGGATCGACCCGACCAGGATCTCCGCTCTCTGGTGAAGGCGGATCAGATCGCGCTGCAGGTCATGTGGCAGGCGCCGAGTCTCACCCGCCAGCATATCGCCGGACTCAGGGACCAGAAGTTCCTTCCCACCGATATCCGCTACCACCTTGATCATCTGACCGTAGTCCAGGACGACTTCGGCGACCTCATCCGCATGGGCGACGGTGACGAGGTGGCTTCCGTGACCCACCCGGTGGCACCCGCCGCAGAATCCGTCTACGACTACAGACTCGTCGATTCCCTCACCATCCGCTTCCCGGACGGGACAGGCGAGGTGAGGGTCTTCGAGCTCAGAGTGCGCCCCAAGCGCATGGATCGGCCGGGCGTGATCGGGAGCGTGTTCCTCGACCAGAGCACCGGGGCCATCGTGCGGATGAACTTCTCGTTCACCCCTGTCTCGTACGTAGATCCGTACGTCGACTACATCCGCGTGTCGCTGGACAACTCGCTCTGGATGGGACGTCACTGGCTCCCATATCGGCAAGAGATCGAGATCCGGCGGGAGATCCCGCTGTTGGACTTCATGGCGGGCAGCATCATCCGCGGTCGATACGAGGTGCGCGACTACGAGTTCAACGTCGATTTCCCACCCGGAACGTTCATCGGGGCGCGCCGCATCACCACCGCGTCTCCCGCTCAACGGCGCGCCTTCGCCTTCGAGGAGGGGCTGTTGGACGACCTGGACGAAGACGGGTTGGCGCCCACTCCGGCTCTCAAGGACGTTGAGGCTCAGGTCCGTGAGGTCGTCGAGGATCGGTACCTCACCGGCCTCGCTCCACTCCGCTTTCATCTCCCACGGATCTCAGAGGCCTTCAGGTACAATCGCGCGGAAGGAGTATACCTCGGTGGAGGGGCGAGCTTCCGCCCTGCCGAACGAGTCATACTCCGAGGTTCGGCCGGATATGCCTTCGGTCGAGCTGAACCCAGCGGGGCGCTCACGGTGGAATCCGCCCGTGGGGACCGACTCAGGCCGGAGCTCGAGGTCTATTGGAACCGGCTCCGGGACATCGGCGGGCACCCGGGAGCGCCACCGCTCGAGAACACCATCGGAGCGTTGTCCGGGAAGGAGGACTTCCTGGACCCGTACTTCGCACGTGGGGCCGCGCTGACCTTGCGGACCGGCGCGGGGACTACGGGTCCGGCGCTCACCCTCAGATGGGAGCACCACCACCCTGCCGACGATGTGGTCTCCGACGACCCCCAGGATACCGCCTGGCGTCCCGTGCGAGGGATCGACCCTGGGGATCTGGGTCTGGCAGAGCTGGTGCTCCCCGCCACCCTACCCGGCAAGATGGAGACCCGAGTGACGCTGGGTGTGGGTCGGTTGGAGACGAGCACCTTCGGAACAGCGGATATCGAGACCAGCCGCCGCTTCGCGCTGTTGGGGAGCGGAGCGCACGCGCAGCTCTCGGCCGCCCTGGGTTGGGTAAGCGGCGGCGCCCCGGCGCAGGCCCTACATCTTCTCGGGGGCCGTCACACGCTACCCGGCTACGAGTACCGCCAATTCGTCGGCGACGCTTACTGGCTGCTTCGGGGAGAAGCGACACTCCCAGTCTATGCGCCTTGGCTGGGAATCCGCGTCATCGGGGCCTTGGGCGCCACTTACCTCGGCGACCGCTCCTTCCCCCCGCAGTGGGTGCCGGAGGATTCCCGAGGAGTGCGGGGCTCGTTCGGCGCCGGGCTCTCGATGGCTTGGGACATCATGCGTGTGGACCTGGCCAGGGGTGTGAGTGGAGGCGGCTGGGAAGCTGTGTTCTCAGTGTCCCCGGGCCTCGTGCCTTGGCTTTAGGGCGGACCACTCGCGGGCAGCCGAGGTGGGCGGACTCCCGACGTCCACCCACCCCCGCACACCCTATCACGCGGCGGCCGAGAGGTCCCCATCCTGCTCGGCGGATTTCGACGAGAGGAGTACGAGCTCCCGCACGATGACCTCCACCGTGGGAATCACCACCCCGTCGCGCTCGTACGAATCGTACTCGAGCCGCCCTTCGACGTAGACCCGATCGCCGGTTCGGACATAGTCCTCCGCAAACTGCGCCAGACGGTTCCAGACCGTCAGACGGTGCCAGTCCGTCCGCTCATCCTCGTCCGCGCTGGGCGAAGGGCGCCGATTCGTGGCAAGAGAGAAATGGGCGACCTTCGTACCGTTCTTGGTCTGCTGCACATCGGGGTCTCGTCCGACGTTCCCGATCAGGGTGATCCTGTTCACCGAGCGGCTCATGCGGTTCCTCCGGGTTGGATGCGTGGAGCAGAACGCAGACGTCCCGCTCCTATCTCACCACCACAATGCACCGCCGGAGTGGGCGCCGGGATGGCGGTCTGGGCCCCGCCGCATCGGTCCAGAAGAACGCGCTATCGCTCTCCTCGTTACCCCTTACACTCGTACCAGTCAGCGCCGACGCCCCACTCGGCTACGAGCGGGACGTCCAGATCCAACGCTCCCTCCATGCATGAGACGACGATCTCCCGGGCCTCGTCGAGCTCCTCCTCAGGCACCTCCAGGAGCAGCTCGTCATGCACCTGCAGGAGGATTGTCGCAGATGTGTCCGCCGCGTCCAGAGTCCGATGCACATCGATCATCGCTTTCTTCATCAGGTCGGCGGCGGTCCCCTGAATTGGCGTGTTCTGCGCGACTCTCTCGCCGAACTGGCGAAGATTCCAGTTGCCCGATTTCAGCTCCGGCACGTAGCGACGTCGACCCAGCAACGTCTCCACGTATCCAAGCTCCTTGGCGGACTCCACCTGCGCGTCCAGGAAATCCCGGACACCCTGAAAACGCTCGAAATACGTATCGATGAACGCCTTCGCCTCCTCCCGGGAGATCCCGAGACGCTTGGCCAATGAGAACGGTCCCTGTCCGTACAGGGTGGCGAAGTTCACCGTCTTTGCTCGCGCTCGCATCTCCGAGGTCACATCGTCCACGTCGACGTCGAAGATGACCGACGCCGTCTGTCGATGGACGTCGATCCCTTCCCTGAACGCCTTCACGAAGGCGGGATCGGCGGAGAAGTGCGCCAGGACGCGCAGCTCGATCTGGGAGTAGTCCACACCCAGGAAGACGAGGCCAGGGCCCGCCACGAATCCTTTCCGTATCTGCCGACCGAGGTCGGTGCGTATCGGGATGTTCTGGAGGTTGGGGTCGCTGGACGACAGCCGGCCGGTGGCGGCCACGGTCTGGTTGAAGCTGGTGTGGATTCGGCCCGTCCTCGGGTTCACGAGCTGCGGAAGCGCGTCCACGTACGTGGAGCGCAGCTTCTCCATCTCCCGGTACTCCATCATGAGACGCGGCACCAGGTGTCCCATTTCCGCCAGCTCTTCGAGCACCGACGCGTCCGTGGAGGGGCCGGTCTTCGTCTTCTTGAGCACCGGCAGCTCGAGCTTCTCAAACAGCACCTGCCGAAGCTGCGGCGTGGAGTTCAGGTTGAACTCACCCCCCGCAATCTTGAAGATCTCCTCCTGGATCTGGTCGAGCTCGCGCTTGAGCCGGGCACGCATCTCCTTGAAGAAGTGCTGGTCGATCGTGATGCCCGCTCGCTCCATATCCGCGAGCACCGGCACGAGCGGCATCTCGAGCTCGTCCATGAGTTCGGCGAGTCCGTCCTTCTCGAGTTCGGACAGCAACAAGGGCCGCAGCTGGAGCGCGACATGAGCGTTCTCGCAGACGTGGCCACTCATGGCCTCCACACCAGCCTCCACCACGGGCGAGCGATCTCTCCCCGATCCCACGACGTCGGACAACTCGGTGGGCTTGTGGGCCAGGAGCTCCATGGACAGGGTCGGTAGGTCATGACTCCGGCGCCCCGGATCGATGACATAGCTTGCGACCATTCCGTCGAAAGCCATCCCCCTGAGGTTCACCCCGTGCAACGAGAGCGCCAGCGCGGTGGCTTTCAGGTCGTGGCCGACCTTGGGCGCGGCCGGATCCTCCAAGTAGGCTCGCAAGGACTTCGCCGCGCGGTGGTCCAGACGTGGCAGGTTCGCCGGGCCATCCGCGCCATCACCCTCGAGGGACAGCTCGAAGGGCCTTTCGTGCCCCAAAGGCAGGTACCATGCCTCGCCCCCGGGAACGGCGAACGCCAGGCCCACAAGCTCACCACGGAGGATGCTGCCGCTCGATGCCTGGGCAAGGACCGAGACGGCCTCCTCGGAACGGAGCCGCTCCACCAATCCAGGGATCTCTTCGCCCTTCCTGATGACGCGGTACTCGACGTCTTCCGCCGCCAGGCCCTGCACCGGAGCCCCCTGTTCCTGGGCTGCCTCGCCAAACTGCTCGGTGAGCCGCCGGAACTCCAACTCGAGAAAGATGTCCCGGAGCTCGTCGTTGTTCGGATCACCCAACGCCAGGGACTCGAGGTCGAGATCCACAGGCAGATCGGTCATGATGGTCACGAGCCGGCGCGAAATGCGGACGTCGTCAGCATGTGCTCGAAGGGAATTCGACGCCCGCGTCGGCCTCACGTTCTCGGCGTCCGCCAGCAGTGCCTCGATGTTCGGGTACGCATCGATCAGCTTGACGGCCGTCTTGGGTCCGATGCCCTTGGCCCCGGGCACATTGTCCGACGAGTCCCCAACGAGCGCCAGGTAGTCCACGACCCGATCGGGCTCGATGCCGAACTTCTCCGAAGCGTTCTCCTCCGTGACCCACTCGGCGGCGACGCCGTTGGCCCCTCCTCGCCCCGGGTTCATCAGGTGGATCCCAGGCTGTACCAGCTGATAGAAGTCCTTGTCACCCGAGACGATGACGGCTTCGAGGCCGGCATCTTTCGCCTTGAGCGCAAGGGTGCCGATGACGTCGTCGGCCTCGTAACCCTCGAGCTCGATGACGGCGTCGTTGAACCCCTCCACGATGGCCCTTACGCGAGGTAGGCTGGCTCGAAGATCGTCGGGCATCTTCTCCCGCGTCGCCTTGTATTCCGGGTATTCCTGGTCTCGGAAGGAGGTCCCGGCGTCGAACACCACGGCCAGATAGTCCGGCTCGAACTTCTCTCGGATGTCGAGGAGAAATCGGGTGAAGCCGAAGGGCGCAGAAGTGTTCTCGCCCTGGGCATTGGTGAGCGGTCGGTTGATGAACGCGAAATACGAGCGATAGATCAGCGCGTACGCGTCGATCAGGAAGATGCGCGGGGCGGTCTTGGGCGGGATGTCCAAGGCGGATTTGGGTCGGGGTTCTGGGGCGACGCCGAGCGAATCAAAAGGGGCCCGCGAGGGCCACTCCATCGTGCTGACGGCACGGAGAGACGACCAAGCGTAGCCGGACACACGGGCCAGAGGAACGCCGACCCGGCGTTCGAGGCGCCAAATCGCCGGAGGTCGCTAAACCGCCAAGCGACGTTGTGGGGCGGAACCTCCCTCGCGGCGTCGGCAGGCGCTCGGCGTGCCGCGCCGGTGGGTTCCGAAAAGACCCGGCTCGGGCGACCTAGGCTCGAATGACGTTCGCGGCCTGCAGGCCCCGGTCCGACTCCTCGATCTCGAACTCCACCTCTTCACCCTCGGCAAGCGTACGGAAACCGTCGCCGATGATGGCCGAGAAGTGAACGAACACCTCGTCCCCCTGCGGCGGCTTGATGAAGCCATAGCCTTTCGAGTCGTTGAACCACTTCACGGTTCCCTTCATCCTGCCTCCTCTGGAACGCGGAACTTGCTACCTCTCGGCTCCACCTTAGGGGCCGGTGAGGCGTCCGCGCAAGCCGCGGCGGAGAGGCTCCGCTTCAGTCGTCCTGCTCCCCGTAGAGCGCTCGATAAAGACCGAGATTCCTGCGCACGTTCTTCACGTAGCCACGCGTCTCCACGAAGGGGATCCGTTCCGTGAATCGCAGCTCGTCGACGACCTCCGGAAAGGTCCTCCAGCGAACCGCCCGAGAGGGCCCGGCGTTGTACGCGGAAAGGACCAGAGGCAAGGTCCCGTCGAAGCGACGAGTCATGTCAACGAGGAAGGCGGACCCCAGATGCAGGTTCACTTCCGGATTCGCGAGCGCGTCGGCGCTGAACCCGTCGGGCCCGTGAACCCTGGCCAGTTGCGCTCCTGTGGGAGGCATGACCTGCATTAGCCCGATGGCACCGGCGTGGCTCACGATGTCCGCCTTGAAGGCCGACTCCTGGCGGATGAGCGCAGCCAGCATGATGGGATCAACCCCCCACTCATCGGCCTCCCGGCGGACCAGCTCCTGGTACGGGAACGGAAACGCGATACGGAGCGCCGTCGCGTCCCATCCCCCTTCTTCCACCATCGCCCACCCCAGATTGATGCCGTCGATGGTGCGTCCACGCTCGATGAGCGCCTCGGCGAGACGCGCGGTCACCGCCCGGTCACCCTGGGCTCTACCACGTAGTCGCGCGACCTCGGCCTCCGCGCCCCTCTGCAACTCCGCCTCAGCGAGGAGGTCAAGACGCTCGAGGCCCTCCGTGAGCCAGTCCGGCTCCCTGGGTACGACTCCCGGGCTGAGCTGCAACGTGTACGGCTCATCGGCCAACTCCGCCGCCATGACGGCGTAGTAGGAAATCGGTTGAGCCATCACCCGACGAAGGTGCTCGATCCCAGCGTCCACGTCGCCCAACTCCAGACGGGTGCGCCCTGCCCAGTACGACGCCTCCTCCCACCGTCGACCCTCGGGAAAGTCCTCCAGATACGCCTCGAACGTCAGCGCGGCGTCCTCTAGAGCCGCCTGGCTCAGGTAGATCTGGCCCGCACGCATACGCGCCTGACCGGCCCGGTTGTGCGTTGGGGCGTTCTCGGTCACGTCCGCGTAGTGTCGGAGCGCCTCGGATGTACGGCCTGCTTGCTCGGCGTCGTACCCACGCATGAAGACGAGCTCCGCCGCCTGGGCGCTCTCAGGATAGTCCTCCACCAACCAACGCCGAATGGTGGCTTCGGCCGCACTTCGTCCCTGCCTGCGCCGCATCTGAGCCCACACCTGGAGGTTGCGCGCCCCGAGTCGGCGGTCCGTGAGCGTCTCACGGAGCTCACGAAATTCCCCAAGGGCCTCATCCTGCCGGTCCCGGACAGTCCCCAGGAGCCGCGCTCGGGCGATCCTCCCGACGTCCCCGAGACTACCTCCGGCATCCTGAAACAGCCGGAACGCGCGATCATATGCCCGCAGCGCGCGCCGTCCATCCCCGGCGCGGTCGAGGATCGAGGCCAGCCGGGCGTTGTCCGCCGCATCCAGGCCTCCGAGATCGACGAGTGCAGCGGCGGCGCGAGCCCGGGCCGAACCGGAAGCCGCCTCCGCGCCCCGTTCCAGGTACGGCCGGGCCGCCGCTGTGTCGCCCTCCGACAGATACAGGCGTCCTGCCTCCACGCCAGCCTCGACCGCACGGGACCCGGAGACCGAGGGAGCCGTCCCCGGAGAGGCGAGGGCCTCGTAGGCAGCCAACGCACGCATCGGGTCACCCGCGGCCAGAAGCGCATCGGCGTCCGCACGCCATACCTCGGCCGCAGCACCCGCGTCGGTGACCTGGGCCAGCAGGAGTCGTGTGGACGCGGTGTCGCCTTCCTGCGCGGCGTCCCTCGCGAGGTCCGCGGCCAACCAGCTGCGCACGACGGGTATGGGTGCAAGAGCATCAAGCCCATCCTGGGCCGCGGACCCGCGTCCCGCCCGCCAGAGGGAACGCACGCGCCGCACCTCCGCGGCGAGTCGCTCCGCACCGGCGGCTCCCGTGGCCTCTGCGTACCTGGCGTAGAGATGGGTGGCATCCTCCCACCGCTCCCCCTGCTCCATGGCGCGGGCCAGGAGGAACAGCCCGTCGGCGTCCCCGATGTCGGCCAACCATTCGGCATCGCCCAGGAGAAGGCGAACCGCCGCCCAGTTGTTCCATCCAGCCTCCGCCGAGGCCAGGAGCAGAACATGCTCTGGATCCGAGTCCGCCAGGCCCTCGGCACGCAACATCATCGAGGCGTGCCAGAACCGGCCGACGGCCAGCTCATCGAGCGCGGAGTCCGACGGGACGTCGGTCGAAAGTGCGCTCGAACGCACCCTTGCAGCGGCGCGGCTGGCGGGCCCAGCGAGCGCTGACCACTGGGCCCCGCTCGCCATGTGACCGTCGTGCCCCACCGCCGTCTGGGCAGGCAGGCCCCAAGCCGACGGCACCCGATCCGAGAAGCCCGAACGCACCCCGCCCAACAGCACGAGGATCGCCAAGGTCGCGACGACGAGCAGAGGGAAGCGTCTGGTCATGTGAAGCTGGGGGAAGCGCCGAGTTACAGACTATCCTTAATCACCGTGGGGCGTTCCCGCCAGCATTACTGGAGAAGCCGCACTTGGATCGGGTGGGCAGCGGACTCCGGGAGCTCAGGCTATCGGTCGCGGCACGCCGATAGTCAGTGCCGAGCGAATCCTCCGGACGCACGAAGGGCCGGCCCGGGAAGCCCGGGCCGGCCCTAGACGCTCTCCGTCGTTCCTGCTCGCGGTTTCCCGCTTAGCCGGCGCGTCCCGTCTCGATGGCGTGGAGCGTGTCGACCATCTTCTGGGCAGACTCCTCCATGTCGATGACGAGGCTGTCGATACGAGCCACGAAGTAGTTGTGCCCGATGGACACCGGGATCGCGATCATCAGACCAGCCGCAGTCGTCAGCAACGCGACCTTAATACCACCGGCCACCAGAGTCGCTTCCACCTCGCCAGCCGCCTCGATGGACTGGAACGCGATGATCATTCCGATCACCGTCCCGAGGAAGCCCAGGAGCGGCGCAACATTCGTCAGCGTAGCCAGCACCACGAGGCCCTTCTCGAGCTTCGACATCTCGATGAGGCCCTGGTTCTCGATGGCCTTCATCACACGCTCGGTGCCCTCGTCCGCCCGCTCGAGGCCGGCGTAGAGGATGTTCGCGGCGGGCGCGTCCGTGTCGCGAGTGAGCTCCAGCGCCTCTTTGATCCGGCGCTGCGTGAGGAGCTCGTCGACCTCCTTGAGGATCTGGCGCGTCTTGGAAGCCTTCGCCGTCAATGAGATGAACTTGACGATGATGACGATGATACCGAGCGCCAGACAGAGGGCCAGCGGCCAACGCATGAAGCCCGTGTTCTCCCAGTTCGTCGCGAGCTGCTCCTGCCAAGTTAGGTCAGGGGCGTCGACGCCTGGGATCTGGAGCAGTGCGGCGTAAAGGTGCATCGCCAAGGGGACCTCCAGCGAGAGTTTCTGGTGAGCGTGCGTGTCGTCACCCTTCCATCTTCAGCCTTGATGAAAGGGCGATTTTTTCGAGGGTCGCAACATGGCTTTACCCCCTGGAGGGTGTCAAGGGCTCAATTCCAGCCTTGTGGCAGGCGACGCGATGCGCCGGTGTCTTCTGCTCCAGGATCGGGACGAGCGAGAAACAGGTCTCGTCCTTGCCCGAGTGAGGACAGCGCGGATGGAAGGGACACCCGTCAGGGGGGGAAACCGGACTCGGGACGTCCCCGCTGAGCACGATGCGACGACGCTCCCCTCGTCCTTCGGGATCCGGGCGCGGCACCGCGGAGAGCAGCGCCCGGGTGTAGGGATGCTGGGGGGCGCGGTAGAGCGTGTCGGCGTCCGCAGTCTCGACGATGCGGCCGAGGTACATCACCGCCACTCGGTCGCTCACGTGCTCGACGAGGGCGAGGTCGTGCGCGATGAAGAGATACGTCAGGCCCAGCTCCTGCTGCAGGTCGTCCAGAAGATTCACCACCTGCGCCTGAACCGATACATCGAGCGCGCTCACAGGCTCGTCGAGCACCAGGAGCTCGGGCTCGACGGAGAGCGCCCGGGCAATACCCAGACGCTGTCGCTGCCCGCCGCTGAACTCGTGGGGATACCGGTCCAGGTGCTCCGGCCGCAGCCCCACTCGGTCGAGGAGCTCCAGCGCGCGTCGACGGCGATCCGATCCCCCCAACCCGTGGACCCGCAGCACCTCCTCGAGCATGGCTCCCACCGAGAGTCGGGGGTTCAGCGATCCATACGGGTCCTGGAAGACCACCTGAGCGCGACGCCGGAAAGCACGCAAACCGACCCGGTCCAGTGCCAGAACGTCCGTGCCGTCGAACTCGATCTCGCCGTCCGTGGGCTCGAGGAGCCGGAGGATCGCCCGGCCAGTCGTGGACTTCCCACATCCGGATTCTCCGACCAACCCCAGCGTCTCTCCCCGACGCAGCTCCAGGTCCACGCCGTCCACGGCCCGGACCACCTCCGACGGCCCACGACCCGGGCGCCGGCGTCCAATCGGGAAGTGCTTCTTGAGCCCACGGACGCGGAGAAACGGACGCTCGCTCACAGTCCGGCCTTCCAGCACCGGGCAACACGGTCCTGACGGTCCAGCTCGATGAGCGACTGGGGCTCACCGCATCGCTCCTCCGCCAGCGGGCAGCGCGCCTGGAAGCGACAGCCGGCCGGCCAGTCCGTGGGGGGAGGTACCGTCCCGTGGATGGTCTCGAGCCTGCGCCCACGATCCTCCAGAGACGGGAGTGAACGGAGCAAGCCGCGAGTGTAGGGGTGTCTCGGCTCGCTGAAAATCTCCTGGACGCTGCCCCGCTCCACCACCTGACCGGCGTACATGACCACCACCCGGTCGCACACCTCCGCCACGACGCCGAGGTCGTGGGTGATGAGGAGCACCGCCATGCCTCTGTTCCGCCTCAGCTCGGCGACGAGCTCGAGGATCTGCGCCTGGATGGTCACGTCCAAAGCGGTCGTCGGCTCGTCGGCAATGAGGAGCTTGGGGGCACACGAAAGCGCCATGGCGATCATGACCCGTTGCCGCATACCGCCGGAGAGCTGGTGCGGATACTCGTCCACCCGCCGGTCGGCGCCGGCGATACCCACCTCGTCGAGAAGACGCACGGCTTCGATCCGTGCCTCCCTCCGGCCCATATCCCGGTGCAGGCGGAGCGCCTCACAGATCTGGTCACCCACGGTGTACACGGGGTTCAGGGAGCTCATGGGCTCCTGAAAGATCATGGAGATCTCGTTGCCGCGCAGCGCCCGCATCCTGCGGACGGAAGCACCGACCAGCTCCTCGCCCGCAAATCGGATGGAGCTGCCCTCTAGGATTCGAGCAGGCGGCACGGGGAGGAGGCCGAGCACCGACAGCGACGTAACGGTCTTCCCACATCCCGACTCGCCCACGATTCCGACGGTCTCTCCTTCTTGAACGTCGAAGCTCACGCCGTCTACGGCGCGAGCCGTGCCCTGGTCCGTGTCGAACCAGGTGCGGAGATCGGTGACTTCCAGGAGCGCACTCACGATCGTAGCCGCGGATCGAGGGCGTCCCTGAGGCCGTCGCCCACGAGATTGAAGGAGAGGACGGTGAACACGATGGCGAGCCCCGGGAACGTGGACAGCCACCAGGCATCCAGGAGGTTCTGGCGACCCGCGTCCACCATGGTCCCCCAGGATGGAGTCGGAGGCTGCACGCCCAGACCGAGGAACGAGAGACCGGCCTCCAAGACGATGGTGTTTCCGATGCCGAGCGTGGCGGCCACGATGACCGGTGCCAGGGCGTTGGGGATGAGGTGCTTGAAGATGATGCGGGGCTTGGAGTACCCCAGAGCCACCGCCGCCTGCACGAACTCGCGCTCACGGAGGCTGAGCACCTCACCTCGCACGATCCGCGCGGTGCTCGGCCAGAGCGTGAGGCCCAACACGGCGGTGATCAGGAAGATGGAGGGCTCGAAGAGCGCGATGATGGTGATGAGGAGCACGAGCCGCGGAAACGAGATCACCATGTCCACGAAACGCATAACCAGGGTATCGACGACCCCGCCAAGGTAGCCGGCCACTGCGCCGAGCAACGTCCCGATGGTCACGCTGATGGCCACTGCGACGAAGCCGATGGAGAGCGAGATGCGGGCACCGTACATGAGCCGTGACAGGACATCGCGGGCGAACTGATCGGTTCCGAGGGGATGCATCAGCGACGGTCCCACGTACCGCTCGGTAAGGAGGTCGCCCTGGAGATTGGGGTCGAATGGGGCCACCACCGGCGTGATGAGCGCGACCGCATACAGCGCCCCCACCACGATCAGCCCGGCCACGGCGGTTCGATTCCGGGAGAAGGCGCGAACGGCGAGGTCCCACTGGCTCACCGCGACACTCCGGGAATGGAACGGCCTCACCGCATCTCGCCACGACCAAGCCCATGCCGCCGCGACCCCCAGGATGAGCGACGCCACGGCCAGGCGTTCATCCCACGCCCCGCCCCATCCGTCTCGCACCCCGTCCCACCGCGTGACGAGGACCCATAGGAAACCGATCCAGACCAGCAGCGCCGCACCCCCGGAGCCCCAGCGGCCCGCCAGGAGCTGGGGTGCCCCCGGGAGTGCGGCCGAAAGGCCACGCCCCCCTACCACCCTACGACGCGGCCCGGCGGAGGCATCGACGCCGGTAGCAGGACTCAGCGACTCGGCTCCCGCAGCCACTACCGACGGTCCTCCCCCGATCTCACTCATACCGGATACGGGGGTCTACCACGGCGTACAGAACATCTGCGAGCAGGTTGGCCAGGACGACCATGATGGCGAAAAAGAACGACGCCGCCATCACCAGCGGGTAGTCCCGCTGGGTGATCGCCTCCACGATGGCCCGGCCCATGCCGGGCCAGGCGAAGATCAGCTCGATGAACACCGTGCCGCTGAACAGCACGGGGATGTAGAGGCCCACCAGCGTGATCACGGGGATCAGGGCGTTTCGGAGCGCATGCTTGAAGACGACCGACCGCTCTGGAAGGCCCTTCGCTCGCGCGGTGCGAACAAAGTCCTGCCGGATCACCTCCAGCATGCTCCCACGCATGTACCGAGCGATCCCGGCCGCCAGCACCAGGGCGAGGGACATGGCCGGCAGGAAGAGGTGCCGCCCTCGATCCACGATCTGCGCCCCGGAGCTCAGGAAGTCGTAGTCCGTGCTGGTGATCCCCGAAGCGGGGAAATAGATGGGCCATCCCCATACGTTCCGCGCCATCAGGCTGAACATCAGAATCAGCATCAGGGCGAGCCAGAAGGACGGCATCGAGTAGAAGAAGAGCAAGACCACGCTCAGCGTCGAGTCGAGCCCCGAGTACTGCTTCACCGCCTGGATGGTGCCCAGGACGATCCCCACCAAAAACGCGAGCGCGAGCGCACAGGCGGACAGGATGAGCGTGTTCGGCAGGAAATCCAGGAGGACGTCCAGCACAGGCCGACTGTACGAGAACGAATAGCCGAAGTCCCCGGTGAGCATGGCGGCCACCCACTTCACGTATCGCACGTGCACGGGCTGGTCGAGCCCGTAGTTGACCCGGAGCTGCTCCACGACTTCCGAGCTCATCCCCGGGGTCATCATGTATACCGTGGGATCGCCTGGAGCCAGGTTCACCACGAAGAAGATGATCGTGGCGATGCCCAGCACGAGTGGAACCGCACCGAGAAGCCGGCGCAGCACGTAGCGCGTCACGTTCGTGCCCGGAACAGACTCAGAATTCCGACGTCCCGGTCAGCCTCTCCGGCCTCATCGGGAGGCCGGGTCGATGTACCACTCGCGCACGTTCACCCACTCGCCCCGCTGATCCATGACGACGTCATGGACGCGTCTGTTCCAGGCATCGAGGCGCTCCGAGAAATAGAAGAAGGTGTAGGGCTGCTCTTCGATGAGCGCTTCCTGATACTCCTCCCACAAGGGTGCGGCCACGTCGCGGTCGGTTTCCACGGCCAACCTGTCCAGCAGACGATCGAGCTCCGGGTTCTCCGTGCCAGCCCAGGCGTAGGGCTCGTCGATCCGGCCCGAGTGGAAGAGGTCGGTGTCGTCCAGACGGAATTCGGTGACCCAGCCCATGACCACGCCGTCGAAGTCGCGCAGGTCCGGGGTGTTGATCTGCTGGAGCAGTGTACCCCACTCGACCACCTGGGGCTGGATCTCAACGCCGATCCCCGCGAGCTGGGCCTGCATGATCTCCGCGATGTCCTGCCGGATCTGATTCCCCTGATTGTACTTCACGCTGATGGACAGTCTGTCGCCGACGGCGTTCTCCCTGACACCGTCACCGTCTCGGTCCACCCACCCGGCTTGCTCCAGGAGCGCAGCCGCGCCCTCGGGGTCGTGCTGGAGGCCATCGATGTCCGGATCGAAGGCCCAGTGGAACGGAGGAACGCTGGTATGCGCCACGCTTCCGTAACCCTGAAGGATGGCTTCCACGATCTCCTGACGGTTGGTGCCCATGGTCAGAGCTCGCCGGACGCGTGCATCAGCCAGCTGCGGGCGGCGGCCGTTCCACGCCACCATCACGTAGTTCCGGAAGAGGAACGAGTGCAGCTCCAGGTGCTCCGCATCCAGAATCCGAGCCGCCTGGTCCGGGCTCGGCGCGAGGTAGACGTCGATGTTCTCGGTGAGCAGCTCCGTGAGCAGCGTCGTCGGCTCGGGGATGACGCGGTAGATGTAGCGGTCCAGGAAGGGGCGCCCGCCCAATCCCTCCGGAAAGCCCGGGTTGGCCTCGAAGACCCACCGGTCCTGCGGGGCGTGCGAGGCGAAGACGAATGGGCCGTTCCCCACCGGGCACACGGTGCCGTACGGGTGCTGCGCGATTTCGGTGGGCGCCACGTCACCCAAGAGGTGCTCGGGCAGGATGGCGACCGTCGACCACGCGTTCAGGAACTCGGAGTGAGGCTGGAGGTGCACGCGAACGGTAAACTCGTCCAGAACCTCGACGCCCTCCGGTCCCCGCACGTAATAGTCCCAGAACGCGGCGTTCGGGAATGCCGTCTCCGGGTTGGTGACCATACGGTAGGTGAACGCGACGTCTTCGGCGTCGGTACGCTCACCGTCATGCCAGTAGACGTCGTCTCGGAGCCGGAACGTCAGCTCCGTGCCGTCCTCCGACACCTCCCACGACTCGGCAAGGTAGGGACGAGGCTGGATGTCCTCGTCGTAGTCGATGAGCGTCATGAGACCCACGAACATCTGATGCTGAACCGACGAGTAGTCGGAGCTGGAGGCGACGTTCAGCCCCTGCGCGATCTCCCCGATGGAGCCGAGGACCGCAGTTCCGCCGTAGCGCGGATCGTCGGGGACGGGGTTCGCTTCCCGCTGTTCGGCCACCCAGGTCTGCACCCGTGGAATGACGTCGTCGCAGAACGGGTCGGAGAAGCTCACCGGCCCCCCGGCTTCGTCTCCTCCGCAAGCGGCGGCGAGCCCTACGAGTCCAAAGGCAAAGAGCTTCTTCATGGATGCGTCTCCTGGCAGGTCCACTCGATCGAATCATCGTGCAAGAGGAAAGATCGGCGGGCGAGCTACTTCCGCCAGGTCCACCCGTCGTCACGGTACCGCTCCGTTTCCCATCGGTCCGCGGCGGCCGTGACGGTCTCGTGGTGCTCCCCCGAGCACCAAGTCGCTTCCGCAAAACGTCGACGAAACCCCTCCACGACCGCCTCACGGACGTCCGACACCCTGGCCGTCTCCACAAGACTCCGGAGGGGCCGCGCCGCCGAGCTCGAGCCCAGCGCAGCCTGATCTTCCTCGATCAAGATCGCACCATGCTGCAACAAAGCTCCGCCCAATCGGGCTTGCGCGCTACCCACCACCTTCCCACCACCCATCACGACCTCCCCCGGCGCCGGCTCGTCAAAACACGGTCCGGCATCCGGACGAGAGACGGACCCGCCCTCCGCAAGCCGGACGTCGACCCCCAGCAATCGCAATCCCTCGACCAGGGCTTCACTCACCGCCACGTATGCCGCGCGAGGGCCACCGAAGGCACGGGACGGGAGCACGGCGGCGTAGGTCAGCTCTTCTCGGTGGAGGACCGCACGACCGCCGGTGGGACGTCGAACGAATGCGAACCCGGAACAGGCATCCCCGGAAGCCCGTCCACGCCTCCAGCGGGCACGGGCCGGCTCGTTGCGACCCAGGGAAACCGTGGCCTCGGACCATTCATAAAGGCGGAGCACCGCGTGGTCTGGCTCCAGCGTCTCCGCCAGGGCGTGGTCCAGCGCCATGTTCCGCGCACCCGAGGCCGGCCCGTCCAGGCGGAGGTGCCAGCAGCGCGGAGCCACCGCCCGGCCGTCGCTGACTCGCCGTCCGCGGCCTGTGCCGAGGGCCGCACTCACGAGGGTCAGCGCCTATCCCACGGTCGCGTACGCGTCCACCGGCGGGCAGGCGCACATCAGGTTCCGATCGCCATACGCGTTATCCACGCGTCGAACGGAGGGCCAGAACTTGTGTTGGCGCGTCCACGGGGCGGGATACGCCGCCTGCTCGCGGCTGTAAGGATGCTCCCAAGCATCGCCGGTGACCATCGCCGCGGTGTGCGGAGCGTTCCGAAGAACGTTGTCGTCTGGATCTGCCAGTCCAAGCTCCAGCTGCTCGACTTCGGCCCGGATCGAGATCATGGCGTCGCAGAAGCGGTCGAGCTCTTCTTTGGACTCCGACTCCGTGGGCTCGATCATCAGGGTCCCGGCCACCGGGAACGAGACAGTGGGCGCGTGGAAGCCATAGTCGATGAGCCGCTTCGCCACGTCCTCCTCGGTGATGCCCGTCTTCTTCCGGAGCGGCCTGAGGTCGACGATGAACTCGTGAGCCACACGCCCCTTCGCCCCCTTATATAGGATGGGGTAGTGCTCCTCCAACCGCTTCGCCATGTAGTTGGCGGATAGGATCGCGACCTCCGAGGCCCGCCGGCATCCATCGGGGCCCAGCATGGCGATGTACGCCCACGAGATGGGAAGGATGCTGGCACTGCCCCACGGGGCCGCCGATACCGGCCCGATACCCCGAGCACCGCCGACCTCGTGAAGGGGGTGCCCCGGTAGATAAGGGGCCAACTTCTCGTTCACGCAGATGGGCCCCATCCCGGGTCCTCCCCCACCATGGGGTATGGCGAAGGTCTTGTGGAGATTGATGTGACAGACGTCCGCCCCGTAGTCCCCGGGACGAGCCAGGCCGACCTGGGCGTTGAGGTTCGCTCCGTCGAGGTAGACCATACCGCCGTTGTCGTGCACCGTGTCGCAGACGTCGCGGATGTGCTCTTCGAAGACCCCATGGGTGGACGGGTACGTGATCATGATGGCGGCCAGCGCGTCGGCGTGCTCCGCCGCCTTGGCTCTCAGATCCGCCAGATCCACCGTGCCGTCCTCGGCGCTCTTGACGACCACCACCTTCATCCCGGCCATGACCGCGCTCGCGGGATTGGTGCCGTGCGCCGAGGCGGGAATGAGGCAGACCTTGCGGTGGGGTTGGCCACGGTCCCTGTGATAGGCCCGAATCACGAGGAGCCCCGTGTATTCCCCCTGCGCTCCGGAGTTGGGCTGCAATGACGTGGCCGCGAAGCCGCTGATCTCCGCCAGCCATCGCTCGAGCTCGTCGAACAGCTCGAGATATCCCGCCACCTGCTCACGGGGTGCGAAGGGGTGGATCTTCCCCAGCTCCGGCCACGTGACACCCGCCATCTCGCTCGTGGCGTTCAGCTTCATCGTGCACGAGCCCAGTGGGATCATGCTGGTGTTCAGCGACAGGTCCTTGGACTCCAACCGATGGAGGTACCGGAGCATCTCCGTCTCTGAGTGGTGCTTGTTGAACACCTCGTGCTCCAGGAACGGTGTCGACCGTTCAGCCCATCGGGGCAGAGGGGGCGCATCACCGCGCTCCGCCAGCTCCCTTGCCCGGAACTCGGGCGGCGCGCCGCCGTTGAAGACAGCGAAAAGGTCGTCCAGGTCCTCCGCTGTGGTCACTTCATCCAGGGCGATGCCGAGGGTCCCGTCGCGGAAGTCGCGCAGGTTGATGCCGGCCTTCAGGGCCCGGTCCAGGACGGCCCCGGCATCCTCGTCCGGACGCACGCGGATGGTGTCGAAGAATGTGTCGGTCAGGAGCTCGTGCCCCAGCAGCCCGAGGCCGGCGGAGAGCACGCCCGTGCGCGCTCTCACCCTTCGAGCGATTCGGCGGATGCCCTCCGGCCCGTGGTAGACCGCGTAGGCCCCGGCCATGATGGCCAACAGGACCTGAGCGGTACAGATGTTCGACGTGGCCTTCTCCCGGCGGATGTGCTGCTCACGCGTCTGGAGCGCCATCCGGAGCGCCTGGTTCCCGTCCGCGTCCACCGAGACCCCGATGATGCGACCCGGCATCTTACGCTTGAAGTCTTCACGGGCCGCCATGAAGGCCGCGTGGGGGCCACCAAAGCCCATGGGCACCCCGAAGCGCTGGCTGTTGCCCACCACGATATCCGCGCCCCACGTCCCCGGAGGCTCCAGCAGGGCGAGGGACAGGAGGTCTGTAGCACAGATCACCAACACCTTCGATTCACGCGCCCGCTCGGCGAAGCGTCGGTAGTCAAGGACACTGCCGTCGGTGGCCGGATACTGTATGAGCGCTCCGAAGACCTGCTCGCCGAAGGCCTGCTCCCGGTGATCGCCCACCACAATCTCGATCCCGAGGGGCTCGGCGCGTGTCCGCACCACCTCGATGGTCTGCGGATGGCAGAGCTCGGACACGAAGAAGACGTCACCGTCACCCCTGTGCTCTCCGTACGCCAGGTGCATGGCCTCGGCCGCGGCCGTCCCTTCGTCGAGAAGGGAGGCGTTGGCGATTCCCATCCCCGTGAGCTCCATGACCATGGTCTGGAAATTCAGGAGCATCTCGAGCCGCCCTTGGGCGATCTCCGCCTGATATGGCGTGTACTGCGTGTACCAGCCGGGGTTCTCGAGGATGTTCCTCTGAATGACTCCGGGCACGTGGGTATCAGCGTAGCCGAGGCCCAGGAAGGAGCGTAGGACTCTGTTCTTCGACGCCACCGTCCGGAGACGGGCGAGAAGCTCCGCCTCGGTGAGGGCGGCCGGCAGGGCCAGGGCCTCGTCACGACGAATGGAGTCGGGTACGGTGTCGCGAATGATGTCGCTGACGTCGTCGTACCCAAGCACGTCGAGCATCGAGGCAACGTCAGCCTCGTCCGGCCCGAGGTGGCGAGCCGCGAAATCCGCGGGAGCGTCGATGCGCGTCATGGGTTGTTCCGCTGGATCAGTCGATGTGCTGGGCGTACCCGTCGGCGGTGAGGAGGCTCTCCAGCTCGGACGGGTCGGCGATCTTCAGCCGCACCATCCACCCCTCGCCGTACGGATCGGAGTTCACCAACGAGGGATCGTCCTCCAGCGCCTCGTTAACGCCCACGACCTCACCCTGGACGGGGCTGTAGAGATCGCTCACGGCCTTCACGGCCTCGATGGTGCCGAACACGTCCATCTTGTCGAACGAAGAGCCTCGATTGGGCAATTCCACGAAGACCACGTCACCGAGCTCCCCCTGGGCGTAATCCGTGACACCCACGATGTAGACCCCGTCCTCGTCCGTGGGCTTCAGGTACTCGTGTTCCTCAGAGTAGAAGAGATCACTGGGAATCTCGGACATGCTGGCTTCTCCAACAGGGGAACGCTCTGACAGCGAGGCCATGAGCATGATGCTGGTGCCCCCCGAGGTCAAGGTCGCCCGCGCCCCTGGAACAAGGCGGCTCGCGGGACCATCTTCGTGAAGGCCCGGCGCCTTTCGCGCGCCGGATTCCGAGTTCCCGAAACGGCCTGAATTGAACATGTCCACTCTACTCACCGATGCGCGCCCCGCGCTGACTTCGCTCTCCGAAGAGGAGCAGATGTTCCAGCAGGCGGTTCGGGACTTCGCCGCCTCGGAGATCGCGCCGAAGACAATGGCCATGGACGAGGCCCAGCAGATGGACCGGGCCATAATCGACCAGCTCTTCGAGTTGGGGCTCATGGGCATCGAGATCCCCGAGGCCCATGGCGGCACGGGTGCGGACTTCTTCACCTCGGTCCTGGTGGTGGAGGAGCTCTCGAAGGTGGACCCGTCCATCGGCGTGCTCGTGGACGTGCAGAACACGCTGGTCATCAACGCAATCCTCCGCTGGGGCAACGACGACCAGAAGGCTCGTTACTTCCCGAAGCTGGCCAGCGATACCGTAGGCGCCTACGCCCTATCTGAAGCCGGCAGCGGGTCCGACGCTTTCGCGCTCTCCTGCAGGGCGACCAGGGATGGTGACGACTGGGTCATCAACGGCCAGAAGCTCTGGATCACCAACGGGAACGAAGCCGGGCTCTTCATCGTGTTCGCCAATGCGGATCCCGAGCAGGGCTACCGTGGGATCACTGCGTTCCTGGTGGAGACGGGAACCGAGGGGTTCACGATCGGGAAGAAGGAGGACAAGCTCGGAATCCGCGCTTCTTCGACGACGGAGCTGGTATTCGAAGATGTCCGCGTGCCCGCCGAGAACGTTCTGAGCGAGGTCGGTAAGGGGTACAAGGTGGCCATCGAGACCCTGAACGAGGGCCGCATCGGCATCGGTGCGCAGGTCGTCGGGCTCGCCCAGGGTGCCCTGGACCATACCGTCCGCTACGTACAGGAGCGGGAGCAGTTCGGCCGCCAGATCGGATCCTTCCAGGGCGTACAGTTCCAGCTCGCCGAGATGGCCACCGAGATCGAGGCCGCGCGACTGCTGGTGTACAACGCCGCACGACTGAAAGACGCCGGCCTGCCGTTCCTGCACCAGGCGGCCATGGCCAAGCTCTTCGCCAGCGAAGCGGCACAGAGGGTGACCTCCACGTGTATCGATTTGCACGGGGGGTACGGATTCACCAAGGAGTACCCCGTCGAGAAGCTCTATCGTGACGCGAAAATCGGCACGATCTACGAGGGCACCTCGAACATGCAGAAGCAGACCATCGCAAAGGCGTTGATGAAATGACCTACCCCGAGCCGGTGCTCGCGCTCGTGACCTTCGGCGTCATGGAGATGGTATTGCTGTTCGGCATTCTCGTGCTCCTCTTCGGCGCCAAGAAGCTTCCCGGCCTCGCCAGGGGCCTCGGTAGTGGTATCCGGAACTTCAAAGGCGAGCTCGGCGCGCCATCCCAGGACGACGAGACGAGCGAGGGTACGGACGTCGATCAGCGCGATTGACCCGTCCGTGAGTGAAATCACGGGTCTGGAGGAGCGCACCGGTCCGGACGCAGCCGACGACGCCTCACCTCTGGACCGCGTGGTTGTCGTCCTCGACCACCCCAAGGACGTCGTCAACATCGCGGGCGTGCTCAGGGTGATGATGAACTTCGGCCTATCCAGGCTCCGGCTCGTGGAGCCCGACGACTTCGATCCCTACCGGTTCGAGGGAATCGCCCACCGGAGCGGCCCGCTCATCGAGGCCACAACCCTCCACGATACGCTGGCTGACGCGCTCGCCGACATCTCGTTCGTGGTGGGCACCACTGCCCGGGCCCGCACGGCAGGCCGCACCTACGCCGAGGCACGGCCCGTGGCTTCGGAGCTGGTGCGGCGCACCAAGGAGGGGCTCGTCGCGATCGTCTTCGGTCGGGAGGACCGGGGACTTACCAATGCAGAGCTGGACTTGTGCCACCAGGTAGCCATCATCCCCACCGACCCGGAGTACTCGAGCCTCAACCTGGCACAGGCGTGCCTCGTGCTAGCGTACGAGACCTTCCTCGCCGCGGAGGGAGGGCTGGACGACCTCCCGGTTGGACGCCGCGCCACCCGTCCTCCCACTCATCAGGAGCTCGAGCAGACGTTCGAAGCGATCGCGGACGGGCTGGCTCGAATCCAATTCTACAAGGCTCGGAAGCCGGCGGCGGTCATGCGCACGCTCAGGACGCTCATCACCCGGGCCGATCCCGACCTACGGGAAGCGCGGCTCCTTGCCGCCATCGGGTTCGAGATCGGGAACTATCTCGACCGAAACCACGAGGGCCCCGAGCGAGCCATCGACGCGCCGGGTGGCGACAGCAACGAGCGGTAGTCCGGCCAAGTGTTACGACGGTTGTTTCGGTTACGGCCCCTGCCCTATGTTGGAAAGTCCCGTTCGTTCGCCGCCCCAGGCCCTTCCCCGACGTCTTCCTCCGTCCCATGGCATCACACCCCGACCGGACCAGCCGGTCGAGCGTTGAAGAGCGTTACAAGGTCCTTCTCGAAACCGGTCGTATCCTCACCGCCACGCTGAGCGCGGAGGAGCTGTACGCGGCGATCCACCGAGAGACCGCGAAGGTCTTGAGCGCCAGCAATTTCACGGTCTCCCTCTATGACCAGGGACGAGACCTCGAGCGGGTGGTGTATCGGGTCCAGGGCGGCGAGCCTCGCACGGTGGACCTCGGCTTCCGCGGATCGGATTCCAGGGTCATCCGGACCAACGAAGGCGTCCTCGTGGAGGACGACGCCGATGGCCTCGCCAGCCTCACCCGAATCGAGGGTGGCGCTAAGGTGTGCCGTAGCGGCATCGCTGCACCGCTGATCCACCACGGTCGGGTCGTGGGGACTGTCAGCGCATGCAGCGAACGACCCAAAGCCTACACCGAGGAAGACCTCGCGCTCCTGCAAGGCATCGCCGGTATAGCGGCTATCGCCATCGACAACGCGCTGCAGTTCTCCGAGCTCGAGCGGCGCCGACGGGAAGCGGAGCGTATCGAGGAGATCGGGCGAGCCCTCAGCACCGAGCGCGACCCCAACGAGGTCTTGGGCCGTGTCGTGCAGGCCGTGCTCGATGTGCTTCACGTGGACGGTGCGGCTGTCTGGCAACGCCACGGTATCGAGGGCCGCCAGGGGCGGATCACCGAATCCGGTGGCGAGATCAAGATCCCGGTCGGCGCCCCTTGGGATCTCCATGAAGACCTCGAGGAGGCCCTCATCCACGAGCGGCGAGCCGCAGTCGTGGACGACATCGAGGTCAGCCAACTCATTCCCGATCACCTCAGGGAGTTTCTACAGGCAGGCTCGGGACTGGCGGTTCCGATCATCGTGGACGAGGAGGTCGTGGGAGCCCTCACCGCCGGGAGTCGCCGCCCTCGCCACTTTGGCCCGGAGGAGACGGCGGTCATGCAGCGGTTGGCCCGCCAAGCATCGGTGGCATTGGAAAACGCCCGGCTCCACGAGTCGCTTCGTGCCTTGTCGCTCACCGACCCCCTCACGGGTATAGCGAACCGCAGGCGCCTTCAGCTCCATCTGGAACAAGAAGTCGCTGCGGCTCGGCGTGGGCGCCGCCTCTCCGTGGTCGTTTTCGACATCGACAACTTCAAGACCGTGAACGACACTCTGGGTCACCTCGTTGGCGACCAGATCCTCCAGGCGTTCGGCGAGCTCCTCATGGAGGAGAACCGCACGATGAACCTGGTCGGCCGGTACGGAGGCGACGAATTCGTGTCCGTGCTCTCGGACTCCGGGATGGATGGCGCCCGTCTCTACCTCGACCGGGTACAGAGCACGGTCGAACAGGACCCGGCGCTCGCGGAGCACCAGGTCTCGGTGAGCATGGGTGTCGCCGAGTTCGACAGGGAAGAGATGCGCTCGGTGGCCGACCTGCTCCAGGCCGCCGACATGGACATGTACCGCGCCAAGGCGGAACGGCGCTCGGCCAGCCAGACCGCTTCCCGCTGACCACCGGGCTCGCCTGCTTCGACAGCGAGCTCCTCCGGCCCGATTGGGGCTCCTCTTATCGTCCGTTCACCAACCCACTCTTCCATGACCGATACCGTGAACCACACTGAAGTGCGATCGCTTCTGGATTTTGCCGTCGAGCTGGCTCACGAGGCTGGGGAGCTGACCCTCGAGTACTACGGCAAGGTCGTCGAGCACGACGCCAAGGGCGACGGGTCGCCTGTGACCATCGCCGACCGGGAGGCCGAGCGACTCATCCGTGCGCGGGTGGAGAAGCGGTTCCCGGAGCACGCCATCCTCGGCGAGGAGTACGGCGAGTCCAACGAGGGAGCACGTGTCCGCTGGATTCTCGATCCGATCGACGCCACCCGCTCGTTCATGCGGGGCGTGCCGCTCTACGGCGTTCTGATCGGCATCGAGATCGAGGCGGAGAGCGCGGTCGGGGTGGCTCACTTTCCACCGCTTCGCGAGACCGTCGCGGCCGGCGCCGGACTCGGATGCACCTGGAACGGAAAGCCCTGTAAGGTCTCGGAGGTCTCGGCCCTGGAGCAAGCAGTGGTTTGCACGACCGACGTGGAGCGGCTCTTGGCCCGACCGCAGGGGCCCGGCTGGCGACGCATACAGCAGACGGCCGCATTCAGTCGTACTTGGGGGGACTGCTACGGCCACATGCTCGTGGCCACCGGGCGCATCGAAGCGCAGGTCGATCCAGTCATGGCCTCCTGGGATGCAGGTCCCTTCCTCACGATCGCCACTGAAGCCGGCGGAGCGTTCACCACGCTCGAGGGGGACGCCACGATCCACGGAGGTTCCGGCGTGAGCTCCAACGGAGCAATCCACGAACGGGTGCTCCAAATGTTGGCGGAGGGCTGACGGGATCCGTAGGTTGGGAGCGGCCGAGCACTGGGGCCGGCCCTCCACACGCTGGCTGACCAAGCGCGCTGAACCATCGGTTAGGCCACGCGTCAGCAGGAGCCCGAAGAGGGAGGATCATCAGACTTGACGCGAGGCACGGTCTTCTTCGTCGACGACGACGACCGGCTACGGTCCGTCACGTGCCGGCTCCTGCAGGCGCGAGATTTCCACGTCCTCGAAGCGGAATCGGCGGCGGAGGCCCTGGACCTGCTGGAAACCTACGAGGGCGAGATCGACGTCGTCCTCATGGATGTCAACCTTCCCGACGGCTGGGGCGCCTCCGTTGCTGAACGACTGCACGAAACACATCCCGAGATCCCGGTGGTGTTCACGACCGGGTTCGCGGACGTGGACCCCATCCTTGCCAGCGCCCTCGAGGACGCGGCATACGTCATCAGGAAGCCGTTCTCCACCGAGCAGCTGGTGGAGGTTCTAGAGGCGGCGATCGTGGCCACGAACGGAGCCGAGAACCGGGGCTGAGAACCATGGCGATCAATATGGCGAAACCGCAACACATGATTCGCGGAAAGGCCACAAGACCTCGGATATGCGGCCCAAACACAAGGCCATTTCGACGCTTGGGCCTGCGCACGCTTCTTGCACCTGCCGGAGTCCCATGAGCCGCTGTCCCGCTCCCACCCCCCATACACCCTCCTGCACCCGCCTCCATGGATAACGCTCCGGACTACACGCCGCTGGTGCTGCTGGTCGACGATCAGGAGTGGACCTCACGGTCCATCGAGAGCATTCTGCGGCCCAAGGGGTACGTGGTGCTCAAGGCCTACACGGGACAGCAGGCGCTCGAGCTCGTCACCAAGGTGAACCCGGATGCGGTCATCGTCGACGTGCACCTGCCGGACATCGACGGAGTCGAGCTGCTCCGGCAGCTGCGCGAGTCGCCGACCATCGAGTCCACCACACCGGTGCTCATGATCACGGCCGGCAGCGTCGGGAAGACCAAGCGGGTGGAAGCGCTCCGTGCGGGCGCCTGGGACATCCTCACCCACCCTGTTGCACCGGACGAGCTCGTTCTCCGCATGGACACGTTCGTGAGCGCGAAGCAGGAATCCGACCGCATGCGTGACGAGGGGCTCACAGACCCCAGCACCGGCTTCTACAATGTGCGAGGCATCCTGAAGCGTGCCCAGGAGATAAGCGCGGACGCCGTCCGCTTCGATCGGCCCATGGCCTGCATCGCGCTCGGGCCGAATGTGCCTGGAGCCGAGGACGGTGACCAACCGGCCAGTCAGGCCCTCATCGAGGAGAGCGCGCGACGGGTCGCCGGCGCGCTGAAGACCACGACGCGCGTCTCCGACACCGTCGGACGATTGGGAGCCGGTGAGTTCGTCATCGTTGCGCCCGGCACCGACGACAAAGGCGCGATCCGTCTGGTGGACCGCATCATGGAAGCGGCCGAGACGGTCGCCGAGGAGCAGGGGCTCGACGCGGTGATCCTCGAGGAGATCCGCAAGCTGCGCGCCGGGTTCTGCGCCGTGCGCGGGAGCGATCCCCTCACGCCCGAAGACCTCTTGCTCAAGGCGACCTTGGCCCTCAGGCGCGCGCAGGCAGACGATGGCAGCTTCCGGGTGAGGGCTTACGACGCGTAGATCGTAGCCCGTCGGGCCCGCGAGCTCCCCGCGGTGCCCAGCTTGCCTTCCCTCTTGACGGTCCTGAACCGGGGCCGCTTCGGCACACCGCCCGCAGCCGACGGCAACCGGGCTCGTCCGACCCTTGAGGACCACGCCATCCGGGGTGCCACGGCACCCGGACTCCGTAAGTCGTCGGGCGGCGCCGAAGCACCCGCGCCATACGCGCGCCCGGTCAGTTGTGGCGAGCACGACACATGTGGCGTTCGCGAGGCACACCGGTTGACACAAAGCCCTTGTATCCGCGCAACAGACGTCGAATTATTGAATCACCCCGTCTCATTCGAATAGCGCACCCCAGGCCAAAGTCGACCCATGCAGCGACGACCCTCGGTTCCCGACAGCGGCGCGTCGGCGCCCTCCGGACCCGACCTCGAGCTCGTCG
>JBDHIF010000064.1:0-7163 GCA_039587535.1 Gemmatimonadota bacterium
CAGGAGGAGGCTCAGCATATCCGGACTCTACTCGTGGGCGAGTAGGACGTTGTGGAGCTCTGCCTAACAAGGAATTGCTGCTGTCCGCGGATGGGCGGATGGGCGCTCGCTCCGGTCGCGGAGAGCTAGTAAGGTGCGGCAGCAGAATTCCAAATCGTTAGAGAGCCAAAGGACAGAGGGTACGTTAATTGCCAACCCGCGATACCCGATCCTTCATCTTACGTCTCACCGCTGAGTTCCTGGTGATCGTCGTCGGTGTGCTCGTAGCACTCGGCGTCGACAGTTGGTCCACCAGTAAACGGGAGCGTGCTCAGGAAGCCGAGTATCTGTCACGCCTGCTGGATGACGTTCAGTTCGACCTGCAAGAACTCGCCCAGGTGGACTCGGTCAGCAGAATCGGAGCGGATGCGAGCAGGCAACTCTCAGAAGCACCGGTTGTCGATTCCATGTCGTCGAGTCGTGTGACTTCTGCTGTGATCGTGGTGCAGAACGTGCGGCTCCCTGACCTGAGCCGATCGACGTTCGAGGAGTTGATTAACTCAGGACAAATCGAGCTTATCCGATCCGACGCGGTTCGGCGAGCGCTCGCTTCCTATCATCGATTGATTACTGAGCTAGCCGGGGGTTGGAACACATACGCTCCAGACCTCAGGACTTGGTACGCAGCCCGTATCCCGCGCCGGGTCTACCAACTGTATGAACAGACAGACGGCTGCGTCCGATACCCAGAGCAGCCTGTATACAGCTTCCCAGTTGTTTGCGATTTCAACCTTGATGGATGGTCCTCAGAGAGGCTGGAAGCTGATATCAAATCGCAGGCTGGCCGGGAGGTCTTCCGAATGGCCGAGCACAACTATGTGACTCACGCGTTCTTTACACATCTGCTCCTTGATGAGGCGCGAAGACTGGAGCGCGTGTTGATCGATGCGATGTCAGAAGACTAGGGGTTGGGCTCTCTAACAGGCAGTTGCCGCTGTCGCGGTCAGCTTGCGTACTGCGCTCCGCTGGAAGCATCGTAGCGCCCAGCAGAACTGCCGAACGTAGTAAGATGCGCTGAAGTCCCGCCCTGCTTCAGGATACCTCAGTACCATTCTGGGTGTCCTCCACCGTCGGGTAGTCCGAACGTGAGCTCTAGCGCGTCTACGCCGGCAGTATCAACGACCATGATGGTAATGTTCCGCTCGAAGGTGTTGGCGTAGAGCCACTCGAACTCCGTCGGGGTAAGGTCCTCGGCCGACTCGTGCCACACCGAGTCCCGAAGAACCAGAGCGTCGACCCGAGCCTGCAGACTGCGATCGGTCGCGTAGAAGGGACGTGGGGCATGGAATGCCAAGTGCGCACCGTCGGGCGACCAAACGGGATACAGCGGGTATTCGCCGAGGCTGCTTGAATACCGACCATCGGCTGTCCGCACCGAGGCAAACTCTCCTTCAGGTGGCCACACGCGCTTGAGATTCGAGCCATCAGGATCGATGAGCCACAGGGCTAGATTGCCCTTGACCCCGAACGTCCCCGTGGCCCGGCAACGTTCGTCGTCGTCCAGTGCCAGCGGATCCAGCGTTGCGCATGTGCGGGCGTGGAAGGCGATACGCCTCCCGTCTGGCGACCAAGTTGGTTTGAAGCCGGCGGTGACCCAGCGGACGTTGGAGCCATCTGCGTCCATGATGTAGATGCCGCGTCCCCGCTCTCGTTCGGAGAAGAACACGAGCTGTTCGCCATCGGGAGACCAATCCGCCGATGAGTCGGGGCCCGGGCGGTTGGTCAGTCGCCGAACCTGTGATCCGGCAGTGTCGACCACGAATAGATCTGACCCTTCCTCACGTTCAGACTGAAAGACGACCCATCGCCCATCAGGAGACCAGTCCGGCCCCGTGTTGTGGTAGGCGTCGTCGGTCAATTGCCGTAGGGCGGAACCGTCCCTTCTGACGATGAAGATCTGCCCCCGAGCAGATCTCCGAACTGTTCCAAGACGGCTCTGACGGTCCCAGACGGAATCCCCGGGCAACGAGAACTTCCCGCGGAAGGCAATCCACTCGCCATCCGGGGACCACGCCGGAAACTCTGGCCCGAGGCCAGGAGGGTCCAGGACCCCATCAATCCATCCTCCTCCTCCCACAAGCACGGTGTCCGGGCTCCCGCCATCCATCTCGGTGGTCAGAATCAGTTCGGTTCGAAACCCGTCCGCCCTCGTATCGAACCACGTGTAGACGATGGGTCTCGAGTTGATCAGGACAGGGACTTCCGATTCGTTAGGCTCTGAGCAGCCGAGAGCGAGGCCGGAGAGCAGGAGCACGGTACACTGACGGACCGATCCGATTCTGGTCATGACTGACGCCCCCTCCTGGAAACTCAGAGTCTCTCTGCAGGCTTCGCACGCTAGTGGAGGGTCAACCTTCAATGTAGGGATGTCAGCCCATGCGGCCGCAACGGCTGCGAAGGTCGGGCGCTTCCTAACAAGCGTTTGCCACTGTCGCGGGGGCGCGCATGTGGTGCACACTCCGTGCGCGTGACCTATCGTGGTACGCAGTAGAGACGCAGAGCCGTTGGGCGGTCTCGACTAAGTAGGTCCTTGGAGGAGCGGTGCAGGTGTCGACAGACGCCGTTTGGAATGCGCCTCCGCATAACAAACAGTTGCCGGCTCCGTTCGCCGTCGCTCACTTCGGTGAAGCACGGCCCTGTAGGGGCCGCGCCGGCAACTCCAGACCGTTATCGGACGCACGGTCTGAGGCGATGGAGGTATTGAGGGCTCGTTGAGGTTGGGATCAGATCACGCAAGGGGGGCCTTGCCGTGAGAATGTCGTTTGACGCAGCGGACCTGCGCAGGGGGGTCTTCCTCGTTGCGGGCATGTTATTGATGCCAGGAGTGGCGCTAGGACAGTGGCGTGCAGAAGACGTCTGGAACTCACTGGAAGAGACCGGCGAAGTCCCGCCCACCGTTCCTCCACCTCCCATTGAGTTTCGTGTGCCGGTTTCCCAGGACGCGGCGGGAGCGACGCGTTGGCGATTGGCGCGGCAGGTTCTTGGCGGGATGCTCGGGGCCCAATTGGCCGGGGTAGGAGCGTACCGGATGTTCGAGGACTCCGGGGAACGGCTGGTGAAGGGTGACTCGGGCTATACTCGAAACTCGAACACGGCATACGCAATCGGGTCTTTCATCGGGGCGACGGCCTCGGCCTATCTGATCGGAAGAGGCGACGGCTCACAGGGGTCACTTTGGGGCACGGCCCTCGGCGTCGGGATCGTGACGGTGCCGTTACTGCTTGGACGAGATGAGCCCTGGACGCCCGTGATCGGCGTCATCCTTGCAGCACCGCTACAGGGGCTTTTCGGCATGGTCGGGTATCAGCGCACCCGACAACCTCCCGCATAGCTAGCCAGTGGGTAGAGAGGTCGAGCCACCCCCATTCGCGGAACTCTCCAAGAACTATCGCTGATAACCCGCGACCGATAACACTGGGCCTCCGGCTCGGGCCGCTCGGCCCTCGGCGCAACCGGCCCCAGGAGGTGGACCTGGGTTGCGGGATCTGCTGGCCCGACGGATTGGGAGTTAATACGCTATCAGCGGGGCCGGTTCGGAGTCCCTTGGACGTTACGCGGTCATCAATGAGATCCGGGTAGGGAAGAACAGGGGATCGTTCCGATTGCGGATCGACGAGGCCAAGGCGCAGCTTCACGGTGCGTTTCGAGGTCGCACCGGTTGGCGGTGCGTTCGGTATCCACATAGCACCCGGGAGATCTTGTGCCGCTTCAGTCAGGAAAGAGGCCGTGGGTGCGGTGGGTTGTTGAATTCACGCTCATTCTCGCATCCGTCTTTCTTGCGGTCTCGCTCGAGAACGTTCGTGAGGCCGGGGCGGAGCGCGCGACCGCCCAAGCGGCATTAGAGCAACTGCTCGGAGAGCTCCATGAGGACCACGCGGATTTCCTCCGGATAATCGAGGAGCAGGAGGCCCTGAGTCGCCACTACTCAGACTTGGACCGGTGGCTCGAAGACGGCTCCGACTATCCACCGGACAGCGTCGGCGCGGCCCTTGCCGCCGTCCTGTCGAATCCGACGCTCTTCACCAGGCGTGCATCGTGGACGACAATGGTCTCTGCCGGGCAGCTCGCACATCTCAATGCGCCGGAACTAGTCCTTCAACTCGGCCAGCTCTATGAGACGGCTTATGGCCGGCTTGAATACAACAGCCGGTTCTACGACGAAGAGATGTTCGCCGAGTTCCGTTCGACCGAGGCAATGCGGTGGGACAACTACCGGAGAGGCGGACAGCCCCTAGTGGACGATCCGGTTGAGGTGCGTAGGCTAGCAGGGCGACTCAGCCGAATACACAGCATGTGGACTCTGTGGTACCGCGACCTATTGATCGAGTACGAGGACGATGTGCTCGACGCGATTGGTGCGGTAGAGCAGTACCTCGCGACGCGACGCCAGTAGGTCTCGGAGTACCTAGGTCCACCATTCGTCAGCCGCCAGCGGTGTTGCGAATGGCCCGTGGTCGTCCAGGGCGCCTTGTTTATGGCCAAGCCGCTCAGGCGGACCCCGCGTAACTATCAGTTGCAGGCTCCGTTCGCTTCGCTCACTACGACCTACATGGCTCGCGTTCGCGAGCCACGTCTGCAACTTTGAACGTTATGTGGAATCGTCGGAAGCGACGAGCTTGGAATCACCCGGGGTCGGCTGGACGGCTTGGCATAGCATGGCAGCCGTGCTATCATGCTACATGATCCGTTCGTTCCGAGACGATGCCACGGAAGACCTCTTCTACGGACGCTCAACGAAGGCGTCACGGAAGAGGCTTCCGCGATCATTGTGGAGGAAGGCGTCGATGAAGCTCGACGCCATCGACTCTGCAGGGGTTCTTGAGGATCTACTCATCCCCCCAGGCAACCGGCTGGAGGCCTTGAAGGGAGATCGTCGCGGCCAACACAGTATCCGGATCAACAACCAGTACCGCGTCTGCTTTCGTTGGACGGATGCGGGGCCGGAAGACGTAGAGGTAGTCGACTACCACTGAGGCGTGACATGGTCCGAGTTCCCACACATCGAAAGCCGACCCACCCCGGAGAGATGCTCCTCGAGGAGTTTCTTGAGCCGATGGGGCTCTCGCAGCGAGAGCTCGCGGATGCGATTGCCGTGCCGTATCAGAGGGTCAACGAGATCGTGAATGGGCGCCGTGGCGTGACGCCGAGCACCGCGCTCCGGCTCTCTACCTACTTCGGTACGTCGACGGACTTCTGGATGAACCTCCAGTTGCGGTGGGACCTATACCATGCGCGAGAGGCCGAGGCGGACATCCTCAAGAAGATTCCACGCTACCGTTCCGGGAATCGAGAGAAGGTCGGCGGATAGAGGGCACCAACAGCGGGGCAGCCGACGACTCCACATAACAAGAAGGTTGCCGGCTCCTTTCGCTGGGGCTCACTTCGCTGCAGCACGGCGCCTAAGGGGCGCCGCGCCGACAACCCCGAAACGTTATCGGAAACGCGCCTCAAGCGGTACAATCACGCGTTAGACCGCCCGATACCCTGGTGGGCTGTAGGGGGGGCGACTGGCTCTGTCTCAGCTCCCCCGGAGGTGACGTGTCCAAACCGCAGACCAAGCTCCACGTCCTGCTGCTCGTGGCTCTTCTTCTCCCCGCCAGTCGGGTAGGGGGCCAGGCGCCCGAGGAGGCCGCTATCCGCGTGACCTTTCTTGGTACCGGAGCACCGCCACCGGTGCGGATGCGCATGGGCCCCTCGACGCTCGTGGAGGTTGGCTCGCACGCGCTGGTCTTCGATGTCGGCCGTGGTGTGAGCACGAGCATCGGATCGTTCGGGATGTCACCGGGGAGCATAACGGCGGTATTCATCACCCATCTGCACCCTGACCACGTGGTCGGTCTACCTGACCTGTGGCTTACGGGCCACCATCGTCAGGGGGACTTCGGCCGTCGCGATGGGCAACTGCGCGTATGGGGGCCGCAAGGGACTCAGCACATGCTCGCCGGCCTCGAACAAGCCTATGAAGGGGTAGCGAGTGGCTGGAGTCTCGCTCCCGAGGACATCCGATTCGAGGGACACGAGTTCGCCGGGGACGGCATCGTGTTCGAGGACGGGGGTGTCAGAGTCACTGCGTTCCAGGTGCCTCACTCCAGTGCGGCTGTCGACGCCTATGGGTACCGCGTGGACTATCGCGATCGGTCTGTGGTGATCTCGGGAGACACGGGTGTGTCAGAGAATTTGGTCCGACATGCGGCAGGTACGGACGTACTTATCCATGAGGTATTTCTCGTCCCCGAAGATTCCGGCATGGATCCGGCCTTCGTAGAGAGACTGAAGCGCTCTCACACCGTACCGGATGCGGCGGGCGAGGTATTCTCTCGAGTGCAGCCGAGACTCGCCGTCGCCTACCACCTGGGGGGACAGGGTCCGGATGAGATCCCCGAGTTGGAACGGGGCGTCCGAAGCACATTCCAAGGTCAGTTCCTGATTGCAGAGGACCTTATGACGGTTGAGGTCGGCGATTCGATACGGGTACGACCGAGCCGATACTGACCTCGGTGAAGGGCTGTCTAACAAGGAATTTCTACAGCGCGTGAACCGCCCCGGGTTCACTGGAGACTGTTTTGTGTGAGTGCGGGCTGCTCAGTGTGAGCCAGTAGCCCGCGGTGAAAGTGCTCCTCGTACTCGGCCGGGGGGACATGGCCGAGGGGTTCGAGGAGGCGGTGGTTGTTGAACCACCAGACCCACTCCAGGGTGGCGAATTCGACGTCCTCCAGGCTCCGCCATGGGCTCTGTCGGCGAATGACCTCGGTTTTGAAGAGGCCGATCACGCTCTCGGCCAGGGCGTTGTCGTAGGAATCGCCCCGGCTGCCGACGGACGGCTCGATTCCCGCTTCGGCCAGTCGCTCGGTATAACGAATCGAGAGGTACTGAACGCCCCGGTCGCTGTGGTGAACAAGCGGGCCATCCGCTTCGGTCTGCCGCTCGCAGATCGCCTGCTCCAGAGCGTCCAGGGCCAGGTCGCTCCGCAGGGAGCTGGAGACCCGCCAGCCGACTGACCTGCCCCCCTAAAACGAGACCAGGTCCAGTCTAAGATTCTGGGCCGTGATCGAGACAGGAGGGGAGGGAGAATGGCAGCGAGAAAGAACAAGACGCCCGCGCAGATCATCAACTACCTGAGGAAG
>JBDHIF010000065.1:0-11847 GCA_039587535.1 Gemmatimonadota bacterium
GCCGCTCGGGCGAGGGATCCGTGTCGAGCAAAGGCAGTGATTTGAAGGGAGCGTCCTCGGCCTTGCCCCCGCGGACGAAGTAGCGTTTGAGAATCCGCTGCGCCACTCCAGGAATCGGGAAGTGTTCGAGCGCACGCCGCATGTGGCCGCAGGGGTCGCCGACCAGCAGGCGCCGAGCCAGGATAACGTCCAGCGCCGTGCCGGCCACGACGCCTAGCTGGCCTGCTTTGGAGACTGCACGGGCGAGAGTCCAGCCCGAGACGCCGGCGCCCATGCCTCCTTGAATGATCGTCGGTAGGGGCACGGTATTGAATACCCGCAGACTAGTGCGGTCAGGTGAAACTGACAACTCGACCGCGCGAGTATAGTGCGCCTGGGCATTGAGCTGCACACAGAGATACGCAGTCGTTCGTATCGGGTTGACACCGAGCCCGGACGGCGCGACAACGGCACACATGTGCCGCTTCGTCTTCTATCACGGCCGGTCGCTGCTCGTCTCCAAGCTCATCACCGAGCCGGTGCACTCGTTGATCAGGCAGAGCTTCGCGAGCGAGGAGCGCAGCGGGCCTATGAACGGCGACGGCTTCGGCGTCGCGTGGTACGCGCCCGAGGTGTCCAGCCAGCCGGCGGCGTTCCGCATGATCACGCCAGCGTGGAACGATCGCAACCTGCTCGACCTGGCGCGCGTCGTCAAGAGCCCCACAATCCTCGCGCACGTGCGTGCCGCGACGCACCTGCATGCCCTCTCGGAGGCGAACTGTCACCCATTCCGCTCAGGCTCGTGGGCGTTCATGCACAATGGCGACGTCGCCGGTTTTGCGCGGCTGCGGCGAGCGCTGCTTCGTCAGCTCTCCGACCGCTCGTTCGACGTCATCGAGGGCACGACCGACACCGAGCACGCCTTCGCCCTGTTCCTGGACGAGATCGGCCACCGACCGGCGCGGACAACCGCCGAGCTCTTCGAAGCTCTGCAGCGCACGATCGCGCACCTTGTCGCGCTCGTGGACGAGCATTCCGGGGGAGCGCCGTCCTACCTCAACTTCGCAGTGACCGACGGCATCCACTCCGCGGTGACGCGCTACACCACCAAGGCGGACTACGACGGCGAGTCGCTCTATCTCAATCACGGCCGACGCTACGTTTGCGAGGAGGGCCTGTGCCGCATCGTTGCCCCGCACGAGAGCGGAGGCGCGGTGATCGTCACCTCCGAGCGTCTGAGCGACGACCCGGGGTGGGAGGTCGTCCCGCGCAACCACGCAGTCCTCATCGGCAACGGCGCCGTCGAGCTTCGGACGCTCGTGTGAGCTCCGCGCTCGGACGCGCCTCTGGCCCAGACAGGGCGAGGAAAACGCCGCGGTCGAGGCAGGAGCCGACGGCCTCTTGCCCTTCCTCGCCGCAGCGTGGCGGCGTTACGAGCTTCACTGCCGATGCAGCCTACGACACGATCCCGATCTATGATGCCGCTGCTGAGCGTGGGGCAAAGGTCATCGTTCCGCCGAACAAAGCGGCCACGAAATCACAGCGGCGAAGCCCCCGATCAAGCGCTCGCGATCGCACAATCAAGAGAGTGCCGAAGGTGGGACGGCGCCAGTGGAAGGAAGAATGAGTCGGCTACCACCACCAAGGAACGGTCGAGAAAGTCTTCTCCAGGTACAAGTCGATCATCGGAGATCGGCTTCGTGCTCGGCATTCGAAAGCGCAGGAACCACAGGGGCAACGGCTCGGAGGCATTGCTCTGCTGCAGCGTCCTGAACCGGATGACGCTGCTCGGCCGACGAGTCTAGAAGCATCAAAACCAGCACTCTCGTGCCCGCCGGAGCGCGGCCGAGTATTTGGATAGGACGCGACCACCGGGCACCGCCGTCTACGTCGTTCGTCAGCTCTCGTCCGGCGTCCCGAAGCGTGGCCAGTCCGTGTGGAGCTTCTCTTCCGGTCGGTCGACTCGCTCGTACGTGTGGCTGCCGAAGTAGTCGCGCTGGGCCTGAATCAGGTTCGCGCTGCCTTGGGCCGTGGTCAGGGTGTCGAACCACGTGAGCGAGGCGGCCAGCCCGGGGACCGGCAGGCCGGCCGTCACCGCGGCGGAGACGACGCGGCGCCAGGCGGGGAGACGCTCGCGCAGGGCGTCGGTAAAGGCGGGCGCGAGGGCGAGCAGCTCGGGCGCGGGCTCGCTCTGGAAGGCCTCGACCACGTGCCCGAGGAAGCGCGCGCGGATGATGCAGCCGGCGGTCCAGATGCGGGCGACCTCGGCGAGATCAATGCCGTAGTCGCGCTCGCGGCTGGCGGTGGCCAGCATCGCGAAGCCCTGGGTGTAGCTCGCGATCTTCGCAGCGTAGAGCGCCTGCTCGAGATCGTCGACTGTGACGCCTGCGAGCGAGTCGGTCGACGTCGAGCCCGCGAACGGCCCCGCCGCGCGCCGGCGCAGTGCCTTCTCCGAGCTCATCACGCGCGCGTCCACGGCCGCAGCGATGGTCGGGATCGCCACGCCCAGCTCGAGCGCGGCCTGCACGGTCCAGGCCCCCGTTCCCTTCTGACCGGCGCGGTCGAGGATGACGTCGACGAGCAGGCGTCCGTCGCTCGCCTCGGGATCGGGCGTGCGCAGGATGTCGGCCGTGACAGCGATCAGGAAGCTGTCGAGCTCGCCCTGGTTCCACTGGACGAACGCATCGGCGACCTGCGCATCGCTCAGTCCCAGCCCGCGTCGCAGGAGAACCGCGGTCTCGGCGATCAGCTGCATGTCGCCGTATTCGATGCCGTTGTGGACCATCTTCACGAAGTGACCCGCAGAGCCGCGGCCGCAGTACGTGACGCACGGGCCGAAGGAGCTCTTCGCCGCGATCTGCTCGAGCACCGGCCGCAGACTGTTCCACGCCTCAAGGTCGCCGCCGGGCATGATCGACGGTCCCTTGAGCGCGCCCTCCGCTCCGCCGGAGACCCCCATGCCGACGAAGCGCCACGGCCGCGGCGCGGCACGCTCGATGCGGCGGTCGGTGTCCTTGAAGAGGCTGTTGCCCGCGTCGACGACGACGTCGTCCGTCTCGAGCAGCGGGTCCAGCGCGTCGAGCACCTGATCGACGGGCGCGCCCGCGGGCACCATGAGGACGATCCGCCTGGGGCGAGCGAGTCGGCGAACGAGCTCCTCCCAGCTCGTCGCGACGCCGAGCCGTGCCTCGGGGTGACTCGCGGCCAGCGCGTGCGCCACCTCGGCGCGGCGGTTGTAGCCGAGGACGCGCAGACCGCAGCTCGCGAAGTTGCGGGCGAGGTTCGCACCCATGACGCCCAGGCCGACGACGGCGACGTCGCAGGGATCGGTGTCGGTCGGCTCGAAGGTAGTGCTCATCGTGATCGTCTCGGAATGGGTGCGCTGGGAACGCGTGGGCCGTTCGGGAGGTGATTCGTTCGGGCGCGGCTCAGCTCGCTTACTCGAGGGTCAGGTCCGTGCAGACGACGAGGCCCGCGAGCCCCGTGGCGGGCAGGTCCGGATCACCGTGGACGATGCGCCGCAGCGCCGCGCGCTTGTCCTCGCCCGCGGCGACGACGATCGTGTGCACGGCCGTCTCGAGCAGTGCCCGCGTCAGCGTGATGCGATCTGCCGGCGGCTTGGGGCTGTTCGCGACGTGGGCGACCAGCCCGGGGAGCGCAGGGCGCCCTGGGAAGAGCGAGGCGACGTGACCGTCGGGTCCCATGCCGAGCACGAGCACGTCGAGCGCGCTCTGGAAGGTCGTCTGCAACGCATGCGCCACGCGTGCGACGGCTTCGTCGGGGCGCTCGCCGTGCAGATACAGCGGCAGCTCGATCCCCGGATGCGGCGTGAGGTGCGTCGCGCCCCGGTTCGAGTCAGGCGACGACGAGGGGACGCAGCGTTCGTCCACCCAGGTGAGGAGCAGACGCTCGAAGTCGAAACCGCGCGTGTCGAGCCGCTCCGCCGCATGCGAGGCCACGCGTGCCGCCGAGCCGCCGGGAACGGCCAGGCGCACCCGCCCGCGCGCGCCGGCGACACGCTCGATCGCGTCGGCGACGAGGCCGGCCGCGGCTTCGAACGGATCGGGCGAAACGACGACGCGGCAGGCCCGTCCGGCGCCCGCGTCACTCACGGGGCCAGCCTCCCTCGCAACCGTAGAAGAGCTCCTCGGCCTCCGCCGGTCCCCAGCTGCCCGGTGCGTACTCGAGCAGCGGCACGTCCTCGCTCAACCAGCTCGCGCGCACCTCGTCGGCGAAGTGCCAGCTGGCCTCGATCTCGTCAGAGCGCAGGAAGAGCGTCGGATCGCCGAGGAGCGCGTCGAGCAGGAGGCGCTCGTAGGCGGGCGCGGTGGCGTCGCCGAAGTGCTCGCGGTAGTCGAAGGACAGCTCGGCCGGCGACATGACCATCTCGTTCCCCGGCCGCTTGACGCCGAAGGAGAGCGAGATCGCCTCGCGCGGCTGCAGGCTAAGCGTGAGCACGTTGGGTCGCAGCTGGCACAGGCTGCCGTCCTTCAGCCGCCGGCGGAACTCGGCGTCGTTCATGCCCTCGGGGCGGTTGAACAGCTGCAGCGGCGCGGTGCGGAACTGCACCCGCACCTCGCTTCTCTTCCTCGGTAGGAGCTTGCCGTGACGCAGGAGGAACGGCACGCCGCTCCAGCGCCAGGTGTCGACCTCGGCGCGCACGGCCACATAGGTCTCAGTGGTCGAGTCCGCCGGCACACCCTCTTCCTCGAGGTAGGCCGGAACGGCCTGACCGCCCTGCGTCCCGGCTCGATAGCGCGCGCGTACGCCATTGCGCGCGGTGTGCACGCGATCGGAGCAGCGCAGCCCGCGCAGGACGGCCACCTTTTGATCACGGATGGCCTCGGGCGTCAGGGAGGCCGGCGGCTCCATCGCAACGAGCGCGAGGATCTGGAGCATGTGGTTCTGGAGCATGTCGCGCACGGCCCCGGTTGTGTCGTAGTAGCCGGCACGACCGCCGCCGACGCCAATGTCCTCGGCGACGGTGATCTGCACGAGCTCGACGTGGTGTCGTGTCCAGAGCGGCTCGAAGATCGTGTTGTGGAAGCGGAAGCCGAGCAGGTTCTGCACAGTTTCCTTCCCCAGGTAGTGGTCGATGCGATAGATCTGCTTCTCGCGCAGGTGCTGGTGTAGCTCGGCGTTGAGCCGCCGCGCGCTCGCCAGGTCGTGGCCGAAGGGCTTCTCAACCACCACGCGCCGCCAGCTCACCTCATCGTCGACGTCGCCGCGGCGCGCCAGGAGCTCCGCCCGACACAGGCCCTCGACCGTCGGACCGAAGAGCTCGGGTTTGAGGGCCAGGTAGAACAGCCGCCCCGCCGCGCGCCCGCCGGGCAGCGCATCGACGCGCTCGCACAGGGTCTTGAGATCCGCGGCTTGCGAGACGTCGGCCGCCTGATACGAGATGCGCGGCGCGAGGGTGTCGAAGGCCGACTGGAGCCCATCAGGAAGTGCGGCGCCGATCTCGGACCGGAACGCTTCGTTGGTCTTCGCCCGCCGCGACACGCCGAGGACGGAGAAGCCCTCCGCCGGGCGCTCCTGGGCCGCCAGGCTGGTGAGAGCTGGCATGAGCTTGCGCAGAGTGAGGTCGCCACTTGCCCCGAGAAGCACGATCTGAGCCGGGAGGGTCATGAGTGATTGGGAACGATACGCGGTCGAGCCGGTTCGGCGACAGCGTACTCGCCGTTCAGCATGAGGACCGGGAGCTCGACGCGGCCCAAGAAGTGGAAGGGGTCGACCACGGCAGGGCGCGCTGGAAATTCAGCCCGGCCACGCAGAGCGCGCCTCTTGCTCGAGCTGGAGATGGCGAGGGCCTTGCGCTCGGAACCCGCTTTCCCGCTTTTCGAGCGGAAGCATCGAGCAGGAGGCACGGCTTGAAATGGTCGGTACGACTCTGTGACATTTCAGATTCAGGGCGGCGATACCACTCGATTCGCGCGCCTCCCGTACCCTGGGCCAGACCTGGCTCGAAGGCACGGGGAAAGGACAACACTCATGTTCCGCAGAGCTTTCAGACTTCCCTTCAAGCTGATGGGGATCCCAGTCGAGCTTGACGTCTCGTTCCTGGTCATCCTACCGGTCCTGGCCTGGATGATCTCGACGAACCTGGGCGCCATCTCCGAGCAACTCCACATCGGCATTGATGCCGATGCGCTCGGGCAGACGACAGCGGCCTTCCTCTTGGGGCTCGCGGCCGCGCTGGGGCTGTTCGTCAGCATCGTCGTTCACGAACTCGGGCATGCGATGGTCGGGCGGCGCCTGGGCTTCGAGGTGAAGGTCATCACCCTGTGGCTCCTGGGCGGCATGGCCCAGTTCGAGAAGATGCCGAAGCGGGGCGGGGCCGAGGCGATCATGGCCATCGCCGGACCGGTGACGAGCTACGCTCTCGCCGGGGTGTTTTGGCTGGTCCTCACCGTGACACCGGCCTCTGCTGCTCCCGCCTGGAAGTTCCTCTCCGGATACCTCATGGGAATGAACGTCCTCCTGGCGACGTTCAACCTGGTCCCGGCGCTGCCACTCGACGGGGGCCGCGTCCTTCGTTCCCTGCTAGCTCTGAGGATGGACTACCTCAAGGCGACACTGGCTGCCGCAGGCGCGAGCAAGGTGCTTGCGTTCTCGATGGCCCTGCTCGGCATTCTTTCAGGCAACATCTGGCTCATTTTCATCGCATTCTTCGTGTTCATGGCAGTCACCGGTGAAACGCAGATGGCGATGTTCTCCGAGATGCTCCGGGGAATCGAGGTGCGGGACCTCATGACGTCCGACGTGAAGACTGTGAGTCCGGAGACGAAGGTCCCGGATATCCTCGGCCGGATGCTGGCGGACGGGCACCTCGGCTATCCCGTCGTAGACGCCTCGAAGAGGCTGGTGGGAATGCTAACGCTCGGGAACATCAAGAGTGAGGCGCTCGAGCGAAAGGAACCGGCCGTCACTGCGTCGGAAGTGATGTCCACCGATGTAAAGACCATCACCGCCGCAGACAGCGCCTACGACGCCTTCCAGAAGATCACCCAGGGCACCTCCGGTCGCCTGATGGTGGTCGGCGCCGACGGGCACGTCGAGGGCATCATCAGCAAGTCCGACTTGGTACGGGCGGTCCAAGTGCGCACCGTGGGCGAAGCTCTCGGCTACGTCCGGCATCAGGAGCCGGCAAGCCCAGCTGGTTCGAGCGCTAGATGACGAGGGCGAATCGTACGATCGGGGCCGCGGGCCGTCGATCCCCTGGCCATGTTGACCGTCGGCAGAAGATGATCTCGGCATGAAGTCGAGAGTCCATCCCACGTACAAGACCAAGTACCACGTCGGCAACTGGCCGGAGTACTACCGTGCGCTCGTGCAACGGGGCGACATCACGCTGTGGATCTCAGCGGATGCGATTGACGCATGGAAGCCAACGGCGCCCAGAAAGCGTGGTGGCCAGCAGAAATTCTCCAACGTCGCGATCGAGACGGCCTTGACGCTTCGGCTTGTCTTCAAGTTGCCGCTTCGCCAAACAGAGGGTTTCCTGCGGTGGGTCCTATCGTGGATGGACTGCGATCTCGAAGCTCCGATCACACCACGCTCTCACGGCGTGGCCAGCACCTGGACGTCAACCTTCGTCGAGTCTCAACGGGTGCGGCCATCGATCTCATCGTGGACAGCTCCGGACTCTCAATTGTGGGCGAAGGCGAATGGGCCGCAGCGAAACATGGAGGGAAGGGTAAGCGAGGCCGGAAGAAGCTCCATCTCGGCGTCGACCGATCGGGCGTGATCGCGGCCGATTTCGACGGTTTGCGCTCCGACGGCGACAGGCTCCGCTCGGACTTCGACCCGTGGCTCGTGCGCCTCACGGACACGCGCAAGTACCTCGAGTTCGACCTGAATCCCACCGGCGTCTCGTCCATGAAGAACGACCTCGACTCTCTGAAGAAGTCTGCCGACAAGCTCGACGAGTACATGATCTCCTTCGTCTCCAACCTCGCCGAGCTGATCGAGTCGCTCGCCGTCCCCGTGACTGCCGGATCGTGACTGCCGGATTCGGACCCCATTCCGCAACCAGGCAGCACGATCGGTGGATGTAAGCCCGCTTCGATTCCCAGGGATTCTCCGCGTCAAGGCGCCAGCGTCGGCCAGCCGGAAGAGGACCGAACGTCGGCCAGTGGGCGGAGGCCCAGACGCAGCTTCCTCCCTCCCTCCGTCGGGGACGGTCGCGGCCGATGGGAAACTATCGAGACTCTTCGAGACCCTCACGGAATGCTTGCTTGGTCTCATCGACAGTCTTCTTCATGCTCTCCCACAGTTCGGCCGCACTGCTTCTCGCGGCCTCCCAGGCGCTGCCATCGGCCCCCTGTAAACGAGAGAGCAGATGTGCTGCTTCGTCTCGCTTTCGCTTGATCGTGTCAACCCTCTCAAGGGCCGCTTTCGCCTTGTGGGCCTTGGCTTCTAGTTGGTCGATCTCCTCGTTCCATTCGTCTAGCTCTTCCTTGAGAAGCTCAACGTGCTCTTGTCTGTTCATCTGTTCAACATCCCTGCGGTTCGAGGCTCCATCGCGTTCCTGATTTCATTCTTCAAGCGCTGTGTCTGACATGGAACCTTGGCCGTGGTCGTCTATCCCGGTCGCTCGAGCTCGAGCACCTGCTTGCCGTTGTCGAAGAGCGTTACGGTGCCGGATGATTCCGAGATCACGAGCGAGACAGCATCCGTCGCTCGCGTGATGGCTGCGGCGGCGGTATGTCGTGCGCCGAGGCCCTTTCGTAGGCGCAGGTTCTTGCCGGGCGCGTCCAGATACGTGCCGGCGGACTCGACGATGCCGCTCCTGTCCACAATGATGGCGCCGTCGAGCGCGCAGAATTCTCGGAGAGACTCGACGGCATCTGGATTGTGGATGCTGCGAAGACGGCGAGCATGGCCCTTGCAAGGGTTCAAGATCAGCTGCCGGAGGTGGTCCTGGAGCTGTTCGATATCTCCGAGAACAAACACGGTGCCGATGGGCTTTCCTTCCCTGCCCTCTGCAGCGAACCGAAGGGCCAGTTCCAAGAGGCGACCGAATCCTGGCGTAGCCAGGGGAAGTCTCTGTTCGGTCTGGTGACGAGCAGAAGATCGAGGCGACCCGAGCCAGCGATGCCGGAGAGGCAGATCACTTGTTCCGTGAGCTCGACCGCGTCGCGCAAGATGGCGGCGTAGAGGCCGATGTTGATCTGGCTCATCCGCGTGAGGTTGGCCTTTGGAATCGATACGACGAGATCCATGGAGCGCGCGTGAGGTTGGCCTTTGGAATCGATACGACGAGATCCATGGAGCGCTTGGGGAGCGACTCCGCATGCTCATTGGTCAGCCAGATGATTCGCTCCTTTGTTCGGTGGGCCTCGAACGCTTCACTGCGGCCCAGTTCATCTGCGAGCACGATAGCGGTTCGGATTCCCAACGACTGAGCGAGGGAAAATGCGTGCGCAGTGAACTGCGTGACGTCCTCTTGCTTGGTTCGTTTCCGCATCCTGTGGCCCCTCCTGTATCAGCGGGCCGGCCGTTTCCAGAGGGTCTCGTCGACGCGGTTCCCAGCGGCGCTCTCTCCCAGGTAGCCGACGAACTCCCAGTCTTCGCGGGCCAGTTCTTCGACTTGCCCGACCGTGACATCGACCTGGATGAGGAACTCCCAGTCTGGGGCTCTCTCGTCTTGCTGGGATTCCTGTCCCGGGGCACGGAAGGAAGCGGAGAGAGCCGCGAGAGTCAGGGCGGAAAGGGTGAGAGCGGTAGTGATGAGATGGCGCTTCTGCATGAGTCGTTTCCTTCGTTCGGGGACGGTGAAGGCGAGCCGCAGTGAGTTCGAAGTTCTCGACGAGCTCCTGCAATGGTCGGTCCAGGCCGCGCGCCGGATGCACGTGTCATGTCGTCTCCATACCTTCCAGCGGGCCGTTCGCCTCGATAGCCTCGGCCAACCCGGAGACCTCCTCGAGCAGCACCTCCAGCGGAAGCTCCTCTCCGTCGGGGTCGAACGCGCGCCAGCACCCTCGCTCTCCGACGACGATCGCCCGCGGCTCTGCGAAGGCCTGGATGGATGGGCCACAGCATCCGCGCGAGGGTTCGATGCGGACCCGTTGGACGGGGATCAGCACCCTGCCCCGGATGCGGAGCAGGTGCATGACGCGCAAGGTCTCCACGCGCTCACTTCGTCGTGACGAGGGCACGGATCACCGGCGGGGACAAGAGGAAGGCGGAGCTCGAGAAGAGGAGCTGCAGCGGGACGAACCTCAGCTGCGCGGCAGCCCGGAAGCGCAAGCAGACCTCGTCGAAGCTCGGCTCGAGGACGACGTCACGGCTCGAGAGCAACGAGCCGAGCGGCCCCAGGACCGCCCACAGCCGACCGGTGTCGGCCGGATCGTCCATTCCGATGCGGGCGCGAAACCGGAGCTCCCGAAGTCGGATCGCTCGCGAGAGGCGGCGCAGGAACACGAACGACCTGGCTCGGAGATCCGGCGACCTCCAGGCTCGCAGGACGCGGCGCGCGATTCGGGTTCCCAGCCGTCCCAGTCCACGAGTGGCGGCTGCTCTTCTCGGCCGCTCGCCTTCGCGCCTCGGGCGAGCGGGGCGCGGATGCAAAGGAAGGCGCACCAAGCCGAAGAGCCACGAGAGCCGTACGCGGGCCAGCATCACGGGATCCCGCTCGACGGCCAGGTGGACGTGGAAGGGAGTCAGCAATAGGAGCAGCAGGAGCGCCGCACACGAGAGACCAATGGTCAGCGCCACGTCCGGTCTCCTAGTTTTCTTCTTCTTCTTCTTCTTCGCCCTTCTTGTTCTTCGCTCGCGTGGTGGCGAAGACGTCGACGACTTTCTCCAGAACGGAGGTCGTGCCGCCCTTGACGGTTTCGAAGCGGACACCGTTCTTGTCGACGATGATGAGCCCCACCGGCTTGATCCCCCCGCCACCGGCGGTGCCTCCCGCCAATCCCTCGAGGTCCTTCGCGTCCTTCTTCTTGGGCGCTTTCCCCATGCCGCCACCGGCACCAAAGCCGAAGCCCAGGCTCACCAAGGGGATCAGGGTCGTCTCCCCGACCACGATGGGCTCACCGACAACGGTCTTCGTGTCGAGCAGGCGCTCGATTTCCTCGACAGCGGTCTTGAACAGCTTCTCGATTTCATCCATCGGTCATCTTCTCGTGGCTTTCGCCTTCCGGGCGGTGTCGTGGGAGGGAGGCTCGGGGGCCGTGTCGTCCGCGGCACCGTCACCTCCCCTCGTGTCGAGGAGCTACTTCTTCGTCGGGCTCGGCGTGTGACCGGAGGGCGACTTGGGCGTCTCGCTTTGCTCCGGCTTCTTGACCTCTTCCCGCTTGGGCTCGGTCTTCTTGTCCTCGTGCTTCGTGACTTCGAGGGTCTTCTTTTCTTCTGTCATTGCGATATGCCTCTGTAGGGAATCGGGAGACGATGTCGCGCGGGACCGGTCTCCGGCCTGAAGCGACGCGACGAGTAGTACCGGGCAATCCTCGTGCCGCGGACGCACCCTGCCTTCGAGCCCGTGGCGCGGATCGGGCCTCTCCCACCCGGCTCCGGTCGGCACAGCACCCGCAGCGGAGCCGGCGGGGTCGAGCCGTCGGTGGATTTCCCGATGCGCGCTTCCCTCAATGCTCAGGTGCCGTAGCGCCCACGCACACGAGTTTGCGTCAGAATGAGGTTGACCCACATCACCCTGAGGTAGCGGCCTCCGGCTCCGCCGACAGCTCGCACCAGAAACGTTGCGCAAGCGTCACCAAGGAATCCGCCACACGGGACGGAACCGAGACGGGGACCCGATCGGACTCCGCAAAGCTCCTTGCGGAGCTCTCCCCGGACCGGCTGCGGGCCCCAACGGGCACGGGCGGAGTCGTCGAGCGGCCACCTCATGCCGGCCAGACCTAGAGA
>JBDHIF010000066.1:0-7414 GCA_039587535.1 Gemmatimonadota bacterium
GGCCCCTTCTCGCTGACGGGGCAGCCCTCGGCGTGCGGGACGGCCAGGGAAGTCGGCACGCTGTCCAACCGCCTCCCGGCGGACCTGGTGGTCAACAACCCCGAGCATCGTGCGAGGGCAGAGGAGATCTGGGGACTGCCCGAAGGCACCATCCCGGCCCGGCCTGGCTACCACACCATGGACATGTTCCGGGCATTCAAGCGGGGTGACGTGAAGGTCATGTGGGTGCAGACCACGAACCCCTGGGTGAGCATCCCCAACGTGAACCGCATTCAGCGGGAACCGAACGACGGCCGCTTCATGGTGGTCTCGGACATCTATCCGACGCCGACCACGGAGGCGGCGGACCTGGTGTTGCCGTCAGCGGGGTGGGTGGAGCGAGAAGGTGTGTTCGGCAACTCGGAGCGTCGCACCCAGCACTGGGAGAAGGCGGTGGATCCGCCGGGCGAGGCCAAGGAAGATGCCTGGCAAGTGATGGAAGTCGCCAAGCGAATGGGCATGGGCCATCTCTTCCCGTGGCCAGAGGACGACTGGCACGAGCCCATGTTCGAGGAGTACCGAAGATTCGGTCTGGGCATCGGTAAGGACCTCGCTTCGTATCAGCAGCTCCGAGAGACTCGAGGCATGCTCTGGCCCGTAGTCGATGGCCAGGAAACTCGGTACCGGTACGCGGCCGGCTACGACCCTTACGTCCAGAAGGAACGGGGTGTGCACTTCTACAAGGCCAAAGGCTACGGCGAGAAAGCTGCGTTCTGGCTCCGTCCGTACCATCCTGCGGCCGAGGCGCCTGATGACGAGTATCCGTTCTGGATGTGTACCGGACGTGTGCTCGAGCATTGGCACACGGGTTCCATGACCCGAAGGGTGAAGCAGCTACACCAGGCCGTGCCCGAAAGCTACGTGGAGATCAACCGGGCCGACGCCGCCGAGCTCAGCATCAAGTCCGGAGACCTGGTGCGTGTGGTGAGCCGCCGAGGGACCCTCGAGCTCAGGGCCAAAGTGGATGGACGCGGCCAGCCACCTCGTGGATCGGCGTTCATCCCGTTCTTCGACGAAGCCAGGCTGGCCAACCTTCTGACGCTCGACGCCATGGACAACATCAGCAAAGAACCGGACTACAAGAAATGCGCGGTTCGAATCGAGAAGGTCTGACACTCGTCCTGATGGTGGCGGCCCTGCTGGTCGCCGGCGGATGCGGCGAGGGCGGCTGGGCCGTGGGCTCGAGACTCGACGTGGCGCAGTCCCCGGCGGGGGTACGCGCCGCCCGACGCGCGTACGATGGCGCGCCACCGGTGGTGCCCCATGAGGACTTCGGCATGACGTGCGGCTCGTGTCACGACGGGTTCGGTATGCCGGTCGAGGGCGTGGGATTCGCCCCGGCATCTCCCCACGACGGTACGGCCCAGGCCTATTCCATGCAGCGGTGCCGACAGTGCCACGTCTTGTCCCTCGTCGAGGGGCTCTTCGTGGACAACAGCTTCGTGGGGCTCGCTCAGGACCTGAGGGCCGGGGGACGCCTGTACGATGGTGCACCTCCTACCATGCCTCACAAGATGCTCATGCGAGAGAATTGTGCGGCCTGCCATGCGGGGCCGGGAGCGCGGGCAGAAATCGCCACGAGCCACCCCGAGAGGGATCGCTGCACGCAGTGCCACGTGGCTGTCACCACGCAGGAACGATTCTCCAGCGCCATGGGACGCGACGTGGCGGACCAGGAGGGGTCATGAGTGCACTCCCGAGTGTCATCGAGCTCGGACCTGCCGAGGAAGCGGAGCGCCTCTGGTTGGGATCGTTGGAGGCCCGTGAGGATGCGGGAAACGATCTGGCCGCCCTTTGTGAGGCGCTGGAGCTCGGCGTCCGGGCCGTCGAGGTCTTGGCCGTCCACAAGCTCATGGCGGTGAAGGAACGCTTCCCGGCGACCGTGCAGGCGCAGTTGGAGACGCCCGCACCCGCCGTGGATGTGCTGCGGGACGCCGTCCATGTGCCGAATTGCCTGGAGTTCACCGCCATCCTCGACCTCCTCAGCTCGGAGGACCTGGACTGCGTGAGCCCCGGCATGCATCGGGGCTGGGAAGATCGTCGCTTCGCATGCAAGCGTTCGCGAGTGACGGCGCGGGAGGCGCTTGATGTGACCCTTGATGCGGGCGAGCGTGAGAAGCTCCTCGTTCTGGCCGCATATAGGAACCGCATCTTCCGCACGCCGCCGCCGCTCCGGCTGGTGCCCTTGCAGATTCTCAACGCCTTCGGGGCGCTGGACCGCATGAAGGAGGCCCTGGGCTAGCTACTCCACCGGGGCCCCGAACGGCTGCGGCTTGGCTCCCGACACCCGGTGTGGTGCCGTCTCCGCCGCCCGTTCGAGGGCGATCACCGACCGAATTGTGACGGACGGTCCCTCCTGCTCGATCCAGCCGTTCTTGCGGAATTCGGCGAGAGCCCTTGCAACGCTTTCCCGGCTGGTCGCCAGCTCGAGGGCGAGCTCGGCCTGGGTTCTACGCAGTGTGAAGCTACCCCCGTCTACCCTGGCGGCGCTGCGGCCGGCCATCTCCAGGAGTGTGGCCGCGACCCTTCCGGGCACACTCTTCAGCGAGACCTTCTCCACGAGCTTCACCAGGGACCGCAGACGTCGACCCAGGTTGCGGATGACCGCGTCGGCGATCTCAGGATGCTCACGGTAGAGGCGCTGGAAGTCGTCGAGCGAAAGGAAGTAGAGCTCCGAGGGCTCGGTGGTCCTGGCCGAGGCGGGATACTCCCCGCCGTCGAAGAGAGGCAGCTCGGCGATGCTCTCGACCGGACTCTCGGCGTGGAGAGTCTGTTCTCGCCCGTCCGCGGTGGCGCGGTAGATCTCCACACGACCCGCGACGAGAATATGTGCGCCCCGGCTAGGATCTCCCGCCTTGAAGAGAAGGCGGCCGGCGGGGAGGGATCGGAACACCATCCGGGCGGCCACCGCCTCCAGAGCGGGGCGGGAAAGGTCGCGGAAGAACGAGACGCCTTCCAGTGCCGGGATGGGGTCGTGCACCACCAGATAGGCTACCTGGGGTCTACTTCCGCGAAGACGGTCCGGTTTCCTTCGCGGTCGAAAGCCAGAACCTGATACGGCTTCGGGTTCGGCCCTTCCATTCCAGGAGATCCGACGGGCATGCCCGGAACGGTGATCCCAGTGATCTCGGGGCGCTCCTCCAGAAGCTTGCGCACGATGTAGGCCGGAACGTGGCCTTCCACCACGTACCCGTCGATGATCGCGGTATGGCACGACGACAGGTCCGCCGGCACCCCTGCGTCCACCTTGACGGACATGAGGTCCCGCACGTTCCGCGCGTCCACCTGGAACCCGGCGGCCTGGAGGTGATCCACCCATCCGTTGCAGCATCCGCAGCCCTCAGTCTTGTAGACCACCGCGGCGGGGGATTCCTGCGTGGGGGGAACGGTGGCCGCCTGGGCGGCCGATTCGACCAGTGATTCGCTCGCGGCGGAGCTCTCTTGAGCGGCCTCGGCACCGCCGCACGCGCCGAGGATGATGAGTGCAAGGAAGGTTACCGTCGACCGGATCATGAGTACTCACTTTCGAAGGCGTAATCGGCGAGCGTGTCTACCCGAACCACCACGCCCAGGTCCATTCTCCCCACAGGGGCACCACGTGAAGCTCCGGGGGCATCCGGAGCGCGCGGTGGGGCATCCCCTGGGGGGAGAGCTGCAGGATGTCGTACCTTGTGCTCACACGATATTACTGCGTCTGTGAACGCCAGATGAAGGCACCATGAAGAGTTCTTCATGTCGCCCGCACGTTCGGGGAAGGGCATTATGATGACGACCGACGACGCTTGGTCATCGGTGCCGTAGGAGGAAGGAATGCGCATCCTCGTCGTTGAAGACGACCGGAAGGTGGCCAGCTTCTTGGAGAAGGGACTCCGAGAGGAGGGGTACTCCGTTGATGTGGCCCACGACGGCACTGATGGTCTGTTGAAGGCCTTTGTCCACGATTACGACCTTCTGCTCCTGGACATCATGCTGCCAGGGCGGACAGGGCTGGAAGTGGTCCGGGAGCTCCGCTCGAAGGAACGTTCGGTCCCTGTGCTGATGCTCACGGCGCGGGACGCCCAGGAAGATGTGGTCATGGGTCTGGACGCGGGTGCGGACGACTATCTGACCAAGCCGTTCGGTTTCGATGAACTGCTCGCGCGCGTCCGTGCGTTGCTCCGTCGGGGGGGAGCGTCACGGCCGGATCGGTTGATCTACGACGATGTGGAGCTGGACCGGGTGAAGCACTTTGCCTTCCGCGGTGGGACGCGACTGGATCTTACGCCGAAGGAGTTCCAACTCCTGGAATTCCTGATGCTGCACGTGGAGCGGGTCGTCCGCAGAACCGAACTCCTGGAGAAGGTCTGGGATCTTCACTTCGATCCCATGAGCAATGTCGTGGACGTCCACGTAGGCCACCTTCGGCGCAAGCTGCGACAGGCGGGAAGGGGCCCACTGGTGCATACGGTCCGGGGGGTAGGATACGTGTTCCAACGGGACGAGCCGGTGTGAATCGCTCGTTCCGATTCCAGCTCGCCCTCCGGGCCGCGGCCGCCATGGGTCTGGGTCTCGTCGGGATCTCGGCTGTCACGCTCCTCACGTTGCGGGCTTCCCTGGATCGTGACCTGGATGCGTCGATTCTCAATGTCGCGTCCATTCAAGCGGCTTCGCTGACGGACGCTCCGGACGGGCAGATGCACTTCCACGAGTGGGATCTCACACCCGATGAAGCGGCGTCGCTGAGGGACCTGATCCGGTATGCGCAGGTGTGGCAGGCCGACGGAGTCAGCTTGCTGCGAAGCCAGTACATGACCTCCGACCTGCCCCTGGATCAGGAACACCTCTCTCGTGCGAGTGACGGCGAACTCATATGGGTCGAGCTCGACTGGGAGGGACTCTCCATCCGGTCGCTCTACTATCCCTTGGAACGCCTCGGAGAGGCGCACCAGTGGCATGTCCTCCAGGTTGCCGCTCCCCTGGCGTCCCGCAACCAGCTATTGGGTAGAGTGGCCGGCTTCCTCGGGCTCCTCGTCGCACTCTTGTCCATGGGCACCTTCGTCGGTGCCTGGTGGTTGGCCGAGCGCGCTGTCCGCCCGGTGCATGAGGTGATCGGCCAGGCCGAGGAGATCGGCGCCGGCTCCCTCGATCGCCGGATCCAGGCGTACGCGAACACTCATGAGTACCGCCGTTTGGTGGAAGTGCTCAATACCATGCTGTCACGCATCCAAAGGGCGTTCGAGGCCCAGCGCCGGTTCACGGCCGACGCCAGCCACGAGCTCCGCTCACCGCTGACGGCCATGCGCGGCGAGCTGGAGATCGCCCTGCGTCGGGAGCGTGAACCGTCCGAATACCGAGAGGCCCTCGAGAGCACGCTCGAAGAGGTGGTTCGACTCTCGAGGATCACCGAGGACCTTCTCACGCTGGCCCGTTCCGATTCGGGGGCGATGCGACCCCGACTGGAAGAAGTAGACGTGGCGGAGGTCGTCGAGCGTGTGGCCGACCGGCTCCGTCCTGCGTTCGCCGACAAGGGCTCTGTGATGGAGTTGCTACTCGAGGGACGGGAAGTCGCGCGGGTCGACCCGACGCTGGTCGGACAGGTGGCCTGGAACCTCATCGACAATGCGCTGAAGTTCTCCCCGGCTGGGGGCCACGTCTCTGTGTCGCTCCGACGGACGGGAAACGACGTCGTGCTCACGGTGGCCGACGACGGACCAGGGTTCGGGTCCGACCCGCAGCACGTGTTCGAACGGTTCTTCCGTGCGGATAGAGCACGTACGCGCCGGCACGAAACCAGCGGTACCGGCTTGGGCCTCTCCATCGTGAAGGCGGTAGCTGAGGCCCATGGTGGGGCGGCCCGAGCCGAAAACCTACCCGCTGGTGGAGCTTCGGTGTCGGTCCGCTTCCCGGAACAGCCGGTCGGCGACCCGACGGCGCCGAGCGCGGGGCCCAATCGAGTGATGGCCTGAGCGGCGCCACAGATTGCACCGATAGCGGGCCGAGGGGCCTCTCAGGAGGCGGGATGTTCCGGCTGGGAGGCCCTCTATCCTGAAGGTTTCTTCATCTTCATCTCATCGGGCCTTCACGCCCTCTGGGTGAGCTTCCAACGCGTTCAATCGTGGAACCATGCCCGGAGACGTGTTTGTGAGGTCAACAAGAACCGGCAGGGGCTCAGCCGTGCTGGCGGCTGCCCTCGTTCTCTCTCCCGCCGCCCTGGTGGCGCAGCAAGCTCCGGCTGAGCTCGAGCTCGAGGATGTCCTCGCCCTGGTGCGCGAGCGGAACCCCCGGCTTCTCGCGCTGCAAGCGGCTGCATCAGCGGCGGGATACCGGGAGCCAGAGGCATCGGCGCTGCCCGATCCCATGGTCCAGCTTGGCGTCATGAACTTCGGGCTTCCGGACCTCAATACCGATATGGCCATGTCCATGGCGCCCTCGGTGCAGCTCATGCAAGTGGTTCCGTTTCCAGGGAAGCTATCTCTGAGGGGCGATATCGCGGGATACGGGACCGAGATGGCGGTGGCCGGTGCGGAAGAGGCCTGGTGGGCGATGAGGGGCGCGGCTTCGGTCGTCTTCTTCGAGCTCTACTCGCTGGATCGCCGTCTGGACGTCATGCGCGAGACGCTGGCACTGCTCCAAGATTTCCAGCAGGTCGCAAAGGCCATGTACGGATCGGGTACCGGGCGGCAGACCGACGTGCTCCGAGGGGATGTCGAGGTGGCCCGAATGGACGGTGAAATCCAGAAGATGGAGGCTCTGCGGAAGGCCCGGGCAGCGCGTTTCAATGCGCTCCTGGACCTTCCGGTCTCGACCTCGGTGGGCCGGCCGGCCCTGGGCGAGCTACCCCTGGAGATTCCTGCCCGCGATACGCTCTTGAGCTGGGCGGAAGAGACGCGCCCCATCCTCGAGCGTGGCCGGCTGAGTGTGGGCCGGGCGGGCAAGCGGCGGGAGCTCGCGCATCGACAGATCTGGCCGGACTTCACCGTGGGGTTGTCGTATGGCCAGCGAGACCGCGGAAGCGGGACAGAACGTATGGGCAGCGCGATGTTGGGATTCAGCCTTCCGATCCACGCGGGCAGCCGGCAATACGCAGCGCGCGACGAGGCCGCGGCGATGGAGCGTCTCGCCGAAGCTGAACTGGGCAGCAGTGGGAGAGCTCCTCGCGGAACTCGACCGGGCGCGGTCGCTCTCCAAGCTCTACCGCGACGAAGTGATCCCTGAGGCACGGGCCAACGTCGAATCGGCCTTCTCCTCGTACCGGGTGGGAAGCGTGGACTTCATGACCCTCGTGGACGCCCAGATGACCGTCAATCGATATGAAGGGGAGCTCTTCCAACTCATGGGGGAGTACGGAAAGGCCGTCGCGGCTCTCGAGTCCACAGTCGGACGGCCGCTACCCCGA
>JBDHIF010000067.1:0-7154 GCA_039587535.1 Gemmatimonadota bacterium
CCCACCGGGAGCACGGGAATCGTGTGGAGCCCCACCTCGTCCGGATCCAGTCGCTCGACCTGTTCCGGCCCATCCAGCGGTAGCGCCGGCTCGAAGGGCGTGAGCGGATCGCCCGTCCACGGCAGAGTGAGCACCGAGCCGCGCTGGATGATCTCCCCGTTGAGCATGGGCCCTTCCGGATACGGATCCACATGCTCGGCCGGCTTATCGTTGAACATGATGACTCCAGCCGCCCCACGCTCTTCGGAGAAGAGCACCTTGTAACCGCGGAAGTTTCCACCATAACGTGCCAGGACGACCTTCCCACGCAGGTCGATCCCGAGTGAATCTAATGCTCTGAAATCTTCTCTACGTCCATAGTTAGCATAAACGACCTCACCCGTTACATCACCACTACCCGAGAAGGCGTTCCAGCCGTTCAGCAGGTCGGGATGCCCACTGAAGCGGTCCTCGTCGAGCTGGGGCTCCCGGTTCGACAAACGCATGGATACCGGGCTTGCGATGTGGACTTCCACATCATCGGTGAGCTGTGGGAGGTACACGTCATAGGGGTGCTTTCGCACCGTCAGCCCGGCCGCCCTCATCGCCCGCACCAGATAGTTGCCGACCTCCACCTGCTGGGCGGACCCCGTGGGGTGGGGCGCTGACGTGATGATGCGCAGGTGCTCCCGGAATGCATCGGAAGACGGCAGATCCAGGAAGCGCTCCTCACAGTACTGTTGGCGTGCCGCAAGCTGCGCGGAGAACCCCACGGGCGCGTCCACTTCAAAGCGGACCTGGGCGTGCAAAGCAGCCCCGGTCCGGGTGAGCGGCCCGCTCACCGGCGCGAGCATGGCAACAAGGGCACACATCAACGTGATCCTGGCTGCCGGGAGGTCAGAGGCTGTCATGGCTTGTCTTGGATGGGACCGGGGGACGAAGTCAGGGACGCTCGACGGTAGATGCGCCCATTCCGGGAGGCAAGCGCGCCCGCCGACGCGGGCTTGGCGCCGCCGGCTCACGATCTGTCCACCGACCGGGCACGATCCATAAGAAAGACCGACGGCACGTCCGTGGCTGGTCCGCTCAACCGCATAGTGATGGCCACAGCCTCCAGATTCCCCAACGTGACGGCTGCTGCGGCGACCCGAACCGGCCAGGCTACGTCGAACAGAAGAACTGCGAACACGGCCGCCAGGGTGAGCGGACCCGATACCTTCGCTGACCATTGGTGGTACCAGGGAGGCGCGCCGAGGCGGGCTACAGCGAGGGAGACGGATAGTCCGTAACTCAGCAGAGCCGCGGCGATCCAGCGCCACTCCCCGAGAAGCATCCCCCCCTCCAACACGGCGAGCGCGCCCAGCGCGCTGGCGAACATGGACGCGTCGGCGAGGGAGTCCAACCGGGCGCCCTCCGACGACTGGCTCCCGGATCTCCGGGCAAGGGGCCCATCGATCCAATCGGTGATTTGCAGCAGGAGAAGCGTGACCAGCACAGCGTCGGATCGCCCCGACAACGCCACGAGAATCAGGCCGGGCGCAAAGGCGAGTCGAAGCGTCGTGAGAAGGTTGGGCAGCGTCACGCGCTCTCCCGTCGCGGGCGCGAGGGCGAGCCAGCCGGACGGGTGCTCATCAAAGCCGGATGCTCAAGCGGGTTGCGTAATCTCCACGCCGTAGCGGCGGGCGACGTAGTCCTCGAGAATCGACTTGAACTCTTCGACGAGTCCCTCGCCCTTCAACGTCACTGAGTGCTCGCCGTCCACGTAGACGGGCGCCTTCGGTTCCTCGAAGGTACCCGGAAGGCTGATCCCGATGTTGGCGTGCTTGGACTCTCCGGGGCCGTTCACCACACACCCCATCACGGCCACCTCCATCTCCTCCACGCCCGGATACTTCGTCCGCCACTCCGGCATGCGGTCGCGGATGAAGCCGGTGATGTCCTCCGCCATTTCCTGAAAGAAGGTGCTCGTGGTTCGGCCGCAGCCCGGGCACGAAGTCACCTGGGGCTCGAAGTGTCGAATGCCCAGCGACTGGAGGATCTGTTGCGCCACCCGGACCTCCTCGGCGCGGTCTCCACCGGGCCGAGGCGTAAGCGACACCCGAATCGTGTCGCCGATTCCGTCGAGGAGAAGCGGTGCCAGCGCGGCCGTAGTAGCCACGATGCCCTTCGCGCCGAGGCCGGCTTCGGTAAGCCCGAGATGGAGCGGGTAGTCACACCGCGGCGCCAGCATTCGGTAGACGCTGAGCAGATCCGGAACGGAAGACACCTTGGCCGAGATGACGATGCGGTCGTGCCCCAACCCCGATTCCTCAGCCAGAGCCGCCGAGCGCAGGGCGCTCTCGATCATGGCCTCGAGGAGAACGACCTGCGCGTCCTTCGGCTGAGCCTGCCTGGCGTTTTCATCCATGAGCTCCGTGAGGAGCCTCTGGTCCAGCGACCCCCAATTCACGCCGATGCGCACAGGCTTGTCGTGCTCCACGGCCACGTCGATGATCTGCTGGAAATTCGCGTCTCGGTGCTTGGTGCCGACGTTGCCCGGGTTGATTCGGAGCTTCGCCAGAGCGCGCGCCGCCTCGGGATACTTCTTGAGTAGCAGATGACCGTTGTAGTGGAAATCACCGACGATCGGCGTGGTGTACCCACCGTCGCGCAAGCGCCGCACGATGTCTGGGAGTGCCTTCGCTGCCTCGTCGTGGTTCACGGTGACGCGTACGATCTCACTCCCCGCGTCGGCCAGCAGCTTCACCTGCTCCACAGTGGAAGCCACGTCCGCCGTGTCGGTGTTGGTCATGGACTGAACCACGATGGGCGCATCGCCACCCACCGTGACACCGCCCACGTCCACGGGAACCGTCGTCCTTCGCTTGACCGCGATCACACTCGCCTCATTCGGTGGATAGGAGGATCCTCGGAATCTACCCGGGACGGGGAGTGGGTCCAAGCCGATCAGCGGCTCAGCACGACTTGTGCGTCGGGCCCGTGGCTGGCGATGGTATGGGGTCCTTCACAACAACTCCAAGGCTAAGGATCACGACGTGACCGAACCGGCCATCAAGATCACCGTCTCCGCCACTGGCTCTCTGCGCGTGGAGGGCGACGTGCCCCTATACGACTCCGAGGGTCAGCGAATTCCAACCCGGGAGGGTCGGCCATATTTCCTGTGTCGCTGCGGCGACTCGAGTCGGAAGCCCTTCTGCGACGGCTCGCACAAGACATGTGACTGGGATCCGTCGCTGGCACCCACCGACGGCTGAGCTACCGGGCGGGGCCCGTTCTCTGCGCTGCCGGACATAGGAGCCTCAAGTGATTTCGTGGCGGGACGTGCGCGTGCTCTGGGGCCGGGAGGTGCGAGGTGCGCTCCGGGAGAGGGCCGTATTGCTGAACGGCGTCCTACTCCCGCTGATCCTCTACCCTCTGCTCCTCTGGGTCGCGATCAGCGCGCTCGGGTTCGTGAGCGGGAGATCGGAACGAACACCCTCCCGAGTGGAGGTCTCGGGCGCTGAGCAGGCGTACGCGGAGATCGTAGCGGCCCTCGAGTCGGCACCGGACAGCTCCGTTCGCCTCGTGCAGCGGCGGGCCGGTCTCCCCGTGGCTGTGAGCGGTGTGACCGCGGGGGACACCGACGTGGTGGTCGAGGTCGGGGCACCGGACCCCGCACTTCCGGCCGGCCTCGAGGTCCTGGTGCACTACGACCGATCACGGACCGCGAGTCGACAGGCCCTCGGACGAGTGGAAGCTGCGCTGCACGAGCTCCGGGACCAGCGACTGGAGGAGGCTGCGGCGGACCTGGGCCTTCCCGGCACGATCGTCCGGCCAGTCCGCGTGGAGATGGTGAACGTCTCGTCGGACCAAGCCGTGGGGGCCACGGTCCTCGGACTGATGATCCCGCTCTTCCTCGTGATCTCCGTGGCCCTGGGCTGTCTCGTGCCGGCCGTGGACACCACCGCCGGTGAGCATGAACGCGGCACCTGGGAGACGCTCATGACCACCCCGGCCAGCCGCGCGAGCGTCGTGACGGCCAAGTACCTCTACGTGGCGGTGTTCGGCGCCGTGGCCGGCATGCTCAACGTGTTGGCGCTGTCGCTATCGCTCGGACCCATGATGGCGCCGCTACAGGGAATAGACGAGACCGGCGTGGGCCTGGTGGTGCGCTTGGCTCCCGCCACGCTGGCGATCATGGCGGCCGGAGCCGTCATCCTAGCCCTCTTCTTCGCGGCCGCCATGATGCCCCTGGCGGCTTTCGCCCGCACCTTCAAAGACGGTCAGGCCCTCGTGACACCCGTGTTCTACCTCGCTTTGCTCCCCTTGCTCCTGGGTCAACAAACGGACCGTACCCTGACACCGGCTCTGGCGACCATTCCAGTCGCGAACGTTGCGATGGCCGTTCGCGACGCCATCCAGGGGATCTTCGTGTGGCCGCTCTTGGCGTTCACGGCCATGGTCAATCTGGTCCTCGTCGTCGGCTTTCTGAGCTTCGCAGTCTGGATGCTCGATTTCGAGGACCTCACGCTGGGAACCCGCACCGGAACCCCTTGGCGCATGCTCCGGGATCGCTGGAGCACCCGATGACGCGGGGCACGGGAGACGGTCGGGTCGTGGTTCGGGGCCTGAGGAAATCGTTCTGGGATCACGGCCGTGGCGAGGTGCGGGCCGTGGACGGACTGAGCTTCAGCTGTGAGCCCGGAGAGGTGTTCGGCCTCCTCGGCACCAACGGCGCAGGAAAGACGACGACGCTCAGGGTTCTGGCCACGATCCTCAAGCCTACGGGAGGCAGCGCGACCGTGGATGGCATCGACGTGGTCGCCGCGCCAGAAGATGTCCGGGGGCGCATCGGATTCCACTCCGCCTCCACAGCGCTCTATCCCCGACTCACGGCCCGGGAGACCCTCGAGTTCTTCGCCCGGGTGAACCGATACCCCCCGGAGCGGGTGACGGAGCGCGTGGAGCTCTTGCTGGATCGGTTCGGGATCCGGAGCTACGCGGACGCCCGGGTCGACACGCTCTCCAGCGGCATGAAGCAGAAGGTCTCACTCGCCCGAACCATCGCCCACGACCCGCCGGTCCTCATCTTCGACGAGCCCTCCGTCGGCCTCGATGTGATGAACGCGCTGGAGCTTCGGCGCATCGTCCGGGATCTCCGCGACCAGGGCAAGACCATCCTCTTCTCCACACACGTGATGCCTGAGGCCGAGCGCGTGTGCGATCGCATCGCGATCATCCATGGTGGTCGCATCCTCTCCGTAGGTACCCTGGAGGAGCACCGAGCGCGCACTGGGCTTCATTACCTGGAGGACATCTTCGTGGCTGCCCTGGGTGACGCGGGGATGTGACCGGATGACTCCCTTCCGAGCGCTGGTTGGGCACGAGCTACGGCTGCTCGCCAGGGACACGCGGATGATCTTCATCGCCCTCGTGCTTCCCCTGATGGTGTTCCCCGCTCTGATCCTCATCCTTCGCTCCGTGGACGAACGGGAGTCCCAGCGCCTTCGTGAGGCTGTCTACCGCTATGCGCTGGCTTCCGACGCGCAGGACCTGGCCACGAGGGTCGACGAGGCACTCGAGCTGACGCCAGCTCAGGCCGACGGAGATCCTGCCCCGGTGCGCTTCGAGCGCGTGCGCACGACCGCTCCGGATTCGCTTCTGCAGGCGGGGGGCCTGGAGATCGTGGTGGACTGGCCCTCCGAGGAGCCGGCGGAAGCGGAATCCGACGGGGAGGCGCCCGAGCCAGCGGACATCGCACTCCGGTACCGAGCGGAAAGCGATCTTTCCCGAGCCGGCGCCTCGGCCCTGGCAGCCCGTCTTGTCGATCTCGGAGCGGCGGAGAGAGACAGTGCCTTCCAGGCGGCCGGATCCCCCAACCTTCCCGAGCTCCTCCTGCAGATCGAGATCCGCAACGTCGCCACGCCTGAGCGGGAGGGCGGAGCGGCACTCGGCCTGGCCCTCACACCCTTCGTGCTCCTTTTGCTCCTCACGGGCGGCTCTATCGCGGCCGTGGACACGCTGAGCGGCGAGCGGGAGCGCGGCACGCTCGAGACGCTACTCACGACAGGTCTCCGTCGACGCGAGATCGTACGCGCCAAGCTGTTGGCCATCGCCGCGCTCGGACTGGTCGTAGTGGCGACAAACGCCGCGAACCTGCTGCTCTATCTGGGCATGGGGGTGCTGGAGCTTCCGGACGAGCTGGCGCTTGCCCTCGCTCCGGTGGACGCTCTTCTGGTCGTCGTGTTGCTGCTACCCCTGACCGTGCTCGTGGCCTCCGCGCTCCTCCTCCTTTCCGGGCGGGTCGACGGATACAAGGACTTCCAGATCGTCTTCTTCCCGGTGCTGCTCGCGTTCGTCGCTCTGGCCGTCGCCGGGGCTCTCCCGGGAATGGAGCTGCAGTCCGCCATCGCCCTGGTACCCGTGGCGGGCATCGGCGTGGCCGTACGAGAGGTCCTCGTCGGGACGCGGACGTGGATCTTTCTCTTTCTCGCTTGGAGCTCCACCGCCGGTGCCGCCTGGCTGACGCTGCAGTCCGCCGAACACGCGCTCTCCGCGGAACGGCTACTCGGCGGCTCGGGGACGACCGAAGCGGAGGTCCGCGGCGGGCCAGAGCTCTTCCCGCGCCGGGTCCTCTGGTGGTTCGCGGGCACCTGGTCCCTCTTCTTCACCGCTTCGCTGTGGCTGGGCGAGGCGCTGGGCGTGCGTGGGCAGGCCGTGGTCAACCTTGTGGTGGTCTTCGGTGGCGCTACGTGGCTCATGGTTCGCCGCTATCGACTGAATCCCGTCCGCGCGCTGTATCTGCGAGCTCCTTCGGTGCGCTCCTGGGTGGCGGCGATCGTCGGAGCGCCGGCGGGCTACGTCGTCGGCGTCGGAATGGCCGCGTTTCTGGACCGATACGTGATCCCGATGCCCGACAGCATGATGGAGGCCTTCCAGAATGTCCTCCTACCGGAATCGGTGTCCCTCTGGCAGCTGCTCTTCTTCCTCGCGGTGCTGCCCGCGGTCTTCGAGGAGCTGGCGTTCCGAGGCGTCCTCCTTCATGGGCTGCGCCAACGACTGGGACCCGTGGCGGCATGTCTCGCCGTGGGAGCGATCTTCGGCGTCTTTCACGTGTCCCTCTTCCGCATCGCCCCAACGGCCTTCCTCGGGGTCGTGCTGGCAGCCGTCGTCATCCGGAGCGGGTCGATCTACCC
>JBDHIF010000160.1:0-2305 GCA_039587535.1 Gemmatimonadota bacterium
ACGACCTTGACCACGGAGAAGTTCACGCCCCAGATGGCGGCGAGTCCGAAGAGGCCGAGATCGGCCGTCAACGGGCGAGGGGAAGACTTCATTCGGGAGAGGTCGGGAGATGTTTTGCCGCTGCGGAGAACGACACTAACTTGAACCACGCTATCCACAAACCTCGGTGAAGCGGAGGGAGCTTCCGCTGCCGAGATTGGTAAGCGAGCCGATCGCGAGGAGGAGTTCCTGGGTCTGGTTTGGGGATTTCCGAGCGTCGGGCTCTGATCCTCGTCGCCGGCCGCAAGGTACCGGCCAGCCTGGTGATCCGCCTGGGTCGTGCAGGGGTATCGGGGTTGGTCCTGCTTCCGGCTGACGGGATGGTCCGCGGCCTTCCAGCCTCGGTGAGGAAAGCACTGGTCCCGAGCACCGCATCTCTGGTGACCCGCGCCGTGAGTCCGAGCTTGCCCCGGGGAGATCGGGGCGGGTCGGTCTCACCCGTCCGCACGTCAGCGTAGGGCTCAAGGCCCGCGGCCTGCCATCGCTGGGCCACCACCTGATCTCGAGCCGGATGTTTCACGCCGGCCGCTGGCTCGCGGAGCCTGACCGTTCTGCCGAGTCCGTGTCTCGACAATTGGGCTATTCCAGCGGGTTGGCGTTCAGGAGAACGCTCAAGAACTACGTCGGCGCCACACCCTCCGAGGTGGTGCAAAGGGGGGACTCGGGTTGGTGCTGGAACGGTTCGTCGATGGGTGCGATCTTTTCATGGAGCCTGGTGCCCGTCAATCATTGGCTTGATGCCCCCTTCACCAACCTCAGCCCCATTCGAAATGAGACAGTTCACCGACCGCCAAGGACGTGCGTGGGAAGCCCTCGTGGACGAGGAATCCGGTACGGACTACAAGGGTCGCTACTTCATGGTGATGCGTCCCTCGGACGAGCCGAAGAGCGAATACCGGCTGGAGGACATCCGCTGGAACACGGCGCGCACGGGCGCTCGGACGCTGGAGACCATGTCGGAAGTCGAGCTCCGTCGGCGTCTCAGATCCGCCGTCGGTCGGGGGACACCGGCCGACAGCTGACGCCTGTGGGAGCGGAGCTCAGCCTCCGCCCGCCTCCTCGACGCGGGGGATGACGATCCACTGACCCGTGAGGACCCTGTCGGCGTCCATCCGGGGGTTCGCGTTCATAAGCTCGTCGAGCGAAATATCGTAGCGTCCGGCGATGACGGTCAGGTTCTCTCCGGCGGCCACCCGATGTCGTCCCGCTCCGGACCGGGCGGGCGGCTCTGCGGCATGGGTCACCCATGCGACCTGCTCCCCCAGCGCGCCGCCCGGCGGTCCACGAGAAAAGGAGGCGAGCCTCGCGCCGATCCGGTTCTCCACGGCCTTTGCCCGCGCCACCGAGGGCGCTCCATTGAGGAGGATGGAGAACGCCAGACGTTCGCCGTCCGCCGCTCGCACGAGCCCGCTCAGCGCGGAGACACGCTCGATGGTCCCGGTCTTCGCGCGGAGGTTCCGCGCAGCAGCCGTACGGTACATGCGACCCAGCTCGCGCCGTCCACCAGCACGACACCGGCAGTATCGAGGCCCAGATCCGCGAGGCTACCACGGACCGCGGCTGCGCTGGCGCGGGTGGAGCCCACACCCTCCACCACCCGTCCCACCGATCGGAACACGAGCTCCGCGAAGAGGTTGTGGCTCTGCTTGTTGATCACTTCCAAGTAGGATTGCAGCGGCTCCGACTCGTGCCGGGCGAGGGTCCGCAGACCTCGCTTGCTCGCAAAGGGAGCCGAGAGCCTCGGGAGCGCCGAGCGGCCGGGTCGACCGACCTTCCGTACCGTCCCCCGGACCGCCAGGCCGCGCTCTTCCAGGAGCGCCCTGAACACCGACGCCGTGAACATCGTCGGATCGGAGACGGTGAGCTGGCGCCAGACGTCACGGACACCGGACCCGATGGTCCCCTCGACACGCACGGGGTCCATGGGGTCTTCACGAAGGATGGCGACCCGTGGCCGTCGGCCCGGCACGGTCTCCGCAAGGTTGAGCACTTCCATTCCCGCGTGGTCCGGGATCGTTTGGACCGTGGGAGGGAGTCCCACGGCCGACGGGACGATGCGGACCGAGACCACGTTCTCGTTGAACGACAGGGCTGACACCGCCGCGCTGAAGTGGTCGTTGAGATCTCTCGGGTCCCATCCCTCCGGGCGAAGCGGTCCGGGTAGGAAGGAAGCATCCGCCACCAGGTCGCCCCGCACTTCTCGAATACCCAGACCTTCGAGCTCGTCGATGAGGCTGTGGAAGACCTCGTCACGCCGGCCATGGAA
>JBDHIF010000161.1:0-2567 GCA_039587535.1 Gemmatimonadota bacterium
CCCACGCCATGCCGACTTCGTCCAGGACCAGAATGGTTCCGCCCATCAGCATCGTGTAGGCCAGCGCCGTGGGAAGCATCGCCTTCCAACCCAAGGCCATTACCTGGTCGTAGCGGAATCTGGGTACCGTCCACCGGACCCAGATGAAGACCACCAGGAAGAAGACGGTCTTCATAGCGAAGCCCATGAAGGTCAGCGCCGTCTTCCATAGGGCCGGTGCCGCGGCCAGGGCCGTGCCGTCGGCGGCGAAGCCGCGGATCAGCTCGCCGTTGTACCAGAACGCATCATCCCACGACCCCGGAAGGTCCCACCCGCCGAAGAAGAGGGTGGCCATGAGCGCCGAGGCCGTGACCATGTGGGAATACTCGGCCATGGGGAACATGGCGTACTTCATGCCCGAGTACTCGGTGTGGAATCCGGCCACGAGCTCCGACTCGGCCTCGGGCATGTCGAAGGGAAGCCGGTTCGTCTCGGCAAAAGCGGAGATCAGGAACAGGAAGAACCCCAGGGAGAGCGGGATGGCGAACCAGAAGCCCAATTGCTGCTGCTGCCACACCACCTCCGTAAGCGTCACGTTCCCGGCCAGCATCAGGATGGTGAGGATGGACAGCCCCAGCGCCACCTCGTAGCTCACCATCTGAGCCGAAGCCCGCATCCCTCCGAGGAGGGCGTACTTGTTGTTGGACGCCCATCCACCCACCACGAGACCGTACACGCCCAGTGAGCTCAGGGCCATGATATAGAGGATGCCGATGGGGAGATCGGCGACCACCATGTCCACCACGCCCCAGGGGGTTGCCAGCGGGGCGGCGAACGGGATCACGGCGAAGGTAACGAGGGCCGGCATCACCGTGATCATCGGGCCGAGAATGAAGTAGAGCTTCGACGACTTGGCCGGAAGCGTCTCCTCCTTGAGGATGTTCTTGATCCCGTCCGCGATGGGCTGAAGCAGGCCGAAGGGCCCAACCCGGTTCGGACCGATGCGATCCTGGATCCACGCCGAGATTCTCCGCTCCGCCAGCGTCGTATACGCCACGCACAGGAGGACGCCGACAAAGACCGCCACGACCTTGAGCGCCATGACCACGAGGGCAGGTAATCCGGAGATGGGCTGGAGAACGTCCATTCTTCGTACGTGAGCCCGGCGAAGGCCGGGACGTGCTCGGCCAGGTACGCGAAGGAGTCCGCCGCACTCCTCGGTGCGGGGGTTCCCGTCCGCTCGGCCATGAGGGCTCCCAGAATCAGCCACGCCGGTCGGGACGCTCCGGGCGCCTCGAGGGCCGGCCAGAAACGCTGGACCCTCCCCTGGAGGTTCGTGAAGCTCCCCTCCTGCTCGGCGAACGTCGTCACCGGCAGGATGAGGTGGGCCGACTCCGTGGCCGGTCCACCGCGGGCGCCGAAGTAGACATAGAGCGCCGCGTTCTTCCCGAAGTCCGCCGGCTGGTCGCGGAGGGCGTCGCCGAGCACCAGTACGATGCCGTCGTGACCGGCCACCTCCTCGAGCCCACCCGTCGCATCGGCCTCGCCGACGCGGGTGGCGCCCATCAGCTCGACGCCCGAGCCGTTGGGCGCGAGGTCGGCACGCCGTGCCAGCGTCGGGAAGCCCTTGAGCGGCACCTCGTCGTCTGCCCTGGGAGAGCGGTAGACGATGTCGCCACCGCCCAGCTCCTTCACCAGAGCCGAGAAGGCACCCACATCCTCGTTGGACGCATACGGCGACGCCACGGCCTTCACACCCTTCCCCACCGCGCCATCCGCCGCGTCGAGCAGAGCACGCAGGGCGTCCTTCCATCCCATGGCTTTCGTGCCGTCGGCACCCCGCACCAGCGGCGCCTCCAGGCGATGGCCATGATTGATCCACTCGTAGTTGAGTCGACCATAGTCGCACATCCACCACGCGTTGACCTCGAGATTCTCCCTCGGCTTCACGCGCTGGACCAGGTTGTCCCGGGTGTGTAGGTCGATGTTGCACCCCTGGGAGCACCCGGGGCAGACCGAGGGCGTGTGCTCCAGGTCCCAGGCCCTGGCCTTGTGCAGGAAGTCCTTCGAGACGAGGGCACCCACAGGGCAGATATCGACGATATTGCCGTGCCAGTTCGTCCCTTCGAGGCCATGCTCGAAGAACGTGTCGATGACAGCTCGGTTCCCGCGCTCCACCACCGCGAGGCGTTGGTCCTGCTCCACCTCCGCCATGAACCGGACGCACCGGGTGCACATGACGCACCGATCACCGTAGAACAGGACGTCCCCGCCGAAATCGTCCCGGCCGAAGACACGCTTGGGCTCACGGGACCTTCCGTGACCCCGCCCCTCGGCGTGCACGTAGTCCTGGAGGTTGCACTCACCGGACATGTCACAGATGGGACAGTCCAGCGGATGATTCACCAGGTAGAACTCCAGGACACCCTGCCGCAGGTCCAGAGCGACCTCGGACTGCGTGCGAACCACCTGCCCGTCCGTCGCCTGGGTCACGCACGACGGCATGGGCTTGGGCGCGCCCTCGACCTCCACGAGGCACAGCCGGCACATGGCCGGCGACGACAGCCCGGGATGGTAGCAGTAGTGCG
>JBDHIF010000068.1:0-13880 GCA_039587535.1 Gemmatimonadota bacterium
CCCGAGGCCACGGACTACGGGGCGGTGTTCGACGGCAGGGTGGGTCAATGGATCGATCTCACCCACACGTTCGACGACGAAACGGTCTACTGGCCCACGGACACGGCCGGCTTCGAGCTCGAAGAGCTGTCCTTCGGTCCGACGGAGGGCGGCTGGTTCTACTCGTCATATCGTTTCTCCACCGCGGAGCACGGTGGAACCCATCTCGACGCGCCCATCCACTTCCAAGAGGAAGGGCTCACGGCGGACGCCATCCCCGTCGACCGGCTGGTCGGACCCGCCGTGGTCGTGGACGTCTCCGAGCGCGCGCATTCCGACTATCTCGTGTCCACGGAGGATCTGACGGCCTGGGAGGCGGAACACGGCCCCATCCCCGATGGAGCGATCCTCCTCGTCCGCACGGGGTGGGACGCACGTTGGGCTGATCGCGCCGCGTATCTGGGTACGGAGCTGACAGGACCCGACGCTGTCCCCGAGCTTCATTTCCCGGGTCTTTCACCCGACGCGGCGGCGTGGCTGGTCGAGAACCGGGTGGTCGCGGCCGTAGGGATCGATACGCCGAGCATCGACTACGGTCAGTCGCAGGACTTCCGCTCACACGTGACGCTGTTCGCCGAGAACGTGGCGGGCTTCGAGAACGTGGCCAACCTGGGAGCTCTTCCGCCGTCCGGGAGCTTCGTAGTCGCGCTTCCCATGAAGATCCAAGGGGGAAGTGGAGGACCGCTCAGGATCGTGGCATTCGTTCCCTAGAAGCTTCGGAGTCCCGCATGCCTCGTCGTGCCATCAACAGTCCAGACTACCACGTGCCCATCGCGGGCTTCAGCCAGGTCGTCGAGGCACCGGCATCCGGTCGACTCTTGTTCGTCTCTGGCCTCACCTCCCGGGACGAGCGTGGGGAGATCGTGGCCGTCGGGGACGTGTCGGGACAGGCTCGCCAGGTCCTCGAGCGGATGAAGGGTGTCCTCCGGGCTGCGGGTGCGGATCTTGACGATGTCGTGCAGATCCGGACGTACGTATGTGACATGACCCACTGGCCGGCGATCGAGAGCGTGTGGCGCGAGTTCTGGTCCGAACCCTGGCCCGCGTCCACCTGTGTGGAGCGGCAGCTCATCGAGATGGATGCGGTCGCTGTTGCCGAGGGCGAGGGCTGAGTCATGGCCTACATCCCCTATGTCCCGTTCGGAGAAGCCGACGGATTGCTCGAGAAGCTCTACGAGCGGTACGGGCAGGAGAAGATCGACAATATCATCCGGATCCACTCGCTGAACCCCCGTTCCATGCGAGACCACGTCGACCTCTACGCCCATCTCATGCGAGGACCTTCGCCCTTGAGTCGAGTCCGCCGCGAGATGATCGCTGTGGTAGTCTCGGCCGAGAACGACTGCTTCTATTGAATCAACCATCACGGGGCGGGTCTCCGTAAGCTGACCGGCGACGAGGTGCTCTCGCGAGCCTTGGCCGAAGACTATGCGTCGGCCCCGATCGACCCGTCGGACAGAGCGATGCTCGACTACGCCGTCGCGCTGACGCGCTCGCCCGGTGACATGGAGGCGTCGGATGTGGACGCCCTCCGATTCGCCGGCTTCGAGGACGCGGCCATCCTCGACATCTGCCAGGTGACCGCTTACTACAACTATGTGAACCGGCTCGCCGACGGCCTTGGCGTGGAGCTCGAGGATGCGTGGCATCCTGAGGACCTCACGATGTCGCGGGCCCGGTTCGACACTCGCAAGGCGCAGCGGGCCCGTTCGCGCGCCGACAGGTGATACGCTCGGGGAGGGACCCTTCGACATGATGACCTTGACGCTCTTGCTGGCCCTGTCCGTCCAGCAGCTTCCCGAGCCGTTCGAGACGCCCTGGAATCGAGCGATCCCCTCTGTCGTCGAGCGGCCCGAGGGAGTGATGCCCCAGGCTCCGGCTGGATTCCAGGTGAGCGTCTTCGCCGAGGACCTGTCCGACCCGAGGCGGATGGAGCTCGCCCCCAACGGTGACCTGTTCGTGGCGGAGAGCCGCTCGGGGACGATCATCGTGCTGTGGGACGAAGACGGCGACGGGGTCGCCGAGGGCCGCGAGACCTTCGCGACCGGGCTCGATCGGCCGTTCGGGCTGGCCTTCCACCGATCTTACCTGTACGTCGGAAACAACGGCGCGGTGGTTCGCTTCCCGTACCGAGCTGGGCAACGGACGGCCTCGGGGCCGGCGGAGCATCTCGTGGAGCTCCCGTCCAGTAGCGACGCGATCGATACCGACACGGCCGAGCGACTGGGCATCGACATCAGTCGGACCCGCGGCTTCAACCACTGGACTCGCAACCTGATCTTCGGGCCGGACGACGAGAAGATGTACGTGGCCATAGGATCGGCGACCAACGCCATGCCGGGCACGGACCCGCGTCGCGCCGCGATCAACGAATACGATCCCGATGGTGCGGGGCACCGCGTGTTCGCCGGTGGGCTTAGGAACCCGGTAGCCATGTCCTTCCACCCCGAATCCGGGGCGCTGTGGACCGCCGTCCACGAGCGGGATCATCTGGGTGACGATCTCGCCCCCGACTATGTGACCTCGGTGGCGGATGGAGGGTTCTACGGCTGGCCGTACGCCTACATCGGTCCAAATCCGGAGCCGATCCTCAACGGAGCCCGTCCGGATCTCGTGGAGGCCACCCTCGTGCCCGACGTCCTCCTGCCTGCACACGCCGCGCCGATGGGTATGATGTTCTACACCGGCGACCAGTTTCCAGAGCGATACCGCGGCGGCGCCTTCGTAGCACTGCACGGGTCGATCAACCGCCTGGACCTGGTGGGTTATTCCGTGGTCTTCATCCCGTTCGACGCAGGGGTGCCGGCGGGCCCTCCGGAGGACTTCCTGACCGGCTTCATCCTGCGCGACGACGAGGAGAAGGAGGTCTGGGGACGGCCCGTGGGCGTGCTCCAGGACCCGGACGGCTCGTTACTGGTAGCCGATGACGGCGGCAACCGAATCTTCCGGGTCACCTACGGAGGCCGCTGACCGAGGCCCAGGACGTCGTCGGCGCTCGGCCGCCGGCCCGGCCCTCTTTCAGCTCCCGTCGGCGATACGGCTCACCATTGCCAGCGGCTCTCCTTCCGAGACTGGCGGCGTCCCGACCACGTAGTTCACCACGCCGGCGAACGGCGAGCGAATCTCGGCGATGGGGTCACCGAAGAAGTCCACGAGCCGACCCAGCAGCGTGCCCTCCGAGACCGCGTAGCCCGATTCCACGGCGGGGAGGAACACGCCTGTGGCCGGGGCGCTGACCACCTCGTAGTTCTCGAGCCAGACGACGCCTTCGGCGAGGACAGGTCGACGGTCCACCATTCCCAGGTGGGCCATGACGTTCCAGATGCCGCGCTCCGCCATCTCCACCCAACGGGCTTCGGTGGAGCCGAGCATCCCGGTTTCGGTGGTGAGGGCCGGGACACCACGACTGATGGCCGTGTGGTCCACGAACAGCGAGGCCATCGGATCCACGTCCGGCGCAGGATCCAACACCACGTGATCGATCCCGAACGCCCTCGCCAGGTCTCTTGTCCTTCGATCGAGCTCGCCGTCGCCCGTGACGGGCATGTAGACGAAGGGGCGCAGGTGCTCGTTCCCGTCACCGGCGTGGAGGTCGAGCACCACGTCGGATCGTTCGATGACCTCCTGGGTCAGCGCGAGGGCGATACGCTCACTGATGGACCCGTTCGGGTCCCCGGGGAAGGCTCGGTTCAGGTTCTCTCCGTCCACCGGGCTGTAGTAGATCGTCCGACCGAGGAAGGATGGGAGGTTGGCTACATGCACCAGGATCAGCGTGCCCGAGAGCTGCGCGGGGTCCACATCGGCCCTGATCGCTTGGAGGGCGAGAATGGGTGCGTACTCGTACCCGTGGGTGCCGGCGATAAGCCCCAGCACCGGACCTGGAAGGGCGCCGTGGATGACGGTGATGGGGATCCGCGTTCCTTCGTCACGGCCCTCCGGAATCTCCAGGTATCCCGACGCGCGCTCTCCGGCCGATGCCTGGACCTCCCCGACGGAGAAGGGAGGACTGTCCTGAGCCGCGAGAGACGTTGCACTCATCATAAGCATGCCGCTGGCGGCGGCGAGCAGAAAACGACTCAGAGCTCTCATCGCGTCACGACCCGCGTCTGGGTGAACTGTCGGTGACCGTCTTTCGACTTGTGGAAACCGTATCCGCTCTGGCGGGCTCCAACCCACGGGGTGCCCCGGACGCCGCCCGCAGATCGGTTGATGCCCACCATCCCGGCCTTCAGCTGGCGTGCGATCCGCCCCGTCTCCTCGTCGTCCGCACCGAACACCACCGCTCCCAGGCCGAACCGCGTATCGTTGGCGAGTCGCACGGCGTCGTCGGCGGTGGAAACCCGCGTCACACAGGCCACCGGACCGAAGGTCTCGTCCTGGGCGATGGACATGGACTCGGTCACGTCGGTGAGCACCGTGGGTGTCACGAAGTTGTCGTGATGGCCCGCTCCACCGGCGAGCACCTTGGCTCCCGAGGCTACCGCCGCCTCGAGCTGCGCCAGGACGTGATCACGCTGGCGCGCGCTCACCATGGGACCCACCCGAACCCCGTCCTCGAGTCCGTGCCCCTGGCGGATCTGTGCGGTCTGCTCCACCAGCAGGCGCTCGAAGTCATCGGCCACGGGCTCGGTCACGAAGATGCGCTCGGTGGATACGCAAACCTGTCCGGCATTGCGGAAGCTGTTGTGCGCCGCGAAGCGGGCGGCGTCGTCCAGGTCCGCGCTCTCCAGCACGATCATGGGGTCCTTGCCGCCGAGCTCCAGGATCAGCCGCTTGAGCGTGTCGGACACGGCGCGCATGATGCGCTTGCCGACCTCCGCGGAGCCGGTGAACGCTACGAGATCCACGTCTGCCGCCACCAGCGCTTTCCCCTGCTCGTCCGCTCCGTGGACGACCTGTAGCACGCCTTCGGGGAGAACCTCGTTGAGCACGTCGACATAGGCTTGACCACAGAGGGGCGTCTCTTCGGACGGCTTGAGCAGCACCGTGTTTCCGGCGGCCAGCGCGGGAAAGACCATCCAGCTCGGCATGGACATCGGGAAATTCCACGGTGTGATGGCCGCGCACACGCCCAGCGCGTCGTGGTACACGACGGACCGGGTGTCGCCGTCTTCGAACGGCTCGGGAGCCAGTGCTTCACCGATCTCGTCCAGGTGCTCGCGCATTCCGGCGTGAAGTGACCGGACTTCCACCTTCGCCTCCGCGACAGGCTTTCCCATCTCACGGGTGATGAGCCTGGCGAGCTCATCCGCGCGTTGCTCGAATCCACGCGATGCCCTCTCAAGGAGCTCGGCGCGCCCATCGTGACCCAGGGCTTCCCAACCGGGCTGGGCAGCCCTCGCGGTTGCGACCATCTCCGGGATGCAGGTCACCGGGGTCACCTCGACCTCGCCGACGATGTCGCCGGTTCCGGGATCCCGTGAAACGAGGGTCTCTTTCAGGGTTGGGTGGGTCGAAGTCATACCGTTACTCCTCGCATTCCGCGTTGCTGTGGATGGACAGTGTAGGGGGTCCGCCCTCGGGCTGCCACGGGGTCTCAGGCCAGGCGGTCGATGGTCTCCCCCACGCGAATGGCCTCGTCGTCGGTCATGTAGAAGTGGGGTGCTACCCGGAGGTAGCCTTGCTGGTCGGTTACGACGACACCCTCGTTGCGGATTGCCCTGGCCAGCGTGGTGGCATCCTGCTCAGGGAGCATGCTGAGGATGCCGGAGCGGTGAGGTCCGTCGAAGACTAGAGGCCTGATCTTCGGCGACCGAATGCGCCCGAGGATCAGGTCTTGGAGTCGGAACAACTCTGCCCTTATGTGCTCCATTCCGTAGCGCACGAACAGGTCGTCGCACACCCGGTCGAGGGTGAGCAGGTGCTCCCAAGGGAGGGTGCTGGGCTCGAATCGACGGGCTGCCGGGTCCGGCTCCCAGGTACGGTCGAGATAGTCGGTACGGTGCGTCATCGTGGCGTCTCCCACCTGCGTGAGACGGAGCTTCGCCCGAAGCTCGGGACTCACGTAGATGAGACCGGCGCCCCGAGATGCCAGCATCCACTTCCAGGCCGAGCCGACGACCGCTGCGATGCCGAGCTCCGCGGGGCGCACGGGGAGGGCCCCCAGGCTCTGCGCCGCATCGACGATCAGGTCGATGTCGCGGGCCCGGCAGAAGGCGGCCAGTCGCTCCAGGCCAGTCGCTCCAGATCGGCGGCGTACCCGCTGGCGAACTGTACGTGACTCAGGGTGATGACTCTGGTCCGGTCGGTGACACGCTCCTCGAGCTCCTCCATGGACCAGGCTCGGGGCAAATGGTCAGGTAGGTCGCCCAGGGGATCCACGTCGGACAGGAGGATCACCTCGACCCCGCGATCCTTCTGGAGAAGCCACGGGAAATAGTTCGACGGGAACTCGAGGTCGTACGTCAGCAGCTGGTCTCCCGGCTCGAAAGGGTACCCGTTGGCGATGAGCGACATACCCTCGGCCGTGTTGCTCACGTAGGCGACGTCCTCCGGCGCCGTGCCGAAGAGACGACCCACGCTCGTGCGGAAGCGCTCGAGCACCGGCGCGTATCGAGGTGCCATCATGACCCCTTCGTGCGCCTGAGCGTCGAGGAAGTCCCGCGCCGCCTGGGCTGCGGGCGCGTACATCGGCCCGATGGCGCAGTTCGCGGCGTAGGCGTAGCGGGTGCGGACGGGGAAGAGGGCGGGGTCTTTGTCGAACATGGGCGGGTGGCCGGAGTGGGGTGCCTAGGCGTTCAGAAACATGGCGCTCCGTGGCGCGAGTCGGCCAGTCGTCGGCTAACGGCAGCTCCCATTCCGGAAGTCTCGGGGCGGGCAGTCGAAGCCTTCCATGCTCCAGAGCCCGAGCCCTTCCTCACGAGCGTTGATCTGGGCCTCCTCGAGGGCATCCACCCATTGGACATTGGGCTGGTAGGTGAGCAGGACAGCATGCCCGCTCCTCACCATGGCCCAATTCACCATGGTGCTGTCCACCCAGACATAGCGGAGCGCCCGTTGGTAGCGGTCCCGGTCCTCCACGTCCGGCTCGACCCGCACCATGCGGCCCTCCGGGATCAGCCTCTCCAGGGCCTCGCTGGCCAGGGATCCAAAGGGCTCCTGGGCGAGCTCGGGGGTGTCGATGCCCAGCAGCCGAATGCGACCCACGGGCTCACACTCGATCGTATCTCCGTCGACGATGCGAGTCACCGTGCAGGGCACGGTCTCCCGAACGGGAGCGGTGGGTCCGAGGTCCGGGTCCGTCTGGGCGCCGCAAGCCGTGGCCAGAAGGCTCGTGGCGAAAGTGATACCGGCCACCGAGCGCGCCGAGATTCGGGTGCGATGAGTGGTCTGCGCCATGGGAACTTCGCTGCGGGACGAGTTGGTGTTGGTGGCTTCTCGGTAGAACCTAACGGCCCCCGCCGTCCCTACTCCTCCCGCAGGGCTCGAACCGGCGAGACGCCGCTGGCCCGACGGGCCGGTAGCCAGGTGGACAGGGCCGCCACCGCGAGGAGTGCGCCCGTGAGCGTGACCGCATAGCTGATCCCTACGTCGCCGGCGAAGAGGTTGACCGCGGCGGTGAACCCGCGGAACACGATCCACGCCAGAGGTAGGCCGAGGAGCATCCCGACCCCCGCCAGGGCGAGGCCGGTGCGAGTCACCATACCCACCACGGAGCCCCGCCCGGCTCCCAGCGCCATACGGATGCCGATCTCCTTGCGCCGCTGGGTCACCGAGTGGGACATGACGCCGTAGATGCCCATGGCCGCGAGGAGTAGGGCGATGCCCCCCATCACGGTGAGGAAGAGCGATATGGAGCGCGGACCGGCGAGCGACTCGTCGATGTAGTCCTGCAGCGTGCGCACGTCGGCCACAGGTTGATCCGCCTCCACCGCCCAGACCGCCTGCCTGATGTTCGCCGCCAAGGACGATGGGTCGCCCGCGGAGGAGCGCACCGCGAAAGAGGGATTCCGGCTCGGCAGCTGCGCGTAGGGAAGGTAGATCGCCTCTCCCGCCTCGCCGGCGAGGCTGATCCGTCGCTGTTGGACGTCCTCGACCACCCCGACGACCGTCCTGGACGTGCCTCGGACCTCCAGACTCCGGCCGAGGGGGTCCTCGCCGGGGAACTCCCGGTCCGCAAGGGCTCTGCTGATCAGGGCGACGGATTGGGCATCGGTTCGATCGGAGCGCTCGATGGCCCGCCCCTGCACGATGGCGATGCCCATAGACGTGAAGTACCCGGGGTTCACGACCTGAAAGTCGGCGGTGGGGCGCTCGCCATCGTCGGCCACCGGGCGCCCGGTGACCTCATACGGGGTCCGTGATGAAGCGTACCCGCGAGGCAGCGCGGACATGAGGGCCACACCGCTTACGCCGGGCACCCCCTCCAGGCTCCGGAGGAGCTCGTCCTGATAGGCCACGACGGCTTCATCGTCGTCGTAGCGATCCTCCAGCACCGAGATCTGGAACGTGAGCAGGCCGTCGACCTGGTAACCGGGGTCGATCCTCATGAAGCTGTCGAAGGCCTGGATCATGAAGCCCGCGCCGGCCAGGAGCGCCAACGCAACGGCGAACTCCCCCACGACGAACGCGTTCCGCAGCCGCTTTCGACTTCGACCGACCGTTCCGCCCCGGCTTCCCGATCCGAGGGCCTCCCTCAGGCTACCCCCAGTCGCATGCAGGGCGGGCAGGAGGCCGAAGGCGATGCCGGCCACGATGGAGACCACCACGGTGGCAGCGACCACCAGAGGGCTGAGCGTCGGAACCATGCTGGAGGGCATCTGCGGGGGCATGGCGCCCTGGAGCCAGCGCACTACATAGATGGCAAGACCGACGCCGAGGCCTCCCGCCGCCAGGCCCAACGTCACGCTCTCGGTGAGCAGCTGACGAAGAAGCCGGTTACGCCCAGCCCCCAAGGCCGTGCGCACGGCGACCTCCTTCTGGCGCACCTCCGCCCGGCCCAGGAGGAGATTGGCGACGTTGGCGCAGGCGATGAGCAGACCGAAGAAGGCGACGGCTGTCAGGATCTGGACCAGCATCCGGTCGGTGGGGCCCGGGAACCAATCGGCAACCGGAGCCAGTGTGAGATCCCATCCCCGTTTTCCGTCAGGATACTCGGCGGCGAGGCGGTCGGAAACGACTGCGAGCTCCCGCTGAACCTGGGTGAGATCCGTTCCGGGCCTCAAACGAGCGAAGGCCAGGAGATCGTGGGATGCTCGGTCCTCTCGGTCGCGGAAGTCCGCCGGGCGGAAGGCCTGCACATCCGCGGGGACCATGTCGAAGTCCTCGGGCATAACCCCGATGACGGTGTAGGCGACACCGTCCAGCGTCACGGTGCTCCCGAGAACGTCGCGGCGCCCGAGGAAGCGACGATCCCAGAAATCGTGCTGCAGAACCAGGACGGCGCCGCTCCCTTCCGCACCCTCGTCGTCGCGGAATCCTCGACCGAACGCCGGCTGGACCCCCACGAGATCGAAGAGGCTGGGCTCCGCCACCACCACCTGCAGCTGCTCGGGCAGGTCGGTTCCCGTGAGATTCGCCCGCTCGATCGTATAGGCCGCGGTCTCCTCGAAGCTCGACGTGGCTTCGGTGTATTCCCGGAGGTTCGGAGCCGCCACGCCCGCGGCCATTTCCATCGGTTGGCCTTCGCGGAGCTCTCGGAGGACCACCAGCTCGTGCTGGTCCTCGAAGGGGAGGGGCTCCAGGAGGAACCCGTCCATGAGGGCGAACATGGCGGCGTTCGCCGCGATGCCGAGAGCCAGGGAGAGGGCCGCCACGGCCGACACCACGGGGGTCTTCAGAAGCATGCGCACGCCGAAGCGGAGATCCTGCATAAGTGTCGTCATCTTGCCCTACGGTCCCGCGAGAAGCACCACGCGCTCCTATCGCCCTACGTGGCCGTGGGACGGTTGGTTTCCGGTCTGGGTGTGCGCCCGTGTAGCGATAGGCATATGCTAACGGTGGCCTTGCGGCCGCTTCGCCCGGGGATGCCCGGTGAGGCAAAGCCTACGACCGGGAGGAGAGGTGGATCGTGCGTCGCTGTTCCCAGGACTACTCGCTGCGTTCGGTGTGGTCCTCTTGTCTGGTTGCTCGACAGATCCACTGTCCGAGGCGGAGGCGCTCCCTGCGCTCGAATATCTGGTGAGCGCCGATCAGGCTGGACCCGTGGCGTACCGGGATCCCGCCGGTGCGGTCTCTCCGGATGGTCGTTGGCTGGCATACGTGGAGCGGGAGCGGATCCATGTCCTGCCCGCCGAAGGCGGCGCGATTCAGGTGATGGATACTGGTCTGCGCTCCGTTCGATACGTGGCCTGGCTTCCGGACAGCCGACGCCTCGCGGCCCGTGGCCTCACTCCAGCCACCGGTGTGCAATGGCGGATCTTCGACCGGGTCGGCGGTACCTCCTTGCCGCTCTGGCCAGAGCGGACGGAGGCTCCACTCCCTTCGGCGCTGGACCAGCTCACCTGGTCGCCGGATGGTTCGAGGGTGGCCGGTGTGACGCGTACCCCGGACGGCACCGCGGTCGTAGTCCTCGACGCCGAGGGACGGACCGGGGAGGAGGTGGCTTCCGGTCCACGGCTCGGTTCTCCAGCGTGGTCTCCCGGGGGTCTGCTGGCTTGCTTGTCGATGGAGTCCGGGCGGCAGACCGTCCGTTTCCCGTGCGGCGCGACGGACGCGTTGTTCGACGACCAGGAGGCATACGGGGGACTCGCCTTCTCACCGGACGGAGGCGCCCTCTACTACGGAGTGCCGGGTGACGAGGGGTTCCTCGATCTCTGGGCTCGGCCGGTGGACGGAGGGACGCCACGCCGTCTCACCGGATTCGCTCGGGATGCGTACGACCCGACCGTGGCGGGCGACGGGTCCATCGTCTTCCGAAGCCAGGATTACCGGACGTTCGTGGCCACGGCACCCTCGGATGGAGGGCCATCGGTTCCGCTCACGACGTTCCAGTCCGAAACCCCCACGTGGAGCTGGGACGGGACTCAGGTGGCGCTGACCTACGGATCGTGGCGTCACGTCACCGACGACATCCATTATCCCGACATCGCTCAGGAGATCGGCACCGTGTCCGCGTCTCCCACGGCGCCTCATGAGCAGCCGGAGATCGTGGTGCGCGCCTCGCCGTCTGAGGATCAGGGCATGGTCTGGTCTCCGAACGGACGCTGGATCGCGTTCCACACCCACGTGGATTCGGACGATATCTGGCTCATGCCGGCGGACGGCAGCGGTGAGGCGCGTATGCTCAGCCAGGGCGGGGACGAGACCGGATGGCCTCGCTGGTCGCCCGACGGCAGGTGGATCGTGTTCACCAGCTACCGCGAGGAGGAAGGCGGGGGTACGAACTCGCACCTGTTCCTCATCGGCATCGATCAAGAGACCGGCGCCGCCACCCAGCCACAGACACGGATCGACCTAGGAGCGTTCGAGCACGAGATCATCCACGGCGAGTGGGCGGACGCAGGAGAGACCCTGGTATTCGAGGCAGTGGAGGCATTTGGCCGGAAGAGCCTCTGGCGTGTCTCCCGGCAGGGGGGAGCGCCGGCGCGGTTCCACGAGTACGGCTCGGACCAGATCCACTCCGGCATCGGGGTATCGCCGGACGGGCGCTGGGCCGCGTACGTGGACCGAGGACCTGGCGGGTACTTGCAGATCTTCCGGGTGCCCGTCGGCGGCGGGCTCTCCGAGCAGCTCACCTTCGATCCCACGCACAAGACCCAGCCGGCCTACGCCCCCACAGGAGATCGGATCGCGTTCACGGTCTTCAGCTACCGGTCACACTTCTGGCGCGTCCGGCCCTGACGAGGGGCCGGGCGTGCGTTCGGCCGGCTCGAACATGGCTTTCAGCCCGGGATCCGAGCCCGTCCATCGCGGCCCCCCATCCGCTGACTTCGTCGACTCCGATCAGCTCAGGGGGGCCGTCGATTCTAGCCGGCATCGGCGAAGCTCAAGACGTCCTCCGTCGGCGACGGACGCATCACCCGCTCGACTTCCACGGTCCGCCTCCCGAGTACCGCGCTCTGATTGATGTAGCCCTTGTCCGTGATCTCACCGGCGTCGATGCTGGGCGGCTCCCTCAGAAGCAGCAGCCGCCGGATCCGGGTCGAGCGACCTGGGTGGGAGGCGTTCCACTCCTCGATGCAACGCTGCAGATGTCCCCGCAACCGGGGATCGTCGCACAGCTCGCCGATCGGCAGCTCGGAGCCCACGACAGCGGCGCAACGAGCCGGGTCCGGCCACGCGAGAACGCCGACGAAGTCGGCGTCGTGCCCGGTGATGACGAGATCCTGGAGGGCAGGCGAGGTGCAGCTCAGAAGGGCGTTACGTAGGGCTCCCACGCTCACCCAGCTCCCGGTCGTGAGCTTGAAATCCTCCGCCACGCGTCCGTCGAACAGGAGGCCGAGCTCCGGATGGTCGTCATCGACGAACTTGAGGGCGTCTCCGATGCGGTAGAAGCCCTCTTCGTCGAAGGCCGCCTGGGTGAGCTCCGGCTCGCGCAGATACTCGCTCATCACGTTGGGGCCGCGCACCCGGGCCTCGAGCTTCCCACCCTGCGGGACGAGCTTCAGCTCTACGCCCGGGGCGGGCACTCCGATATTGCCCGCCCGCTGGAGGGGAAAGTGGGCGGACGTCACCAACGGTGACGTTTCCGTCGCGCCCCAGGCCGTGGTCATGAACACGTCTCCCCGTCCGCTCATCTCGGCCAGCGCCGAGAGTCGCTGCCAGATATCCTCCGGGAGGGACGCGGCTGCGTAGAAGATGACCTGCAATCTCCGGAAGAATGCGTCGCGCAGCTCGTCGTCCTGCTCGAGGTGCGGCAGCAGGGCGGCGTACCCGGCGGGCACGTTGAAGTAACCGCGTGCCGCAGGACCATGTTGAAGTTGTGGTTGCCACCGAACGTGTGGCTCCACGGCAGCCAGTCGACGATGGTCGGGGGCTCGTGCTCCAGGAAGGGCCAGAGCTGAGCGATCATCTGCTGGTTGGCGGTGAGCATGCCGTGCGTATTCAGCACGCCCTTCGGTGTGCCCGTCGATCCCGACGTGAAGAGTACCTTGGCGACAGTGTCAGCGTCGATGCTCGCTTCGCGCTCGCGGAGCGCGTCGGTCGCGGGCGCTCGCATCGCCTCCCGGAGGTCCGAGCCTGTCAGGACCGGCACGCCCTGGAGCACGCCGCTGGTGAGCGCTCGCTCGAAGGGCTCTGGTGTCTCGACGAACACGCGGCCCGGCCGGAGGACATCCACGATGTGTCGCAACTTCTCGAAGTCCCTGCTGAGCGTCGAATACGCCACGGAGATCGGCGCGATGGCCGTTCCGGAGACGTAGCCGCCCAGCATGAGGAGAGCATGATCGACGCTGTTCCCGCTCAGCACGAGGACCGTTCCGGGATCCGCCTGGACCAGATGCGACCCGATTCCTTCGGCTGCGCGGAGGCATTCGGCGTAGCTCAGCTCCCGGAGCTCGTCGTCCCTGCGCTCCGCGAGGAAGGTTCGTCGGGGCGCGATCCTCGCGAGGTACCAGGTCCCGTCCTGGCGTTCCCATTCCAACCCAACAGGTGCCAAGTTGACGCTCATGGTCGTTCGATTCTGCCTCGGCCGGGAGTCATGGGCGATTTCGCCGTGGATGTGCGTTAGCTCGCACCGGCATGCGATGGGCGGCCGTGATACCTACCGTTCCAGGCCGGACCTCTCGATGACGTAGTTGGCGGCATCCTCGTGCGTGGCGAACCACACGTCGGGTCTCGACTTGATATGGTCGATCAAGCCCTCGAGCGCGACGATCCTCGACCGGTAGCCGATGCGGTGCGGATGCATGGTCAGCAGGAACATCGTGCCCTCCTCCCATGCCCGGTCGAATTCGTCGATC
>JBDHIF010000162.1:0-2169 GCA_039587535.1 Gemmatimonadota bacterium
CATCATTCAGCTCACGGCGCTGACCTGCGCGTTCGTCGCCGTACAGCCTCTCCCGTTTCATCATCTGTTCATCCTGAGCCCCATACAGCTCGTGATGGTGATCGTGATGCGGCGAATCATGGGACGCCCCATGGGACATCACGCCACGAGCGAGCTCGTGGCGTTGATTGTCGGGGTCGTCGGATGGAGTGTCGTTGCTCACCAGGTGATCCTCGGCCTGTACAACACCGTCATCCCGTTCCCGGGCGCGCTCACCACGATCCCGCTGGTCTATGGCACGACCTTCGTCCTGGGGTACGCCGCGAAGGCCATTCTGGATGCTCGCCGTCGTGATCAACTCCTATCGAGGGCCGAGATCCGCGCCATCGCCAAGGAGCTGAAAAACGCTCACAAGGAAAGACGCGACTGGTCGCTGCGAGCCATTACGGATGAGATTCAAGAGTGGAGAGAGAGAGCTGAGCTCTACCAGAACTACGTGTCGCGAGAGACTCGACTGGAGCACCACTTTCAGGAGCTGGAGATCCTCAGATCTGAACAGGAGGAGAAGACTCACCACATCGCAGAGCTGGAGCAACAGCTGGCTTCAGCGATTCCAGAGGATGAGGTCGCCGAGGTCGTCGAAGAGAACCTGTCGCTGCGAAACGATCTTCAGGCCGCACGCGAGCTACTCGAGGAAACGCGCCAGATCGAGGCCCTCATCAATCGGTCGCGCGAGCAAAGAGAGAACGTCCTCCATCACCGGTTCCAGAAGTGCTACCCGAGTCTGCGATTCGAGGCCGGGTTCTTTCGCCAGGTCGCGAACCTGTCTCACGAACGCGTTCACGCGCTGGAGCGGCAGCTGGGCCTGCTTCAGCACGACCCGTCGAAGGCGAACTTTCGCTGCCGGATTTCGGACTCCAGGGCCGAAGAGCTCGGGTTTTCCGGTAATGGACGCCTCTACGTTGTCCGCGACGGCGGCAGGATTTCCATCGCTCGAATTGGCGATAAGGGCTCACAGGAGAAGGACGTCGCCTGGCTTCGTCAGCGCTATTCAACCCGTTCCTGATCCCACACTTCCTGGACAGGTGCTCCCCGCAGTGCCCCCGTTGAGTCGGAGCCACCGGTCTCGCGAGCAGCGGTGCGCTAGAAGATCACTTCGACCGGGTCAGAGCAGAGCGAGCCGCCCTCCACGCACACGGAGTAGATGTAGGTGGCACCGCCCTTGGCGCCGATCGCGTCGGTGTAGGCCCCCGAGGCGCTCGGCACGGTCGCGATGAGTCCGCCGTCCCGGTAGATCCAGGCGTTTGGCGTCGTGACTCCGCTCCAGGAGAGATCCACGTTCTGGCGTCCCTTGATCTTGTAGCCGTCCGCGCTGAGCTCGATGGCGCTGCCCTCGAGCGTGGTCGCCATGGCGCTGGTATATCCGGACGCCCCGGAGCCGTTGTAGGCGCTCACCCGGTAGTAGTGAGTCGTGTCCGCCGCCAATCCAACATCGGAGAAGCTCGTCACGTCGTAGTTGCCCCCTGCCACAGAGCGCTCGATGCGGAAGCCGTACTCGTCGCCTGAATGGTCCTGCCAGGCGAGATCGATCTGGCTGGACGAGGCAGCCGTTGCGCCGAGCGCCGAGGGCGCCGCGGGGGGCTCGCCGGGAACGAGATCCGACCGGAAGTACAGGTGATCCACGAACAGGCTGTCGAGGGATCGGTTCCCTCTTGTCTGATCCGTATCGACGACTCGAACGCCGATCGGCCCCTGTGCTGAAACAGGCATCGCGAAGGACTCGTAGCCACCGCCCTCATCGGTATTCGAAACCTCGAACATCGGTACGTAGCTCGAGCCGTCGGTGGTGTAGGAGAAGAGGAACGAGTCTCCGTCCGAGGAGGCGGGCGCCCAGGCCTTGGCGAAGAACGTCACGGATCCCCCGCCGTACACGTCGAATTCCCACTCGTGTACCAGATAGCTGTAGCGCTGGGTCTTCCTCCCGCCAGACTCTCGCTCCGTGATGACCTGGAGAGAGCCATCCTGGCTGCCTGTCTGGGCGTAGCTGCCGCTGACGGAGCCAGCGCCGAAGATCTCGCTCGTGGCGACGTCGTCCACGAAATCCGGCGGATCATCGGTCGTGGCGCTGGCGGAGATCCAGCCCGAGGCTCCGACGCTGTTCACTGCACGCAGCCGGTAGTCGTAGGGGGT
>JBDHIF010000163.1:0-2494 GCA_039587535.1 Gemmatimonadota bacterium
ACGAGGAGGGAATAGGCGAGCGCTCTTGGCATACGCTGTCCTCTCCAGTATCGATCTTCCGTAATCGCCGACTATGGCCGTTCAAAGATGGCCGGAGCATGTCAGCTAACGTTCAAGGGCCTCCGAACCGGCTCGGCCCATTCCTTCAGGTAACCTGCGCCCGCTCTGGTCGCCAGCACCGTGGTTAGGGCAGGGTAGTGCGCGCCGGTTGCGCCGAGGGCCGAACGGCCCGAGCCGGAGGCCCAGTGTTATCGGACGTTCACTTGGTGACTTCTACCTCAGGACATGAAGCCGGAGATCGTTCTCACGACGGCCCACCCTTCCTCCTCTCGGCGCAACTCAAAGGTCGACCCGTAGGAGAAATTGCTAACGCGCCGACCGTCATCCAATTCGAACTGGAGTCCACCGCCGCCTGGACGCCGGATACAGCTGGCCGACACCGATACGTAGGCGACGGCGCGATCGAGGTAGAATGCGGGCGACCAAATGCTCATCCGACTCTCAAGAGGGTCTCGTGGCTCCGTCTCGGGCCCCGTGGAGTCGCCCTGGGCAACTCGCGTCGGCAACGGTCCAGAGCCGGGTCTCAAGGACACGAACACTCGCCGCCCAACCAGGTCCTCCGGAGTAATCAATTCCTCGGCGAGTCTCCCCTCGCAGAAGACGGGAACGTTACTCGGAACCTCAAGCGTCTCGCCGCCTCGAAGAGCTGCCGCGTCGATCACCAGTTGCGGCACGTCATCGCCGAGCAGGAGGGGGGCATCATCGGCCGCGAAGTGATCTAGGACGGCCACGAGAACGTCGAGTGAGTCAGCCCGCGACTGAGCCTCTGCTGGTATGGTGGCCAAACCGAAGACCAGATAGTGGGTCAAGACCATCAACGTTCCGGACGAGAGACGCGGTAAAGTCATAGTCTTCACCCTCCTCGGCATCAGCCTGCCGTGAGTCGCTTTGGTTGCCGCCTGTCCGATAACGTTCCAGGGCCTCCGAACCGGCCCCGCTTTCTCGTAGGTTAGCGACGGCCATTCACCCAGGCAGCATCTGAACCTAGCTGCCCCGATGTGGGCCGGTTGGGTCGAGGGGCCCTAGCTGCCCCGATGTGGGCCGGTTGGGTCGAGGGGCGAACGGCCCGAGCCGGAGGCCCGCTGTTATGAGATGTTGCCAACCGGCCACCGCTACTCAGCTGGCTCCGCCACCCCTATCCGGCGCGACCTCGCGGCAGACCTTATCCCACGCGTCCTCCAGGCCAAGCGTGCCCACCCACGTGTCGACGTACGAGTGGTCGATCTCGCCCCACCGCCGCTGAAGTAGCTGGAGTACATCGGCCCGCTGTAGGGCCGAATCCCCAATCTCGCTCCATTCGAGCTTGGAGATGAGTACGTCTTCGAGACTCGCGATGCTCACCTCGACGTCGAGCAGTCGGACCTGTTGACGACGTCCGAACTCCACCTGGCTGTACTCGCGATCCTTCCGGACAATCAGGTCAACCTTCCAGCCTGATGATGGGTCGATCGCGTTGAACTGACCCTGCACCTTCTGAGCTTCCAGTGCGGCCTCCTGTTCAACGTAGAGGCCAGCACTACGAAGGCCCTGGACGACCCGCTCAATCCCGGAGCGCTCGGCCTCGATGACCACGTCTAGATCTTGAGTCGCCCGCGGCACTGCGTAGTAGGCGGCAGCAAGGGAGCCGGTGAGCATATAGGGGACATCGGCGCGGTCGAGAATCGCGACGACCGTTTGGAAGAACGCCTTCAGGCTCACGTCGCTACGGGCAGGCGGACTCCGTAGTCCTCCTCCACGAGTCGACTGAGGGCCTCACGAGGGTCGCATCCAGGATGTCTGGCCTGGATCCCCGCGAGGCGCAGTTCCCGCACCGCGTCGCTTAGCTCGACGGCTGCCGCTAAGCGCGCGGAGCCATCCATACGATCCAGTACAGCCGTGTACTCGGACCAGGCAGCAGGATCAGTATCGTTTGGGCGGAGAATCATAAGCCGAATCTAATCCCCCCCTCAGAGGACCGCACCGCTAGGGCAACTTCTCATAACGTTCAAAGTTGCCGTCACGGCTCGCGAACGCGAGCCATGTAGGTCGAAGTGAGCGTAGCGAACGAAGCCTGCAACTGTTTGTTATTCGACGGCGCGGCCGGAGGGCACTACCGCTTTACTGACCACGTCCTAGCTGCTCGTTGATCTCCACAAGGAGGTCGCGCAGTCTCGTGAGTTCATTGACATACTCCCAGTGCGAATCGGCCTTCCAGAGCACTAGGTCAACGAAGACAGGATCGCGCATGAGATCAGCAAGGACCTCGGGCATCGTTCGCCCATCGGCGACGAGCACCTCTCCGATGCCCCGATCTATGTATTGCGCCGCGACGGCTAGCATACCTTTCCCGCGCGCGTGCTCGACGATATCGCGGGTCGCCTGACGCAACTCCTGGATCTCTTCCTCCGTGTCTCGGGCAAGCCCGCGCCAGGTCACAAGGCCATTCCGGATCGAA
>JBDHIF010000069.1:0-6531 GCA_039587535.1 Gemmatimonadota bacterium
CTGATCCGCCCGGGGCGGACGAGGCGCCCTGCTCCGACGGACCGTGCGACGAATCCAATGGGCTCAACGCTCCGATTCGTCCAGCCGCTCTTCCTCGGCGGCGACTCGGAGCGACGCGATGATCTCGTCGAGGTCACCGTCCAGGATGTCGGAAAGGGAGTGCAAGGTCAGCCCGATGCGGTGATCCGTCACCCGACTTTGGGGAAAGTTGTACGTACGGATCTTCGCAGACCGGTCCCCCGTCCCAACCTGGGCTCGCCGGTTCCTCGCTCGCTCGGCCTCCCTCTCGGCGATCATCCGGTCCAACAGCCGGCTCCGGAGCACCTTCATGGCTTTCGCCTTGTTCTTGATCTGCGACTTCTCGTCCTGGCACGAGACCACCACCCCCGTCGGAAGGTGGGTGATCCGCACGGCGGAATCCGTAGTGTTCACGGACTGACCACCTGGGCCGGAGGAGCGGAAGACGTCGATACGGAGGTCGTTGGGGTCGATCTGGAGATCGACCTCCTCCGCCTCCGGGAGCACGGCCACCGTAGCTGCCGACGTGTGGATCCGGCCCTGGCTCTCGGTCTCCGGCACCCGCTGGACCCGGTGGACACCCGACTCGTACCGCAGCCTTCCGTAGGCGCCCTTCCCCTTGACGGTGAAGACCACCTCCTTGAGGGCTCCGGGAATTCCCTCGGACAAGCTCATCAAGTCCACGGTCCACCCTTCGCGCTCGGCCATCCGCCGATACATGCGGAAGAGGTCCGCGGCGAACAGGCCTGCTTCGTCGCCACCCGTGCCGGCCCGAATCTCCACGACGGCCGGACGGTCCGCCAGCGGATCCGGCGGAATAAGCAGCTCCTTGATTTGATCCTGGAGCTTGGCGATCCGGTCATCCAATGCCTCGATTTCCGTCGAGGCAAGCACGGCCATCTCCTCCTCGTCCGCCTCGGCGAGGAGCTCAGCGGCGCCCTGGCGCTCCGCTGCCAGCTCTCGGAGCAGCCGGCCCGCTTCCACCACCGGCTCGAGGTGCGCACGCTCCTGCCCGAGTGTCTTGAGGCGCTCGGGATTGGAGAGGACCTCGGGGCTGGCCAGCTCGGCGTCCACCTCTTCGAAGCGGAGCCCTGCTTCGCGGAGGCGCTCCTCGAGGCGAGGATCGAGGGCTTCGGCCTTCATGGGCGAAGGAATCCGGACATCCCGCTAGCGGAACCGGGGCGGGGCGAGCGGAGCTCGCGCCGCATCACTTGCCGGCGTTCTCGTACTTCCTCTTGAAGCGATCGACACGACCAGCAGTGTCGACGAGCCGCTGCTTGCCCGTGTAGAACGGGTGACAGACGGCACAGATCTCCACGTGGATCTCGTCCACGGTGGACATCGTCTCGAACCGATTCCCGCACGCGCAGATGACCGCGGTGGCGGAGGACTCGGGGTGGATACCCTGCTTCATGACCTGCTCCAGAACGTCCAAAGGGGCTGGGGGCGGCGTGGCTCCTGCCGTGTCCCCATGCTTCCGGGCCCGATTTCCGACCGGTCCCGGGATAGACTGGGAAAGTTACCGAGAGAGCCGGCCACGGTCCAGAGAGCAAGGGGCTCGGTGGTTGGATGGGTCGATGTCGGGTCGACATCGGACGCGCGGGCCCTCAGCTGACCGGTGCATGGCGGCGGCCGCGAACCTCGACCACCGTCAGCAGCAGCGCCATGAACAGGATCGACAGCGGGCCCACCCAATCGCCGGTCCGCGTGTATACCGTGCGCGTCAGGCCGGAGCGGACCGACAGCACGGTCACGGTGCGACCCACCGAAGCGGCTTCGATCCGACCGGACGGATGTACACCGAATGAAGGACCTCCGTTGGCACTCCGTACCGCGCCCACACGATGCTCCACGGCCCGCACCACGAGATGAGCGGCGTGCTGATGGCGTCCCACGATCCCGAGCCCACCGCTGGCGGTGAACCACGCGTCGTTGCTGACGTTGACCAATATCTGCGCCCCCGCCAGGCGCGCTCGCCGGGCGACATCGGGGAAGACCGTCTCGAAACAGATGAGCGGACCATAGCGCACCCTAGCCCTCGACTGCCCAGACGGACCGGCGGAGGTTCGCGAGAGCACCACAGGCGTCCCAGAATCCGGTGGCGCGTCACCGGGCAGCCACTCCACGAGGGGTACCAGCCGGCGCTTGCGGTAGGGCGCATGGGCGGTGCCGTCCGGCGTCAACAGGACCGCCTGATTCTCCGAGGCGGGACCGGCTGTGTAAACGCCGAGCAGAGCCGCCGCGTCCAGCGTGGCCGCGACATCGCTCAGCCGGTGGTAGATCGTCGCGTCACCATCCACTGTAGCCGGCGCCATCAAGGCCCCCTCCGGCAGGACCAGGAGATCGAGGTCCTCGCCGGCCAGACCACGGAGCGCATCGTCCAACTCGGACGCCATGGCCGCGTTCCAGCGATCCGCGTCGGCTCGCATGGCCACAGGAAGGTCCGTACCGATGAGCGCGACCCGCGCGACCGGCACGGTGGACATCGTCCCCGCTCGATGCATGCCCCAAAGCCCTGGCGATACGGCGACCACCGCCACCACCACCGAAGCGGCCACGCGCCAACGCCTACGGTGCGCTCTCCACCCGGCGATGACCCAGGTCCCGAGTCCGCTGACCATCACCAGCCAGAAGGACACGCCACGCCCCCCGGCGATCTCCGCAAGGCCCAGCAGCTCGGGAAAGCCCGTCAGGGCCACGGGGAGCTCGAGCCACGGAAACGAGAACGGGCCCGGGAGGTGCCCCTGAGCCCATTCCTTGGCCGTCCAGGCCACGGGCAGGGCCAGCCAGATGGGCACACCCGCTCCGTGCACTATCCGGTGCAAGACCCAGCCGAACAGTGCCGCGAGGGTCGAGAGGACGGCGACCACCGTGAAGAACGCGACGGGCGCCCACGCCGTCGTCCAGATCAGGGCGGGGAGCAGCCAATGCAGCAAGAGCCCGTGGGCGACGATGCCCAGGAAGAAGCCACCCCGCGCCGCCGACCGGGCACCACTGACCCCGGGCGGGAGCCGCACACACCACAGAGCGAACGGTATGAAGGCCACGAACGGTGGAATCAGGAGGTGCAGCGGCGGAAACGACAGGGCCAGCAGGATCCCGGACAAGGCCGGAAAGAGCCGCTCCCCCGGTCCGGGGAACACCCGGGACCAGGGGGAGCCACGATACGGCCGCGATCCCGGTCCGTCCCCGGCGCCCGAGCGCCGCAAAGCAAGCCCCACTCTCTCAACCACGGCCTACGTCAGCCGAACCTCCCGTCCGGAGGCCGCAGCCTCGTACGACGCCTCTACCAGGCGGATGAGCTGCACCTGCTCATCGGGGAGAGGCACGTCCACCCGACCCTGCACCGCACGCACGAATTCGTCGAGCAGGCGGCGGTACGCATTGGTGTAGGGATTCTCTCCACCACGCGGCTTGGGCTGGCGCGGTGTCACCTCCAAGGGGCGTCCGCCGAGCTGGCGGTACACGCTCAACGGAGGCAATGACCCGGAACCCTCCGTGCCCAGCAGTCGCGCGTAGAATCTGTCCTCCCGGGCGAACAGGCGGTTGGACACCTCTAGCGTAAGAGCCATCCCGTCTTCTGCCTCAGCCATGACCGTGGCGGCATCCTCGACCTCGAAGTCGCCGTACTGCAGAATGCACGAGACCCGCTCGATGCGGGGGAAGCCGGTCATCCAGAGGGCCAAGTCCATCGCGGGGACGCCCAGGTCGATGAGTGCGCCCCCGCCGGCCGTGTCACGCTTCTGACGCCAGGTGGGCCGTGTGACAGTCACGGGTCGAACCATCCAACTCGCCCTTGCCGCGTACAGCTCACCTAGTTCCCCACCCGCCACCAGGTTGCGCAATGCGGAGACCTCCGGGCGGAAGCGATGCGGCATCCCCACCATGAGAATCCTCCCACTTCGTCTGGCGGCGTCGATGATATGCTGGGCGCCCTCGGAGGTCGAGGCCAGCGGCCGCTCCACCAGAACGTGCTTCCCCGCTTCGAGAGCCCGCACGCTCATGTCCTCGTGTAGGTGGTTCGGCGTAGTCAGAACCACCGCGTCGAGGTCCGGATCCTCGACGAGCTCCTCCCAGTCCACCACGCGGCCGACGCCAAACCGTTCTGCCAACGTCCTGGCCTTGTGTGGGTCAGAATCCGCGAGAGCGGTTACAGCCACATCATTCCGCTCCGTGAGGATTGGGACATGCACCACCTGACTGATGGCGCCGATCCCCACGATGCCAAGGCGAATCGCCTCGGTGCGCTCCGTCATCGCCTCTCCTCACCGGGAACCAAGCTGCCCCAGAGGACGCTGCCTCCGAGCCGAATCTGAAAGTACTGCATGTCCTCCAGCACCTCGTATCGCCCCTCGCCGTGGATGCGGAATCGGTCGCTCAGCGGATATTCTCCTCCAAGATGGAGGTTGAAGCCAGCGCTGACGCTGTCCAGCAGGTCCTCGATGAACGTACCCTCGATGGCCTGTCCGCTCCCGTCGAGAATGTGCGCGGAAACGCCGAGCCCGGCGTAGGTGAGCAGATTCAACGGTAGCGACCAAACGACGTGGGCATCCAACCCCAACTGGTAATCCGTCCACTCGATGACACCCAAGTCTACCACGGGTGGCAGCCCCCCGATCTCCCGCGACACTAGAGACGCCACGCGGTCCTCGAGCTCGGTCACCTCCGAAGCCTGGAATGGCGCCTTCCAGTAGCCCAGCCTCGGCACCAGGCGAAGTCCAGGCCCGAGATAACCCAGATCCAGGCGCAAGCTGTAACTCTCCGTCCGCTGGACGCGGGTGGGGAAGAGATACCCAACCTCCGCACCAATGCCGCGAAAGGAAAGATGCTCGTAGTCCAGATCCGCCAGATCCTGCCCGGCGACAGGGGTCGCCACTGCTACCGCCACGAGGACCGCCACCAACCCGTGACCCGCGGTCCAGCCCCGCCCCCGATAGGCCCTTCCTATCATGTCCTCACCTCCGCCACCAAGTCGTAGTCCAAGGCGTCCACGATTTCGATCTCGACGAAGCCTCCCGGCATCAGGCCTTCGGAGCTGGTCCCCGCGGGCAAGACGAGGTTGGTCACGCCATCCACGTCCAGGGCCTGCGCCGCGGTCCGAGCCACCGCCGCATACTCGGGATCGTCCGTGTCCAGCCGATCCACCAAAGCGCTCGTCCGTGCCCCTACGAGCTGGAGGTTCCGGTCGAACGAGATGTCACGCTGGACCTCCATCAAAGCCTCCAAGCGCTCGTGGACGAGGGAGCTCGGGATCTGGCCGGGCATCTCGGCGGCTCGCGTCCCCTCTTCGACGGAGTATCCGAAGGCCCCCACCCTGTCGAATTCGATCTCCTCGAGTAAGCCGAGAAGTGACTGGAAGTCCTCCTCCGTCTCGCCCGGGAAACCTACGATCACTGTCGTTCGCAGCGTCAGGTCCGGAATGGCCGCTCGGAGCCAGGCGACACGTTCCCGGATGGTCGCCTGCCGCTCGGGCCGGCGCATGAGCTCGAGCACACGATCGCTTCCATGCTGGATGGGCATGTCCAGGTAGGGCAGAATCCGTGGCTCGTCCGCCATGAGGTCAACGAGCTCCCTGGTGATACCCGACGGATACATGTAGAAGAGGCGATACCAGGGGATGTCGGATCCCGAAAGGAGACCCCGCAGCAGACCGGGCAGCAGCGGGGCGGTCCGGTCCTGGCGCCTGAGGTCACGGCCGTACCAGGTCGTATCCTGAGACACGATGTTGATCTCTTTCACGCCCTGGGCGCCCATGGACGCCGCTTCCCTCACGAGTTCGTCGAGGGGATGGGACCGATGGAGTCCCCGCATGAGGGGGATGGCGCAGAACGCACACGTATGATCACACCCCTCGCTGATCTTCAAGTAGGACGTGTGGCGGGTTTCGGTGGAGAGCACACGGAGTGGGCGCTCCATGATGGGAACGCCGTCCTCCTCGGGAGGAAGGAGCCCCCGGCCGCGGAGCTCAGGCACGAGGCCCGGGAGATCGGTGAGACCCATGAAGACATCCACTTCCGGGATCTCCTGCATGAGGTCGTCCTTGTAACGCTGCACCAAGCACCCAACCGCAACGACCGCCTTGATCTCGCCGCCGGCCTTGAGCTCGCACGCCTCCAGGATGGTCTCGATGGATTGCTCCTTCGCCTCCTGGATGAAGCCGCACGTGTTCACGATGACCACGTCGGCCCCGTCCACCTCAGGCGTCACGCGCGCGCCATGCCCCACGAGCGCGGCCATCATACGCTCCGAGTCCACGGTATTCTTATCGCAACCGAGCGTCACCAGTGCGATCCGAGGTCCGTCGGCTGGGCCGACCGCATCCAGATGGTGCGCGACTGCCCTCACATCCGCCCGCACACCGGCGCGCACCGGCTCGGGGGTTACCGGGAAGACCGGCAGCTCTCGGGTACGCATCATGGGGCCTCAGCCGGAGACGATGAGGGCGCCCTCCGGCGGCGTGAACGTGAACCACGCGCCGTCGGGATCCGAGGTAAAGTCGATGTTGGCAAGCGT
>JBDHIF010000002.1:0-194644 GCA_039587535.1 Gemmatimonadota bacterium
GGGTGACCGGCTGGAGGCCGAAGTGCTGTCGCGCGCCGGCTAACCAGGGAATTGCTGCTGACACGGTTTGGCTGATCGGTACGCTTCGCTTGTTCGCGGGCGGGCCGCGCAGCAAAATTCCGGGACGTTAGGCGGCCTTACCCAAGCCCTCGGAGAACGCGAACTATGTCGACTCGTCGCATTGGTGAGATCGTCGCTGCAGTCGGCGTGATCACTTCCTTGGTCTTCGTCGGACAAGAGATCCGACAGAGCAACATCCAAGCCCGAGCAGCAGCCTACCAAGAGCTGGGTCTTGCTACCGCCGATTTCCATTTGGACATGAGCGAGGCGGTTGTCCGCCTGGTGATGGAGGCGCGGCACCCGGAGGCTATCACCCGATGGACTGCGCTCGATTGGGAGCTCTTCAACAGATTGCAGACGGGCGCAATGAGACAATACGAGACGCTTCTGCTTCAAGTCGAACAGGGACTCCTACCCGCAGATGCGATCGACCGCCTCGGGTACGGCTCCCTCCCGACCTTCCTTCTGGCCTGGCCTGGGACGGCCTGTGTATGGCCTCGCGTGTCTCCCTCGGTAAGCGACGGAGTCCGCGAGCTCGTCGAGAGCATGCCTGAGGCTGAGCGCCACCATTGTGAAATCGACTTGGAGGCACTTGAGATCGACTGGGTGGCGGCGGGAGGTGACTGATCTTGAGCACGGGCCTGTTGACACGAGGCCCCGGCCGCCTAACAAGGAATTGCTGCTGACAGGGTAGGCTGCCGGAGTACGTCTGGTAACGCCTCGGATTTGTCAGGAGGCGGGCCGCGCAGCAGAATTCCGGGACGTTAGAGCGCGGGTACGACTCAATGGGGTGTGATGCCGAACACAGCGGTGCGCACCACAAGGCTAAGGGTCACTTCGTTCGGATCATTGCAGGCTCAACCGGGCCTGCTAGTCCTCGATCACGAGAACGAGAATGGCCGGCAGGAGCCCAAGTGCCAAACCGGTTATGAGCCATCCGAATTCCGGTGCGTCTATCACAGCCCAATAAGCCCAGAAAGAGACGGAGAAGAGTGCGAAGGCAATGCTGGTCGACGCTAACGGCATGGGGCCGCGTCCGCTGCTCTTGAACCCCCGCTGGATGAGCCGAGTCGTACCGTGGATGAGTGCGTACGCCAGAACGAGAACGGCAATCAGAAACTGCACGATGTTATCGAGCATCGACTCCAATGCTCCACCCAATCCCCGGTGCAGTTCTTCCGAGCCAAGCCAGGCCACTTGCCCGATGGCCTCTGCGGGCAGGAGTAACAATGCGAACAACACCGCCGCCAACCGATACATCGCCCGCCTCCGTTAGGTGCTTGCCGGGTCGCCTGACCCGCGAATAGAAATTGTTAGCGAAACCGTCAGCGAGGGCAAGAACCGAATCGCGGTCACCGACGTGCTTTCTAACAAGGGACTGCTGCGGTCACGGAAGGACTGATGGTACGCTGCGCTGGTCCGCGTGCAGGCGTTGCGTTGCGAGCCCCGAAAGCCAGGCGCATACTCGAACTCGCATAAGACGCCGTAAGTGCGTACGGCGGATCTGCAGAATCAGACTTACAACGCAGCCTATCCGGGGAGGATTCCCATGCGGCTTCTGGCAAAGATCTTGATGCTCGCGGCAGTGGGGGCCTGTGCTCCGGCTTCCGACACACCCCAACCGGAGGCGAGCAACCAGCCGGACTGGGCGCCGCGGATCCGGGAGGCGAACGAAGCGCTTCTCAATCAGGGGGATCTCGAGCGAATCCCAGAGTTCTTCTCAGAGGCGTACCTATCTCATGGTGATGGGGCAGAGGCCCAGGGTCATGACGCGATCCGGGGTTTCCTCGAGGCCTTGGCCGTGGGCTTCCCTGACCTCGAAGTCCAGATCGAGATCCTAGTGACCGAAGGAGACCGGGTGGCGTGGGTTCGGAGTCACCGCGGGACGCATGAGGGCGAGTTCATGGGCACCCCGGCGACAGGGCGTGTTCTCACGTGGCAGGACATGGTCGTCACCCGCTACGAAGACGGCATGATCGCCGAGGAGTGGGGGGTGTCCGGACTCGCGGGAGCTCTCTCGTCGCAATAGGCGTACAGAGCGCTTCGTTCTAACACGGAATCGCCGCTTTCCACGAAGGATCTGGTCGATACGCTGCGCTGGCGAACGGGCGGGCCGTGCAGCAGAATTCCGGGACGTTAGGCGGTCTCGCGTCAGCGCACAGCTGATTGCAGCAACTCGCTTCGCTCGCTGGCGCGCCCGCCGGTGCGGCAGCAGAATTCCAATCCGTCAGGTAGCCCTTGAATCCCCTCGATACGAGACTGCGCCCGTGTCCGAACGCTCGACCAAAGTCCAACAGGGTATCGCTGCGGTCGGTGTGGTCCTGTCTCTAGTGTTTGTCGGACTTGAGATCCGGGAGAACACCAAAGCAGTACGAGGGGCCACGATCCAGGCGATTTCAGATCAGAGTATCCTGGGTCTGTTAGAGGGAGCAGCGGACCCGGACTGGGTTCGGATTCTCACGCATCTGGGCTCCGGCGACAAATTCGCAGACTTGAGCCCTGAGGATCGAATGCGTTACACACTTCGAGCATCCGCCATCGCTCGGGTGATGGAAAATAGATGGCGTCAAAGAGCGCTCGGCATTCTGGACGACTCCGGGCTCGGCATCGGCGCCGGGATGCACAATACCGGGTGGTACCAGAGCGAGCACTTCCGGGCATATTGGCGAGAACAGAACATGGCGGCCGTGTTCGAGCCTTCCTTCGTCGACTTCATGGAGAGCGAAGTCATGGGTATCCGTTGACCCGGGGGCTGCCTAACCATGAATTCCTGCTGTCACGGAAGCACTAGTCGATACGCTACCCTGGTCAGGAGGTTGGCGGCGCGGGAGAATTCCGGGACGTTAGCTGCCCCTCTAACTGATTGTGTCACATGATTTCCAGAGTCCCGCAGAACCAAGTGCTACGAGCGCTTGTTGTACCGTCCGTCTTGGGACTGGTCGCCTGCGGGCCAGTTCCCGACGTCGAGGCCCCTGAGGAGGTCGGGCTAAGTCCCTATCTGTATGTATGGGCTGGGGCCGAGGACCAGGGGGAAAGTGACTTCCTTGCCGTGATCGACTCGGACCCCGCATCGGCCACTTACGGGGAGATCCTGTCCAGCGTTCCGGTCGGGGTGCAGGGGAACGCGCATCACTCGGAGCATAGCATGCCGAGCGGTGATTCCCTGTTCGTGAACTCGTTCAGTGCCGGAGCGACCTTCGTGATCGATCTATCTGATCCGAGAACGCCGGTCGTGGCGAGTTCCTTCCGTGGGATCGACGGATACACTTATCCACATACCTTCGAACGTCTGCCGAACGGAAACGTGTTGGCCACCTTCCAGACGAAGGGCGAGGGGAACGAGGTGGCTGGCGGGCTGCTTGAGCTCACTCCATCAGGGGATCTCGTCAGGGCAGCGGATGTCGCGGATTCCGTGGATCCGGAGATACGTGCTTACAGCGTGACGCCGATTCCCCGCATCGATCGGGCCGTTAGCACCACGAGTGATATGTGGGGCGAAGCCTCAGGGACGTCCTTTCAAACATGGCGCCTCTCCGACCTGGAATTGTTGCGCACCGTGCGGCTGGAGCCTGGCCCTGGCGGCTATGAGCACCGCGATCCTGCCGAGATCCGGCTCCTTTCGGATAGTGTGACCGCCATGATGACGACCTTCACATGCGCCCTCTACCTACTTCGGGACCTTGAGAGTGAGAGTCCGTCGGCCGAACTGGTGAATGCCATGCCTTGGTCCAGTTATGAGACGGATGAGTGCGGCATCCCCGCAACCTGGGGGAACATCTGGCTTCAGACGTACAGCCATTCCGACGGAGCGTCGTTAGTCTCCTTCGACATCTCGGACCCAACGAACCCCGTCGAACTGGACCGTCTGGGCTGGGACGGAGACTGGTGGCCGCACTGGATCTCAATCGAGCCCGGAGGTCAGCGAGTAGTCGTCACCTCGGGGGAGGGCGAAACGCTCTATCGCGTCCTAATGGTCCACATGGACCCCGAAACGGGCGCCCTCGAGTTCGACCCGTCATTCCGGGATCCGGGTGAAAGCGAGCCCGGTGTGCTATTCGATCGAGGTTCATGGCCTCATGGGCAGGCAGGTGCGGCTCGTCCTCATGGAGCGGTCTTTTCCGGCGTGCGTTGAACTCGGGTGGCTCCCCACCCCGCGCTGGCCAACATGGAATTGCTGCTGACACGGGCGAGCGGGTGGGTGCGCTGCGTTGGCGATCGGGCGGGCCGTGCAACAGAATTCCGAGACGTCAGACAGCGCCTTGAGGAATAGAGCGTGAACCGATGCTTCGTCATGATAGCACTTCTGGCCTTCCCGAGGCCCGACCCAGCGCTGGCGCAGGACCTGCCTGTCATATCGGACGGGACACTGATACGGATCTCGGCCCCGTCGGAAGGCATAAGTTCTCAGCGAGCCACCTTTGTCTCGTGGCAAGCGCAAAGCCTCGCTGCTGTCTTTGCGCCCGAAGGGGACACGATGGAAGTGTCGCTTGGATCCATCACGCGGCTGGAAAGCTTCGTGGGCAGGAGTGCTGGGCGGGGTGCCGTCAACGGGGCCCTGATCGGGGGTGCTGCGTTGGGTGTGGTCGGGTTACTCGTTGGCCGGGCCAAGGTGGCAGACTGCTCCGGTTCGTTCTGCTCGATCGGAGCCCTCAACTACCTAGTCGGCGGTTTCGCCGCCGGCGTAGCGATAGGTGCGCCGATCGGAAGCCTGCGTCCGCCAGAGCGTTGGGAGAATCACAGGCTCTCTCCTGAGGCTGGCTTTCCTGAGCCACGTCTCTCGCCCAACAGGGGCTTCATTCTACTCGTCCCGGTGGCGGCCCTGCTGATTGCTGCTCTCACGATCTGATGGCGAGTGGCGGCCGCTCTCCAGCAAGGAATTCCTGCTGTGACGGAGGGCCTGATCGGCACGCCGCGCTGCTGTCTGGGCGGGCCGTACACCAGAATTCCGAGACGTTAGAGAGGGCCCGGCGTGACCGATACCTCAGCCAGGGAGTTGAGCCTGTTGGTGCCGGTTATGGATCTCTTGGAAGCGGACGTAATCCGAGGCCGGGACCGTACCGAACAGGTGACTCCGCGCAGGCCCGTCTAGCTGTTCCCATGCATGCTCCAACTGGTGCCGCGCGGATCCGAGACGGCCCTGCCCGGCGGAGGGCGTGGTGGCCCTTCCAGCGGCGCGAGCTAAAGAGGAACTGCTGCTTCGCCGGAGGCTAGGAGCTCCGGCGCACCATCTCCGAATATGCGCCCGGGTCAATTGGCTCAACTCGGGCCAGCTGCCCGTCCCGGATCGTACCCCTCGCAGCGAGGTGCATCGGCTCGGCTCCGCCGGCCGTGATCGTGACCTTGTAGAGGATCGTGTCTCCATGCGCATCGGTCACCTCGAAGTCCGAAGCCACGGCTCCCTTGGCTCGAAGACCCTTCACCATCTCGACCCACTCGGCCTTGCCGTACTCGCCGTCAGCGGTGACGAAGATCGCTTCATCGTGGAAGGCCGCATCGTAGAGTGGGGCCACGCTCTCCCAGTCGGTGGCTCCGTCGAATGCCGCGAGGTACTCGGCGAATTTCTCCATCTCTGCTCCCAGCACAGGTGTACGTAGCCTTTTCCGGGTTTGCGACCCCGCTCGAGTCGGTCGGCAACAGTACCCGCGGTCTCCTGCCCCAGGCAAGCGGCGCGGTGGGGGTGATGGGTGCCAGACGCCGCCGTGATTCTGTGCCCACGACCAACGGACGGGCAGCTCGGTCGGGCCGCCCTCGATCAACGCCTGACCGCGACCCGCGGCTCGGTGTGACCGGGAGTCCCCTGAGCCGCGTCGGGGGATCAGATGCCCCAATGGCCACCCGAGACCCGCCAACCTCCCGGTGTCCACCGTGAAGAACGGGCGCGCGAACGTACTCGTCTTGGGACTCGGCGGTCGTTTCCTGGGGGCGGCGGTTGCCGGTGAGATTCCCGGAGGCACAACGAGCAAGAGCATCTCGATCGCCCGAGATGCCCTGGGGCGATGTGAGCTTCGGTCGGGGACCGTTGGATGAGCCCGGCGTGTCATGGCCTCGGCGCTTCCTAGTCTCCGTGGACGGATCGACTGGGTGGCTGCCGAATGTCTCAGGCGACGGGCCGGTTCCTGAGCGGTGGTCGAAGTGCGCAGCTTCGCTTGCTAGCGGGCTGACCGCGCAGCAGAATGCCGGTCCGTTGCACCGCGCACCTGACCGCTGTGTCCAGCGCAGGGAGATGTCATGAAGAGAGTCACTGGTATCGGCGGGATCTTCTTCAAGGCGAAAGATCCAGAGGCCTTGGGCGCCTGGTACAAGGACTACCTGGGGATCGACGTCCAGGCATGGGGCGGCGCCGCCTTCGAGTGGAGAACCCCCGATAATCCGGAGGGGGCCGGGACGACGATCTGGAGTCTGTTTCCAGCTGACACCGAGCACTTCGCTCCGAGCGCGGCCCCGTTCATGGTCAACTACCGTGTCGCCGACCTGCATAGGCTCCTTGCCGTGCTGCGATCGGAGGGTGTGCGCGTCGAGGAGGAGGTCACCGAATCCGAGTACGGGAAGTTCGGGTGGGTGCTGGATCCGGAGGGTAACCGAGTCGAGTTGTGGCAGCCACCCGACGGCCAGTGAACGCCTTCTGGCCTCTGGCGGGGGACGGGCTCCGCCGAGCCCATCCAACGGATGCTGCGAACCATCAAGAGGCTGGTCGAATCGACCAGCTGATCGCCCGATGTGTGGCCGTCGAAGCAGCACGTGCTGCTATTCTCGTCCAGCCGAGGGGCATCTCAGTTGGCGCTGTGGGTTTGCGACCGAGAGGCTGCGGCGGCAGAATCCCGGGACGCAAGGCGGTGGGTTCCAAGAGCCTTCGACTGACGCGAGCTCACAGGGGTTGAAACCGGTACCAAACAGATGACCTCGAACTACGCCTTGATCTTGCTCATATTGGCGGCGGCCTGCACGGACCCGGCCGTGATCGCGATTCGGGACGTCGCCGTGATCGATGTGGCCCGGGGCGTGGCGGTTCAAAGCCAGACGGTGGTCGTCAACGGGCAGCTCATCGAGGCTGTGGGGCCGTCCGGTGACGTGGAGGTCCCGCGGGGCGCCGTCGAGATAGACGGACGGGGCCGTTTCCTCATCCCGGGCCTATGGGACATGCATGTCCACACGTCCTCCGACGCGATCACGCGGGAGACCCTGCTTCCGCTGTTCATCGCAAACGGCGTCACAGGTGTGCGAATCATGGCGGCCGACTGCTTCGAGGACGCGGAACCCGGGTGCGTAGAGGAGGGATTCCCGGAAGCACTGCCCACGATATCCACCGTCAGGGGTTGGCAGGAGGAAGTCCTGGCGGGCCGACTCGCTGGTCCGCGGATGATCGCCGGAAGCTTCTACGTGAATAGTCCGGGTCCGGATGAGCCATCAACCGCCTACTTCCCGCGAACGGAGCAGCACGGACGAGAGCACGCACGTTTGCTGGAAGCGAGGGGCGTAGACTTCATCAAGGTCTACAGCGGGTTATCGAGAGAGGCGTTCTTCGGCCTCGCTGATGAGGCCAACCGACTGGGCATTCCGTTCGAGGGTCACACGCCGTTCGACGTTTGGCCCTCGGAGGTCTCTGACGCCGGGCAACGAAGCATCGAGCACCTGGGATTCGGCAACATAGAGATGGAGTGCTCGAACGATGCAGATGCTCTCCGCGATCGCTTGGTGGCGGAGTTCGATGCGCCCGCTCCCGAGTTGTTGCCCATCTTGCTCGAGCAGGTCGCTACCTACGACCCGGAGAAGTGTCGGAGGCTCGCCGAGCGCTTCGTGAGGAATGGCACCTGGGCGGTTCCAACGTTGATGATCGCCCGTCTCCCCGAGGAGGCGGGCGGAGGCTGGCGCTCGGACCCCTACGCTCGGTTCCTTCCTGACGCGGAGCGGGCCTTGTGGGAGTCGCGCGAACCTCTCTACGAGCACGACCTGGGCGACGCCGCGAGTCGTGCCCCGCACTCTCGGTGGATGCGGGAGCTCACTCGGATGATGCACGACGCCGGGGTGCGGATGATGGCCGGTTCGGATGCGGGAGAGATCGGAGTCTACTGGGGCATCGGGCTTCACCAGGAGCTCGAGCTCCTGGTGTCAGCCGGCCTGAGCGAAATCGACGTGTTGCGGGCAGCCACGGTGAATGCGGCGGAATTCCTGAGGGTGACCAGCACCCTTGGTTCGATCGAGGCTGGCAAGGAGGCCGATCTCGTGCTTCTGGGCGCAAATCCACTGGAGGACATTTCGAATACGCGGCGCATCGTCTCGGTGATGGCCCGAGGTCGATGGTACGGCCGGGCGGACCTGGACGCGTTGCTGGCAGAAGCCGAGCAAGGCAGATAAGCGATGATGATGGCTCAGAAATCAGAGAAGCCCCACTGGCGACCGTCAGCTGCCCGACTCGTGGGCGAGCTCGTGATCATCGTGCTCGGCGTCTTGATCGCTCTTTGGGCAGACGGCTGGGTGCAAGAGCGCGCCGAGCGTGAAGTCGAGGCCAGTCGAATCGTTGCTCTCGGGGACAACGTGTCTGCGACGCGCGCCAGGTTGGCGGAGGCGCGGTCCGAAGCTGAAGGGGCCGCCGAGGCCCTACGACAGATCGCTCTATGGGAGGTCGTGCCCGAGTTGGATCGTGAAACGGAACGGGTGCTCCTGGAGGGTCTGCTGTTCGGACCGTCTTTCACCCCGGAAATCAACGTATACATCGACTTGAAGAGCTCTGGGGACCTGGCCCTTCTGCGCAGCGCGGAGCTCCGCCAGGCGTTGGCGCGAATGGATGCCGCCCTGGAGCAGCTCCGGTTGGCACAAGATGATCTCACCTCGGTCCAGCAGCTGAACTACGACCCGTTTGTCATCGAGCACCTGTCGTTGGACGGTGGATTCGCCGAATACCTCGGCCTGGAGGGAGTTCCTCGGAGCAGGTCACCCGGCCCGGATGGTATGAGGATCCTACGGAACCTGGCGTTGTTCAAGTTGGACCTCGTCTCCTGGCTGCTCACTGAAATAGGCCAGGCCGATCAGACCCTCGAACTCGTGGACGCCGCGCTCCACGGTCCTCGGTGAGCTGGCCGCCCTGCGATCGTAAAGAGGGGTCACGAAGCGCACCGAGCTGAACCCACTAGATGGGGCCCTCAATGGAGCGTGACTCGGACTGGGGTGGTCGAAGGCGTGCAGCGCCAACGCCACAGACCTCCTCTGCCTGACCCTAGGGCGCGGAGGCGAAGCTCAGGGCTGAGAGGCTCCACGGTCGGGCAGGTCCCCCACCACCTGCCAAATGCCCAGTCCCCCTGCGGTATCGCCCCCGTCCCACGGTGCAAGCCATTCGAGCTCCGAGCCGGAGCGCAGTCGCGCCACGAGCGAGGGTTGAGCCGCATCGCCAGGCGGCTCCTCCACGCCGCACGTGACGATCACGTCGACCGCTCGCTCGGCCACCAGCTGCCGCGCGCCGTCAGGGGACGTTTCCTCGAAGATCCTGCGTGCGCCCAGGATCCCGGCGGCGTTTCGATGGTAGGGCGTGGCGATCACGGAGTGGGGCGTGCGGTACAGGAGCATTGGCCCGAGGTCCACATGCGCGAGCACGGTCCTCGGCCGGTCGCCGAGGCCCGAAGCCTCGGCGAGCGTCGAGACGAGCTCCTCGATGGAGCATCCTTGCGTCTGGGTGGCGCCGGCCTCGCGGAGCCGTGCACCTCCGCCTTGGCCCGAGAGCATGATCAGCGCTCCCGCCAACAGCGGCCCCGCGAGGAGTCCCGTCGTCGCGACCGCGCGCAGGGTCCCGAGGCGTGGAGGTGCATACCGCGCCTCGAGCGCTGACAGAGCGCGGACGAGGAGGAACATCGTTCCGAGCACGCCTAGCATCTCGGCGTACATGACGAAACGGACCCAACGGATCCCGAGCGGGATGAAGGCGAGCAGGCCGCCTCCGAGCAGGACCCACACGTCGAAACGGGGCGTGTCGCGGTCCTGCCGAAGGCCGTGCGCGACCACGCCACAAGCCAGGAATGCCGTGCCCAGGTAGGCCAGGATACGGCCGATGTCGGAGACGTCCTGCGGCACCAAGAAGGGTTGGAACTCGGTCAGATATGGAAGCCAGGTCCGCTTCAGCTCGGGATCGACGTCCACCATCGGCCCACCGAAGAATCCCGGGTAGGCTGCAGCCACCAGGCCCAACGCCATCCCCCCTCCGACAACGGCGAAACCGAAGCGTCCCACCGGATTGAGCCGTGAGCCGGCCGCAGATGCAGCCCCCGCCCAGAACGCCACGACGACCACCGCTACGAGCAGGTGCACCACCGAGACTCGGTCGTATTCTGCCACGAGCAGCGCCGACGGCGGGTGCTCGACGAGGAGCGCCAGCGCGGTCACTGCGATGAGGCCGAGCGCCACGGATTGTCCGCGCGCGGCCATCTCTTCCCCCCGGCGAATCCATACCAGGACGAGCACCACGAGCAGAACCGCGAGTGGCACCAGGAACTCCGTGCTGATCCAGAGCCCGAGCGCGGCCCAGGCGCCCGTCGCCCACCCTGCGTGGCCGGGGGCTGTCCGGAGAAGGAGTCGGAGGGCCGAGCCGTGCATCGCCACAAAGGTCAGCAGGATCGGCATGTGATGGTCTGCCCGTCCGGGAAGCGCGTAGCCCATCACGCCCACCTGCGCCAACACGGCGATCATGGCATAGTAGCGCACCCTGCGGGTGGCCAGTGGTCGCACCGCCCAAGCGGTCACGAAGCAGATGGCGACGAGAAGCGCCGGAGAGAGCAGGACTCCTGCGACATGCAGCGCACGCTCCAAGCCGAGAAGCGGGGCCGTGAGGACGGTTCCGAGCAGGATCAACACGTCCACGGGCCGGGTCCAGTGCAGAGTCTCACCGAAGGGAGCGTTGCTGCGGGGGACCGTGGAATCGAACCAGGACCACGACTCCAGGAGCTGCCGGACCCGGACGAGGCGCATGTAGCTGTCGGTGTCGACGAGCCGGCCGTCCAGCAGCCCTGGAAACAAGCGAAGCACCAGAAGGGCGAACAGCGCGGCGACGGCCACTGCGAACAAGACGTCGCCCCTCGAGGTGGATTCGGCGGATCCTACACGGTCAGCGCCGGCTTGGGTCGATGCCGGGTCCGCGTCGGAGTCCGCGCTCTCCGGCGGCGTCGTGTGCTGGTCCGTCCCCAAGTCGGCTCCTGGATGTCGCGGCCGCTGTTCGGCCGGGGTAACGTCGTCGGGATCTTACCGGGCTAGGCGCGTCAACGGAACATCGACTTGCCACCGTGCGCAAGAGCCCACCCACCTGCTGGAGGGAGCGGGGTGATGGCCCGATGACCTCACGCGACCACTTGCATCGTGGGGCAGGCTGCCGGACAATGGACGCGACCGGTACGGGAGGCTTCCTGGCGAAAACGGCCCCACTCGCGTGAGAACATGACGAACCCATTCTGGCGGCTCTCGGGAGAGTTCTTCGTCATCGTCATCGGTGTGCTGACGGCGCTGGGCGTCGACCAGCTGATGGAGGTGCGTCGTGAAGCTGTTCTCGAGCGGGAGCTGCTTCAGAGCCTCACTCAGGACCTGCGGACCGACTCTGCGGACTTCGCGAGCCTTCCTCAGCTGGCGTCACGCCGAGCGTGGGGCGCGGAGGTGTTGCTCCGTGAGTTCGCTCCAGGAGAGACCCGTGGGTTTCGCGTGGTCGAGGCGATCGACACCCTGGGTCCGTACCCCTCGGACGTGACGGACGCCCAGTTGGTCAGTGCGTTCGCGATGGTAGGGATTCCCACCGACCTGGATGTGGCATCCGGTGCCTACAGGGAGTTTACCGGAGGGCAGCGACTTGTGCGGAATCCGAGACTGCGCGAATCCATTCACGCCTACTACGCGTCCGTCGAGTCGAACCTGAAGTTCGACCCCCGTGTGAGGGATAGCATGCGGGAGCTCGACCGTCGATCCGTCGAGCTCGGGCTGCACTCCGGGGATGCTGACGCGGCCCTCGTTCGCCAACGGCTGAGCAGGGCGGGACCATCATACTTTGCCGCTCTGCGCACGGTACAGCAGGATGCGGTCGTGCAGGGCGACATCGCCGATCTGCTCCTCAGCCAGGCGGTGGCCTTGATGGCCGATCTTGCGGAGGAGTTGCAGCGTGACTGACGCGCCATGTCCCGAGATGGGCCAGTGAGCAGATGACCTCGCGGGCCGGACGACCGTCTCTCGTGCCGGCCCGGCACAAGGAGGGACCTCAATGAGCGAATCGCTCGATGCGCAACCGAGACGGCTTCGATCCCGCTTCTTGCTCGAGGGCGTCGTCATCGTGTTCAGCATCCTGCTCGCGTTCGCCATCGATGCGGGGTGGGACGAGTGGCAGGAGCGCCGGGCCGAGACCGAGATTCTCCAAGCGTTGGAGGCCGACCTCGAGTCGTATCAAGTTCGCTTCAGTCGCAGGGCAGAATTCTACGCTGAGATGTCGCAAGACATCGTCTGGTTTCTGGATGAGGCGCTGTTCGAACCCGCCGAGATCGAACGCCTCGATCGAGCCATGCTCGCGTTCGTGGGGGTGCCCACCATGGAAACCGGCTCAGGCGTCCACGTCGAGCTCGTTGCATCAGGGCGCGTCTCTCTGATCTCGAACGCTGAGCTCAGGCGGCGCGTGTCGACGTGGGAGGCGCTGCTCGGCGAGACGACCGACGGCGAAGTGGTCGCTCGCGAGTACGCCACCGTGGTGGTCGTGCCGTACCTGGCGTCACGCCGAGTCCCCATTGGGCGGGGCTCTCGGATTCCATGGCAGCCTGGATGGGAATTGGCGGTCGCGTCGGAGCGCGAGGCGCTTGTGGCGTACCGGGCACTCGCCGCTGACCCTGAGTTCCGGGCCCTCGCCGCCTGGCGCTACGAGTGGGCGCTTGGTAGCTCGAGGGGTTTCGAGAGAGCTTCAATGGCCGCGGACTCTGCGCTGACGCTCGTGCGTGCCGGCCTCAGGAGAGGAGGATGAAATGGTGATTCGCTGTTGGGAGGGCACGGCGCGGGTAGACAATGGTGATGCGTACCTGGCCTATCTGACGGAGGTCATGGTTCCCAGGATCCGGGCCCTCCCCGGATGTCGCGGCGTACAGGTTTTGAGACGTGTCGGGGCGGAGGACGGGTTCGTCGTGCAGAGCTATTGGACGGATGCCGACGCTATCGCGCGCTTCGCGGGGGCCGACTCGGAGCACGCCGTGGTCCCCGAGGCAGCCCGGGCGCTCCTGGCCGACTTCGAGGAACGCGCGCGCCACTTCGAGGTTGTTCTCGACGTTCCCGCGGACGACGCTCACGCCCAGGTGCAGCCGGCCGGCTGAGCTCAGGGGTGCTCAGCGGGGAGCCTGCCGGTGAGCGGGGGACGTCCAGAGCCCGGATGCCTCAGAACCGGACCCCGACCCCGATCGCGATTCGAACCCTGTGCTCGATGCTGTATTCGTCGGGGTCGAAGGCGGCATTGAAAGGGCCCACCAAGGCATCGGTCAGCGTGAGTAGCACACGGACTCCAGGAGCAATCTCGTGGGTGAGGATCGCGCCCGCGACCGCGGTTTCGGCCCAATTGTCACCGCCGCCGACCGGCGGGTCGGACTCGACGGTTTGGTATTCACCGTAGGCGCCCAGTCCGAACCTGAAGGCGAAGCTCGTAGAGCCCTCGGCGACCTGCCACTGAGTGACTGCCGTCAGGAAGTAGTGGTCGTTGTGATAGTCCTGGCCGAGAACCGTGAAGTCGGTCCGCGCCACTCCGAACTCCAGGAGGGCGGGGAGCCCCAAGCTCGACAATGAGGCCGACACCGCCAGGCTCGGGCCCAGCTGAGTCCCGTCCACGACGGGGTCGGCGAGGACCAACAGGCCTGCCGAGGCCTCGAGCTGGGCCGCGGCCGAAGACGGGATCCAAGCCCAGCAGGCCAGCAGGCCCGTGGCCACCGGTCCCATTCTCATCTGATTCTCATCGCGGAGCGTTCGGAAGTCCTTTCGTCTTGCGAGCGTGCCAGAAGAGGTGACGACACACCGTCCGATACACCGGTCTCGGCTAAACAGGACCCTTGCAACGATTATCCGGGTACGAGCGCCCAACGCTTTGTGAGTCTACTCATCCCAGCGGGGCAACGTGAATCTGGCACGTGTCGGCACGACCATTCTCGCACTCTCGATCATCTCCGGCTGCGGTGACGGTCTCGGCCTCGAGGAAGAACCGCTCGAGATCGACATCCTGGACACGCAGACGGAGGCTCCTGCGAAGGTTCTCGTGACCTTCCGGGTTTCCACCGGGTCAGGGGATCCGGTCCCCGGCCTACCGGTCGACGCGTTCGAGATCCTCGACAACGGCGAGTCCGACTCGGGATTCGAGTCGGAGAAGGCGTTTCAACCCAAGCCGGGTCGTTTCCAGACCAGCGTGGCGCTCCTCCTCGACATGAGCGGCAGCATCACGGGGTCGGAGGCCCTGGAGCCGTTGAAGTCCGCGGCGGGGGCGTTCGTGGACAAGGCGCTCGAGGCCGACGGCGTGACCGTGGGCGTATGGTGGTTCGATGGCGGTGTGGACCTGGTGCAGCTAGCGGACTTCACCGATGACGGCGTGGCGATCAAGGCGGCGATCGACGGACTCACGGAAGACGTCACGAGGGACAACTCCACCAACCTCAATGGTGCGATCCGTCTGGGGATCCGGGCGGTGGAGGAGCGTATGGAGGACGGAGCCGCGGGTGGCGTCACCCAAGCCGGCGCCCTGGTGATCTTCACCGACGGTACCGACCAGGCCAACCGCGTCTCGGAGGCCTCGGCCGTGTCGGCCGTGGACGAGACAGGGATCTCCGTGTACTCGATCGGCCTGCGCGGGGAGATCGACGAGGACTTCCTGTCGCGTATCGGGCGCTCGGGATCGGCGTTCGCCGACAACAGCGACGCGCTACTGGAAGAGTTTTCGGGTGTGGGTGATCGTATCGAAGCCATGGCCAACAGCTTCTACGTCCTCGCCTACTGCTCGCCTCGACGCGGGGGCGTGAGCAACGAGCTCACGATCCGGGTGCGGCACCAGGGGCGGCAGGCGGAAGCGACGACCAGCTACCCCGCCGTGAACTTCACGGGAGGCTGCAGCATCGACTAGTTGGGGTCCGGGAGGGGGTGGGCGCAGGCAAGGCCCGCCAAGTTGCTGCGGATCAGTCGGAGATCGCTTCCCGTACGGCCTCCAGAGCCTCTTCTCGCTGGGACAGGCCGCCGGCTCGTCCCTGGAACATCCTTCCGGATCCTCCCCCTCGCCCGGAGAGCCGCTTCGCAACCGCTCGGCCCAGGCTTGGCACGTCCGCGTGGGCTTGGGGACCTGCCGAGAGGAGGAAATATCCCTCTTCGTCCTCGCCCGTGGTGAGGAATACGACCCGCTCTGGCGCCAATGCGTCGAGCTCTCTGGCCACCCGTTGGAGAAACGAGAGGTCTCGGTCGGGCCAATGAGCCTGGAGAATCGGGTCCGGGGCCACTGCCAAAGCGGCGGCGGCCGCCGAGGCCAGCTCGCCTTGCAGGTCCCGCATGGCCCGATGGGCATCCTTGAGCTGCTCGAGTCGCGTCTCCAAGCCCCGGACCAGCTCCTCGTCGCTGGCACCCAGGAGTGCCCTGAGCTCCGCCGAGCGTCGATGGTGCGCGCCCAACAGGCGTCGCAGTCGGTGGCCGGCAACGAAATGGACCCTGGTCCCACCCCGTAACGGCTCACACCCCAGGAGCTTCACGGCTTCGAGCTCGGCCGTCGAGGCGCAGTGGGTCCCTCCGCAGGTGTTCAGGTCCACACCGTGGATCTCGACCAGGCGGATGCTACCGGTGTGACCCTCGGGGAGTCCACGAGACCGGACCGTGAGCGCGCCGTAGTCCTCGCGGGTCACTCGGCGGGCGGTGACGGGTCTGGCGCGGCGGACTTCTTCCGCCACCGCCTCCTCCAGAGCGTCCAGGTCCAGGGGCCCGAGATTGGCGACGTCCAACTCGACGTCCGACATGGTTTCGCCGAGGTGGAACGAGGTCGTGGGCCATCCGAAGCGGTCTTCCGCTACTGCCGTCACGAGATGCTGGGCGGTGTGCTGCTGCATGTGGTCGAACCGGCGGTGCCAATCGAGCTCAACCGTGACCCGACCTGATGGGGCTGCCCCCGCCAACAGGTGCCGGATGACCCCGGATGTCTTCTGGACGTCAGAGACGGCCACGCCGCCCACCGTGCCCGCGTCCGCCGGCTGACCTCCTCCCTCGGGATAGAGAACGGTGTCCGCGAGCACCACCCACTCGACCCCGTCTTCGGCTCCCGACTCCAGGACCTCGGTCTCCAATCGTCGTAGACGAGGGTCCCGCTCGAAAGCGGGCCAGGGTTCCTCGAGCATGCAGACGGACTCCACGTTGGAAGGTGGTCGGGGCTGGGAGGATGATCAGGCGGAGGCGCTCCGGCAAGCGACTACCGTTCTTATTCCGGTTTCGAGCCGGGCCGATCAAGAAAGCGTGCGAGGCAGCTCTCTCGGACATAGAAAATACTTCAAGGCATCGTCGCAAGTATTTGTGATATAGCTTGATATGCCATAGGATCTAATCGTGTGTGTGCACCCTGGAGAGGGGTCTTGGACTGACCGTCCAGCGAAAAGGGGGCGCCACCCACATTGGCGGCACCCCCCTGATCTCACGCTCCGGGCGGTCCCGTCGGGGACCGCGACCGAGATCAGTCGTCGAGGACGAACGTGACCTTCATGTTGACGCGATAGGTCGTGACGTCGTCGTCTTCCACGAGCACCATCTGGTCTTTGATCCACGCCGAGCGGATTCCCTTTACGGTCTTACCCGCACGGGTGATGCCCTGCTGGATGGCGTCCTCGAAGCTCTCGGTGGAGTTCGAGGTGATCTCAATGTGTTTGGCTACGGACATGAATGGCTCCTTGATGTGAGGATGGGACGATCAATGGTTGTTGCCTACTCCGTCCGTCGGTGGGACCGTGAGGGCCTGACCGGCCCCGGGGCCTGCGCCGACCGCTCTGCATCTTAACGGACGGCCATGGCCCATGTCCTGGCAACCCGAACGGTGCACTGATGCGTCCGCAAGGCTCGGAGGGAGACAGGATGTTGTCGCTTACAGAGCCCCGGATGTCCGGTCTTGAGGGCGGTGAGGTAGGGGAGTCGGGTCATCGCATTGGAGGGGATCCGAACGCGCCGAGACTTCGCGTCCCCCTGCGTGAGCAGCGCCCCGGCCGTGAAGCTCAACCAAGCAGCGTCCGGCCCTCGCTGAGGAGATCGCCGCAGGCCACCCGCACGCGCTGCGACATGCCTTCCTCCGCCTTCTTCAGGTACGAGCGCGGGTCGTAGACCTTCTTGTTGCCGACCTCGCCGTCGATCTTCAGGACACCGTCGTAGTTCGAGAACAGGTGGTCGACGATAGGGCGGGTGAAGGCGTACTGGGTGTCCGTGTCCACGTTCATCTTCACGACCCCGTAGTTCAGGGTCTCGCGGATCTCGGAGAGCAGGCTTCCGCTTCCACCGTGGAACACTAGGTCCATCTCCGCGTCGGGGCCATGCTTCTGCATGACCGCCGCCTGACCCTGCTTCAGGATCTCCGGCTTGAGCTTCACCGCACCGGGCTTGTAGTGCCCGTGCACGTTCCCGAACGTCGCCGCGAAGGTGAAGCGTCCGATGCCGTTCAACGCTTCGAACACCTCCATCATGTCCTCGGGGGTGGTGTACAGCTTGTCCTGAGGCGTGTCCGCGCTTCCCGACGCGCCGTCTTCTTCACCGCCTACGACGCCCGCTTCCACCTCGAGGACGATGTCGTTGTCGGCGCAGAGCGCGAGGTATTCCTTCGATAGCGCGATGTTCTCCTCGAGCGGGAGATTCGAGGCGTCCAGCATGTGGTTCTGGAAGAGGTTGTTCTCCCCCCGTCCACGCCGCTTCGCGGTCTCTGCGATGAGGGGTTTCAGGAAGCTCTCGGCCTGGTTGGGCGGGCAGTGATCGGTGTTCAACGCGACGAGCACGTCGTACTGCTCGGCCAGGCGATGGGCCGCTTCGGCCAGAATGATGCATCCGTAGGCGGCGTCCTTGCTCGACAGGCCCGACGCGAACTGCCCGGCGCCGGTGGAGAACTGGATGATGCCGTCGGACCTCGACTCGGCGAACCCCTTCATCGCGGCGTTCAACGTGATGATTGAGGTGCAGTTGATGGCGGGGTAGGCGTAGCTGCCCTCTTGGGCCGAGTCGAGCATGTCGCGGAACTGGGCGGGTGTCGCGATGGGCATGATTTCGGGGGTTTGGTCAGGGATGGGGGTCGGTTCGTGAACGGTAGGAAGCGCGGGCGACCCACACAAGGAAGAAAGCGGCTCCAGAGGCCAGGATGCCGAGAAGCGTCGGGTCCAGCAGGGGATGGGCGGCCGAGAGCTCTCCCAGTCGGGCCGCGAAGAGCACGGCTACGCCGGCGGCCATGGCCGTGAGAGCCTCCGGCACCCCGGCCCTGCGCGTGTGAAGCCCGGCGGCCACTGGCACGAACAAGCTCACGCTGAGCACCGCGTAGAACGCGGTGAGCGACGCGATGACGGATGGGATCACCACGGCCAGCAGGATACCGATCACGCCTCCGGCGGCGGCCGCCCCGCGCGCGACACGCAAGACCTGCGCGTCCGTGGCCCCTGGTGCGACGTATCGCTTGTAGAGGTCCTTGGACAGCGAGGTGGATAGCATGAAAAGGATGGCGTCCGCAGAGCTCACTTCGGCTGAGAACACGGCCGCCAGTGCGAATGCGCCCAACACCGCCGGCAGGCCCAAGGTGAGCACGGTAGGCACCGCGAGCTCGGGCTGGTCGAGGCCCGGTGCGTAGACGTGGGCAATCATGCCCAGAAGCGGCGGAGCGAAGGCGAAGGCCATGAGAACCAGCCCCTGGAGCGCCACGCCCGTTCTGAGCGCCTGGATCGACCGGGCTCCGTAGGCCTTCTGCAGGAGCCCCGGCGACACGATGAACGCCGGGACGATGAGCGCGACCAGGACGACACCGGACGCGGCCCAGAAGTCAAGATACCCTGCTGTGGCGGGGCTCGCGGCCACTACGGCGTCCCACCCTCCGGCCCGGACCAGGGCCAGGGGGACGGCGATGGCGAAGCCGCCTAGGAGGACCATCAGCTGGGCCAGGTTCACCCATGCCGAGGTGAGGAGCCCCCCGGCGGAGAAATAGACCGTCATGACCACCCCCCCGATGACCGCGCCGGTCCAACGGGGCGTCCCAAGCACCCATTCGAGGATCTGCGACATGGCGATGAGCTGAGCCGCCAGGATGACCAGGGTGAGGGCCCACAGCAAGACGGCCACTGTGGCCCGCACCGGGCTTCCGTACCGGTGCTCGAGGTAATCTCCAGCAGTGTAGAGCCCATGCTCGCGAGCTACACCCCAGATCCTGGGGCCCAGCCAGAACGCCAGAAGCAGCGATCCGATTCCCGCCGACCCGACCCACCACCATGCCGACAGCCCGATTCGGTATCCCAGGCCCGAGGCGCCGATGATGGAGCCGGCCCCGATGTTGGCGGCGAGAAAGGTGCTGAACAGGAGACCCGGGCCGAGCTTGCGATCGGCCACGAAGAAGGTGCCGCTGCCGGTGACTTTCCTGGAGACGAGGACGCCGAGAAGCATGAGCCCGCCGGAGTACGCGACGAGGACGCCGAGGATCAGGCCGACGGGGAGGTCGGGATTCGGAATCATGGTCTCGTGGCTCTGATCAGCCGCCCAACCTCGCTTCCAACGCTGCTCTGGCTTCGTCGAAGCGAGCCGTGAGATTCGGGATGGCGGCCCCGGCATAGGCGGCCTCCAGCGTGGAGCGCGCGCCGGCGAGCGCGTCGAGAAGGACCTCGGCCGATCGCCGCTCCGCCTCTCCCGCCACGCTTCCCACCGCACCGATCCACACCGGTGACGCGTGGGCGAACGCATAGCTGTCCATCCCGGGCCAGGCGGTCGTAGCCGGGCCAACGACCCGCGCCGCCACCCAACCCCCGTCGGGAAGGGCCACGGTGCCGGACAGGTCCCGAGTGGGATCTCCGCTGACGTCGATCGTTTCGACGACCTGGCCGTTCACGAGGATCTCGAGGGAGGTGACCTCCACCGCGGAGCGGAGTCGCAGGTCCCAAGTGGCTGAGCCATCGGCGGCCGTTACGTCACCGGGCATCGAGCCGTCCACCGTGAACTCGATGAGTGGCCCGTTCGTCACGAACGAGCGCCCGGCCTTGAGCCCATCCAGGTAGCTGTCGAAGTCGGCAGCATCGCCCGTGTGCACGTAGGTGCGGGTGGAACCAGCGGCCATGGTCCGGTAGAAGTTGAGCATGACGTCGCTTCCGGACGTCGCGGCCACGGGCCATCCGAGATTCAGGAGGTGGTACCACACTTCGGCGGTACCCAGCTCGTCGGTCCAAAGACACGCGACCTCCAGCGCCTGCACGTCACCGAGGACCCCATCGGCCACGAGCTCGACGGGCAATCCCGGCGCCGCAGGGTTGGCGAACGGCCTGGCCCCGGAAGGGTGAACGTACGAGGCGAGTCCACCCTGAGCTCGGGCATGGGCGGTCACTTCGGCGTTGGTTCGGTCGTCTTGGCCGTAGACCTGGTATCCTGGGCCCCACACCCAGGGCCAGAACAGGTCATCGGTGCCGATGAGGCCGATGTGCCCCAGGAAGTGAGACCGGACTTCTTGCCCGAACCGAACCATGGGTGCCTGGCCGCCCGCCGCGTGCCCGAACCATCGCTGCTCCCCGAACCGCTCGTGAAGGTTCGCCACGAGCGGCGTGGCGACGTCCAGATCCTCGCCCGCCATGTCTCGCTGTAGGTCCGAAGGCTCCAATCGGTAGGGACCGCCGTAGTTGAGGTGGAAATGCTGGTCGCCCGACAGCCACCCGGCGGCGCGCGCGTCCCAAACCGGTTCGAGCGCGACCCGGAGGTCCGACCGAGTTCCGGGCGTGACCCTCATCGTGCGGTGCACGGCCGGAGAAGCGAGGCCACGAGCGACGGAGACGGTGACGTCACCGGCGGGGACCTCCAGATCCACCACCCCGTCCGAGTAGAAGAAGACCGTCCCGGTCTGGCCGTCGAATTTCGGCTGATGTCCCGCAGGGAAGAGCGGGTGCCCCTCCGCGTCCACGACCGAGACTCGGGCTGGGACCGGGGCTTCCACTCCCGACGACGTCGTCGTCAGGCGGAGCGTTCCTGCGGGCTCGGAAGATACCCAGGACGCCACCGGGAACTCCTCGACTTCGCCGCCGGTGGCGGGGACCCGATAGAGGCGGAACACCTCGTCTCTCCCAGCCTCGGAAAACCAGATCCATGTGCCGTCGGCACTCCACGCCGGCGCCAGGGGGAGCCTGTCGCCGCCGCCGGCGAGCAGGACCGGTGCACCGGGCCGCTCCAGGGACACCAGTCGAAGCTCCCATCCGTCCCCATGGGCCTGCGGAGCCTGATATACCACCCTACGGCCGTCCGGGGAGAGAGTCGGCTCCATCTGGGACATGATGGCACCCTCGAAGACCACGCGGTCCTCTCCTGTGGCCAGGTCGCGAAGAACGACCTGGTCCACACCCTGCTTGAAGAGCAGCCGGGATCCGTCGGAGGTGACCTGCGGCCGGCGAGAAACCCGTCCCCGGCTCGGTTGCTGGGTCCGCTCGCCCGTCGTTCGGTCCAGCCGCCAGATCCCTACGGCGCCCGTCTCACCGGAGGCATACCAGATTGCGCCGTCGGGGGCGAAGCTCGGATCCAGCTCGATGGCATCCGTGTCCACGGCCACGGATTCGGTACCTGTCGCAAGGTCCTTCACGACCACCCACGTGTCCGCGCCGTCGTCACGGACGAAGGCGATCTCGGAGCCCTCGGGCGACCACCGCGGGCGCGAGTCCATCGCGCCTCCGTCGGTGAGCTGCGTCGCGACCCGTGTCTGCAGGTCGATGATCCAGAGCCACCCTTGTGCTGCCACCGCAAGGCGGGTGCCGTCAGGGGAAGGCGCCGGGTCCATGGGCCCGGCCGTGAGCGTCGGGAGCTCGTAGCCTTCCAGGTAGACGTGATGCCCGGTGCCGACCTGGGTGTAGCGATGGGTCCACTGTCCGTGGACCGGGGCTGTGCTCGCCAGCACGAGGACGGACGTGGCCAGGGCCAGGAGATCGAAACGCATGGGCTTCCTTCCGGCAGGGAAAGGGGCTCGGGGTGACGGCACCGTCGGAATCCCCGCGGCGCCGGTGCAAGGTGGCTCGATCCTCCATGCACCTGCAACTACCGACCGGTGGTCCTAGGTGGAAACCTCGAACCGGGACCGCGGTACGGGTTGGGCGCCCCGATGCCACGTCCAGCAACCAGGTGACGCCTCCGATGCCGTCCGCCACGCCACTCCGGCAGTCCCTCGCCGATTACCTCGCAGAGCCGCACGCGGACCTCCGAGGGCGAGTCGTCGAGCTGCTGCGAAGCGATCCGTTCCAGATCCCTCTCGAGATCGACCGGCCAACGCACCGGGCCCGCGTGCTCGATGCCTTACGCGTGCTGGCGGCGGAAGGGTTGGGGAGCCTGGCCTATCCCGAGGCCTATGGGGGCCAAGGAGCACCGGGACGTGCGATTGCCGTGTTCGAGACTCTGGCTCTGGGCGATACGTCGATCCTCGTGAAGTTCGGCGTCCAGTTCGGGCTATGGGGAGGAAGCGTCTATCAGCTCGGCACTGAATCGCACCACGAGCGTTGGCTCCGTGGGATCGCTACGCTGGACATTCCCGGCTGCTATGCCATGACCGAGATCGGGCACGGCTCGAACGTGCGTGGACTCGAAACCACCGCTACCTGGAATGACGAAGCGGGCGCCTTCGTGCTCCAGACACCTCACCCCAGTGCGGGGAAGGAGTGGATCGGCAACGCCGCGCTCCACGGACGCATGGCCACGGTGTTCGCGCAGCTCCGGGTGGGCGCGGACGACCACGGCGTGCACGCGCTCGTGGTCCCCATCCGTGACGAGGGGGGTGCGCTTCTGCCCGGGATCCGGATCGAGGACAATGGACCCAAGGTAGGGCTGAACGGCGTTGACAACGGCCGCATCTGGTTCGACGAGGTTTGGGTCCCGAGGGAGAACCTGCTCGACCGGTTCGCCACCGTGACCGAGGAGGGCCGGTACGAGAGCCCCATCGACAGCGCGGGCCGCCGCTTCTTCACGATGCTCGGGACGCTCGTGGCCGGGCGAATCTCCATCGCGGCGGCTTCGGTGAGCGCCGCCAAGGTGGGCCTCGCGGTCGCGGTGCGGTACTCTGAGGATCGACGCCAGTTCGGGCCGGACGATGGGCTGGAAGTGCCCATCCTCGACTACGAGAGCCATCAGCGTCGCCTGCTGCCTCGAGTGGCTGAGACGTACGCCCTGCACTTCGCGGTTCGGGATCTGGCGGAGCGTTACGCGTCGGTGGTGAAGGGAAGGGCCGGGGACCGACCGGGACACGGAGGAACTGGCTCGGAGGCGGCGCCCGGCGAGCGAGAGGACTCGGTGACAAGCACCCTATCGGCGTCCGATGAACAGGTGCCCCGACGCGAGGGCCGCTCCGACGAGGCGCTCCGTGAGATCGAAGCCGGGGCTGCCGGCCTGAAGGCGCTCGCCTCTTGGCACGCGGCGAGGGCGCTCCAGGAGTCCCGCGAAGCCATGGGGGGGCGCGGCTACCACGCCGGCAACCGGATCGGGCGTCTGCGTTCCGACACCGACGTGTTCGCCACGTTCGAGGGTGCGAACCCAGTGCTGCTACAGCTGGTGGCCAAGAGCCTCCTCACTGCCTATCGGGAGGAGATGGGGGACCTGTCCGTGGTGGACATCGTGCGGTATGTGGCTGATCGAGCCGGCACCCGCGTGCGGGGGCGGAACCCGGTCGCCACCCGTCGCACGGATCCCGAGCACCTCCGTGACCCCGAGTATCACCTTCAGGCTTTCGAATATCGGGCGGAGCGGCTGCTGGAATCTGCGGCCCGGCGTCTCAAGGCGCTGATCGACGACGGAGTGGAGCCTTTCGAGGCGTTCAACCGATGTCAGGACCATCTCGAGACGCTCGCCGTGGCCCACACGGAATGGGCCGTCCTTCGGACGTTCCAGGCGGGAGCGGCGGGGGCCCCCGAGGAGGCGAGGCCCGTGCTCCAGGATCTGGCGCGGCTGTACGCCCTCGAGCGCATGGAGCATGACCGGGCGTGGTTCCTGGAGGCGGGGTACGTCGAGCCCGTGAAGAGTCGAGCCGTCCGGGCGGAGGTCGGGGCCCTGTGCCGTGAACTCAGGGACCACGCCCGGGTGTTGGTGGACGGTTGGGGTATCCCCGATGCCGTGCTGGGCGCCGTCGACGTCGTATGACGGAGACGGGTCCGCCCCCCGCTGAAGCGGGGGGCGGGCCCAGGGGGCGACCGAGTGGAGGTCGGCCGCGAGGATGAAGTCCCTCCGGGCTACATGCCGGACAACGCTCGGATCGTCTCGGCCAGCATCCTGACCTTGGCCGCGTCGGAGCTGCCCGAAGCTGCCGCTTCGACGTCCTCGGCCAGCGGACGCAGCGTCCCGGCCCGTGCTGCCGCCGATCCGTTCTCCGCCTGACTCAGCGCCGTGCGAACTGCGCCGATCCGGGCCATGCTCAGCCCCTCGGACCGTTCCAGCTGGTCGGTGTATGCTCGCGCCAGCGCGAACGTCGGCGGCCAATCGTTCACGGGCTGACCCTGGGCGTTCAGGTAAGCGAGCCGAACCGTGTTCGCCGCGTCGATCTCGTTCTGGGTGAGGTAAGGGCTCGGAGTGAGCGCGAAGATATCCAGGCCCCGCGCGATCTCCGAGCTGACGATGACACCGTTGTACCAGTAGACGGACCAGCTTCCACCGGAAGCCATGCGGTCCGGGTCCACAGGCCCGCGATCCTGGAACGCGATTTCGACGATGTTGTCGGGATCGGTCCAATCAAAGATCGACAGGCCGCCCTGGTACCAGGCCTGGACCATGATATCGCGCCCGGGGACTGGGATCAGCGACCCGTTGTGGGCCACGCAGTTCTCCAGTGAGGTCTGAGGCGCCGGGAGCTTGTAGTAGCTCCGGAAGCGCATGCCGCCTTCCTCGATGGAGAAGATCGCGTTGGCGCCCCACTCATACGGGTCGCCCTCTCGGCACTTGGGCGCGCCGCCGCCACCCCACTCGTCGGTGAAGAGCACCTTCGAGCCGTCGTTGTTGAACGTCGCCGAATGCCAGTACGAGAAGTTGGAGTCGGCCACGGCATCGATGCGGACCGGATTCACCGGATCACTGATGTCGAGGAGCAGCCCGTATCCCTCACAGGCCCCGCCTGCCATGTCGATGGCGGGATACACGGTGATGTCGTGGCACTGGGTGGGGCCCTCGCCGTCGCCCCCGGGCTGCTGGACGAGCGACGGAAGGATTTCGCGGAGGGCCGCGCTGTCCGCCGCCGTGGGTGCTCCGGTTCCGCCTCGGGCTTCCACGATCTGCCCGAGGAGTGCTTGTATGGACCCATCGGGCATGATCATCTCTTCGCCCATGATCTCGACGATGAAGGCTCCACGCGCCCTGGCGCGCTCGAGCTCCTCGAGATCGGCCGGCGACGGGCCGTGGGTGGGCGGAGCCACCAGGTCGTCGAAGATCCGCGGGGAACTGACGATCTCCGCCGCCGCGGGGTCGTCCAGCGGCACCCGGATCACTTCGATGCGGAAAAGGGCCGAGTTGGGGTCGTCATCGGGCATGGCGTTGACGCAACCCGGCAACTCCTCCGAGGGCCGGACCGGAGCCGACCCGGATACGTAAACGTAGACGTTCTCGTCGTCGTCCGGATCCTCGAGCACAGTGTGGGTGTGGGAGCCGCGGCAGGTCTGCACGTTGGAGATGTAGCGGGGGTTCCGGATGTCGGTGATGTCGAAGATCCGGATGCCGCGGAGCCGGTCCTGACTCACGGCCGCGTCCACACCCTCTACGCCGCAATCGAGCCGTCCGCCCAGTCCCTCGCCGGAGACGAAGAGCAGGTTCTCGTACACCGACACGTCGCTCTGAGACGCGGGACACACGTAGCCGATGACCAGAGACGGGGCCGCGGGGTCCGAGATGTCCCAGACCTGGAAGCCGTTGTAGTTCCCCTGGATGGCGTAGTTGCCGGTGAACGCCAAGTCGGAGTTCGTGACCCCGATGAAGTCCTCGGGAGGCGGCGTGAACGAGACGCGCCGCATGTTCCAGATGGCCTCACCCGCATCCATGAGGCCGGCGGAGAGGCCGACGCGCGGGTCAGGAGAAGGCGCGTCGTAACTCGTGATCGGGAAGAGCTGACGCTCCGGCGCGGGCGCCATGGCTCCCGGGCCACCCGATGTGGCGCAGGCCGTGGCGCCCACGACCAGACTGGCTAAAACAGCGCCCAGTCCGGGACGAAGGCGTCCGGAGGAGGCGCGGGAAGACGAGCGGTTGGACTGCATGCGAGACTCCTGTGGGTAGTGACGGGGTGCGTCAGCGAGGCATGGCGTCGAGCATGCGCTGCATGCGCGCCACCTCGGTCGATTGGTCCACCTGGACATCGGAAGCGAAGCGGAACACGTCCTCATCCTGGCCGGCGCCGTCCGTGGCGAAAAGCGTTCGGACCATGGTGACGGCGCCCTGGTGATGCTCGATCATGTAGGTGAGGAAGAGCCGGTCGAAGGTACCATCCTCGGCCGCTCGGAGGTCATCCACTTCTTCGCGTGAGAGCATGCCCGGCATGTCGGCCATGTCGTGGTCCATTCCATGGGTGCCGCCGGCCATGTGGACCATCACGCGGTCGCCCATCTCGTGGATCTCCGGCACCGGTTGGCCTCGGTCGGAGAGCCATCGTTGCATGAGTCCGATCTCGTCCTGCTGGGCGTTGATGATGCGCGCCGCAAGCGTGCGGATCTGGCGGTTCTCGGTTCTGTCCGGCGCGAATCGAGAGATCTCCACCGCCTGGGCGTGGTGATGGATCATGTCCTGCATGAAGCTGACGTCGGCTTCCGTGAAGCGCGTCCGGCCTGCTTCGATGCGCTCACGATAGATCGCCTCGATCTCCTCTTCGGAGAGCCGGTCGGCGTCGCTTTGCGGTGCCGCAGGGGGTGCAGCCTCGGGCGAGTTGCCGGCGCATGCCGGAAGGAAGGTCAAGGCGGTCAGGGCGATGGCGTGGAGGGTACTGGAGCGCGGCACGGACTCCTCCGTCGGGTGGTGGGCGGGGGAGGGTCATCCCCCATGGATATTGAATACGAACGTACCGTCTTACGCCCCTGGCCGCACGACTGTTTCAGTCCCCGGCGGGCGCGCCCATGCCCATGCGACCGGCGACCCGTTCCTGCTCCCGACCCAGCCATACACCTACGAGGCCCCAGACCACGGCCAAGGGGACGACCAACCCGGCGAGGCCCGCGAGGCCCATTCCCAGGCGACCGAGGAGACCCTCGGTCCACGCGCCCACGACGTCTCCCCCGCGATACACGAACGTGTCGATGAAGGCCTTCGCCTTGTACTTGTCCTCGCGGCTCACGACGGTGAAGAGCGTCTCGCGGGCAGGGCGCATGATGCCGCGCTGAACGGCGCGGAAGGTGGCCTCGAACAAGATCAGGGCCGTGATGGTCCCCACCAGGGCCAGGCCGATGAAGCCCAACAGGACCGTGACGGGCAGCAGGGCCAGGGTCAGCGACACGCCGATTCGCCTCATGAGCCGCCCCGCGATGAAGAGCTGCGTCACCAGCGTGGCGATCTGGGTCCACATGTCGATGTTGGCGAAGAGTGCCGTCCGCGCGTCGGTCCCTTCGGCGACCGCGGCCACCATGGCGAGGCGGGTGAAGTAGAGAAACGTGGCCATGACCGCGAGGATGAGCACGAACCCGCAGATGGCGAGCAGATACCGGGACCTGAAGACGGCGCTGAAGCCCTCCCAGGCGCTGCCCCCGATCACGGCTCTCGGATCCACGGCGGACTGTCCGTCGGCTTCCTCGGTGCCGGGCGCGTGATCCGTCCTTGGCTGCAGCGCCGCGACCCACCACGCCGCGACCAGGGCGAGCAGCAGGAAGCCCACCGCGATTAGGATGAGGTTCGCCGTCCCGACCGACTCCACGATGCTGTATGCCAGCCAGGGACCGAAGATGGCACCCAGCGTGCCCCCCACGGCCACCATCGGGAAGAGCCGTTTGGATTCCTCGAGAGAGAACCGGTCGGCCATCAACGCCCAGAACACCATGGTGCTGAACAGATTGAAGACGCTGAACCAGACATAGAAGACTCGGCCCGAGACGTCGCCGATGGCCTGCGGCGCGAAGGTGAGGAGCGCCCAGAAGACCATCAGACTCGCGGCGAAGAAGACGTACGTGGCCGAGATGAACGCGAGCCGGCGGAAGTGGGCCACCAGGTACCCGAACACAGGGTTCACCGCGAGGGTCACGACGGCTGTGCCCACGAAGAGCCACCGCACCGTGTCGAGGCCGCTCTCCATCCCGAGGGCTTCGCGAGCAGGCCGGACCACCATCAGCGCCGACAGGACGCAGAAGAAGAACAGCGCCGACGCCAGCAGCGGAAAAATCTCGTCCTTGCGGACGTTGGTGAAGCGCTGGAGGGCTGACGTCATCGGAGCACGAGCTCGGCGGTTGATGGGCGGGGAGGGCACGGTCCGGGGAGCGGGTGATCTCCAGCCGCGTCAGATCTCCGACAGAATCCGGTTGAGCGTGGCGCTGGGGCGCATGGCCGCGGAGGTCCGTTCCCTGTCGGTCATGTAGTAGCCCCCAAGCTCCTGAGGCTCCCCCTGGGCAGCGTCGAGCTCCTCCAGGATCTTCGCCTCGTTGTGCGCGAGCCTGGTTGCGACAGGGCGGAACTGGTCCGCCAGCTCCGGAGCGTCAACCTGCTCCGCCATGGCCTGAGCCCAATAGAGGGTCAGATAGAACGTGCTCCCGCGGTTGTCCAGCTCGTGGACCTTCCGCTTGGGGGACCTGGCGTTCTCCAGATACCGTCCGGTGGCTGCGTCCAGGGCGTCACCCAGCACCCGGGCGCCCTCGTTGTCGGATCGCTCGCCGAGGTGCTGGAGTGAGGCCGCCAGGGCCAGGTACTCACCCAGCGAATCCCAGCGCAGGTGCCCCTCCTCTTCGAACTGCTGGACGTGCTTCGGGGCGGAGCCCCCGGCCCCGGTCTCGAAGAGTCCGCCGCCATTCAGGAGCGGAACGATGGAGAGCATCCGTGCGCTCGTGCCGATCTCCAGGATGGGGAACAGATCCGTGAGATAGTCCCGCAGCACGTTCCCCGTCACCGAGATCGTGTCCTCCCCCCTCCGGATCCGCTCGAGAGAGTACTTCATGGCTTCCACGGGCGAGAGGATTTCCACCGTGAGACCGTCCGTGTCCTCGGTCGGGAGGTAACCCTCCACCTTTCGGACGAGCTCTGCGTCGTGCGCGCGGTCCCGGTCCAGCCAGAAGACGGCTGGGGCGCCCGTGGCGCGGGCCCGCGCCACGGCGAGCTTCACCCAATCGTGAATGGCGGCGTCCTTGGTCTGACAGGCGCGCCAGATATCACCTTCCTCGACCTCGTGCTCCAGGAGCGTCTTGCCATCCGCGTCCACCACCCGAACGGTTCCCGCCTCCGACATCTCGAAGGTCTTATCGTGGGAGCCGTACTCTTCGGCTTTCTGGGCCATAAGCCCGACGTTCGGTACGCTGCCCATAGTGGCCGGATCGAACTGTCCATGCGTCTGACAGTCCCGGACCACGGCGTCGTAGATCCCGGCATAGCTGGACTCGGGGATCACGGCTTTGCAGTCCTGGAGCTCGCCGTCGGCATTCCACATACGCCCGGAGTCACGGATCATGGGTGGCATCGAGGCGTCGATGATGATGTCGCTCGGCACGTGCAGATTGGTGATTCCGCGGCCCGAGTCTACCATGGCGATTCCCGGCCCGTTCTCGTACGCAGCGTCGATGTCCGCCTCGATGGCCGCGCGGCGATCCTCCGGGAGCTCAGCCAGCTTGGAGAGAACGGCCCCGAGGCCGTTGTTCGGATCGGCCCCTACTTCCTCCAGCGAGTGGCCGTGCTTCCTGAAGACCTCAGCGAAGAACACCCGCACGCAATGGCCGAAGATGATGGGGTCCGAAACCTTCATCATCGTGGCCTTCATGTGGAGGGAGAACAGGACGCCCCGGTCGCGGGCGTCCCGCACCTGTTCCTCGAGGAAGGACACCAGCGCCTTGCGACTCATGAACGAGGCGTCCAACACCTCGCCAGGCTGAAGGGTGATGGAGTCCTTGAGCACCCGTACGGGTCCGCTCGCCGTCACCAGCTCTACCCGAGCGACGGTCGGGGCCTCCAACGTGACCGACTTCTCGTTGTGGCGGAAGTCGCCCTCGGACATGGTCGCCACATGGGTCCCGGAGTCGTCTGGCCACGCACCCATCCGAGGGGGGTTCTTTCGCGAGAAGCTCTTGACCGAGCCGGGAATGCGGCGGTCGGAGTTGCCCTGACGCAGCACGGGGTTCACGGCCGAGCCCTTTACCTTGTCATATCGAGCCCGGATCTCTTTCTCCTCTTGGGTGCCGGGCTCGGCGGGGTACTCGGGCACCGGGTATCCGCGCACCTGTAGCTCCTCGATGCACGCAGTCAGCTGGGGCACCGAGGCGCTGATATTCGGGAGCTTGATCACGTTCGCCTCGGGCTTCTCCACCAGGCGCCCCAGCTCCGCGAGGTCGTCCGGCACCCGAGCGTCCTCCGGCAGACGGTCCGCGAAAAGCGCAAGGATACGCCCCGCCAGGGAGATATCCCTCGTCTCCACCGGAACGCCCGCGGCGCCCGCGAACGCCCGTACGACGGGTAGCAGCGCGTGCGTGGCGAGGGCTGGTGCCTCGTCGGTCCAGGTGTAGATGATCGGGGGAGACTGGCTCATGGCTCGTGCGTCCTGAGGCTCGTGGCTTGGATCGGTGGGTCGGCGTGCACCAAGGCGTCCAACAGGTTACGGAGAAACTGGGCGGTAGCAAGGGAAGCAGTCGAGCGGGATGTCGAGGCCCTTCGGGCACAGAGAGCGCCTCGAGGGGCTCATCCCCCGTCGAGGTCCCGGACCGCCGGAAGGCCCGGCAGACCGTCGGCCGCGCGAACGGCCCGCAGGATCGCCTCCGCCATGACGTCCGCCGCCAAGGCCCCCACCAGGGTCACGTCGGCCGGGCCGGCCAGCGCGCCCGTGGCCAAAGAGAAGACGGTGTCGCCATCGCCCATGGTGTGAGCGGGATAGATGGACCGGGCCAGGCCGTCCTGCGCCATTTGGGCGACCTTCGTGGCCTCGGCCTTCGTCATGGTGGCGTTCGTGGCCACCACGCCGATGGTCGTGTTGGCGCTGGCGTCGCCACCGCCCCGACCCTCAGAGCGCAGCAGCCTGCGGGCGTCCGCGAGGGCGCCGCCGTCTTCCGTGCGAACGCCCGCGACGACCCTCCCCGTGGCGGGGTCTACCACGTCTCCAACTGCGTTCACGGCCACCGCAGCCGCCACGGTCAGGCCGCTCGGCAAGGTGATGGACGCCGTGCCGAAGCCACCGCGCATGGCCCGGCGGCTTCCCCGCAGCTTGCCTACGGTGGCGCCCGCGCCGGCCCCGACGGATCCCTCCGCCGGGACTCCGGTACCGGCCCCCGATGCGGCCCGGTAGCCGCAATCGGGTCCGGGTCGGACCTTCACTTCGCCCTCCAGCCCCAGGTCGTAGAGGATGGCCGAGACCACGATGGGGACGACCTTGTCTCCGACCCGGTAGCCCACGTCCTGCTCGTCGAGGTAGCGCATCACCCCCGACGCGGCATCGAGTCCGAAGGCGCTGCCTCCGGCAAGGACCACCGCGTGGACTACCTCAACCGTGTTCACGGGGTCGAGCAACGCGGTCTCCCGCGTGCCGGGGGCGCTACCTCTCACGTCCACCCCGCCGACCGCGCCTCCCCGCGCGAGCACCACCGTGCATCCCGTCGGACGCTCCGTCAGCGTGTGGTGGCCGAGCTCGATTCCTTCCACGGCCGTGATGCCTGGACCCATGTCTGAGGTCTCCTGCGCTCCACAGGCTCCATGAATCATCGGGGCCCCCAAAAGGAGGGCCCCGACGAGGCTCTTGCGCTTGATGTGGCTCATGGCCTCGGGATCGCCGCTCCGCGGGCCATGGGCGAGCGGCTGCCGAACATCACGGCAGCCTGAGGGCCACCAGCGAGCCCGGCAGCTCGCCCGAGCCCACGGGGAGCACGATGTACTGGACTCCCTCGTGCATGTACGTCATGGGCGCCGTGTTGGTGGGCGCGGGGATGTCGATCTGACCGATGGGCTCGGCCGTCAGCTTGTCGATCGCGTATAGCACCGGCCGCTGACCCCGACCTTCCGCATAGATGAAGAGACTCTTGGTCACCAACGCGGTGGCGTGCCCGGTGGACCCCGTGTTCCCGATGTCCACGCCTTCGAGCGCCGGGTGCTCGGCGATGCGGTCGGGGGTGTAGCCGTTGGGGATCGACCAGAGATGCTCGCCGGTGTTCATGTCGATGGCGGTTATGCTCGCGAAGGGCGGCTTGGTCAAAGGCAAGCCTTGTGGCCCCCTCACGCCGCCAGGGCCGACCGAGACCCAGTCCACGTTGGATTGGGGGTCGACGTCCGTTCCGGGCTGCAGCCGAGGCGCGCTGCACCCCCGCTGGGTCGCCGTGTACAGGATGCCCGTCTCAGGGTCGGCAACGGTGCCTCCGGGGATGTTCGTTCCGCCGTTGGCGCCAGGGCAGTGGATCGCCGCCTCGATGCCGTCCTCACCGCTCACCATGGGTGGATTGAAGAGCGGTCCCATGCGGAACTCGCTGACGATCGCCAGCGCCTCTGCGCGAAGCTCCGGCGTGAAGTCGATCAGATCGTCCTCGCCGAGGCCCTGCATCTCGTACGGCTCGGGCCACGTGGGGAAGGGCTGGGTCGGTGACGTCCACTCGCCGGGCACGTCGGTCTGCGGGACCGGGCGCTCCTCGATGGGCCAGATGGGCTCGCCCGTCTCGCGGTCGAGCACGTAAACGAACGACTGCTTGGTGGTCTGGGCGAGGATCTTCCTCGGCTGCCCATCGATCGTGACGTCCAGGAGGCTCGGCTGTGCCGGCATGTCGTAGTTCCAGATGTCGTGATGGACGGTCTGGAAGTGCCAACGCCGCTCGCCCGTCTCGGCGTCGAGCGCCAGGATCGTCGTGCTGAAGAGGTTTTCACCGGGGTGGAAACCGCCGAAGTAGTCGATCGTGGGTGGGTCGGTGCCGACGTAGACCAGGCCCAGCTCGGGGTCGACGGTCATGGGTGCCCAGGCCGAGACGTTGCCTGTGTACTGCCACGCGTCGGAAAGCCAGGTCTCGTGCCCGAACTCACCAGGCTGAGGGATGACGTTGAACGTCCATTTGTGGGCGCCGGTCTTCACATCGAAGCCCATGATGTTGCCGGGGACGTTCTCACGGCGCGTCTGGTAGTAGCCCTGCTCGTGGGAGTTGCCCACCACGACCGTGCCGTTCACGATGACCGGCGGTGTGGAGTTCGTGATGTAACCGACGTCCGAGGGAAGCCCGTCCTCCCGGTCGTGCTCCCAAGGTCCGAGGTAGCTGATGAGATCCACCACGCCCTCGCCTTCGTCTCCGAAGCCGTCCACGGGCCGGCCCGTCTCGGCGTCCAGCGCCCAAAGGAAGAACGCCGGAGTGATGAGGTAGATGCGTCCCTCTCCGTCTACCTCTTCGTACGCGACGCCCTTGCCGTAGTTCTTGCGCATCGAGTCGCGCCAGCGCTTGGTCTCGGGCTCCCGGAACGTCCAGAGCGTCTCGCCGGTGGCGGGATCGATGGCTGCCACGGAGCGGCGTGATCCGGCGACCGTGTAGAGCCGACCGTCGGCGTAGATGGGCGTGGACCGAAGGATCGGGTCCGGCCCGCCCGGGCTGAAGTTGTCTCCCCTCCAGATCCACTCCACGCCCAGCTGCTCGAAGTTGGACGCGTCGATCTGGTCCAGGGAGCTGTAGCGGGTCCCGTAGTTGTCGGCGCCCCACTGGCGCCACTCCCCGACCGGTGTTCCGCGCTCGACCTCCTGGGCGTCGACGGACGAGGGAGCGAGAGGCGCCAGGACCACCGCACATGCGCCGAAGATGACCGACGCCCACATGCTAGACGAGCGAGCCACGCTGAGTCCTTCGCTCATCGACCTTGTCCCTCGGCGCCGGCACCCTGCTGAAAGGACGCATTTGCGGCAAAGCAGTAGAAGTACCCGTTGCCGCCTGTGGCCTGCAGGTTTTCCTGGCTGCATCCCCGAGACGTGTGCGCTGAGTTCCAGGAGGTCGGGTTGTCCCCTCCACCCTGCCGGTCGTGGTGGCCGACGCGGGCGCCGCCCTCGGTTCCGTTGCTCGACCAGTTGTCGCACACCGTGTGGCCCTCGCCGTCCCAAAACGTTCCGTCGAGGTCGGAGCCCGTGAGAATGTCGTGCTGGTTGGGGGAGTCGCCGCGCCCGTTCACCATGTTCCCCTGCTCGGTGAGGATGGACTCCTTCGTCAGGTTCGCCGATTCCGAATGAAGCGCGGTAGCGTCCTGCGCGATGAGGTCACCGTTGAAGTTGTACCAAGGCCCGCTGCCGATGCGGTCGCGGGCGTGCACCGCTGGCTGTCCATCGGCCGGAGCCGCGCTGAGGTAGGCCCGCCAGGTGATGCTGCCCAGCCCGGCTGCGTACGCCAGGTCCTGACAGTGCTGGTCGGCGCCCTCGAGACCTCCGAGGTTCGCGCCGTCGCCGGGGCCCGCGCTGGTGATGAAGAAGCTCATGTCGGCGTCCTGGGCCGCAACGGGGGCGGCGAGCATCAAGGTCAGGACGGCCAGCGCTCCGAGGATCTTCCTCACGTTCGACTCCTGGTTCGGTTCGTTTCTGGATAGACGTCATGCCAATGTCCATGGGAGAGAGCCGAGCGGCAAGGTGGGGCTGGACCATTCGCCAGAGCCTGCTACCGTCCGGGGACACGCTGACTTCAGCCCATGCACCCCAACGTTCAATGATCATCCCAAGAGTTGTGGTCCCGCCGCGTCTCCGCCGACCACCGGCAGCTTTCTTCGCCGCCGTTGTAGCGGTTTCAGCCGGACTCGGCTCTCCTGTCGACGGGGGCGCGCAGGTCGATGTTCAACCCCTGAGCCAGGAGGAGCCGCCAGAGGGCGTTTCGGGGACCCTTTCGGCTGACCTCACGGCTCAGGCCGGCAACACCGACTTCGTTCAACTCGGCCTCAGGGGGCGAATCTTCAAAGTGGACGGGCAGATCACGACCATGATGGTCGGGAATGGTGGACTGGGCTTCCTGGGGGGGAGCCGCTTCGCGTCTTCGGGCCTCTTCCATTACCGAAAGACCTACCGCACGTCGACGTGGATCTGGCCGGAGTGGTACGTGCAGGCCAACTACGATCGCGCTCAGCTCCTGAAGTTCAGGACCATCGGTGGAGTCGGCGTCCGCACACCCGTGTCGGAAGGGCGGTGGGGCGAGGTGGGCGCCGGAGCGTCCATCATGCTCGAGGATGAACGCCTCGAGCTTCCGGACACCGCCGCCCATCCTCGGAAGACCACCACGATGCGCGCGAGCACCTTGCTCTCCTTCCGTCTGGTGGCGAGTCGCGCCGTCGTGACCTCGACGTCCTATATCCAGCCTCGATTCGACGACTTCGGCGATGTGCGCGTTCTCCACGATTTGAGTGTGGCCACTCCCGTCACCGACCGATTGGCCATGACCGTGTCGGTGGACATGCGATACGACAGCGGGCCGCCGGATGGCCTTTCCGGGTTGGACGCCAGGTTGCGGACCGGTTTGACTTTCCAGTACTAGCGGGTGGCGCCCGGGACGCGGGGCCGCCCTCCGTATCACCACAGGAGGCATCGTTGAAAGCCATCACGTTCCAGGGCGTGGAGACGCTCGCGTACGACGATGCGCCGGATCCTCGGATCGCCGCCCCGACCGATGCCGTGGTCCGAGTGCACGCCGCCGGTATCTGCGGATCCGATCTCCACCCCTACTTCGGTCGGGAGCGCGGCCTGGATCCGGGAACCGTCATGGGGCACGAGTTCGTGGGAGAGGTCGTGGAGGTAGGGTCCGCCGTGACGGAGGTGGCCGCAGGAGACCGGGTCGTGTGTCCGTTCACGACGTCGTGTGGCCGCTGCTTCTACTGTGGAATCGGCTTGACGGCCCGGTGTCCGGAAGGGCAGTTCTTCGGGTGGGTGCAGGACGGGGCGGGACTCCAGGGAGCCCAGGCGGAGCTGGTCCGTGTGCCCTTGGCCGACGGCTCTCTCGTCCGGGTGCCCGAGGGCCTCGACGAGGCCGTCGCACTCTTCGCCGGCGATATCTTGTCGACCGCGCTCTTCGGAGTCGACCTCGCAGGTGTGCAGCACGGGGACCTCGTCGTGGTCATCGGATGCGGGCCCGTGGGGCTCCTGGCTGTGCGTGCGGCGTTGGTCGCCGGTGCGCGCGAGGTGCTGGCGGTCGACCGTGTGTCCACGCGACTCGAGGCCGCGCGTCGCTTCGGAGCTACGCCGGTGGACTTCTCCCACGATGATCCGGCCGTCGCCGCGCGAGATCGCAGCGAAGGACGTGGCGCGGACGCGGCGATCGAGGCCGTCGGGACGCCAGAGGCCACGCGGGCAGCCGCGGACATGTTACGCCCTGGCGCGGGCATCGGGGCGGTGGGATTCCACGTCGAGCCGCATCTCGCGCTCTCTCCCGGGGAGATCTACGACCGCAACCTTCGGTACGCCGGGGGACGGTGCCCGGCCAGGGCGTACATGCCCCGGTCCCTCAAGCTGGCGTCGGACGATCAGGGGCTTCTGGCGTCTCTGATCTCACATCGTCTGCCGCTCTCGGAGGGTGTCGAGGCGTACCGCTCCTTCGCCGCCCGAGCGCCCGGGTGGAACAAGGTGGTGCTGTACCCGGGCGGATGATCCGGCGCACACCAGCGGGCTCACCCTTGCGCCGCTGAGGTGGGGAGGGATCTTCGGGGCCATGGATCTCTCCGCCCGGGGCTGGGTCTTCACCGAGCTCGCCGCCGCCTATCTGCAGCTTGCCGTCACGCTCGGCCTGGTGTGGCTGTGCTGGGTGCTGCACGGACGCTACGGGAAGCGTTATTTCGGCATATGGGCGCTGGCCTGGGCCATCTACGCGCTCCGTGTGGCGGCCATCGTCACCTTCGTGGAGACCGGCGTGTCCTGGTGGCTCTTCTGGCACCAGGTCACCACTGGTTGGACGGCGTTGGCGTTGCTGTGGGCGGCTCTGGTCTTCTCGCAGAACCTGGAGTGGCGGCGCGGCTATCTCGCTCTGGTGATCCTGCCGGTGGTCTGGTCGTACGTCGCCATTTACGTCTTGGACAGCTTCCTCTGGGCTGCGGGCCCCATGGTGGCTTTCCTGAGCGTGACGACCGCATGGACGGCGTGGGCTTTCCATCGCTACGACCGCCTGGTGCGCTCCCCGGCCGCCCGACTGCTCGTGGTGGTCCTCGCCCTCTGGGCCCTGCACCACCTCGACTATCCATTCCTGCGGGCGCAGGGGGTGTGGAACCCTTGGGGATACTACCTGGATATCGTCTTCCAGGCCGGTACGGGGCTCGGGATTCTGTTCCTGGTCCTGGAGGATCTGGATCAGGGCCTGCGCACGTTGACCGCGCTCTCGTCCGAGCTGCAGGGAGTTCCCCGTCGGACGGAGACGACTACCGAAGCCGTGGTTCGCCGTGCCCTGGGCTTGCGAGGCGTGCACGGCTCGGCGCTCTACCTCAAGGGGGGAGAGCCAGCGGGCCTCCCCGAAGAGCGCGCTGCCGGTCCGGGAGCGCGGACCGAGCCCGGTGGCGGGACCTCCCAGCGCGGACGGTTCGTCCACGGTGCCGGGGTTTCCGCGCTGTGGCCCTTCGAGCGTCCACCGCACACTGCCGTGGAGAGCGCACGGCGGGTGAGCGAGACCGGTGTGCCGATGGCGCTGAGCGACCCGGGAGCCGGTGGCGCGGGAGCGTCCTGGAATCATGCGTACACCGCCGCGCTGCCGATCCTCAGCGATGAGGAGATCGTGGGCGCGCTGGTCGTCGTCGGCGAGGCGCGGGACCCGTTCACCGTTCTGGACAACCGCTTTCTCCTCGCGTTCGGCCAGCAGGTTGGTGCGTCGTTGGCCAATGAGCGGCTCCATCACAGCCTGGAGGATCGCACGGCGGAGCTGGAGCGCCTTCAGGCCCGGATGGTCCGTCAGCACGAGGAGGAGAGAAACCGCTTGTGGCGGGAGCTCCACGATGAGACGGCCCAGGTGCTCGCCGCACTCAACATGCAGCTCGGAATGCTGCAGGAGCGTGCCGACCAGACACTCGCTCCGGCGCTGGAGCGTGCCAAAGGCCTTCTCGGGGAGGGGATTCGGAGTATCCGGAGCGTCACCCGAAACCTTCGACCCGTCGCGCTGGACGATCTCGGCCTGGTGCCCTCCCTTCGGGCACTGGTCCGGGACTTCCAGGAACAGGGTGCCCTGCATGTCGACTTCGCCTGTGCCGAGAAGGGCCTCCCGCCGCTCCCGGCCGACGCGGAGGTTGCGCTGTACCGCGCGTTCCAGGAAGCCCTCGCCAACGCCGTCCGGCATGCGGGCGCACGGAGCGTGAGGGCGCGTCTCGACGTCACCGATGGCGGGGTCGAGCTGACGATCGAGGACGACGGCAAGGGCTTCAGCGACGATGCGGCAGACAAGCTACGGAGCAGGGGGGGGCTGGCGGGGATTCGGGAACGGATCGTCGCCCTCGGGGGTGACTTCGAGATGGGCAACAATGAGAACGGCGGTGCGCGTGTGCGCGTCCTCGTTCCCACCGACACGGGAGCTGGACAGGGTGAGTGACGAGACGATTCGCGTGATGATCGCCGATGACCACGCGGTGGTGCGCCAAGGCATCCGCAACGTCCTCGAGGAGGTGGATGGACTCGAGGTCGTCGGCGAGGCCGGAGACGGCGACAAGGCACTCGAGCTCGCGAGGGAGTTGCGCCCCGACGTCGTGCTTCTCGATGTCACCATGCCGGGCAAGACAGGTTTGGAGGTCACCAGAGAGCTCCGTGCCGGCGAGGTGGAGTCCGGGCTACTGATCCTCTCCATGCACGACGAGCCGGAGTACGTGCTGCAGGCCGTGCGGGCCGGAGCCGACGGTTATGTGCTGAAGGACGTCGCCCCCGCGGAGCTCCGGAAGGCCATCCAGACCGTGCACGAGGGGAGGGAGTACTTCGCCGAGCGTGTCACCCACCAGCTCAGCGTCGGGCTGCGCGCGGAGTTGGAGCGTGAGCAGAGGAAGAGCCGGCTCGAGAGTCTCACAGCGCGCGAGACGGAGGTCTTGGTCCTCGTGGCGGATGGCCTCACCAACCGGCAGATCGCCGAGAAGCTGGATATCTCGCCGCGGACCGTCGAGACGCATCGTGAGCGCCTCATGACCAAGCTGCGGATACGGACGGTAGCGGGCCTGACACGCTTCGTCGTGGAGGAAGGCCTGGACGAGGAGTGAGGGGTGGCCCCGACGGGTTCAGTCCTCGGGTAGCTCCGCCGCCCGGGTCTTGATCACCACCCCCGCGCTCAGCGTTCGATGCACCGGACATCGGTCGGCAATCTCCAGGAGGCGAGCGCTCTGGTCCGAGTCCAAAGGGCCCTCCAGCGTAATCTCCCGCTCCAACACGTCCATTCGAGCCTCTCGATTCGCGCAGGCCTCTTCGTCCTGCACGTGGATCTTCTCGTGGGTGAGACGGACCGTGGCTTCCTCCAGGGGCCAACCTTTTCTGGAGGCATACATCCTCAGGGTCATGCTCGTGCACGCCCCGAGGCTAGCGGCCAGGAGGTCGTACGGGGTCGGGCCCCGACCGGTGCCTCCGACCGACAGTGGCTCGTCGGCCAGCAACGCGTGGCCGCCGGCCCGGATCTCGGTGAGATAGCCGTCGGCGCCGGTCCGGGTGAAGGACCGGCCGTCTTCCGGGGCGGCCGCCCCCGTGGTCGTGGCGTCGACCCTTGCGGGCAGGTACCGGCCGGCCCACGCGGCGAGCACGTCACCGACGTACCGGGCGTCGTCCTCGACGAGGAGCAGATGATCGGCGTCATCCAATGAGACGAAGCTCTTGGGATGCCGCGCCGCTTCGTAGATACGCGCCGCGTTGTCGATGCCCACGACCGAGTCCACCGGGGAGTGCAGGACGAGGAGGGGGCGCCTGAGCGTGCGGAGGATCTCCTCCATGCGGTGCGCTTCGATGTCGCGAAGGAAGGCGCGACCCACGGTGAAGGTGCGTCCCGCGATCTTCACCTCGGCGCTTCCCTCGGCTTCGATCTCGGGAAGGCTGTCTCCGAAGAGGTGGGTGACGTGCGCCGGATCGAACGGAGCACCGATCGTAGCGACCGCTCTGCAGGTCTCGATGCTCGCAGCGGCCGCCAGGACTGCCGCCCCTCCCAGCGAGTGGCCGACGAGGATGCTCGGGCCTCCGAGGTCTCGCTCCATGTGAGCCGCGGCGGCCCGCAGATCGTCGATGTTCGAGGCGAACGTGGTGTCGGCGAAGTCTCCCTCGCTCTCGCCTAGTCCGGTAAAGTCGAAGCGGAAGACGGCCATCCCCGCCTGGGTGAGCGCTCGCGTGATGTGCCGGACCGGCTTCAAGTCCTTCGAGCAGGTGAAGCAGTGAGCGAAAAGGACGCATGCACGGACCTCTCCATCGGCCGGGACGGAGAGGCGGGCGCTCAGTTTGTCGCCTTGGGCACCAGGGAACGTGATGGCTCGGTCGAGCATGATCCGTGAGGCTCCAGGGTGGGGGGTAGGGCACAGCCGTGGGATGGACTCGGACACGGGATAACCGCCGACGGGCCACGTTCGTTCCGCTGGACGCGATTTGGCTTCCCGCCTTCGACTTACCCATATTGACGGCTTCCCTCACGTGCACCTGAGATAATGTGACCGAACCCAGCCTACTCGTCGTCTGCGCCGCCGCCTTCGCCGCCGTGCTCGCACTGCTCTCCGTGCTGGCAGGGCTGATCCGCGCTCTGACCGCCCTGTTTCCTCCGAGTGAGTCCAGTGATCCCGGAGTCGTGGCCGCGATCTCGGCTGCAGCTGCCCAGGCGTACCCCGGTATGGTCGTAAAGAGTATTCAGGAACAACGATGATCTTCGCTGAATCCCCCAGACGCGTTCGCGTGATGTTCACCCCTTTCCGCGACGGGCTGCAAAGCACTTTCGGAGGGAAGGTCCGGCTCGAGGATGTCCTCCCGGCCATGGAAGCGTCCGCCGAGTTGGGGATCCGGCACTTCGAGTTCGGGGGAGGGGCGCTGTTTCAGGCACCGCTATTCTACCTGGGGCGGAATCCGTTCGAGAACATGCGGCGCATGCGGCACGCCGTGGGCCCCGATGCGGATCTGCAGATTCTCACGCGCTCCGTCTCGGGTGTGACGCTCACGACCCAGTCGCCTGAGGCGCTTGCGCTCCAAGGGCGTCTCATGAGCGCAGCCGGGACGACCTGGGACCGGAACTTCGACTACATGAACGACGTCCGGAACCTGGTTCGGACGGGCAAGCCCATCGTCGATGCCGGCATGCACCACCAGGCGGTCATCGCGCTCATGGGCCTTCCGTTCCAGTCCGACCGTGTGCACACGCCGGAGTTCTACATCGAGATCGGCAAGAAGCTCCTGGCAAGCGACATCCGAGTGGACAGCATCTGCCTCAAGGACGCGAGCGGTACCACGGATCCAGCCACGATCTACCACACCGCGTTGGGCTTGAAGAAGATCATGCCGCCGGAGATGCCGCTCTGGATGCACACGCATGACACGGCGGCTACGGGCGTGGCCTGCTATATGGCCGCGATCCATGGCGGAGCCGACGGAGTGGATCTCGCCGTCCGGCCCCTCGCGGCGGGAACGTCCCAGCCCGATGCCCGGGCGCTCGCCCATGCGCTCAAGGGCACGGGTTACAGCCTGGACATGGACGTGGGGGGGCTTTCCGAAATCGAATCCATGTTGGAGGAATCGCTGTCGGATTACGCCTTCAATCCGACGACCACCACCCCCGACGCCCGCGTCCTGGGCTTTCCGATGCCCGGCGGGGCCATCGGTCCGAACGTCCACATGATGGAAAAGGCCGGGATCCTCGATCGGTACAGCGAAGTGCTCGCCGAATTTCCCGTCGTGGTGGAAGCCGGTGGGGCGTGGACCAGCGTCACGCCCGGTAGCCAGCAGTATTGGCTACAGGCGTTCAACAACGTCCTGTATGGGCGGTGGGAGAAGATCGACGCCGGATACGGGAAGGCCGTGCTGGGCTACTTCGGGCGCACGCCGCTCCCACCGGATCCGGACGTCGTGGAGCGCGCGTCAGACCAGCTCGACCTCGAGCCGTTCACGGGTGACCCCCTGGACGCGGCGCCCAACAACATCTCCGAGGCGCGGGCTGCCTTGCAGGAACGCGGGCTGGCCCTCGACGACGAGAACGTGTTCCTCGTCCTGTCGTCGATGGTCCCGGGGAAGCGAATGGACGTGAACGAGGGGATCCGGCTGCTCACGGGCAATGCTCGGATCGACATCCCTCTGAAGAGTGAGGCTCAGGAGGCTCCGAGCCCACCGGCGCGCTCGACCAACGGGACGCACCCCGCTACCTCGCCGCCCACGGTGCGTCTTACGACTCGGTGTACGGTGGAGGAAGCAGGGAAGACGCGCACGTTCACTGTCACCCTGGAGCCTGTGACAGCGGGAGCCAACGGCGCGGCATCGGCCGCCGCCCAGGACACCAGCGCGCCGCCAACACCGGCGACGGGAGGGGCTCCGGCGGGTGGAACGGGCGTCTATTCCACGTTCGCCGGTGCGGTTGAGATCGTCGACATCAGGGCCACCGTCGGCGACACCGTGGCCGACGGCGACGTCATCGCGGTGGTGGAGGCCATGAAGGCGACCCACGACATTCGATCGCCGGTGGCGGGCAAGGTGTCCGCCGTCCATGCGACCGTCGGAGAAGAGATCGACAGCTCCACGCCGATCCTCACCGTGGCCTGAGCGGACGCCCGTGGACGTCCTGAACCAGCTGTTCGCCCAGTCGGGGCTTGCGTCCCTCTCTCTGGGGAACGCGGTCATGTTCGCGGTGGCTGGCACGCTCATCTACCTGGCAGTGACGCGTGGGTACGAGCCGCTGCTTCTCATCCCCATAGGGTTCGGGGCCCTGTTGGCGAATCTCCCGCAAGCAGGAATGGGATCTTACGCCGATGGGATCATGGGCGTGATCTACGACGCGGGAATCCGGACTGAGCTCCTCCCGCCGTTGATCTTTCTCGGCGTAGGCGTGCTGACGGACTTCCGTCCGCTCCTGGCTCGGCCGTTGACGTTTCTCCTGGGCGCTGCGGCCCAGGTCGGCATCTTCATTGCCGCACTGGCCGCCGCGTACCTGTTCGGCTTCACGCCTCAGGAGGCGGCTTCGATCGGCATCATCGGGGGCGCCGACGGGCCCACCTCGATCTTCATCACGATTCAGCTCGCGCCGCATCTTCTCGGCGCGGTGGCGGTGGCGGCATACAGCTACATGTCCCTGGTGCCCATCATCCAGCCGCCGATCATGAGGCTGCTGACCACCGAGGAGGAACGGGCCATCGACATGCCCCAGGCACGTCCGGTCTCCAAGGCGACGGTGGTGCTCTTTCCCGTGGTGACGGGGGTCGTGGCATCGCTCGCCGTTCCCTCGAGCGCCCCGCTCCTGGGCCTCCTCATGTTCGGAAATCTGATTCGTGAGTCCGGGGTGACGGAGCGGCTCAAGAAGACCGCGGGCGGGCCCATGGTCGATGTCGTGACCATCCTGTTGGGTCTGGTCGTGGGTGGGACCATGGGGGCGGAGAACTTCCTCACGGTGCAGACGTTGGCCATCCTGGCCCTGGGTGCCGTGGCCTTCGCCTTCAGCACGGCGGGCGGGCTCCTGTTTGCCAAGCTAATCAACGTGTTCCTGCCCGAGGCGAGCAAGATCAACCCATGCATCGGAGCCGCGGGGGTGTCGGCCGTGCCCATGTCGGCCCGGGTGGTCCAGCAGTTCGTGTCGGAGGAGACTCGGGGCCGGGTCAATCCACTGATGTCCGCCATGGGCCCCAACGTAGCGGGCGTGGTGGGGTCGGCCGTGACCGCTGGCGTCTTCCTGGCCCTCCTGGGCTGAGCTGTTAGCGACTCCGCTCCGCGGCCAGCGCTTCGGCGCGGGCCACTCCCGCGCGCAGATCTTCGCCGCGGAACCCCCGACGACCCAGGTACCCGCGCAGTCTGCGTTGTGCCCGCGCGTGATCGGGGTCCGACCGCTGGGCGAGCAGGGCGGCCAGAACGGCCGATCCCTGACGTGTCACCCATCGTTCCGCCACCTCTTCGGCAAGCGCGCGATCCGTCACCCCTTCGTCCTGGAAAACGTCCATCACGACGTGCTCCGCGGTGTTGGCGTCCACGCCCTTTCCTCTCAGCTCGGCCCTCAGGGCCTGGCGCCCTCTGGGTCGATGTCGAAGACGGTCGCGCACGAAGGCCGCGGAGACGGCGGCGTCGTCGAGGAGGCCACGATTCTGTAGGCGGTCCAGGCAGACCTCGATCCGGTCGGCGTCATGCCCTCTCGCCCTCAGCTTCCGCTCGAGCTCCCGGCGCGTCTGGGCCCGGTAGGACAGGAGGTTCAAGGCAGCGTCGCGGACCCGCACATCGGCGTCCAGGTCCAGGAGCTGACGCATCCGTTTCGGAGCCAGAGCGTCCCCCACGCCGAGCTTCGCCTTGTCGAATGCTTCCAGCGTCACGTCCAGCGGGTCTCCCCGATCCAGGGAGAGGCGGACCACGAGGCCCCGGCGACCCGCCGAAGTCACACCGGTGATCCGCGGTGCCGAGTTGGTGCCCAGGAGGCATCCTCCGCTGGTGGTGGGTCGGGGGCGCCTGCACGATGGCGCTCCAGGGATGGACTCAGGGATGGGCCCGGCGAGCACCGGGCGCCGATGGTCGAAGCCACAATCTATCCAAAGCTCCAGAGCTTTGGGGGCCCCGATCCGCTTCGGGGCTTTCCATTCGGTGGTGGGCTCGCTCTTTTTGGGGGGCCGGGTTTCGACCCGATGTTCGAACTGAAAAATGGAGCGAGAGATGGCCAGCAAGTTCTTCACCCGCAACGAGCACAATGTCGAGCGCGTCCTGCGCGTCCTGCTGGGGATCGGGCTCATCAGCCTCGTGTTCGTGGGCCCTCAGACGATGTGGGGCTGGCTGGGACTGATTCCGTTGGCGACCGGACTCTCGGGGGTCTGCCCGTTGTATAGCGTCCTCGGCATCAACACCTGCCCGAAAGAAACGGGCGCGTGACTCACCAACCCGTGATGAGCGGCAAGACGGTCTTCATCACGGGTGGCTCGAGGGGGATCGGGCTGGCCATCGCCAAGCGCATGGCCCGCGACGGAGCCAACGTGGTCATCGCGGCCAAGACCGTCGAGCCGCACCCCAAGCTCCCGGGGACCATCCACACGGCCGCCGAGGAGATCGAAGGGGCGGGTGGGCAGGCGCTCCCGGTGCAGTGCGACATCCGGCACGAGGATCAGGTGGTCGCCGCCGTCGATGCCGCGGTGGACCGTTTCGGTGGGATCGACGTGCTGGTGAACAACGCTTCGGCGATCAGCCTCACCGCCACGCTCGAGACGACCATGAAGCGGTTCGATCTCATGCACGACGTGAATGCCCGTGGGACGTTTCTTTGCTCGAAGGTGGCGGTGCCGCACCTGAAGCGATCCGATAACCCCCACATCCTGACCCTGGCGCCACCGCTCAACATGGCTCCCCGGTGGTTCGGTGCGCATCTGGCCTATACCATGGCCAAGTACGGGATGTCGATGTGCACGCTGGGGATGGCGGAGGAGTTCCGGGATGATGGAGTTGCCGTCAATGCGCTCTGGCCCAGGACCATCATCCACACCGCCGCGCTGAACCTGCTGCCGGGGGTGGACCTGAGCCGGTGCCGAACGCCGGAGATCGTCGCGGATGCGGCTCATGCCATCCTCGCACGCCCTTCGGGGGAGACGACGGGCCGGTTCTTCATCGACGACGAGGTTCTGGCGGAAGAGGGCGTGACGGACTTCGACGGCTATGCGGTGGATCCGGCGAAGGCTCCGCTCACGGATCTCTTCCTGGATTGAAGGTCGCCGTTCGTCGCCATGATCGACCATCTCGAGGTTCGGACTCGCGGTAAGGGACTGCACGAGATCACGGGGGCCGTGCAGGGCTGCCTGGGACGGAGTGGCCTCGAGGAGGGCCTCTGCACCGTGATGATCCGGCACACGTCGGCGAGCCTCACCATCCAGGAGAACGCGGATCCGTCGGCACGGCGGGATCTGGAGGATTGGCTGGAGCGGAACGTGCCCGAAGGGGATCCGCATTTCACGCATACGGCAGAGGGACCCGACGACATGCCTTCACACATCCGGGCGGCTCTTACCGCGACCACTCTTTCCATTCCGTTCGAGAGGGGGCGTTTGGCGTTGGGGACGTGGCAGGGGATCTACTTGTGGGAGCACCGGAGGCGCGGATCGGTCCGGAAGTGTGTGGTGCACGTGGGTTAGGGCGCCCTGAAGAGAAGCTCACTCTTTCTGCACGTACCAGGCTTCTTCCAGTAGATCGTGGTACAGCGTGAGCACGCGCCCGTCATCGAGGACGATGGCGTAGTAGGCTCGGGAAATGGGCCGGCGCCACCATTCGTCGTCGATACGCCAGCGCTCACGGATCTGGAGCACCTTGCGTGCGGTCTTGCCGGGAAGTCGTACGAATTCCGGATCACCCCGATCGTCGGTGCGGACATGGACGGGCTTGGGTTGGCCGAGGGGTTTGAGTTGGGGGCGGCGGGGCATCGTGTCTGCTAGTGTTCTGACCCAGAGCACTATGGATCGAAGCGAAGAAGGGCGTGGCGGCGCTCGGGAATCCGTGACCACGGATCGAGCTCCACCACCCGGTAGAGTGGGGAGTCGCCGAGCCGCAGCTTCAACTCCTTCACGGCGTCCCTGAGAGAGGGGGGCACGTCGCCCTGGAGCGGCCCGCTCCCTGCGCTTGCCCGGCCTCCGGCATCCTTCCGGTCGAAGAGATTCTTCTGGGCCGAGGGCGCGCCGAAGTCGGTGATCTCGAAGAAGAGCGTCTCCACGGCCCTGGGTGGTGGGGAGAGGGCCATCTTCGCGCGGAGTGGCGCGGCGATGCGCTCTCGGACAGTGGTGGGCTCGCGGAGCGTGGTCTCCACGACCCAGGAGCCGCCTCCCTCGAGATGGGCACCCAGGCGGGCGCCGGTCACGCTTCGGCCGCGGCGTGCGGGTCGGGCAAGGGCACGTTCCACCAGCCGGTGGAGGGCGCCGTGCAGGGTGTCCACCATCCCCACTGGGTCCGAGAAGGCCAGGGAGGCACGGAGAGGGCGGGGCTTGTGCCATGGCCGCACCGGATCGATGCGACGGCCCGAGGCCCAGGCGTGGACGTCTCGGCCCGACTCGCCGAACTGGGCCACGAGCGCAGGCTCGGGGAGCTTCCGCAGCTGGGCCAGGGAGTCGATGCCGAGTCGCTCCAGGCGCTCGATCATGCGTGTGTCGACCTGGAGGACCCGGACGGGGCACCGGCCGAGGAAGACGGCGAGCTCTGACTCCGAGACGATCACCGGCTCGCCGCGTCCAGCGCAGGTCGCCGCTACCCAGGCGCCGAAGCGGCCCGGGGCCATCCCCGCGCGAAAAGCGGCGACCAGCGGGGAGGGGAAGATCCCGAAGAGGGCGTCGAAGGCACGCTCGATCTGGCGCTCAGGGGGACCGAAGAGGCGATCCAGGCCGTCCATCCCCAGGAAGACGCGGCCACGTCCTGCGGGCTCCAGAACGGGCGAGACCTCGGTGAGCGTCTCGAGGAGGATATCCATGGCTGCGTCGTAGTGGGCGGGGTCCGGTTCGAGGAGGGTGAGGGCGGGGCATAGGGAAACGGCCTGGGAAACGCGCTGACCGGGGCGCACCCCGGCTTCGAAGGCCCGCTCCGAGACCTGCCACACGGTGCGTACCGCATGCTCTCCTTCGGAAAGGAGTGCTACAGAGGTGCGGTCGAGCTCCGGGGAGCGCACGAGCTCGAGACGTAGCTCGAACGTGGGTAGCCAGAGACAGAGTGCATCACGGCTGCCGGCAAGGCTCCGGGAGGTCGCCGAGGTCGGCTGAAACGCGGAGCTCGCGGAGGTGGAGGTGGGGTGTCGTGTCTGAGCCCAACCCTTCCCGGTCAGGTGGGTGGGAACATGTTCGACGCTCGTGCGGGACTGCGACATGGCCGAGTGGGGCGTCCTGAATGAGGCGTGAGATAACCGAATAAAAACCGAATATCGGGAACATAGGGCCAGCTCGGAGGCGTCGCAATGTGACCTCGTGAATCGCCCGTCGAACGCTGCGACGCGCCTTGATCCGCCCGTGCGCGCGCCGGTAAGTTCCGCCCTATCCGACGCTGCCCTCGAGTCCGTGTGCAATCATCCGACATCGACACCCCGTGTCCTTGCCGGACGCGTCGAACCCTCCAAAGGACGCCACCATGCAGCTCCGCTATCTCGATGTGAAGCCGCCGACCCACGTGACCCCGATCCTCGCCGTGGGTGTGCTCGAGGGCACGGATGAGCCGGATGAGGCCCTGGCCGATCTGGACCAGATGCTTGCCGGTCAAATCGGACGTGCCCTTCGGAGTGGTGACATGAAGGGCCGATCCCAGGACGAGGTGCTCCTGTTCGGCTCCGACGGAGCCGATGGCCCCGCGCGTGTCCTCCTCCTCGGCCTGGGGAAGCGGGACAAGCTCGATCTGGAAGTCGTCCGGCGGATGTCGGCGCGTCTGGTGCGCGCGGCCGAGCGTCTCGGTATCGAAGAGGGTTCTGTTTCCCTGGAGGGCTTCGACGGAATGGACCCGGAAGGTCTTGCTCAGGCCGCCGCGGAAGGTGCCGCCCTGGCCGCCTGGCGGTTCATGGAGCTGAAGAAGGGTGACGAGGAGAACCCCTTCAACCCCGTCCGTGCCGTGACGCTCGTGGGGCGCGGAGACGATGACGCCTTCGGTCGTGGCACGCTCAGCGGCGCTGCGGTGGCCCGGGGCGAGAATCTCGCGCGCACGCTCCAGTCGAGACCCGGTAACGTCGCCACGCCCACGCACCTCGCGGACGAGGCGGAGCGCGTGGCGCGCTCACTGGACATGCACGTGGCGATCTGGGATGAGGCCCGCATGGCGGAGGAGGGTATGCACGCCATCCTCGCGGTCTCTCGAGGCTCGAAAGAGGAGGCCCGCTTCATCGTCATGCGGCACGATGGAGGTGCCGAGGGGGATCCGCCCATCGTCCTGGTGGGCAAGGGCCTGACCTTCGACGCCGGCGGCATCTCCCTCAAACCCCCAAGCGGCATGGAGCAGATGAAGTTCGACATGTCCGGGGGCGCGGCCGTAATCGGGGCGATGCAGGCCGTGGCCGAGCTCGGTGTGCGGGCGAACGTGGTTGGCATTGTGCCGTCTTCCGAGAACCTTCCCTCGGGGACGGCGGTGAAGCCCGGCGACGTCATCCAGACGCTGGCAGGCAAGACGGTGGAAGTGATCAACACCGACGCCGAGGGTCGCCTCATCCTGGCGGACGCCCTCGCTTTCGCCGCCCGTATGAAGCCCGCGGCCATGGTGGATTGCGCCACGCTCACCGGCTCCGTGGTCGTCGCACTCGGTGCGCACGCCGCCGCCGTCCTCGGCAACGACGAGGCTCTGGTGCAGGAGTTGCTCGAAGCGGGACGGGCATCGGGCGAGCGGTGTTGGCAGCTTCCCCTGTGGGACGAGTACCGCAAGCAGCTCGACAGCGAGACCGCCGACCTGCAGAACGTGGGCGGTCGGCCCGGGGGGACCATCACCGCGGCGGCCTTTCTGAAGGAATTCGTCGGAGACACGAAGTGGGCGCACCTGGATATCGCGGGCACGGCCTACGGCGACGGCAAGCTCCCGTATCAGCGGAAGGGTGGCTATGGCTTTCCGGTCCGCTTGCTCGTGCAGTGGGTGCGGGGCCGGAGCGGGTGACCCGAGCGTTCTTCGTCATTCTTCTCGTCGGCGTGCTCTGGCCGGCGGGGGCTGCTGCCCAGGATCCGCCCGCGGACTCCGCCCGGGTGCCCCCGGACTCGGTGGCGCTGGCCCGCCCCGATGCGCTGCGCGCATCGTCGGACTCCCTGGCCGCCGCCGATACCGTTCCGGCTTTTCACAATCTGCCGGAGCTGCCCGACGGCATTCCGGAGGGGTGGGAAGCAGCTGTCTGGGCCTGGGACCATGAGGAGCTCATGGCGTCCGGGGCACACACGCTCGTGGAGCTCCTGGATCAGGTTCCCGGTGTGGTCCCCCTCATCGCCGGCGATTACGGGACTCCGGCCGCCTTCAGTGCCCTGGGGCACGCGGCGGGCGGAATCCGGGTCATGCGGGACGGCTTTGAGCTCATGCCGCTCTCCGGCGGCGTCGTGGATCTGCAGCGGGTCGGGCTCGGTGGCATCGAGCGCGTTCGGCTGCGCAGGGGCGGGGAGAGGATTCTGGTCGAGATGTGGTCCCTGAATCACGATGACCCCAGACCCTATTCCCTCGTGGAGGCGGGTACCGGTGATCTGGACAACAACCTGTTCCGCGGTGCCTTCAGCTCCCCGAACGCCCTGGGAGGAAGCGCCGCCCTGGCGCTGGAGCGGTCGGACACGCGGGGTGGAGGAGCCCAGGAGACGGGGAGTCGTACCGGAAGCTGGGTGCGATATCAGCTCCACCGAGGTGAGGACGCCGGCATCGCGCTCGACTTCCGGCGAATGGGATCGCGATCGGAGGTGGCGGCGTACCCCGCCCCGGTGACCCGTACGGACCTCACCATGCGAGCCCGTGCGAAGGTGGCCGACGGGGTGGTCGCCGAGCTGCAGATGGGTCGATCGAGCCTCGACGTCGAGGACGAGCGGCTTCTCTACGCTCGGGACGGGGGGCGCCGGAACCAGTATGCGGCGAGAGTCGCGACGGACCGGGGAGATCTGTGGGCCGACGGAGCGTTCCGCCTCTTCGGCGGGGACGACCTGCTGAAGAACCGCCTCGACCTCGAGGGCGGCTGGCGAATCCCGGATACGGGTGGACTTTCTGCGCGACTCACCCGCGAGGACTGGAAGGGAGCCCGGCCGGTGAGTTGGAGCGTGAGCGGATGGGCCCGACCCCTATCGTGGGTGCGGGTCTTCGCCTCCTGGGCGGGCGGCGGATATGCGGCCCGATCCGGGCCCGTTCTGGACGCCACGCCTCCGTCCCCCGATCCGGGAGCACCGGACCCCTCGATTCCGGCTTGGGCCGACCGGCCGGCGCCGACCCTGTGGACCACTGACCGCACGTCTTACCGGGCCGGAGCGACTCTGGGTTGGCGTGGCGCGGTGGTGTCCGCCGCGGTCCTGGGGTTGGAGCAGGACAGGACGCTCCCATTGGGCTTGGAGCCGGATCTGGGATCCGATCCCGGCCCCGGTGCCACACGCCGTGGTTGGGAAGCCTACGGACGGGTACCACTGCCAGTGGAAGGATTTGGCCTGGTGGGGTCTTACCAGGCGTGGGACGTCGGCGGTCCGTATCTGCCCGCCCGGATCTACCGAGGATCCCTCGACTTCCATCGAGCCTTCATGGAGTCGGAGAACTTCGAGATCCGAGCCTCGCTGGGCGTGCGCGGACACGATCCGATGCTCGTCTTCGTTCCGTCCGAGGACCCGGATGGAGCGACGGAGCTGGCGGAGGTTCCGTTCTTCCAGAGCTGGGATGCGACGTTCCAGATGCGCATCGTCACCGTGCGTATCTTCCTCTCGTGGGAGAACCTCACGACCAGGCGCAATCTGCAGGCGTTTCCGGGGCGGGTGCTCCCCGCGCTCCGGACCTCGTACGGCATTCGCTGGACCATGCGGAACTGACAGGTCACCGGGCCGCCCGCTCATCTGGACGGAAGACTTCGGAAGTGGGCCGTCGGAGATTAGGTTCTCTCGCTATGCATGGAGCGAAACGATGATCCGCAGCATGACCGGGTACGGCGACGCGGAACGCGAGTCCGACGAGGGCCTCGTGCGCGTGGAAGTACGCACCGTGAACCATCGGTTCTTCAACTCGAGCGTGAAGACTCCGAACGGAATGGACCGGTTCGAGCGCCCGATGGTGCAGGGCCTCAAGCGTTACCTCACGAGGGGCCACGTCAGCGCGTCCCTCACCATCGGTGCGGGGCAGTACGGCCGGGAGCGACGGGTCCAGGTCGACTATGAGCGGGCCCACGCCCTCAAGGATGCTCTGGAAGGGCTGCAGGAGGAGCTGGCAGTTCCAGGGGTCGTGGATCTCCAGATGATCGCTCGCTTCGGTGACGTCTTCCGAGGTGCGGAGCCCGACCGAGGCTCGACGCTTGAACTCGAATGGGTGGGCGACCTCGCCGCGGAGGCGGCGTCGAGGGCACGAGCCATGCGGGAATCCGAGGGAGTGCGCCTGGAACAGGATCTCCGAGAGCGCGTCGAAGCCATGGAGGGGGTGCTGGACCGGGTGGCCGAGCGGGCTCCGGATCGGTTGGTGGCCGAGCGGGATCGACTCAAGGCCGCCGTCCTGGAGTTGTCGGGGCAGGTGGAGGTCGACGAGGATCGGCTTGCGCGTGAGATCGCCTACCTGGCGGAGCGTTGGGATATCAACGAAGAGATCGTGCGCTACCGGTCGCACATCGAGCTCTTTCGTGAAGCGTTGGCCGGGGACGGCGCGGAGCCGGTGGGGAAGCGCCTGGGATTCCTCGTGCAGGAGATGCACCGGGAGGCCAACACGATCGCCTCTAAGGCCAATGACGCTGGCATCGCACAAGCTGCGGTGGGGCTGAAGGAGGAGATCGAGCGGGTGCGCGAGCAGGTCGAGAACGTGGAGTGACGGAACGCGCTTGCCCGGTGGTGCTCGCGGCACCCAGCGGGACCGGGAAGACCACGTTGGCCCACCGCCTCGTGCGTGGGTCGGACCGCTACGCCTTCTCGGTTTCCGCGACGACGCGAAGCCCAAGGGGTTCGGAGCAGGACGGGATCGATTATCATTTTCTGGACCGTGAAGCATTCCTCTCCATGGTGGAGCGGGATGAGCTCGCGGAGTGGGCCGAGGTACACGGGCGCCTCTACGGGACGCCGAAGGCGGAGCTCGACGAGGCTTCCCGCCGAGGCACGCATGTCGTGCTGGACATCGACGTGCAGGGCGCGAGGCAGGTGAAGGAGGCTGTCCCCGACACGAAGTTGGTCTTCGTGCTCCCGCCGTCTCTGGAAGTGCTCCTGGAGCGCCTTCGGGGGCGGGGCACCGAGGAAGCGGCTGACATCGGAAGGCGCCTCAGATCGGCAGTAGACGAGTTGGGTGCGGCCGATTGGTTCGACTACATCGTGGTGAATGACGACCTCGACCGTTGCCTGGCCGAGGTGGAGGAAATCGTGGCGGGGCGGCGAGCTCCGAAGGCGACTTCGGGCTCACGCGACGCTGCGCGCAGCCTGCGGGCTCAGGTGGCCCGGCTGTTGGACGAGGATTATGGAGGACACGGAGCCGGCTAGGCCGGCCCGACGGAGACGCAGGACACTACTACCGTCCAGGAGGGATCGATGCGGGTCTTTACACCAGGCGAAGTAGCCACCGGAACCGAGAGCAAGTACCTCGGTGTGCTCGTCGCGGCGAAGTATGCGAGAGAGCTCAACTCATTGCCGCGCGAGGCCATGCCCATCGGTGAGGAGAAGAAGCTCACCACCCGGGCGTTGGAAGCGCTCACTTCCGGACAAATCGAGTTCCGTCTGGTGAAGCGTCGCCGCGGGGACGAGTAGAAGCCGGGGGCCTCGTGTCGTCCGTGCCCCTTTTTCCGCGGAAGCCCTGGGATGGGCAGCGGATCGTGCTGGGCGTCACCGGTGGGGTGGCGGCGTACAAGACGGTTCAGCTCGCGCGTGATCTGACGCGCCTGGGTGGCGTGGTGGACGTGGTGCCGACGCGATCGGCACTCCGGTTCGTCACGCCGCTCTCGTTCGAGGCCGTGACCGGTCGTACGCCGCTCACGGATATGTTCAGCGCCGAGGGGGCGGCCTTGCATGTGCGCCTCGGCCGTGAGGCCGATGTCGTGCTGGTCGCACCGGCCACCGCCGACTTTCTGGCCAGAGCCGCACAGGGGCGCTCCAACGACCTGCTCTCTACCACGCTGCTGGCCACCCGCGCCCCCGTGGTGGTCTGCCCTGCCATGAACGACGTGATGTATGCGCATACCCAGGTGCAGGCCAACCTGGCCCACCTGCGCGACGTCTTGGGCTACGCCGTTGTGGGTCCCGCAGTGGGACCGCTGGCCGCGGGGGAAGGGGAGGGCCCCGGGCGCATGGTGGAGCCCGGGCAGATCGTGGAGCACGTTGGGCGAGCGCTCGCGCGGGATCCCCTTTGGGCCGGCCGAACCGTGCTGGTAACGGCGGGCCCCACCAGGGAGGCCATCGACCCGGTGCGGTACTTGGGGAACCGCTCCTCCGGTCGCATGGGATACGCCCTGGCCGCGGCCGCGTGGCGACGAGGCGCCCGGGTGATCCTGGTCAGCGGACCCAGTGCACTCCCTCCACCGGAGGGGGTCGATCTCGTTCCGGTGGAGTCTGCGCGCGAGATGTATGCCGAGGTGGAAGCCCGAATCGGTGAGGCCGATGTCTCCGTCTTCGCCGCTGCCGTCGCCGACTACCGTCCCGGAGACGCACGGACCGAGAAGATGAAGCGCCGGGAGTCGGGCGACACGACCTCCGTGGGACTCGTGGAGAACCCGGACGTGGCCCAGGACACACGAGCCCGAAGGAAGCAGGGCAGCCTGGCAGTGGGCTTTGCTCTCGAGACCTCTGAGCTTCTGGCCAACGGTCGGAGGAAGCTGGAGGCCAAGGGCTTCGATCTCCTGGTGGCGAACGACGCGACCGAGGAGGGTGCGGGCTTCGGCGTGGAGACGAATCGGGTGACGATCCTCCGCCCGGAGGGAGATCCCGAGCCGCTGCCTCTGGCCTCCAAGCACGAGATCGCCGATGAGATCCTGGACCGGGTGGGTGCCCGACTCGAGGGTCTGCGGTGACCGAGCGCGACAACGTCCGCACCGCGATGGCGCGCCTGGTGCGCCAGAGCCTGGAGATGGGCGACGCGGAATGGTTCCTCGACAGGATGGACCGGCGGACGGCGCTCGAGCTTCTCGGGTCCGGCGCTTCGGGCGGGACGCCGCCGCCCGAAGGGGAGCAGACGATCGATGTCGTGGGGGAGCGTCTGGTCGGTGCGGTTGAGTCCGGCGCGACCGACGGCGCTCCGGCTGGTGGAGAGGAGGGTGCAGGGACACCCGACTGGAAGGCACGGCCCGACGCCGCCAGCCCGGCGGATCTGCCGGTGCTTCCTGACGACTACGACGCTCTGCGGGAGCTGGCTCTGGGCTGCACTCGATGTGGCCTCTCGGGGACCCGTACGCAGGTAGTGTTCTCGGACGGCGCGTCCGATGCGCGGCTCATGGTGGTAGGCGAAGCCCCCGGTGCGAACGAGGACAAGACCGGGGTCCCATTCGTAGGTGCTGCAGGCCGATTCCTGGATCTGCTGCTGGCGACGGTCGACCTGTCCAGGGAAGAGTCGGTGTATATCTGCAACGTCCTCAAGTGCCGGCCGCCGGGGAACCGCAACCCCAAGCCCGACGAGATACGGACGTGCTCACCCTACCTCCTAAAGCAGATCCAGCTCGTTCGTCCCGAGGTCATTCTCGCGGTCGGGTCGTTTTCCGCCCAACTCCTCACCGGCCGGGAGAAGACGGCTCTGGGGCGGCTCCGGGGCGAGGTTCACAGCTATGCGGGCGTGCCCCTGGTGGTGACCTACCACCCCGCTGCCTTGCTGCGGAACGCGAACTGGACCCGCGCGTTCTGGGACGATCTCCAACTCCTCCGCGACGTCATGGATCAACCCGGGTAGGTCTCGCCACGATCGTCCCCGTTGCTAGATTGCGGGTCCACACGATCCGGTCCCCGTTCAGCAGAGTCCAGGCTTGGAAGCACCTTCGTCCCTGACGCAAGCGGTCTTCGATCGCACGCCACCGTTCTCGCGAGAGGCGGAAACGGCGGTCCTGGGCGGCATGCTCATCGATCGCGACGCCGTCACACGTGCTGTCGAGGTCCTGAAGGACACGATGTTCTACAGGGAGGCCAACCGGCGCCTCTACCGTGCGATGGTGCGCCTGTTCGAGCGCGGCGACGTGATCGACGTCATCACGGTCTCGGAAGAGCTCAAGAAGACCGGCGAGCTGGATTCGTCCGGCGGCTTCGACTATCTGGGAGCGCTGGTGGATGCTGTGCCCACCGCCGCGAACTTGGAGTACCATGCCCGCATCGTCCGGGACAAGGCGCTCCTGCGACGCTTGGTGGAGCAGTCGAGCCAGATCATCCGGGACGTCTACGAGCAGGGTGAGAAGGACGTGGACGAGATCCTGGACGAGGCCGAGGGGCGCATCTTCCAGGTAGCGGAGAGCCACAAGCGTGAAGGCTTCGTCTGGATCAAGGAGATTCTCTGGTCGGCCTTTGAGCACATCGAGAAGCTCCAGCAGTCGGATTCCGGCATCACCGGCGTCCCCAGCGGCTTCCCCGACCTCGATCGGATGACGACGGGGCTTCAGCGGGGTGATCTGGTCATCGTCGCTGCCCGGCCGTCGATGGGGAAGACGTCTTGGGTGATGAACGTCGCGGCTACGGCGGCCATTTCGCATGAGATTCCCGTGGCCATCTTCTCGCTGGAGATGTCCTCGGAGCAGCTGGTGCAGCGACTCCTTTGCGCGGAGGGACGGATCGACGCTCAAAAGCTGCGGAAGGGCCGACTTTCCCAGGAAGAGCATCAGCGCCTCGCTGCAGCGGCAGGTCACCTGAACACGGCGCCCATCTGGATCGACGACCAACCGGGAAGCAACGTGTTGGAGATCCGAGCCAAGGCGCGCCGGCTGCAGTCGGAGCTGCGCTCCGACGGCAAGGACCTGGGCATGATCATCATCGACTACATGCAGCTCATGTCGGGCGCGGGTCAGTCCGAGAGCCGCGTCCAAGAGGTCAGCCAGATCTCCCGCGGGCTGAAGGCGCTGGCGCGTGAGCTGGAAGTGCCGGTCGTCGCCCTCTCCCAGCTCAGCCGTGGTCCGGAACAGCGCACCGACAAGCGCCCCATGCTCTCCGACCTGCGGGAGTCCGGTTCCATCGAGCAGGATGCCGATGTGGTCATGTTTCTGTACCGGCCCGAGTACTATGCTCCGGCGGAGAAGAAGGAAGAGCTCCTCGGCAAGGCGGAGCTGATCGTGAGCAAACAGCGGAACGGGCCGACCGGCGTGGTGCAGCTCTTCTTCCAGAAGACGTACACTCGTTTCGACTCCGTGGCTCCGGGGACCTTCGGGGACGGTGCGGGGGGAGGAGACGGTGGCTACGGACCATGACGATCGGTGATCCACGCCGCGGGACCGCCGGGGTGGTCGTGCCGGCGGCTGGGTCGGGGCGGAGGCTGGGTGGCCTGAAGAAGGCGTTTCTCGAGGTATCAGGTGTTCCGGTACTGCGGCGAGCCCTCATTCCCTTTCTGGACGACCCGAGAGTCACGCGTGTGGTGGTCGCGCTTCCGCCCGAAGATGCCCAGGACCCGCCCCGCTGGCTCACGGACTTGGATCCGCGAATCCTCGTGACCGCCGGTGGCTCCACCCGGTCCGAATCGGTGCGCGCGGCCCTGGACGCCCTCTCCGACGGCGTGGACGTCATCGCCGTGCATGACGCGGCCCGCCCTTTCGTGGCCGGGAAGGTCGTGCGCGAGTGCATCGATCTGGCGCTCTCGGGGATCGGAGCCGTGGCGGGCACGCCTGCCGTGGACACCCTGAAGCGCGTCGGGGCCGACGGCCTGGTGTTGGAGACGCCTCCCCGAACGGAGATGTGGCACGCACAGACGCCTCAGGTCTTCCCCGCGGCCGTGCTGCGTCGCGCCTATGCGGAGGGGCGCGAGGGGACGGACGACTCGTCGTTGGTCGAGGGCTCGGGAACTCCGATCCGCATGGTCGACGCCGGCTCGGGCAACTTCAAGGTCACGCACCCCCAAGACGTCCGCCTGGCTGAGGCCGTGGCGGGCCGGACCGGGCCCACGCCCCGGTGAGTGGTCCCGAAAGGCTCGATCTTCGGCCCGATCCCGGTGCCGATCTGGAGCCTGTGCTCGAGCACCTCCGCGCCGGTCGGCCGCTGGCCTACCCCACTGAAACGGTCTATGGCCTCGGGGGCGCGGTCACTCGGGATTGCGTTGCCCGTGTGCAGGAGCTGAAGGGACGCGACGCTCGTCAGCCCCTATTGGTCCTCGTGGAGGACGCCACTTCGGTGCCCGACCTGGCTTGGACTGCCGCCGCGCGGGAGCTCGCCGAGCAGTTCTGGCCGGGGGCTCTCACTCTGGTCCTGTCAGATCCGCGCGGTATCTTCCCGGTGGGTGTGAGAGACGAAGCGGGAGGTGGGGTGGGCGTTCGGGTGAGTCCCCACCCCTTCGTGAGACGATTGCTGGCGGCGTACGGCCTTCCCCTGATCTCCACGAGCATGAACGAACGGGGGACTCCTCCGGCGAGATCGGGCTCGGAAGCGATGGCCGTTGCCGAGCGGATGGGCGCTTCTGACGTTCTGGTGTTGGACTGCGGCACCCTTCCACCCTCCGAGCCGTCCACCGTGCTCGACTGTACGGGAGAAGTCCCTGTGCTGCTTCGGGAAGGGAGCGTTCCTGTGGACCGACTGCGTTGCGTCATACCGGAGATCCATGAGCGAACTCGTGACTGACCAAGGAGCCACCACCGAGCCCCAGTCGGCGCCATCGGGTGAGCCCTACCGGCTCCTGTTCGTTTGCACGGGAAACACGTGCCGGAGTCCCATGGCCGAGGTGATTGCTCACGATCTGACTGCGTCGGAGCCACACCGGAGGCTGGAGGTTCGCTCTGCGGGGGTGGGCGCGTTTCCGGGGTCGCCCCCGTCGGGCGGCGCGGTGCGGACGGCCGCGAGGCATGGGATCGACCTGACTGAGCATCGGGCGACCCTGCTTACCCGCCGTGAAGTGGAGTGGGCCGATCTAATACTGACCATGTCTCCCCACCACCTCATGCGGGTGGGTGAATTGGGGGGTGGTGATCGAGCCACGCTCCTCACGGCCTTCGCCGAAGGAGGCGAGTCGGGGTCCGTGCCCGATCCGATCGGGGGCTCCGACGCACGGTACGAGCGCACATACCGCCGGTTGGAAGAGCTGGTGGGGAAAGCGCTGGCTCGCCTGCCGGACGAGGGGATGCCTTGAGCCGCCGGCCGCTCAGAAGGTTGTTCACCCTCCTGGGTGAGCCTGTCTCCCATTCGGCATCTCCCACTATGCAGAACGCGGCCTTCGGTGGGGCGGGGGTCGAAGGTGTCTACGTCGCGCTGGAGTGCGGGGCCGAGGACCTTCCCGGCCTGCTGAGGGGCATCGCCCATGCGGGGGGCGGTGGGAACGTGACCCTTCCGCATAAGGAGCGGGCGGTGGGGCTGCTGGATGAGCCCAGTGACGCCGTTCGCAGGACCGGAGCCTGCAACACCTTCTGGGGTGACGAGGACGGAAAGGTGCATGGGGACAACACGGATGTGGAAGGCTTCCGGCGGACCCTGAGGGTGTTCCTACCCGAGTCGGTGAAGGAGCGACGGGTCCTCCTCTTGGGCGCGGGAGGTGCTGCCCGGGCCGTGCTGCTGGCCCTGATCGAGGAAGGGGCCGAGCAGGTCCTGATCCTCAACCGGACGCCTGAGCGCGCCCTGGCCGTGGCTCGCCGGATCGGAGGGGAGCGCGCGAGGGTGGCCTCCGAGGTTGCGGAGGTGAAAGGCATGTCCTTCGGACTGGTGGTGAACGCCACCCGCCTGGGACTGTCTCCCGAGGATCCCAGCCCCATCGACTTCGATCTTCTGGGACATGTGGATGCCGCCATGGACCTGGTGTACGGCCTGGGCCCCACTGTTTTCGTTCGGGAGGCCCAGTCTAGGGGCATTCAGGCCGCAGACGGTCGTGAGATGCTGGTGCAACAGGGGGCCGTCGCGTTCGAGCGGTGGTGGGACCAGAGGGCACCGGTCGACGTGATGCGGGAGGCGTTGGGCATCCAGGCCAGCGTCTAGGCGTGGGCCGACAGGGTTGGGTCCACGATCTCCTGAGTGTGCTACTGCCCACCGGGTGCGTATCGTGCGGACGTTGGATTCCCCAGACTCGTGGCCCCCGGGTCGAGCTTGTTTGCACTCCCTGCCGAGCGCGGATGAAACCAGGCACCTGGCCTCGTTGTCCCCGCTGTCACTGGCCAAGGGGAACCCGCCGAGACCAGCACGCGCAATGCCGGGGGTGTGAGCCATGGCCCCAGTCCATCGTAGCGGCTCGTTTCGCCTTCGAGCTGCGCCCCCCGGTGGACGACCTCGTCCATGGGTTGAAGTACGAGGGATGGCGAGAGCTGGTCCCCATGATGGGGGATGCGATGGCCGCGCTGGAGCTACCGTTCCCCGAGGACGCCCGCCGACCTCCCGTCGTGGTCGCCGTCCCGACCACACCACGCCGACTCCGCGCCCGTGGCTACAACCAGGCGGAGCTCCTGGCACGGCATGTGGCGTCCGCCTTGCGCCTGCGTCCGATGGTTCCGCTGGAGCGCGGAGAGGGGGTGACATCACAGACCTCGTTGGCTCCCGAAGCTCGCTGGCGAAACGTGCGCCGAGCCTTCCGCCCGGGACCGGACGCCGCGGCCGTGGCAGGTCGGTCCGTGGTCCTGGTTGACGATGTCCTCACCACCGGTGCCACCGCTTCGGCGTCCGCTGAGTGCCTGAGGAGCCTTGGCGCCGGACCGATCGTGGTAATGACCTACGCCCGGGCCGTCCGCGAGGGGGCGCGCATCGCCGCGTAGGTGTTTATCTTCCTCGCTCCGGGACGGCCCTTTTAGAGATCAAACACACCAGACCCCACAGGATCGGACATCATGGCGGTGCGCGTAGCGATCAACGGATTCGGACGGATTGGACGGAACGTGCTTCGGAGCGCGAAGCAGGCGGGCCGGGACGACATCGACTTCGTGGCGGTCAACGACCTTACCGACGCGCAGGCTCTGGCCCACCTCCTGCGCTACGACTCGGTGCACGGCAAGTACCCCGGCACCGTGGAAGTGTCTGGCGAAGGCATCGTGGTGGATGGCGACACCATCCGAGTGCTCAGTGAGCGTGATCCGGCACAGCTCCCCTGGGGCGACCTAGGCGTGGACATCGTGGTCGAGTCCACAGGCTTCTTCACTCAGCGTGACGCGGCAGCGAAGCACCTGGAGGCCGGCGCGCGCAAGGTGATCATCTCCGCGCCCGCCAAGCAGGAGGACGTGACCATCGTCCTGGGCGTCAACGAGGACAAGTACGACCCCGCCCAGCACGACGTCATCTCAAACGCGAGCTGCACGACCAACTGTCTTGCGCCGGTGGTGAAGGTCCTGTCGGATGCGTTCGGTTTCCGGCACGGCGTCATGACGACGGTGCACTCCTACACCAACGATCAGAACATCCTGGACCTCCCTCACAAGGACATGCGGCGAGCTCGGGCTGCCGCCATGTCCATGATCCCGACGACCACTGGTGCCGCACGAGCCACCGGGCTGGTTCTTCCGGAGGTCGACGGACGCATCGACGGGATGGCAATCCGTGTTCCGACCCCGGACGTCTCTCTGGTGGATCTCGTGGCGGAGCTGGAGAAGGACGTCACCGCCGAGGACGTCAATCAGGCGTTCGAGGAAGCGTCCAACGGTCGCATGAAGGGAGTCCTTGGTGTCTCGAGGGAGCCCCTGGTGTCCATCGACTACACGGGTAACCCGCACAGCTCCATCGTCGATGCGATATCCACCAGCGTCATGCAGGGACGCATGGTCAAGGTATTGTCTTGGTACGACAACGAGTGGGGGTACTCCACGCGGGTGATCGACCTGGTGAGCTACGTAGCAGAGAGGCTGCCCGCCGCCGGCGGAGCCTGATCGCGAGCAGCGGCCGGTCCGCCCGTCGACCCAACGACGAATGAAACGGAATCTCTCCGACCTCGACGCGACCCAGCTGAAGGGCCAGGTGGTTCTGGTTCGCTCGGACCTCAACGTCCCCCTCGAGGACGGGAGGGTGACCGACGATCAGCGAATCCGCGCGTCCCTGCCGACGTTCCGGCTTCTCCTGAAGGGTGGCGCACGCGTGGTCGTGTTGTCCCACCTGGGACGCCCGAAAGGCATGACGGATGCCCGGTACTCGCTGAGCCCCGTAGCAGAGCGCCTTTCAGAGCATCTCGGCCGATCCGTTCGGTTCATCCCGGAGGTGGTGGGCGCCGAGGTGTCGGCGGCGGTGGCGGAGATGGAAGACGGCGACATCGTGCTGCTGGAAAACACCCGGTTCTTGCCGGGGGACACTGCCAATGACGCCGAGCTATCCGCGGCCTGGGCAGGCCTCGGGAGCATCTTCGTAAACGACGCGTTCGGCACCGCGCACAGGGCGCACGCTTCCACGTCCGGGCTCGCCGAAGCGATGCTGGCCAAAGGGGGTCAGGCGCTGGCCGGGCTCCTGTTGCAGCGTGAGCTTCGGTATCTGCAAGAGGCGCTTGCAGATCCGGAGCGCCCGTTCATCGCGATTCTCGGTGGTGCCAAGATCTCCGGCAAGATCGACGTCATCGCCGCGTTGCTGCCCAAGGTGGACCGTCTCCTGATCGGTGGGGCCATGGCGAATACCTTCTTCAAGGCCATCGGGCTCGAGGTCGGAGCTTCACTGGTAGAGGATGACCGGCTGGACATGGCCCGAGAGCTCATGGCCGAGGGCGGAGATCGACTCGTACTGCCGGTGGACTGCGTGCTGACGCGCGAGATCGCGCCTGCCGTCCGTACCTGGAACGCGGATCGCGAGCGTGTGCAGGAAGGCGATCGTATCGCGGATATCGGCTTGCGTACCCGGACGCTGTACGCCGAGCTCCTCGCGGATGCGCGTACGGTGGTCTGGAACGGCCCCATGGGCGTCTTCGAGATCGATGCGTTCGCCGAGGGAACGGAATCCGTGGCCGATGCCCTGGCGGACGCGTGCGATCGTGGAGCGCTCGGCATCATCGGTGGAGGGGATTCCGCGGCCGCCGCGGTTCGCATGGGGGTCGCGGGCCGCATCTCGCACATCTCGACGGGCGGCGGCGCGTCGCTCGACCTGCTTTCTGGCGCGGACCTTCCCGGCGTCACTTCGCTTTCGGAGGACTGATCCTATGGCCGTCATCGCCGGCAACTGGAAGATGCACCATGGCCCGAACGCCACGAGGACCTTCTTCGACCGACTCTCGTTGGGCGACCTCGAGGACCGGCACGAGGTGCTGGTCTTCCCCCCGGCCATCTCGGTGGCGGCGGCTCTGACGACCGCAGACGGAGGGCGGGTTGCGGTTGGGATCCAGAACATCCACTGGGAGGACCATGGGGCTTTCACGGGTGAGATCTCCGCGTCCATGGCCAGAGAGGCAGGAGCCACCCACGTGCTCGTGGGTCATTCAGAGCGCCGCCACGTGTTCGGAGAGACGGATGACCATGTGCGTCGGAAGGTGGAGGCCGCCGTCCGCCACGAGCTCGTACCGGTCGTCTGCGTTGGAGAGACGCTCGACGAGCGACGTGCGGGGCGGGTGAACGAAGTAATCTCCCGACAGATCGGCGCGGCGCTACCGGCGCTGGCGCACGATGGTGTCCGCTTCATGATCGCGTATGAGCCCGTGTGGGCCATCGGGACGGGGGAGACCGCCACACCCGCGGACGCCTCGGCGGCGCACGCGACGCTCCGCGCCTGCCTCGAAGACGCGGTGGGCGTGGCCGGAGCCCCCAACATCCCGATCCTCTACGGTGGCTCGGTGAAGCCCGCCAACGCAGCCGAGCTCCTGGCCGCTCGCGATGTCGATGGCGTGCTCGTAGGCGGGGCCAGCCTGGATGCTTCGTCCTTCGCTGCCATCGCCGCTTCGGCCCGTTGACAGCCTTGTCGGCCTCATCGACGTTTACGGGCTCGCCCTCGCAGGCTTTACAGGAACGATAGACGATGTACGGATTCTTGCTGGTCCTCATGGTGCTCGACGGCATCTTCCTGTCCGTCGTGATCCTTCTCCAGGCAGGTAAGGGAGGAGGGTTGGCCGCCGTGGGTGGCGGTTCCGCCATGACTGACGGGGTTCTCGGTGGCCGGCAGGCCACCACCGTGCTCACCCGAGCTACGTGGACGTCCGGGACCATCTTCATGGTGCTCGCTCTCGTGCTATCCATCATGTCGTCTCGAGCGGAGATTCCCGATTCCGTCATCCAGGTCGACCAGCCCGTACCTGCTCAGACGCAGCCGGAACCGGTCCTTCCGGGTGCAGACGTCGGAGCTCCCGCCGTTCCCGAGGGGACCGGCGCGCCGGATGCACAGCCGGAGCCCTAGGGCGTCGTGCTGACCTTCGAGAAGCGGTGTGCTCCGGCACCGCCTGACGTGGGCCGCTAACGTTGCCTCCGGAAGCAGGGGACGGAGCCAGAACGCCCTCGGGGCTGCCGAGAACTGCGCTCCCGTTTGCCGGTTCCGCGCGCGACGCGGGTGGGAGTGAGGAGGAAGCGGGAGAGGGACCCGGTTTCGTCCCGGCCGAGGCCATCGAGCTCCATCGCCTTCTAACCCTCTCGCGTGCAGCCGAGTCTCAGGTCGTGGCTTTAGCCGATCAGGGACGCATACGGCGGGCTCCCGATCGACGCCCGGGTCGGGAAGCGGGGCCGGTAGCCAGCGCGTTCGCGCTACGCCGCTCGGATGACGGCACCGGCGACGTCTTCTGTCCCACATTCCGCGCGGCGGGCGCCCTCGAACTCTTCGGGGTCGACCTGGAGGCCTTTTTCCGCGGGTATCTCGAGGGGGAGGTCGGACCGTCCCGAGATACCGGGGCGGAGCTTCATCGTGTCGATATGCAGCGGGGGCTACTGGCCCCGGTGGTCCCCTTGGGGCTCCTGGTGGAGGTCGTCGGTGGGCTCACGCTCGGCGCATCCATGCAGGGACAGGATAGGGTGGGCCTGGTTTGTGACACGGACGGAGCGACTTCCACCGGTGCCTGGCACGAGGGTCTGGTCGTGGCGGCCGCTAGGAAGAGTCCGATGGTCCTGGTCGTCGAGGCGAGCGACGACCCCGAACGCTCGAGAAAGCACACCAGGCTCGAATCCTACGTCGAGAAGGGACCTGGGTACGGCATCGGTGTGGAAGGTGTGGATGGAGGCGACGCTCTGGCAGTGACGGGAGCCGTGCGCCGGGCCGTCGCCCGCGCGCGTGCCGGCAAGGGCGTCCAGATGGTGGAGATTCGCTACGATTCGACCGACCCCATCGATGTCCTGAGGGAGCGACTGCTTGAGGCCGGAGCGACTTCCGCTGACGGTCTGGCGGACGCCGAGGCCGAGGCGCGCGAGATGTGTCGAGCGGCGGTCGAGGCTGTCGATGCCGCAGGGCTGGCCGATCCTCCGAGCACGTTGGACCCTGTCTACGTCGGTGCCGATCGGATCCCGCGACGGATCTGGGCCGGCCCCGCTTCCCCGAAGGTTCTGTGACCAGGGTGACTATGACCGACCAAGCGGTGCCCGAGCATCTGTCGAAGACCCGGAACGGTGAGCCGGTGACCCTTCTCGAGGCCGTGAGTGAGGCCTTGTTCGAGGAGATGACCCGAGACGAAAGCGTCTTCCTCTTGGGCGAGGACATCGGCGTCTACGGCGGGGCTTTCAAGGTCACGCGGAGCTTCCTCGATCATTTCGGGGCTTCCAGGGTCGTGGACACGCCGATCGCGGAAGGAGGCTTCACTGGCGCGGCGGCGGGTGCCGCGCACGCCGGACTCCGACCGGTGGTGGAGATCCAGTTCATGGACTTCATCTCACCGGCCTACGACGTCATCACGAACTACATCGCCACATCGCTCTATCGTGGGGCCGGAGCCATGCCTCTGGTCATCCGTGGGCCGGTGGGCGGCGGTAATCGGGGTGGACCCTTCCATTCCCAGAACGTGGAGATGGCTTTCTTCCACACACCGGGGCTCAAGATCGTCTATCCGAGCACGGCCTACGACGCGAAGGGGTTGCTCAAGGCCGCCATTCGGGACGACAATCCCGTGTTGTTCGAGGAGCACAAGGGCCTCTACCGGGCGCCGGCCCTTCGTGAAGTGCTCCCGGACGAAGATTACGTCGTTCCACTCGGTGTGGCGCGGACGGCTCGGGAAGGGAGCGACCTGACGATCGTCACGTACGGCGCGATGGTGCACAAAAGCGCGGAGGCTGCCGACCGGCTCCAGGAGGAGGACGGAGTCTCCGCCGAGATCATCGACCTGAGGACGTTGCTGCCCATGGACGACGAGGCGATCCTGAGCAGCGTAAAGAAGACGGGGCGTCTCCTCATCGTTCACGAGGACACGCGCACCGGTGGCATCGCAGGTGAAATTGCCATGCGAGTCAGTGAGTCAGCCTTCGAATGGCTGGACGCGCCTATGTTGCGGGTCACGGCCATCGACGCGCCGGTCCCTTACTCTGGCTCACTGGAAGATTACTTTCTTCCGCAGACCGATGACATCGTGGAGGCTGCCAGATATCTGGCGGGATACTGAGTTTGAAGGGCGGGGCCCGGTGCCTCGCAGACAGCGGTAGGATCGAAGCGCGGCGAATCGGGTAGCCGGGGCGTCGCAGGACCTGACCAACGGTAAACCGGAGTAATCGAGCGTGGCTCGAATCGAAGTTCCGATGCCCCAGATGGGGGAGTCGATCGCGGAGGGAACGGTCTCCAAGTGGCTCAAGCAGGTGGGCGATGCCGTGGAGCGTGACGAGCCGATCCTCGAGATCTCGACAGACAAGGTCGATGCCGAGATCCCTTCACCTCAGACGGGGACCCTGGTAGAGGTGTCCGTCCAGGAAGGTGAGACGGTCGAGGTGGGGACCATTGTCGCCTATATCGACACGGAGGGTGGTGCCGCCGCCAGCTCCGGTGAGGCCGAGGCCGCGCCGGAGCCGACGAAGGCGGAGGAGCCGGAAGCGACGCCGGCCCCCGCCGCGCCGCCGCCGCCAGCGCCGCCCTCTGACGGTGGCCAGCAGACCGCAGAAGAGCGCGTGCGTACCCGCTCCACTCCCGTCGTCCGCAAGATCGCCGAGGAGCATGGCGTGGACATCGCGTCCGTGCCGGGCACCGGCCACGCCGGGCGGGTGACCAAGCAGGACATCCTGGACTTCATCGAGTCCCCCAAGCCCTCGGCCGCCCCCTCTGCGCCGGCCGCGCCAGCGCAGCCCACGGCGGCTCCGGTAGCGTCGGGCGCTCCGTCGGACCTCTGGACCAAGTTCTACAAAGAGGTGGAACACCCCGAGTATCCCGTGAGGGACACCGACGACGTCCAGCCCATGGACAAGATGCGGCGCCTGACGGCCGAGCACATGGTGTTGGCCAAACGCGTGACGCCGCACGTTCACTCGTTCATCGAGATCGACTTTTCGTCCATCGACAAGGTGCGTGCTGCCAACAAGCCCAAGTGGGCCCAACAGGGTGCGCGTGTCAGCTATACGGCCATCGTGGCCTGGGCCGTGTCGCGGGTGCTTCTCGAGTTCCCGATGGTCAACTCGGCCGTTTCGGGCAACAACATCATCTACCGGGGCAACGTGAATCTCGGAATGGCGGTGGATCTCAATCCGGGCCTCATCGTGCCCGTGGTTCGCGACGCCGATCACCTGAGCCTGGTGGGTATCGGGAACAAGATCGTCGACCTCGCCACTCGTGCTCGGAACAAGCAGCTCAGCCCCGGCGAAATCCAGGGCGCGACGTTCTCGATCACGAACCCTGGAGTTCTCGGAACGCTGGCCGGCATGCCTGTGATTCCCAAGGGCACCTCGGCGATCCTGGGGACCGGTGCCATCGAGAAGCGTGTGGTGGTGGTGGAGGATCCGGAGAACGGGACCGACGCCATGGCGATCCGGAAGAGAGCGATCTTCACCCTGGGCTACGATCACCGTGTGGTGGATGGGGCTGACGCAGCGCGCTTCCTGTCGCGCCTGAAGGAGACCCTCGAGGACTTCCCCGAGGACGCGTGAGCCGATTGTAGGACGGGAGGAAAGTCGGCCCTCGGAGCGATGTGGCTCCGGGGGCCTTCTCCGTGCGGAGGCGACCATGAGCGCCATCGATCGACTGCTGAGCGTCCGTGATCTGGGCGTGCGCCCCTATGCGGAAGCTTTGGCCGTGCAGGAGGAAGCCGTCCGCAGGCGCAGGGCCGGGGAGATTCCCGACACGCTGTTCCTGGTCGAGCATCCTCACGTCATTACGCTGGGCTCCAGCGCTCAGCCGGAGCACGTGCTCGTGGACGCCCATGAGCGGGCCCGCCGGGGAATCGAGCTCTTCGACACAGGGCGAGGGGGAGACGTCACCTATCACGGTCCCGGTCAGCTCGTGGCCTACCCGATTCTGGACCTGAAGCCCGACCGCAAGGACCTCCATCGGTATCTGCGCGATCTGGAAGGCGTGGTCATGCGCGTCGTGGATCGGTACGGGATTCCCTCGGAGCGGAGCGAAGGTCAGACCGGCGTATGGACACCCGGGGGGAAGATCGCCGCGATCGGCGTCAGGGTATCCTCCGGCTGGATCACATCCCACGGGCTGGCGCTGAACGTGCGCACGGACTTGTCGTACTTCGGCACCATCGTACCCTGCGGCATCGCCGATCGGGAGGTGACCTCGCTCACGCGTGAGCTCGGTCGCGATGTCCCGATGGATGAGGTTCGTGCCACGTTGGTGGACATCTTCGCCGACGCGTTTCAGCTTCGGCCGGAGTGGAAGTCGGCGGTGTGACCTGACGTGGTCGGTGAGAGGCCGGAGCCGGCGGTTGCCCCCGGGTGCACGTCCCGCTGGGCTCAGACCTTGCCGAAGCGTTCCTCGGGCGGGGTGAATTCCATGTAATCGAGGTACTTCCCGCGTTCGCGTCGATCGTCCAACCATTCGCCGAAGCCTGAGGGCGTCAGGCCGCCGCTGGTGCTCAGCTCCTGCGCTGCGGCCACAGCGAGGTCGTTTGCGTACTCGTTCTCAGGATGTCCGGCGTGCCCGCGGACCCAGCTCGGGTGGACGTCGTGTCGTTGGAGGAGTTCGTCCAGGCGCTGCCAGAGCTCGAGGTTTTCGATCGCGCCTCCCTTCCGCTTCCAGCCCCGCCGTTTCCACCCAGGCAACCACTCTCGAATCCCTTTCACCAGGTATTGGCTGTCGGAGACGAAGACCACGCGGCATGGACGCCGGAGCGCCACCAGGATCTCGATTGCGCTGCGAATCGCCATGCGGTTGTTCGTGGTGTCCGGTTCGGAGATCCAGTAATCCCGGCGCTCCCAGGCCCCGTTCTTCCAGATCTCCACCAGGCCGGCCGCTCCTCCGGGATTCGCTCGATCCCGGAACTGGTTTCCCAGGCACGATTCGTCGGCGTGCACGTAGACGGTATCCAAGGCGTCTCGCAGATCAGTTCGGTTGATGGCTGACGTGGTCGCCAACCTAACGTTTGTGCAGGGATGCGCGTATAGGTCGGCCTGCCTCGCGTGCCCTCCGCTTGACCCGCGAACGGGCGTCGGTAGGTTTCCGTCGGGTCGACCGGCCGGGGGCCGGCTCCCGGCCCGTTCACACTCCTTCAGCGGTCTGCCCATTGGAAACGAACGCCTATCTCCTACTCGAGGACGGACGCCGCTTCAATGGGGTGTCCGTGGGTGCCCAGGACGTCGCGATCGGCGAAGTGGTGTTCAATACCTGCATGACCGGATATCAGGAGGTCCTCACCGACCCCTCGTATACGGGGCAGCTCGTCACGATGACGTACCCGATGATCGGCAACTGCGGGGTCAACGACGAGGATCGAGAGTCGGAGGGTCCGCGTGTGGCGGGCTTCGTGGTGCGGGAGGCTTCACGCCTGCACTCCTCCTGGCGTGCGGAGGGCGGCTTGGATGGCTACCTGAAGGCGCACGGTGTCGTGGGCATCGAGGACGTGGATACCCGGGCGCTCACGCGGCACATCCGAGCGCACGGAGCCATGAGGGGGGGCATCGCCCCGACGACCACCCCCGAGGACGAGCTGCTCGACCGCGTCCAGGCCCATCCCATCATGGAAGGACTCGATCTGGCGTGCGGTGTGTCGACGGACGCCTCATACGAGGTGCCGGCCGTCGGAAAGGAGAGGTTCCGCGTGCTGGCGTACGACTTCGGCGTCAAGGCACATTCGCCGAAGCTCCTGGCGGAGCGAGGCTGCTCCGTCACCGTGATCCCGGCCGAGACCTCCGTCGACGACATCTTGGCAGCCGAGCCCGACGGTCTCTTTGTCTCAAACGGACCGGGCGATCCTGCGGCGGTGACCCAGGCCCCGGATGCGATCTTGGCCGTCGCCAAGGCCGGTGTGCCCGTATTCGGTATCTGCCTGGGCCATCAGCTCATCGCGAGGGCGTTCGGTGCGCAGACGTACAAGCTCCCGTTTGGCCATCACGGCGGGAATCACCCGGTGAAGCACCTGGAGCGCGGCACTGTCGAAATTACATCGCAAAATCACGGTTTCGCCGTTCTGAGTTCCGACGACGGCGCGATTTCCGGGGCGCCGGACCTCAGGTGCACCCACCTGAACCTCTACGATGGGACGGTGGAAGGCATCGAGCACGTGGAGCTCCCGGTGTTCGCCGTCCAGTACCATCCGGAGGCAGCTCCGGGACCCCACGACAGCCGTTATCTGTTCGATCGTTTCGTGTCGCTCATGGAGCGGCGATCGGCCTCTTACGCGGCTCCGTTATGATGACCGCAAGTTCCTACCCTGCAATGACTCCCGCAGTCTTGCGGCCGGGAGCCGGCCTGGTTACCCTGGCACGCCTGTCCGACCCCTGGACGGACGCTTCACAACATCGAGAACTCGCTCTGGAGGGAGCATGACGAAGGCGGACCTGGTTGAGCAGGTGGCCGAAGCTATTGGCCCCGGAATCACCAAGAAGGACTGTGCGCTCGTCGTCGATGGCTTCCTCAACGCCGTCAAGCTGGCACTGTCTCAGGGCGAGAACATCGAGATCCGCGGTTTCGGGACGTTCAAGGTCCGGAAGCGTAAGACGCGGATGGCCCGGAATCCCCGCACCGGCGAGTCGGTCGAAGTTCCCTCCCGGATGGTCCCGGTATTCAAGCCTTCGAAGCACCTCCGCGCCAAGGTCGAGAAGCTCGATCCCAACGAGCTCTGACCGCCCTCGGAGAGCGTTCCTCCCCGGACACAGTTAACGGAACGCCCGCCTCGAGCGTCTGAAGGCTAGTGCGTGACGACGAGAGGGGGGAATTGGAGCTTTCCGACGCGGAGTTGGTGAGGCGTGCTCGAAGCGGGGAGGAAAAGGCGCAGGGACTGCTGGTGCGGCGGCACCAGGATGGAGTGTTTCGCCTGGCCCTGTCCTACCTCAGGGAACGCGATCCCGCGGAGGACGTCGTCCAGGAGGTGTTCGTGAAGGCATTCCGGGCTCTCGGGCGTTTCCGGGGAGATGCGGCGTTCCGGACCTGGCTCTTTCGCATCGCGGTGAACGAGTCCAAGAGCGCGCTGCGTCGGACGGGGCGTCGGTCCGAGACGGCGTTGGACGACGCCGGCGACGTCGCCACCGAGAGCCTGGACCCGGCGGAACGCGCCGTCGTTCGAGACGAGGCGGCTCGGGCCAGGAGCGCCTTGAACGTCTTACCCGAGAAGCAGCGTCTCTCGGTCGCCCTGCGTACCGAAGAGGGTCTGAGCTTCAAGGAGATCGGTGAGATCACCGGATCGAGTGAGGGGGCGGCACGGGTGAACTACTTTCACGGCATTCGTCGCCTGAGGGAGATCATGCAATGAGCGCCATCGACTGTGGAGCGGCTCGGGAGGCCATCCCCGATCTTGTGCATGGGTCGCTGGCGGAGGATGTCGCTGGGAACCTCCTCGCGCATACGGCGTCCTGTGAAGCGTGCGCCTCGGAGCTGGCCTTGGTCCGCATGCTGTTCGAGACGCGAGCTCAGCCCCACTTCGAGCTGGAGGGAAACATCCGGCGTGGCGTGGCGTTCCACCGCCAGACGCTGCACCGTCCGTGGTGGGCGGCGACGGCGGCCGCGGTAGCCGCCCTGGCGCTTGGCATCGGCATGAGCTCGGAGGAAGGCCCGATCGGCGCCCCGGGCTTCGCCACGGAAGTGGGGGAGAGCTGGCCGTGGGTGTTGGAAGGCGAGCTCGGCCTCGATGCTCCGGTCCTCGACGAGCTCTCGGACGAGGTGCTGGAAACACTTCTGGCCGACCTGGCCCAGGCCGATGGGGGGTCCTGATATGTCCCGACGACGAATCTGGGTGTTTGCCTTCACCGCGACTTGCCTGCTGACCCTGGGCGCACAGGCCTCGGCGCAGGTTCAGCCCGAGCGAACGGATCGGCCGGACCGATCCAGGCTCGAGGAGCGGGTCAGGTCGCGCATCGGTGAGATCATCCGGCAACGACTCGACCTTACGGAGGCGCAGGCCGAGCGACTCTCCGCCATCGCCCGGGAGTTTGAGGGGCGGCGTCGCCAGCTGTCGAGAGAGGAGCGACAGGCCCGTGCGGAGGCCGAGGCGCTCGTGAGCTCAGAGTCGGCGGACGACGCGGCGGCCGGGGTGCTTCTGGAGCGGTTCGTCACTTTGAGGATCCGGGAAGCCGACCTGGCCCGGGAAGAGCAGGTACGGCTCCAGGACGTGCTCACCGCGAGCCAGGTGCTCGAGCTCTACGAGCTCCGCGCCGAGATCGGACGTCGGATCCGGGCGATCCGGGGAAGGGAAGGCGGACGGCGTGGCCCTCCTGGCCCCGGCGGCTGAGGCGCCGTCGACCGACAGAGGCGCGGTAGGGACTCCAGTCGTGGGCCGACGAGGGACCACACCTCCCGCGCGCGGGGCGGAACGTTGACGGGCCGCGGGGGGTCATTCAATCTGAGTCAGCCCGCAGATACGATCCCTCCCGCTCCGTCATGCCTGTTTCCGTTCGAACGCTCTTCTTCGCGGCCTACCGCGACCTGCTCGGTACATCTGAGCTCCTCGTGGAAGTGAATGCCGGCGCCACGGTGCGGGATCTCGTGCGTACGTTGCGGGACCGCGGCGCGCCCTTCGATGGGCTGCCGGAATGCCCGGCCGTCGCCGTGAACCAGACCTACGCCGCGATGGACGAGGAGCTGTCGTCTGATGACGAGGTGGCGTTCATTCCACCAGTCGCTGGGGGCTGAGCGTTGATCCGCGCTAAGGTCCAGGACGAGGCTATCTCCACCGAGGCCGTGCTCGCGCACGTCGGCGCGGAGGAGGATGGCGCGGTACTGCTCTTCCTGGGAGTCGTGCGCAACCACGCTGACGGGCGACCCGTCCGGGGGATGCACTACGACGCCTATCAGACCATGGCCGAGTCAGTTCTCCGAGAGATCGCCGGAGAGGCGGCTTCACGGTTGGGGACCGACCGACTGTCCGTCGTTCACCGGACAGGTGACCTGGCCATCGGTGAGGTGAGCGTCGCCATCGCGGTCTCGAGCCCTCATCGGGCCGACGCGTACGAGGCCTCCCGATACGTCATCGAGGAGATAAAAAAGCGGCTCCCGGTTTGGAAGAAGGAGCATTACACCGACGGAGAGGCGCGTTGGGTCGCGGGCACCGTGCCGCCGTCTCCTGCGGCCGGGACTCGGGCCATGCCCTCGGAGGGACGCTCGTGAAGGACCAGTTCGGACGGCGCGTCGAGTACCTCCGGATCTCGGTGACGGACAAGTGCAACCTGCGCTGCGTCTACTGCATGCCCATGGAGGGGCTGCCGTGGCTCAAGCGCGAGGCCCTGCTATCCTACGAGGAGATCGAGCGGATCGTGAGGACCATGGCCGGCATGGGGCTCCGCCGGGTCCGAATCACCGGGGGCGAGCCGCTGGTCCGCCGGGACCTACCCGACCTCGCCGCCATGCTGTCCAGCGTCCCTGAGATCGAGGACCTTTCGCTGTCGACCAACGCGGTGCTCCTCGCTGAGCACGCCGACGCCCTCCGGTCGGCTGGAGTGCAGCGGTTGAACGTTTCTCTGGACTCGTTGCGCCCCGAGCGCGTCGATGCCATCGCCAGACGGCCCGGATCGTTCCCGAAGATCATGGAGGGTCTGAGGGCCGCTGAGGAGGCTGGCTTCGCGCCCATCAAGCTCAACGTCGTGCTCATCCGAGGACAGAACGACGACGAGATCGAGGATTTCGCACAGATCACGCGGGAGCGTCCATGGCACGTGCGCTTCATCGAGATGATGCCTACGGGCGCGAATCTCGATTTGAGCGCCGGGCAGTTCGTCTCTTGCCAGGAGGCGCTGAAGCGAGTCCGGGCCATCGAGGCCCTCGAGCCCGTGGAGGGCCCGTTCGGCAACGGGCCCGCGCGGTACCATCGATTCCCGGGCGCGCCCGGCACCGTGGGGGTCATCACGCCCATGAGCCATAACTACTGTGACCGATGCAACCGCATGCGGCTCACCGCCGATGGACAGCTTCGCCCGTGCCTGTTCGGCGCTCTGCAAACGGACCTCAGGGGCCCGCTGCGAGCCGGCGAGGACATCCGTCCGTACATCGAGCACACGCTCCAGGTGAAGCCGGAGCGACATCATCTGGTTCAGGGGAGCGCGGTGGGATCCGGGGGGCTCGTGGCACTTTCGCAGACCGGCGGGTAGACCAGGCGCGGCGGGTTCGGTACACTCGTTCTTTCCCGTCACCATAGCCATTTCAGTCACCCATCCGCGGAGCGGAACGCTTTCCATGAGCACGAAGAAGATCACCGTCGTCGGAGCCGGACACGTCGGGGCCACCTGCGCCCAACTCCTCGCCATGAAGGAACTCGCCCGTGAGGTGATCCTCGTCGACATCGCCGAGGGGATCCCCCAGGGGAAGGCACTGGATCAGTGGGAGAGCGCACCCGTGGAGGGGTTCGACTCCCAGGTGAAGGGCGCGAACGATTACAGCTTGTCCGAGGGCTCCGAGATCTTCATCGTCACGGCCGGGATTGCGCGGAAGCCCGGCATGAGTCGGGACGATCTGCTCAAGACGAACGCCAACGTCATCCGCTCGGTCTGCAGCGAGATCAAGCGTGTGGCCCCGAACTCCATCGTCATCATGGTGACGAACCCGTTGGACGTCATGTCCCAGGTGGCGCTCGAGACCACCGGCTTCCCACGTGAGCGGGTCATCGGCATGGCTGGGGTGCTCGACACCGCCCGCTACCGCTCTTTCATCGCCATGGAGCTCGACGTGAGCATCGAGGACATTCAGGCCCTCGTGCTCGGTGGCCACGGTGACACGATGGTTCCTCTGGCCAGCTATACCTCCGTCAGCGGGATTCCGCTCACGCAGCTTCTCGCCCAGGACCGCATCGATGCGCTCGTGGAGCGCACGCGGAAGGGTGGCGGCGAGATCGTCAGCTATCTGAAGACGGGGAGCGCCTATTACGCCCCGGCGGCGTCGGCTGTGCAGATGGCCGAGGCCATCGTCAAGGACAAGCGGCGGATCCTCCCCTGCGCCGCCTGGCTGCAGGGCGAGTACGGCATGAACGACCTCTACCTCGGCGTGCCGTGCCTGCTGGGTGAGGGCGGTCTCAAGAGGGTGCTCGAGGTCGAGCTCAGTGACGAGGAGCGGCAGGCCCTGGAGACCAGCGCGGCCCACGTGCGTGAGACGGTCGGCGCACTACAGGCCCTAGACTAAGCGCTTCCAGACGCCTCAGCGGGTCACGGGCCCGGCCTTCCCTCCGGGGAGGTCGGGCCCGTTGCTACTCGGGGCGATCGCCTCGGCTTCCTTCGCCATGGCCCGGGCCAGTGTGGACACCCGATTCCGGCTCCGGCTCGCGAGGAATGTCCAGGCCGCCCGTCCCGCTGCGAGCCCACCCATGGCGCCCGCGACGGCCAAGCCCACGACACCGAGGGTGCTCGGCTGCAGCCAGCCCACGACGGGCCCCGCTAGCATGGCACCCCACGCGGCGGGCAGGAGGTGCATGATCCTTCGGAGGCGGGGCCGGGTCTTCTCCACGACCTGGATGCGGGTCCGGCCGGCCTCAGGGGTGAGTGAGATCTGCATGGTGGAGAAGCGGTCCTCGGAGGTCCACCGGACGGCCCCCAGCGCTTCGGTCACGTTACCGGCACCGTCGGCCCGATCGTCGACGACGCGGAGGAGCTGCGCGAGTCCCCCGCGGTCGAGTTCGCCCCGAACGTCGTGAACGGCCCGGTGCGTGAGAGGGGCGGCGAGAAGGTCCGGTCCCTGGGCGCGGCGGCCCAGAGCATGGACGGCCTCGTCCATGGCGCCGGGAGAGATACCGACTTCCTTCGCGATCTCACGCAGATCCTCCAGCGAGAGCGCCTCGCGGGCTTCCCGGCCTCGGCGCTCGTCGATCTCCACGGCCTTCCGCAGAACGGCGGTGACTTCCCGGTCGGTGAAGCGGCGACTGGCGTCCTTCATGAGGTGCTCCGGCGCTGTCGTGGAACGTGGGGCTCCTGGCGCCGTCGTCCGCTGCAGAGACGGGCCACGGTCCGGAAAATCTACGTAGGAGGGCAGGGATCCCTTCACGGGTTGACGGAGGTTAGGCCTCCCGTGAGTTTGAGAGCATGACGACCATCTGCGGCAACGAGAATGTGAATTTGAATCGCAATCCCAATTGGGACTGCGACCGCGGGCTCGCGTAGCCGAGACAGATCGGAACTCGAGACGGCCGCGGTCCCAGACGGGATCGCGGCCGTTTCGCGTTTGGTGGGGGGAGTGTCGCTCGGCGGGGGTCAGCGGCACGAACCCGCCATCCAATGGGGTGTAGCTCAACTGGCAGAGCGCCTGGCTGTTAACCAGGAGGTTGGAGGTTCGAGCCCTCCCGCCCCAGTGTGCAACGCCCTCTCTCGCAATGATTTGCGGGGGAGGGCTTCGTGTTTTGCTTCTGGTCGGTCGTCTGGGCCGTGAAGGGTCATGCTGCTGCGTCGACAAGCGGGGTACCATCGTAGCGCGTCAACGCACCCCCCTTCGTTTGGGGTGATTCGTTGTGAGCGCCCCCGGCGAAGTTGAGGTGACTTAGCGGGCGAATCCGCCAAACGGACCCAGGTAGGCAGGTCCGAAGGCCTCCAGTGCTCCCCGGACGTCGTCGCTAGGATCCCCGTAGACGTGGAACGAAGTCGGGGCAAAGCAGGTCAGGAAGCGTTCAGCGAAGTTCGCACCGAAGGCACCGAGATGCTCCAGGGCAGCTGCTGAGTCGGCGTATTTCTCGCAGATATGGCACGTACGCCCGTCCCCGCTCAAGAACCATTCGTAGGCTTGGCAACCCGACTCCTGGCTCGTTGACTCCACCATCTCTGCCATCAAGGAGCGGGCCTCGTCGAGGCGACCATCCAGTACCGAGAGCTGAAGATTCCATGACACGACGTCGGACATTGGACTGACTCCTTCGGGAGGATGTGGCACCACCTGAGCCCTCGGCAGCGCCTAAGGTCCTTTCATTGTGCTGCCCTGCCGACCCGCCCGCAAACCGGGGGGCGCGACCCCGCCTACCCGCCGAGCACGTTCGGGCTGCTCCACTGCGAGGTGGTCGACCAACCCCCGACGCTAGGTGCGGTTCTCAGAAAGCCGATGCCTTCGAGCCGATCGCCTTGACCGAGGCGCCCGTGGAGTCGGAGCAGTCAAAGCGAGGCACCCAAGCCGGCTGTGAAGTGAAACGTGCGGTAGACCAGCCAGCGCGTCGACCCGCTTGCCTCCTGGCCAGTCGCCTAACCCTCTGCGGAGACCCTGAATAGCCGGCGGCCGCCGCCCTCGACCAAGTCGAGGTAGCCGTCCATCTCCGCACGTGCTCCGGGTCGCGAGATCACCGCGAAGTAGTCGTCGAGGTCTTCAAACGAAGCCTCGAAGAGCACAGTCCAGAAATCGGCAACGTGATCGATCAGCACGCGCCAACCCTTCACACGCTCGTCGGAAGCCATCGATCGGGCAGCCGCGGCGAGCTTGTCCGCCAGGGCCTGGGCGTGACCGGGCTTTGCCTTGAAGGTGGCCTGCATCACATACATGACATTCCTCCTATGGGTTGATCCGTTGTGGGAGGGGGGTGCGTGGTGTTCCAACGGATCGCGCTCTTGTTGCGCGAGTCGTGCATGACTAGGTGATCTACCCGTCCGCCTCGCCAGCGGCAAGCGCATCATGGCCCACCCTTCCAGACGGCGACGACAGAGTGGTGAGCTGCGCTGGCTGGCGCTTCGGGACTCTGCTGCCCGAACGTCCAAGCCCCCCCGCAGGCATCTGTGAGCTGCAAGCAAGGGGTGCTCGAACGCCAGGAATCCCTTACCAGGTGGCACCGACCGCGTCGGCCCCCACGACACTCAACGGCCGATGTACCAGGATGCAGTCACGAGAACAGCTGCCCCGCCGAGATCCACATCACTCAGACCGAACGGGTCGTCGAACGTGCCTTCGGTGTCCACCCATCTCTTCTCCAGCCCAATGGCCAAGGATCGGAATCGCACATCGGTGCCCAGACCCCAGTAGGCGGACCAACCGGCGTCTTCTTCCTCCCACGTCTGGTCCAACCCCGGCAGGAACCACGCAGGTCGCCCGGCGACCTTCATCACGTGGTCGATGTAGGTGAAGCCCCCGAGAAGGGACATGCCGACCGGCCATCGGACAGGCAACCCGACACGACCCCCGAGAGCGAAGGCTCGAGTCGTGAGCTCGGTCGTGGCATCGGCAGCCCCTTCAACCAACGACGGGAAGCTCCGACTGACGCCCCATGCGTGGAAGTCGACGCCGACCGTGTGCGACGGAAACGGTGGACCCGGAAAGAAGCTGAGTCCCAAACTCCATATAGCCCCGCCGTCCAGACCGGGAAGTTGGGGATTCGGGTCATAACGATACGAACCGCCTTGGGCGACGACGGCGCCCACCCCCTCAGATTTCCACAGACCTGCCGTCGGACCTGGGTCGGCTTGGCCCATCAGGTATGCGGGAGTCACCGCCAACGACACCGCGCACAGGTAGATGGTCCGTAGGGGGCTCATAACCGTGTCCCGTCATCAGGGCATGCTCTAACGTCCCGCGGGCCCACAACTATGTGCACCCGGCGCGGTAGCTGCCGGGCGCGTGCTCCGATCACCGTGTGGATGGCGCCACCTCCCGGCGGCCTTGATGCGTGGAGATGAGCGATCCGCCAAGCACCACCCTGCCGGACGAAGATCAAGGTGCGCCTATTGCGGGGAGCTTCATCTCCTAGGTGGAATGTGACGATTGCCGACGTCCCGATGACGTCGATTCGAAGGTCGACGGGGTCGATCGTCAGGTAGGGCGGCCCTTCGAGGCGATCCGGAAAGTCGGCGAAGACCGACCGGAAGGTGGCAACGATGGTGTCCCGTCCATTAAGACGCCGTGGGAACTCAGGCATGGGCATGAAGGCGGTGGCATCCTCCGCCCACGCCTCTGCGAAGCGGTCCCAGTCGAGGTCGTTGAAGGCGTCGACGAAGGCCTCGGCGGCTTGAGCGACCTGCACCTGCAGCTCGGCTGGGTCCTGGGCTCTTACCATAGCGGGGACAAGCACCAGGAGTACGAGAAGAGGAAGGCTCATACGTCTCATGGAAGACCTCACTAACCGGTTGACGTCTCGGAACTCTGCTGCGCGGCTCGCTGGCGAAAGAGCGAAGCGTATTTGCACGGCAACCCGTCACAGCAGCCAGACCTTGTCAGACGGCGTCCGCCGGATCCCGGCGGACGAGATCGCAGTGAAGCTCACCACCAATCCGGAAGTCCTGGCGACCGACGGGCTCGAACCCGTGTTTCTCCTAAAACGAAATGGCTCTCGCTTTCCTCTCCCAAACTGTGAGCCATCGCGCGCCGGCGCCGATCGAACGTGCTTCGGCGCCAAGGCTGGACAATAGGCCTGCACCGATCCCGTGGCTGTGCAGGGTCCGGTCGCGCAAGCCCCCTCCCACAGCAACGGGCCTCCCACCCTCAGCGACGCACGCCCACCTGAAGGTTGAGCCCGAGTACCGACGTGTGCTCGGGTGAGAACTGGCCGCGAGTCGTCGGCCCCCGATAGAAGTCGAGGAGGAGAGCCACGCGCCGCGCCCGTCCCCCGGGATCAGACGGCACGAGCTCGACTCCGGCCCGGGCACTCCGCCCCCAGGCCAAGGATGTGGCGTGCGACCCGGCCACCTGGCCCGCCAGCACGAACCGGAGCCAGCGGTCTCGCCCCAGCTCCACCAGCCGTCCGTCCGGCCTCCATTCGAGCCCCACGAGGGCGATGCGGGGCTTATCGGCTCGAGCCGTTTGCCGGACGCGGTGCTCGCCCCCTCCGTAGAGACGGAGCGACTCGAGATCGACCGAAGCGATCAGCTCCAACGACTCGAAGTCGAAATCCTGTTCCGGCTCTCCCACTCGACGCCGGATGAAATCGTCCCCGAGGTGGGAGCTCTGGTGCACGAGGCGGAGCCGTGCGGAGAACGTCTCGCGACGGAAGCTCACCGGGATACCCACTACGAAATCCGCGTTGACGAAGTCGAAGGTGTGGACCGCGGCGTCGAATTGGGCGAACACGGCGGCCGACAGCCCTACCGTGAGCGAGCCGCCGGCGACGCTCAGGGCCGGCGAGACGAACACCTGGTCGCCGAGGCCCATCACCATCAGCCGCGTGGAGAAGGATTCCGAGTTCTCCTGGGCGATCCCGACGAACGTCATCGGCTCGAGCGGGTGGGCAACGAGCGGCGTGAAGAGAGATCCGTTGCGGGGGTCCTCCGACTCGGCCGTGCTCCGCAGGGTCTCCCGTTCGACCGGTGGGCTCTCTTCCTCCGAGCCCTCCTGGGCCCTCGCCCCGTCGGCCGGCCCCGCCGCGAGAATCAACGCCACGACCACGACCCGCCGTGCGAGCGACGAGCCTCCCGCCTGGGGCGCGGTCACGGACTCGTGGTCCGACCGACGGTCGGACATCTCCCATTGACTTGCGTTCTGCACATCCTGCCTCCCTCTGGAACGAAAGCTCGACAGAATAGCGACGGTGGAGTGCGAATACCACTTGACTCTTCGTTCCCGGGCGAGCGACCACGTGCCCGGATCCGGCCGTCGATGACGTTCGAGATGCTCCCAGGGCTGCTCCTCGGAGCCCTACGGCTGCCTCGAGGAGCTCCTTCACGTACCCGCGGATTCGCGGCTGGCCCGCGCGCTCCGAACGGAACGCCAAGCTCGCGCCTTGCGACGTCCCGATGACCGAGGTTATCCCAAGGGCGTTCCGACCTCCCCCACTCGAGCCGCCGATGACCGACCACAGCGATGGCCACGCACAGCTCGATGCCCTGGAGCGGCACGTCACCGAGGCCGTGGACCGCCGTGAGCTCGTCGAGGCGCTCGGTCGAATGGTGGCCGTCCCCAGCTGGGGCGGGTCCGAGACCGGAGCACAAGACATCATGGCCGGACTCATGAGAGACGCGGGCCTGGAGGTGGATCGCTGGCTCATCGATCTGGAAGCCCTGCGGGAGCACCCGTCCTTCAGCGCGGAGCTGCATCGCGAGGAAGCGGTGGGACTCGTGGGAACGCTGCGCGGGGCAGGAGGTGGGCGAACCCTACTCCTGAACGGGCATGTAGACGTCGTTCCCCCCGGTGAGGAGGCATCGTGGACCCACCCACCGTTCCGGGCCACCGAGCGAGCTGGCCGCATCTATGGACGAGGCGCGCTGGACATGAAAGGGGGGCTCGTGGCGGGACTCTGTGCGTTGCGCGCGGTGCGGGGGGCAGGAGTCCGACTCCGGGGCGACGTCCATCTCCAGAGCGTGGTGGGGGAGGAGGACGGCGGACTCGGAACGCTTGCCACGGTATTGCGGGGATATCAGGGGGATGGGGCTGTGGTCATGGAGCCGACCGAGCTGGCGGTTGTGCCGGCGTTGGCGGGGTGCCTGAACTTCCGGATCCGGATTCGGGGCCAGTCCGCCCACGGAGCGGTGCGTGAGGAGGGTGTGGACGCCATCGAGAAGCTTCACACCGTCATGGCGGCCATCCGGTGGGTGGAGGGAGAACGGAATAGCCGGTTGGGCAAGGACGACTTGTTCGCTTCGCACCGTCTCCCGTTTCCCATCTCGGTGGGAACGGTGAAGGGCGGGGATTGGGCTTCCTCGGTGGCAGACCACGTCACTCTGGAAGGTCGCTATGGGATAGCCCCGGGCGAGGACGAAGCGGAGGCGAGGAACGAGTTGGAGCGTGCCGTGGCGGACGCGGCCCGAGGCGACCCGTGGCTCCGGAGGCATCCTCCGGTTCTGACCTGGTGGGGCGGACGGTTCTTTGCTGCGCATACCGATCTGGACCACCCCGTGGTGAGGGTGGTGCGAGAGGCCGGTGGCGCGGTGCTGGGTACCCCGCCGCCTCTCGCGGCTGTGACGTACGGAGCCGACATGGGCACTTTGTCCGCCGTGGGCGGAACGCCAGCCGTTCTCTTCGGCGCGGGTGACATCCGACGAGCGCACCAGCCCGACGAGTGGGTTGATGTCGATGAGCTCGTGGCGCTGGCTCGGACGCTTGCGGTGACTGCCATGCGGTTCTGCGGTGTCGGCTCGTGACGCGCCCGTTGGACGGCCTGGTGGTCGTCGCCCTGGAGCAGGCCGTGGCCGTGCCGCTGGCCACTCGAAAGCTTGCCGACGCCGGGGCCCGTGTCATCAAGGTGGAACGACCGGGTGGCGACTTCGCGCGGAGCTACGACCGGGTGGTCGAGGGCGGCAGCGCTTACTTCGTGTGGCTGAACCGCGGAAAGGAATCCGTCGTGTTGAACCTGGACGATGCAGAGGATCTGGGAGTCCTTGAGCGGATGATCGCCACTGCGGACGTCTTCGTGCAGAACCTCGCCCCGGGCTCGGCGGCCCGGCGGGGCTTGGGCGCAGGTTCGCTTCGCAGCGCCCAACCGGACCTCATCACCTGTGACGTATCTGGCTACGGCACCGACGGGCCCTACGCCGGAATGAAGGCGTATGACAGCCTGATTCAGGGGGAGTCGGGCCTCCAATCCGTGACTGGTTCAGCGGATGCGCCGGCCCGGGTTGGCATCTCCGCGTCCGATATCGCCGCGGGCATGCACGTCCACGCTGCCGTTCTGGAAGCACTGCTCTGGCGCGACAGGACGGGCGAGGGCCGAGCCCTGAGCATCTCACTCTTTCAGTCGATGGCCGACTGGATGTCGGTCCCATACCTCCATCAGGTGTACGGCGGTCGCGCTCCGGAACGGGCCGGGCTCAGACATCCCGGCATCGCGCCCTACGGTCCCTATCGGTCGGCGGACGGCGATACCGTGCTCCTCGCAGTCCAGAACCAACGCGAATGGCGAAGGCTCTGCGACGAGGTTCTGGACCGCCCTGACCTCTATGAGGATCCGCGATTCGCGGACAATCCGGCCCGGGTTTCCAACAGGGAAGCGTTGGTGGCGGCACTGCAGGGGTCTCTGGGACGGTGGTCCACGCGGGAACTCATCCGGAGGCTGGACGAGGGTCGGATTGCCTTCGGACGGGTCCGGTCAGTCGCCGAGTTCGTCGAGCACCCTCAGCTGCGGCTCCTCAACGTCGATACGCCCCAGGGGAGGGTGCGCCTGCCGTCGGAGCCCGCGCCCTGGCGCGCCCCGGACACCGTGGCGCGGGTGCCAGCCCTGGATGAGCACGGAGCTGCGCTTCGCCGGGAGTTCGCGGAATGATCCCATCTGGGGGGGGCGGAAACGACTTGGCCAACGAAAGCCTGACCCGAAGCCTGGCGCGCCGGGTCCGCGCCTTGCCGGTGGACCGCGCCGACCTGGGCCAGGCTGAGCGATTCGTGCGCGATTGGATCGGCTCGTATGTGGCCGGGGGTGCCGCGGCTGAGGGTCGGATCCTCGGGGCCTACGGCGGGAGCGCGCGGGACCTGAATGGAAGGGTCTTCTTGGCCGCTGCTCGGTCCCACGTCACGGAGACGGACGATCTGCACCGGTCTTCGGTGACCCATCCCGGGTGCGCGGTGGTCCCGGTTGCCCTGGCGCTCGGTCGGGAGACGGGCGCACGGGGACGAGCAACGCTCAGGGCCGTTCTGGCCGGCTACGAGGTCATGCTCCGGGTCGGGGAGGCGCTGGGGCCGGGCCACTATCGCGTCTTCCACAACACTGCGACCGCTGGACCGTTCGGTGCCGCCGCGGCGGCCGCGACTTTGCTGAACCTGGACGAGGACGCTTGGGTGTGGGCCCTGGGCAACGCAGGGACGCAGGCGGCCGGTCTCTGGCAATTCAATGAAGAAGGCGCCATGAGCAAGCCTCTACACGCGGGGCATGCCGCCACGGCCGGACTCCGCGCCGCACTCCTCGCCGCCGAGGGTCTCACGGGAGCTGAGTACATTCTGGAGGGCGAGAAGGGCGTGTTCGCCGGCCTGTGCCCGGATCCTCGACCCGAGGCGGTCGCGAAGCCCTCACCCGGATGGAAGCTCCCCGAGACGTCCATGAAGCCCTATCCCTGCTGCCGGCACGTTCACCCCGCGGTCGATGCCGCACTGGAGATCCGCGACCGCTTGGCGCCTGGCAACCCAACGAGCGTGCGGATCGAGAGCTATCCAGCGGCGCTGGATGTCACCGATCGCCCGCGTCCGCGGACCCCTCACGAGGCCCGCTTCAGCATTCAGTATGCGGTCGCCTGGACGCTTCTCCATGGTCGTCCTGGCCTCGGCTCGTTCGAGACCTCAGCCCTCCGGGATTCCGCGATCCAGGAGACGCTCAGCTCGATCGAGGTGCGGGTCGAGGCGGGCTTGAGGGACGCGTACCCGGATCGGTGGGGCGCGGTGGTGGAGGTCCAGGGCGCAGACGGCGCCGTGCACCGAGTCCGGCGAGATTCCGCGACCGGCGATCCCGATCTACCGCTCGACCAGGAAGCACTGAACGCTAAGGTCAGAGCGCTCATGGCATGGGCGGGGAAGGGAGAAGCGGAGCAGGAAGCGCTGTTGGCCGCCTGTGGCGCTCTGCCGGAGGACGGTCCGGTCTTCGCGTTGCCGTAACCGTACCGTCGACCTCCTCGAGCCCCTGGGCGGGGGGTGCCCCAGCTCCCCTTGACGCCTACCCCTTGTCCGACTGCGCCCGCGTCCTACTGTTCGGTTCGTCGTACCCCATATACCGGAGCGGACCTGAGACATGATCAAGCTGCAGAGCTTTCTGGAGGGCCGGTGGCAGGAGGGCTCGGGTGAGCCATCCATCCTCGTGAACCCATCGACCGAGGAGGCGATGGCCGAGACCTCCACCGCAGGGCTCGATTTCGGTGCCGCCGTCCGGTATGGGAGGGACGTCGGTGGCCCCGCGCTTCGCGCCCTCACCCTGGGCGAGCGCGCCGCTTTGCTCAAGGCCATGTCGAAGGCCCTCGGGGCCCATAGAGACGAGCTGCTCGACCTGGCCATGCGGAACGGCGGCAACACGAAGGGCGACGCGAAGTTCGACGTCGATGGTGCCACCGGGACCCTCGGGGCCTACGCATACTTCGGGAAAGGGCTCGGGGACGCGCGAGTCCTCCCCGACGGAGACGCGCTGCCGCTGTCCCGCGATGGCGATTGGGCGGGCCGCCACCTGCTCGTCCCCAAGGAGGGCGTTGCGGTGCTGGTGAACGCATTCAACTTCCCGGCCTGGGGATTCGGTGAAAAGGCTGCGTGCGCGCTCCTGGCCGGGATGCCCGTCATCGTGAAGCCGGCGACCAGCACAGCTCTGGTCACGTGGCGCATGGTCCAGATCCTGGACGAGGCCGGCATCATGCCGGAGGGTGCTGTTCAGCTGGTGGCCGGCTCGGCCGGCGATCTCCTCGCTCACCTGGGTGAGCAGGACGTCTTGGCCTTCACCGGGTCCGCCGACACCGGACTTCACCTGCGCTCCACGGCCGAGATCCTCGAGCGGAACGTCACGGTCAACATCGAGGCCGATTCGCTGAACAGCGCGGTTCTGGGCCCTGACGTGGCTCCGGACTCGGAGCTCTACGGTCTGTTTCTCAAGGACGTGATCCGCGAGATGACCCAGAAGGCCGGCCAGAAGTGCACGGCCGTGAGACGGATTTTCGTGCCTTCCGACCGGATCGAAGCGGTCGCCGAAGACCTGCGGGAGCGGCTGGAGGCTGCGGTGGTGGGCAACACGGAGGATCCGTCGGTAACAGTAGGTCCCGTGACCAGCGCCCGGCAGCTCCAGGACAACAGGCAGGGTATCGACGCCCTCGCCGCCGAGGGCACCGTGCTGCTGGGAGGGTCGGAGCCGGTGGGAGGCGTCGGTGCTCCCGACGGCAAAGGCTACTTCGTTCGTCCCACCCTTATCGGCTTTGAGGATGCGCGCGAGGCTGTGGCCGTGCACGAGCGGGAAGTGTTCGGGCCGGTGTCGTCCATCCTTCCCTACGACGGCACGCCCGAAGAAGCCGCGGAGCTGGTGGCCCTGGGCAAGGGAAGCCTGGTCGCGAGCGCCTATGGGGACGACCCAGAGTGGCTGGCGGCCGTCGTCACGCGCTTCGCGCAGTGGAACGGCCGCATCTACCTGGGCTCCAGTGGCGTTACGGGCGCTGCGCTGGGCTCGGGCATGGTGATGCCCGGGCTGCTTCACGGAGGACCGGGTCGCGCCGGGAACGGGGCGGAGCTGGGGGGCCTTTCCGGGCTGCGCCTGTACCAGCGTCGGGCCGCCGTTCAGGGCGACCCCGCCATTCTCGACCACATCCTCGGAGCGCAAGGCGAGGACTGACGGGATCTTCGAACGGCCGGACGTGTTCCAGGGGTGTGTGCCCCGGACGAATCACCAGGAGTAATTCACGAGATGAGCATCGAGTCGAAGTGGAGGCGTCGCGTCGGCATGTGGGCGGCGCCGCTGATCTTGGCCCTGGGGGCCTGTGGAGATTCCACGGGACCCAGCATCGAGGTCATCGAAGAAATCTCGTTCCACGAGTCGGTAGGGGTGGATCTGAGCGCCATGACCGAGGCGCCCAGCGGTCTGTACTACCAGGACCTCGTCCCGGGAGACGGCGCGGAGCTCACCTCAGGCGCGGACGCCGTCGTGGAGTATCTGGTGCGGTTTCGGACGGGCGAGGTCGTGGGGTCCAGCCCGAGTTTCGAGTTCACCGTCGGCGACCCGGGGCTTTGGGACGGCTTCAACCTCGGTGTCGTCGGGATGCGCGTGGGAGGGCAGCGGAAGCTCGTGCTCCCGCCGGATCTCGTGAACGACTCGCGGTTTCCGGGGCGCGTCTTGATCTTCGACATTGATCTCCTGGAGATCGTGGCGCCCTGAGGCGTCGCCGGCCGTCGGGCTTGGTGCTATCCCGCATCCGCCAGCAGTAGCCGGCCCAGTAGCTCCGCGTCCACGTTTCCGCCGCTCACCAGCACGACCAGCGGACCTCGAGGATGGGGAACGGCTCCCTCCAGAACGGCGGCCAACCCGGCCGCTCCGGCCGGTTCCGCCAGGAGCTTGGTCCGCTCCAGGAGCAGACGCATGGCTCGCACGATGGCTGCGTCGTCCACGAGGGCGACCCCGCTGGCCGTCCGCCGTAGGATCTCGTAGTTCAGTTCCCCGGCCATGGGTGCCTTGAGGCCGTCGGCCACGGTGGAGACGGTGTCGAGATGCACGGCGTGACCTTCCTGGAAGCTTTGATGCATCGCGGCGGCACCCACGGGCTCGACGCACCAGAGCGCAACGTCCGCCGCCGTTGCCTCGATGGCGACGGCCAGGCCCGACGCCAGCCCCCCGCCTCCCACCGGCGCTACCACCGTAGCGGCGTCGGGCAGGTCTTCCAGCACCTCAAGCATGCAGCTGGCGTGGCCGGCCACCACGTGCTCGTCGTCGAACGGATGCACGAAGGTGAGATTTCGCTCCTCGGCCAGCTCGAAGGCCTTCTGGAAGGCCTCGGCGGGATTCCCGTGGAGGATCACTTCAGCGCCGTAGCCCTGGCTGGCCAGGGCCTTCGTCTTCGAGGCCGCTTCCGGCATGACAACGGTGCTGGCCACCCCCACAGCGGATGCGGCCCAGGCCACAGCCTGAGCGTGGTTACCCGCCGAGATGGTAATGACGCCTCGCTGCCGCTCGTCTTCGGAGAGGGCACGAATCCGATGCAAGGCACCTCGAACCTTGAAGGAGCCGGTCTTCTGAAGATTCTCGCACTTCAGATACACCGGGGTCCCCACGCGCCCGGACAGGGCCTCGGACCTCACGAGGGGCGTCCGATGCACCGCTTCGGCGACTTCTGCGCGCGCCGCCTGCAGGCGATGCAGGCTGAAATCCGGAAGGCTCATGGCTGGTGGACCCTTTTTGGAACGGCTTCGTTTGCGGCCGTAAACAAAGAGATTGATGGACTGCGGGCGACCTGACTAGCTTAAGGAACGACAACTCGAGACGCTTCAGTTCCCCCTCAGGTGAGGCGCCCGGCATGTTCGCACGCTCCGTTCGATCCCTCAAGTTGGCCACGATTCTGCTGGCCATCGCCGTCCCCGGCTTGGCCGCGCAGCAAGGAATCCTTGCCGGGGCGGTGACCAACGCCGAGACCGGTGCCCCGATCTCGGCGGCCCAGATCCAGGTATTCGGCGGCGCCCAGGACACGGGGACGCTCAGCGGCAACGACGGCCGTTATCGAATTGGCCTCGCCCCTGGATCGTACGACCTCGTGGTGACCGTCGTGGGATACCGTACGACGCGCTTCGATGACCTCGAGATCGTCGGTGGACAGACCACGACTTTCGACATGCAGCTCCTCTCCCAGGCGCAGGAGCTCGACGCGATCGTCATCACGGCTTCGCGCGGGACCCCGGAGAAATCCACGGAGGCCCCGGCATCCAGCTTCAACGTGAGCTCGCAGGAGATCAGCGAGAGGCCGAGTCAGACCCTGGCCGACCATCTGAAGACCACCCCAGGCGTCGACGTCATCACGCAAGGTGTCCAGGCCACGAATGTGGTGGTGCGTGGCTTCAACAACATCTTTTCGGGCGCCCTCCACATGCTCACGGACCACCGGCTCGCGGGGGTACCGTCCCTGCGGGTGAATCTCATGCACTTCATCCCGACTTCCGACGAGGATGTGGACCGGATGGAGGTGGTTTTGGGCCCCGGATCCGCGCTCTATGGGCCGAACACTGCCAATGGCGTCGTGCATATCCTCACCAAGTCACCCCTGGACGACCAGGGGACCACGATCACGATGGGCGCGGGTGAGCGGGACCTGTTCCAGGGATCGTTCCGCACCGCGTTCCTGCTCAACGAAGACTTCGGGATCAAGCTGTCCGGGCAGTACCTCCAGGCGACCGAATGGCCGTACACGGACCCGGTGGAAGAGCAGGCGCGGCTGGCCGCGGTGAACCCGGAGGCGTGCCTCACCGACAAGACGATCCGGGGCTTTGGCTCGGCGGTGGCCGAAACAGCCTGCGGCCGGGTAGGTCAGCGGGACTTCGACATCGAGCGTTACGGTCTCGAGGCGAGGGCGGATTGGCGGTTCGCCGAGGATGGCACGTTGGTGGGGACGTACGGACGGACCAACGCCACCGGCATCGAGCTGACGGGGCTCGGCGCCGGACAGAACGAAGACTGGGTCTACGATTTCTTCCAAGCCCGAGTCAGCAAAGGTCGTCTCTTCACCCAGGGCTACTACAACCGGAGCAACGCCGGTGATACGTGGCTTCTCCGGGACGGCGTGCCGCTCGTAGACAAGTCGAGCCTCTTCGTCGCTCAGGCTCAGCACGGGTTCGCCTTGGCCGACGGGCGGCAGGACTTCACCTACGGCATCGACTACTTCGCGACGCGGCCCGATACGGAAGGGAGCATCAACGGGTCTTATGAGGACGAGGACGATATCGACGAGTGGGGTGTCTATCTCCAGTCCAAGACCGAGCTGTCGGAGATGCTGGAGCTCGTGGTCGCCGGGCGCGTGGATTCGCACTCGCTGATCGACGCGAAGGTGTTCTCACCGCGGGCCGCGCTGCTGTTCACGCCGGCGGAGGAGCAGAGCTTCCGCCTCAGCTACAACCGGGCTTTCTCTACGCCGTCGACGCTCAACTTCTTCCTCGACATCTCCGGGGGGGCGGCGCCTGAAAGCCTCGGGACGCTCGGATACACCACCAGAGCGTTCGGGACCGGGAAGGACGGGTATTCCTTCCAGACCCCGGACGGAACGCTGCGGGGCATGCGGTCGCCATTCACGCCCGCCCAGTTGGGAGGCGCGGGGCAGCTACTCCCGGCGGACGTCGGCGTCATGTGGGACCTGCTGGTCGGCGTGCTGCAGGCTCAGGGGGCCATCTCACCCGCCCAGGCCGCGCAGATCAGTGGTTGGGACCCCACGAACGACGATATCAGCCGTATGCTGCTGGACCTGAACAACCCTTCGGAGCTCACACCGTTGTCGGCCACCCGCATTCCGGACGTGCCTGGCATCACCGAGAGCAACACCGAGACGATCGAGCTGGGCTGGACCGGTATCCTACAGGACCGGGTCAAGATCACGGCGGACGTCTACTACATGCAGAAGAACGACTTCGTGTCGCCCCTTCAGGTTCAGACGCCGCTGTTGCTGCTAAATGGCGAAGACACGGGCGCGTTCATCGTGGCACAGGCCATCGCCGACGGCATGGACCCCGCCCAGGCCCAGGCCATGGCTCAGACCCTGGCCCCGGTCCTGGCCCAGATCCCGGCGGGCGTCGTGTCGTCGGACCAGGTGGCGGCCCAGGCCGCGGATCTGATCGCGACCTACCGGAACGTGGGCGACCTGGATCTCTGGGGCGGCGATCTCGCTGTCCAGGCGTTCGTAAACGACGAGTGGACGGTCAACGGCTCCTACTCGTGGGTGAGCGACGACTACTTCCGCATCGAGGGTGCAGCCCCCGTCTCGCTGAATGCCCCCACGCACAAGGGCTCTTTGGGTTTGGCGTATCGCAACGTACGAACCGGCCTGACGGCCGGCGGGCGGGCTCGATTCTCGAGCGGCTTTCCGGCCGAGTCGGCCGGTTACGTGGGGACCGAGTGCCTTCCGGGCGTCGTGCCGTCCGAGTTCACCGAGCCGTGCGTGGATGCGTTCGCCATCTTCGACGTGAATTTCGGATACGCGTTTCCGGGCACGGGTGCTACGGTTCAGCTGGCGATCAACAACGTGCTGGACACCGGATACCGCTCCTTCGTAGGGGTACCCACGATCGGACGCTTCGCGCTGCTCCGCCTGCGGTACGACTTGTTCTGACGGGGGCGAAGATCGCCCCGCCCCGTCCCGTCGGAGCGCCGGTTACGCCATATTGCGGGCGACCGGATGCACACCTTCGAAGAGAGGGGAGATGGCCACGAAGAAAACCAACGGACATGTCACGGTCCGCTGCGCGTTCTGTGGGAAGCTGAATGAAGTGGAGGTCGACCGTGCTGCCGACAGGCCGCATTGCGGATCCTGCTCCAAGCCCATGCTGTTGGACCGCCCGTTGAAGGTCGCCCAGGAAGACTTCGACCGGACCGTGCTGTCTGCCGGAGTTCCCGTGATGGTGGACTTCTACGCGGACTGGTGCGGCCCCTGCAAGATGGTCGCGCCGCTTATGGACGAGATCGCCAACGAGCATCTGGGCAAGATGCTCGTGGTCAAGGTCGACACCGACACGGCACCGGAGGTCGCGGGCCGGTACGGTATCAGGAGCATCCCCACAGTGATCCTGTTCAAGGCGGGGGAGGAAGCCGAGCGGAGTGTCGGCTTTGAGCCCGAGCGCCTTCGGGACTTCGCTGTCCGCGCCGTCGCGTGAGCAAGCGAGACCGGCACCAGCTCATCCTCGAGATCCTTCGCCAGCACCGCGTCAACAGCCAGGAGGGGCTCCGTGCACTTCTCGGAGAGCGGGGCACCGAAGTGACTCAGGCTACACTGTCGCGGGACATGCGCGAGCTCAGGCTCGTGAAGGTGCCCAGCGCGGATGGGACACCCTACTACGCGCTCCCGGACGACTGGGAGAGCACGCCGTCGCTCGAGTCGCTCCTGCCGGCCCTCTTCCACAGCGCCGAAGGTGTGGACCACATGCTGGTGGTACGCACGATGAAGGGAGGTGCTCAAACGGTCGCCGCGGGGATTGACTGGGAGGAATGGCCTGAGGTCCTCGGGACCTTGGCCGGGGATGACACGATCCTGATCATCCTCCGGTCGCCGGATCAACTGGACACGGTCAAGGATCGCATCGAGCGGATGGCTCGTTGACCGTCGTTGACATAATGCACGATCACTGTATGATTATGCACTGCGGCGCGGTACGCGGCAGGACGTCACGGAACCTGGAAAGGGGACCGGGGGCGGGAGTTCGGGGCACGAGGCCCCCCGGCACTTTGGCGGGAAGTGACCGGTCTTCTGGCCCCCGGCCCCCTTTTTTTCTGTGTGCCGCAATCGTCAATCCCTCGCGTGTAGGCCTAGGGACTAGATGAAGGTAGTGCTCGGATACTCAGGCGGTTTGGACACATCGGTCATCGTACCGTGGCTGCGCGAGACGTATGACGCGGAAGTCGTGTGCATGGCCGGCGACGTGGGACAGCGTGGCGGACTGGAGGGCCTGGAGGAGAAAGCCCTCGCTTCCGGAGCCGCGGCGTTCCATGGCGTGGACCTACGTCGAGCATTCGTGGAAGACTACGTATGGCCGACGCTTCGGGCGGGTGCCGTGTACGGTCGGAGCTACCTCCTCGGGACCGCCATGGCGCGGCCCATTCTAGCGAAGGCCCAGGTGGAGGTTGCGCTTGCTGTAGGCGCCGACGCGGTGGCACACGGGTGCACCGGAAAGGGAAACGATCAGGTTCGCTTCGAGCTCACCTACGCGGCTCTGGCCCCTGAGCTACGGGTCATCGCTCCGTGGCGGGAGTGGGACATCCGCTCCAGGGAGGATGCCCTGGAGTACGCGCGTGAGAGGGGGATCTCACTCGCCGGCGTCGACGAGACCAAGCTCTACAGCAGGGACGAGAACCTCTGGCACATCTCCCACGAGGGTGGTCCGTTGGAAGATCCGGCCTTCGAGCCCGAAGAGCAGATGTACGCTTGGACCGTGGCTCCCGAGGACGCGCCGGACACGCCCGAGCAGATCGATATCGGCTTCGAGAAGGGCATTCCCGTATCGGTGAACGGTCAGCGCATGGCGTCCGTCCCGCTCCTCGGGTTACTGAACGAGATGGGATCCCGCCACGGGGTGGGTCGCGCCGACCTGGTTGAGAACCGTCTGGTGGGGATGAAGTCGCGGGGCGTGTATGAGACTCCGGGCGGAACGCTGCTTTATCAGGCGCTCCGGGACCTCGAGTCGATTACGCTGGACCGGCGTGCGGAGGCCCTCAAGGACGAAGTGGCGCGGCGTTGGGCCGACCTCGTCTACGAGGGACGCTGGTGGTCCCCGGAACGAGAAGGCATTCAGGCGATGGTGGATCGCATCACTGCGCCCGTCACCGGGCAGGTCCGACTGAAGCTGTTCAAGGGCGCCGCCCGCGTGATCGGCCGAGAGAGCCCCCGTTCCCTGTATCGGGAGGACCTGGCGAGCTTCGGTCACGCCGCCACGTATGATCATGCCGATGCCACCGGCTTCATCCGATTGTTCGGACTCCCGACCCGAGCAGCCGCGGCACTCCGATCCGAGGACGACGTTTGAGCGGAGGAGGGGACGACGCTCCGTTGTGGGGCGGTCGGTTCGAAGAGGGCATGGCCTCCGATATGGAGCCGCTGAACCTCAGCCTGGACGTGGACGGACGGCTCTGGCGGCAGGACATTCGCGGCAGCGTAGCATGGGCCCGTGCCCTAGGCGGTGCCGGAGTGTTGGACGCACTTGAGGTGGAGACGCTCGAGGGGGGCTTAGCCCGGGTGGCGGCGCGCATCGAGAGCGAGGGCCTGGGCGCGGCGGGTGAAGAGGACATCCATTCCGTGGTCGAGCGAATGCTCCGTGAGGCGGTGGGTGAGGTGGCCGGAAAGCTGCACACCGGCCGTTCGCGGAACGATCAGTCGTCCACGGACGTGCGACTGTGGGGCATGGAGGCGTGCCGAGAGCTTCAAGCGCTCGTGCTCGTGGTGTGTGATGCCCTCTACGGGCTGGCCGAGCGTGGGGTCGACGTCTTCATGCCGGGCTACACGCACCTGCAGAGAGCTCAGCCCATCCGGGCCGCTCAGTGGGCCCTGGCACACCTCTTCGCGTTCCTCCGTGACGTCGAGCGGCTGAGGGTCGCCGAGCGGGCCGCATCGGTCCTCCCCCTTGGCTCGGGTGCGCTGGCGGGGTGCCCGTTTTCGGTGGATCGAGAGGCGCTCCGCGAGGAGCTCGGCTTCCGCCGCGTGTCCGAAAGTGCCTTGGACGCGGTGTCCGACCGGGACTGGATGTGTGACCTGGCCTACGCCGGGGCCATGATCGGTGTGCACCTCTCGCGCGTGTCGGAGGACCTGGTGCTGTTCACCAGCGCCGAGTTCGGCTTCCTACGCCTATCCGATGCCTACAGCACGGGATCCAGCCTCATGCCCCAGAAGCGGAACCCTGACGTGGCTGAGCTCGCACGGGGAAAGTCCGCCCGGCTCATCGGGTCGCTTACCGCGCTCCTCACGCTCTTGAAGGGCCTGCCCACGGGCTACAACCGGGACCTCCAGGAGGACAAGGCGCCCCTGTTCGACACGGTGGACACGCTGAGGCTGACCCTTCCGCCCATGGCCGGAGCGCTCCGGACGGCGGAGCTGCGCCCTGAGGCCATGCGCGCCGCCCTGGACACCGTGATGCTAGCCACGGATCTCGCGGACCACCTGGTTCGGCGGGGTCTCCCGTTCCGCACCGCCCACGAGGTCGTGGGCCGCCTGGTGCGTGCGGCCGAGAAGGAAGGGGTGGGGCTCGACGAGCTTACGACCGAGCGTCTGGTGCAAGAGGATCCGCGGTTTGACGATCCTCCCCCTGTTCATTTGGACTGGGCCGCATCCGTGGAGTCCCGCGACACGCCTGGCGGATCGTCCCTGGCGGCCGTGAGGAGCCAGCTCGAGACTGCCCGGGCACGCATGGACGAGCTCGACAAGGTGTGACGGTGGCGAGGGACAGTGACTTCCGTCGGGGGGCTCGGCTTTCCACCACCGCCGCTCCGACCCTGTCCGCCAGCGCCGCTCAGTCGTGGGCCGTTGCGCCCCCGCCGGCACCCGATGCGCCCCGGTCGCCGGCGAGGGTGCGTCCCGCGGCACGGACGAACGGCCTCAGCCCCTCCATGAGGAGGTCGAAAGCGTCGAAGTCCAGCGACTGCTCTCCGTCGGACGTCGCGGTCTCCGGATCCGGGTGCACCTCGACCATGAGGCCGTCGGCACCTGCGGCTACGGCTGCGTAGCTCAGGGCCGGAACCAGGTGACTCCGTCCACCGGCGTGGGACGGGTCCGCGATGACGGGTAGGTGCGTTTCGCGCTTCAGCACCGGGATGGCCGCGAGATCGAATGTGTTGCGGGTTTCGGATCCGAACGTGCGGATGCCGCGTTCGCAAAGGATCACGTTCGGGTTGCCCTGACTCATCACGTACTCCGCGGCCAGGAGGAGATCCTTCAGCGTCGCGGATAGCCCCCGCTTCAATAGCACCGGACGACGAAGTCGCCCCACCTCGGTGAGGAGGGGGAAGTTCTGCATGTTGCGGGCACCGATCTGGAGAACGTCGGCGTAGGAGGCCACGAGCTCCACCTGTCGGGTGTCCATGACCTCCGTCACCACCGGGAGCCCGGTCCGGTTGCGTACGTCGGACAGGATCTCGAGGCCCGACTGGCCGAGGCCCTGGAAGGAATAAGGTGAAGTGCGGGGCTTGAACGCGCCCCCTCGCAGGGCCGTCGCGCCGGCCGCAGCCACCCGGTCCGCGGTCGCTCGGAGCATGTCTGGCCCTTCCACCGAGCACGGGCCGGCGATGACCACCACCTCGGTTCCTCCCAGCTCCACGGCTCCCAAGGGTATGCGAGAGGCTTCCGCGGCGAATTCCCTTGACGCGAGCTTGTACGGCTTCAGAACCGGGTGGACGGCCTCGACCCCGGGGATGGAGAGAAGAGGGACGTGCTGCAGGAGCCCATCGTCGCCGACGCACCCGATGATGGTCCGCCGCTCACCGCGGGAAAGGTGGGTACGGAGGCCCGCGGCTTCGACGCGCTCTCGGATATGGTCGATCTGCGCCTCGGTAGCGCCCTTGCCAGTCACGATGATCATGGGATTCCTCTTTGGGAGCGCTGCCTGAGCGCGAGCGGCCGGAGGGCACAAAAAAAGCTCCCGACCGGGTCGGGAGCTTGTCAGCGTCGTGTTCGTTCGGCGCTCAGTCGCGCCGGTAGACGCAGGCTCCCCTCGGGGCGATGACGTAATACCAGGGTCCGTGAGCACGCGTGAGCATCATGCTTTTACCCTCGCCCGTTGGGCCCGAGCGTGTCAACCCCGTCTTGGACGAACTCGGGTCGCGCGCGAAGCCGGGCGACGGCCTTAGCTTCGCGCGGCTGGAACCCCCTCGTGGCCGTCGGTACATTGCTTTGACTCTGAGCGGCCGACTCCCTACGGGCAGCCGGGCGCGGTACGGCTCCACACACTGCAGGCGGGAGTGGCGACATCCATGGAATCGGGGACGGCCGAGGAGCTCAAACGGAGGGCTGCGGAGCAGGCGGTCAACCAGGTCATGGACGGTATGGTCCTCGGATTGGGCACGGGCAGCACCGTGGCCCATTTCCTGGAGCTCCTGGGGGAGCGCATCAGCACGGGCCGGCTCCGGGACGTATCGGGAGTACCCACGTCGGTATGGACTGAGACCGAGGCCCAGCGCCTGGGAATCCCACTCACGACGCTCGGTGCCCACCCGAGGCTGGATCTCGCCGTGGACGGGGCTGACGAAGTGGGTCCGGGACTGGACCTCATCAAAGGGATGGGGGGAGCGCTCCTGAGGGAGAAGATGGTGGCGCAGGCGGCGGCGCGCTTCGTCGTGATTGCCGACGACAGTAAGGACGTGGACCTCCTGGGGACGCGATCACCCCTCCCCGTTGAAGTCGTGGGATGGGGTCACGAGGCGCACGCCCGCGTCATCCATGCCTTGGGGGCAGAGGTCACGGTACGGACCGGTGAGGACGGCAGGCCCTATAAGAGCGACAACGGCCACCTCATCTTGGATTGCCGCTTCTCCGACGGGATTCAGGATGCCCTCAGCCTCGAAGCCATGCTCCAGGCCAGGGCGGGGGTCGTGGACACGGGCCTCTTTCTCGGGATGGCGCATGAGGCCCTGCTGGCTTCGGAAGACGGCGTCCGGGTCGTTGGGAGGAGGGGATGAGAATCGCTCCCTCCATCCTCTCCAGCGACTTCGGTCGGCTCGGAGAGGAGATCGCGGCGGTGGAGGAGGGTGGTGCCGACTGGATCCACGTGGACGTCATGGACGGACACTTCGTCCCCAACCTCACGATCGGACCGGTGGTCGTGGAGGGAGCCCGTCGGGCCACCGAGCTGCCATTGGACGTCCATCTGATGATCGAGAATCCAGATCGGTACCTGGAAGCCTTCGCCGAGGCCGGGGCCGATTTCCTCACGGTTCACGCCGAGGCGTGCCCGCACCTCCACCGCACCATCCAGCACATCCGTCAGCTGGGGGTGAAGGCGGGTGTGGCGCTCAACCCGGGCACAGCCGTGCAGGCTGTCTCCGAGGTCGTGCAGGACCTGGACCTGGTCGTGGTCATGAGCGTGAATCCCGGCTTCGGCGGGCAGGCCTTCATCGAGGGTAGCGTCGACAAGGTGGCCCGGGTGAGAAAGCTCCTGAACGAGGCCGGATCCCGAGCCGAGCTCGAAGTAGATGGAGGTGTGGTGGCTGGAAACGCCGCCAGGCTCGCGAACGCCGGGGCGACCGTGTTGGTGGCGGGCTCGGCGGTGTATGGCCATCCCGAGGGCGCTGCCGCCGGCGTCCGAAACATCCGTGAGGCATTGAGCGCATGACCCAGACACCCGTCATCGACCCGCAGGCACTGGACCGGCTCCGTGAGTGGGGGGGGGACAAGCTGGTGGCGCAGATGATCCGGCTGTTCGTGAGCAACGCGGGCGAGCGCGTCGAACAGATTCGCTCCGGGGTCCGTGACCAACTCGTTGAAGAGGCCGAGATGGGCGCGCACTCACTGAAATCCAGTGCCGCGAATCTCGGCGCCGAGCGGGTCCGCGCGCTGGCCGCAAGCATGGAGCTGGCCGCGGCCGGCGGCGACCTGGCTCCGGTTGCCGCGCACCTGGCCGACCTGGAGGCTGCTTATGCAGCGGCGGTCGAGGAGCTCGAGTCCATTGAACGAGGAATCTCGAATGAGTCCTAAGGTCGCAGTGGTCGAGGACAACGCGGATAACCGGATGTTGGTGCAGGCGCTCCTCGAAGATCGTTACGACGTCTCGGAGTACGAGTCCGGTGTCGAGGCGGTGGAGCGGATGGGAGACGACATCCCCGACCTCATCTTGCTGGACATCTCGCTTCCGCAGATGGACGGAACGGAGGTCTTGGCGTGGGTGCGCGAGCAGGACGAGCTGAAGCACCTGCCGGTGATCGCCTTGACCGCGCACGCCATGGCCGGCGACCGCGAGAAATACCTGGCCGCGGGCTTCGACGACTATGTGACGAAGCCCATCGTGGACGAGGACGTCCTCATCGGCGCGATCGAGCGTTGGCTGAACCGGACGGACTGACCCCCCGGGGTCTTGGGCCCGACGCCTCCGGGGAGGTGATCGCGGGCTCTCCGGACGCGGCGGCGCCGTCCGGACCTGTGGTCACTGAGGACACTTTGGCCGGTCCCGACCGCGGGTCGCCGCGCATCGCCTTTTATGCGGTGCTCCTCGTCGTGCTCCTCGCAGGGGCAGTCGTGCTCAGGCGGAATCCGGCTTGGAGCACGGGCCCCACCGCGCACACCGTGATGGAGACCGTGTCCACGGTGTTGGCCGCCATCATCGGTGGGCTGGCTCTGGTCCGGTACTATAGCCGCAAGCAGGCGACGTTCTTGCTGATCGGCACCGGCTTTCTCGGAGCGGCGGTCCTCAACCTCAACCACGCGCTGATCACCAGCGAGGCGCTCGTCGATGCCCTGGCGGCGCGCCAACCCGGAGTGGACGGGACCACCCTGTTTGCGTCGAGCTGGACCGCGGAGCGGGTCTTCCTTTCGCTCTTCCTGTTCGTCAGCCTCTTGGCCTGGCGACGCGAGGTGGAGGGCGAGGACGGCCGGGGCGCGATCAATGAAGCAACGGTCTACGGGTCAGCGTTCGCGCTGACCCTGCTCAGCCTGCTCTTCTTCGAGCACGTTCCCCTCTTCTCACTGACGTTTCCGGCGCAAGCCATCACCCGCCCCGGCGAGTTCCTACCGGCACTGTTCTTCTTGCTGGCCTTCTTGGGATTTCTGGGCAAGAAGAACTGGCGCCATGACGGGTTCGATCACTGGCTGCTGGTGTCGCTGTTGATCTCCGTGCTCGTGCACGCCGGCTTCATGGCGTTTTCGTTCCAGCGATTCGACGCCATGTACGACGCAGCCCATCTTCTGAAGATCACCTCCCACGCAGCCATACTCACCGGCCTCCTGGGCAGTGTATACGGAACGCTCCGTCGGGAGGATCGGGTCCTGGGGGCGCTCACGCGGAGCAACAGCCGGTTGGCTCGGGAGATCGAGGTCCGTGCCCGGACCGAGGAGGCGGTCAAGGAGAGCAGTCAGCGCCTTCAGGACTTCCTGGACAACGCGAACGACCTCATCCAGAGCATCACGCGAGACGGACGGATCCTGTATGTGAACAGCTCGTGGAAGCGCGTGCTTGGATACGACGATGAGGATCTCGCCGATCTCGACCTTTTCGAGATCGTCCATAGGGATCGCCGTCAGACGTTGAAGGCGGAGTTCGAGCGGGTCCTTTCCGGCGAGCCATCGCGACGGTTCAACGTGGAGTACGTGGCGAAGGACGGCCGGCCGGTCGTACTGTCGGGCAGTGCTCAGGCCCAGCTCGTGAACGGAGAGCCCGTCGCGACCCAGGCCATCCTGCGGGACGTCAGCGAGCAGCGCATCGCCGAACGACAGCTCGCGGAGTCCCGGGCGAACCTCGGCGCCCTGGTCGAGAACACAGGGGATTCCATATGGTCCGTCGACCGCGAGCATCGGCTGATCACCTTCAACTCGGCCTTCGCTCTCGCCACGGAGGCACGAAGCGGGCGTGAGCCGGCTGTCGGTCAGCCACCGGAACAGCTCTTCGCCCCCGAGGACTTGAGCTGGTACCAGGAGCTCTACGAGCGGACGCTCAGTGGCGAGAGGCACGTGGCCGTGCGGACCGACGAGGTCGACGGGCAGCTCCGTTACTACGAGCTCTATGCCAACCCCATCCAGTCCCTGGAGGGGGTGTCCGGCGCTGTTTTCTTCGGCAAGGACGTCACGCCCAGAGTTCGAGCCGAGGAAGCCCTGCGTGTGGCCAAGGACGAAGCTGAGGCGGCCAACAAGGCGAAGAGTGACTTCCTCGCCAGCATGAGCCATGAGCTACGTACGCCCCTGAACTCTGTGATCGGCTTCACGAACATCCTCTTGAAGAACAAGGGCGGACGCCTCAACGAGAAGGACACCGGCTTCCTGGAGCGGGTACTCTCTAACGGCAAGCACCTGCTGGCGCTCATCAACGAGGTGCTCGATCTCGCCAAGGTCGAGGCCGGACGCATGGATCTGGTCATCGAGGACGTGGACCTGGGCGCCCTGTGCGTGGAGACGGTCCAACAGCTCGAGGGTCAGGCCAGGACCAGGGAGGGTCGGGTTCGGTTGCTTACCGAGGTCCCGACCGGAGCTGTCAGGGTGGAGACCGATTCCGCCAAGATCAAGCAGGTTCTCATCAACCTCATTGGGAACGCGCTGAAGTTCACGGAGCAGGGCTCGGTGACCGTCCGAGTGGAAACGTCCGAGGACGGAAAGACCCCTACGGCCATCGCCGTTCAGGACACGGGGATCGGCATCGCCGAAGACCGTTTGGAAGCCATCTTCCATGCGTTCCAGCAGGCAGAGGCAGGGACTTCGCGAAAGTATGGTGGAACGGGTTTGGGGCTGGCGCTCTCGCGCTCCATCTGTCTCCTCATGGGATACGACCTCCTGGTGGAGTCCGAGCTCGGGAAGGGCTCCACCTTCCGGATCCTTTTCGGAGTGCGTGCTCACAAGCCGGTCCGTGAGGAGGCGCCGGACGCGGCGAAGGAGGAGCAGGAGGCCGCGACATCTGACGAGGCTCCGGGGGGGGAAGAGTCGACTGCGGACCACCAGGCCGGACCCTCCCGGGCGCTGCGCGACTCCAAAGTCCTGGTCATCGATGACGAGCGAGATTCCCGTGTCCTGGTGGGGCACTACCTGGAAGACTTCGGCTGCCGCGTGCTCTCCGCCTCCGGGGGAGAGGAGGGCTTGGAGTCCGCCCGAACCCATCGGCCCGACCTCATCACGCTCGATCTGCTGATGCCAGGGATGGACGGTTGGGAGACGCTGAAACGGCTCAAGGCGGATCCCGAGCTCAGGCATATTCCGGTGGTCGTGATCAGCGTCGTCGCAGAGGAGGACCGCGGGGGACTCCTCGGGGCTGCGGACCTGATCACCAAGCCGTTCGAGCGTGACGATCTGCTCCGAGTGGTATGGCGGCATCTGTTGGGAAGATCCGAGGGTGGACGACTGGTACTCGTGGCGGAAGCCGGGGCGGCGCGAGACCGGATGGTCGAGTCGGTCAGCGACCGGGGGATCGAGGTCTTCATTGCTCCAGGCGCCCGAGATGCGATGGAGGAGCTCCGCATCGAGGTGCCGGATGCCATGGTGTTGGATGCCACCGCGCCCTCGGTTGGAGCGGTGGAGCTGCTGGAGCGCATCCGTGGCGACCGGGCCCATAAGGGCCTACCGGTCGTGGTGTTGACCTCGTCCTCGTTGCCTTCTCAGGTACGGGACAGGATTGGCGAACTCGCCACCGCCGTCGTACCCGAGGACGACGTACCTGGTCAGCTCCATGGCGTGCTGAGTCAGATTTTCCCTTCTTTCGAGGTCTAGGAGGCCGGCGGGTGAAGCTCACTTATCGAGGGTCCATCGACCACCATCCTCCGGAGACGGTCTTTCGGTGGCACGAGCGGGCGGGTGCCCTGCAGCGGCTCACGCCTCCCTGGGCGGACATGAGCGTCATCCGACAGGAGGGAGGGATTCGGGACGGAGCCGAGGTGGAGCTCGAGGTCCGGGCTGGGCCGCTCCCCTTTCGGTGGCACCTTCGGCACAGGGATTTCGAAGAAGGCCGACAATTCGCGGACGAGCAGGTTTCGGGACCGATGAAGCGGTGGGGCCACGTGCATCGGTTCCTGCCCGGACAGGGAGGCGGCACGCTGCTCGAGGACGAGGTGGACATGGAACCACCCCTCGGCTTCGCGGGCCAGACTGTCGTCCCGTCCATGGTCGAGCGGGAGCTCGACCGTCTCTTCGCGTTCCGACATCGGCGCCTGCAAACCGATCTCGATCGACATGCTGCCCACGCCGACAAGCCTCGGCTTACCGTCGCCATCACGGGCTCCTCGGGCCTCATCGGATCGAGCCTTTCCCACTTCCTCACCACTGGGGGGCATAGGGTTTTGCGCGTGGTAAGGCGCCCTGGCGAGGATGGCCCGGATGCCATCCTGTGGAATCCCGGTTCCGGGGAGATCGACGTTGACGGCCTGGCCCGAGCCGATGCCGTGGTCCACCTGGCGGGCGCACCCATCGCGCCGGGGCGTTGGAACGACGAGCGGAAGCGCGCGATCCTGGAGAGCCGCGTGAAAGGCACCGAGCTCCTGGCCCGCACCCTTGCTGCCCTCGAAGGCGGTCCGAGAACCCTCATCTCGTCTTCGGCGGTGGGCTTCTACGGTAACTCGGGAGATGTGCGGATCCAGGAAGGTGGGGAAAACGGCAAGGGCTTTCTGGCCGACGTCTGCCGGGCCTGGGAGCTCGCGACGCGGCCGGCAGAGCGGGCCGGCGTTCGGGTGGTGCGCCTCCGTAGCGGGGTGGTCCTGAGCCCCGCGGGCGGGGCCCTGGCTGAGCTTCTCACGCCGTTCAAGGTTGGAGCAGGGGGACGTTTGGGCTCCGGAGATCAGTACATGAGTTGGATCGATCTCGACGATGTCGTGGGGCTCATCGGCCACCTTCTCTTCGACGAACGGGCGCGTGGACCCGTCAACGCGACGGCTCCCCATCCGGTGACCAACGCGACCTTCGCATCGACGTTGGGTCGTGTTCTGGGGCGTCCCACGCTGATACCTGTGCCGGCTTTCGCCGTGAAGGCGGCCTTTGGGCAGATGGGCCAGGAGACGCTTCTCTGGGGCCAACGCGTCCTACCGGCCAAAGCCCAGGAATTGGGGTACGATTTCGCCTACGAAGGGTTGGAGGACTCGCTTCGTTTTCAGCTCGGCCGCGTGGAAGGGGGGCCGTCGGCAGAGGTCGAGGGGTAGAGGACGACGAGCAAAAGGCGGTCGAGGCACGACGAAGACGGCTCGGGCTTCACGAAACCTCCGGGGCTTCCGGGGCCGCCGATGCCAGCTCGGTCGAGAGCTCGGCGCACGAGTTGATGAGCGCGACACCCTCGAACGGGCCACTCAGGAGGTCGTCCGACGCCGACCCCAGCAGAGAGCCACCGAGCACGAGGCGATACGGACGGGATCGGTCATAGAGTGAGCGAAGGAGCGTGAGTGTGCGGGACACGTCCCCCATCGTGTGATCCGGGCCGAGCGAGATGCACACCAAATCGGCATCCCGGCTCTTCTGGAACCGTCCGAAGTCATCTGCCGGCACGTTTGGACCGAGGTAGTAGACCTTCCACCCCATACGCTCCAGGAGAAGACGCACGCACAGCGCGCCGAGGTGGTGATGGTTGCCGCCCAGCGTACCCACCACCGCGACCCTGGAGGCGTCCTCGGCGTAGGGGTCGGGCCCCTCGTCCAACGATTCCTGACGGAGCCGAAGGAGGACGTCGATCATGGTCTGGCTTAGGAGGTGTTCTTCGCCGATCGGCAGGCGGCCGTCGGCCCAAGCCTGGCCGACCCGCATCATGAGCCCGCGGATCCCATGGTCGCAGAACGAGCAGAAGCTCACGGATTCGGATCGAGCCAGAGCGGTGTAGAGATGCTCGACACGACGATTCTCCCCTTGGAGGACCCAACCGAGAGCCAGCGTGTGGAGGCGCAAGAAAGATCCTTCGTCCTCCGCGGCCCTCAGAGCGGCCCACACATGTGGCTCATATGGGGAGAAGGGAGACAGAACGGTCTGGATGCCCTGCGCCTTCGAGAACGCCACCGCGTCGTCCAGGTGGACGCGCCGGTGGCCGCCTTCGGTTCTTTCGGAGTCGAGGAGGCCCTCGCTGCACCAGCGCTTGACCGTGGATGGGTGCACCTGGAGGAGGGCGGCGGTCTCTGAGCTTGTCAGAACCGAGTGCGTGTCGAAACGATCCATGGGGCGATGAAGAGCGGCTAGGGGTGTCAAGTCCGGCCGATGAGGGCTCCGAAATCCGATCATTCCGGCCATGTCGCGGGTTCGGCCGGTTCCTGGAGCTTACCCTTGACCTCCGATCCATGCACATCCCCTCAGAGGTATCGTCTTCGCGGGGAGGAACCGCTTTTCGGGGAAATCGATGGACCGGCGTCTGGGGAACCCGGATGCCGGGCTCGGAGGTGCAGAGCGGGTGCGGGGGCGAATCGGGTCAGTCCCGGAGGATCTGCCCATCGTCGTCCAGCGCCGGGTATGATCGTCCTTCGTCGCGGAATCGGCGGGCCAGCGTAGGATAGGTCCACTCGAAGAGCCGGGTGCGAAAGACCTCGGGTGCAAGCCTCGATCGCTCGTACATTCCGGCCGCCTCCCGTTGACGCATGGCCTCGTACAAGAGGAGCGCCGTCGCCACGGAAACGTTCAGCGAATGCACCATCCCCACCATGGGTACCGCCACATGCGTGTGCGCCGCCTGGAACGCTTCTGGAGAGACGCCGTGGAGCTCGGCACCCATGACGAACGCCGTGGGCCGCGTGTAGTCCAGATCTCTGAAGTCGACAGCTTCGGGAGAAGGGTGAGCGGCGACCAGACTGAATCCTGCTTCCTCCAGGTGGGCCACGGCTGTCGGGATGTCTGCGTGCCGACGCACTCCGATCCACTTCTTCGTGCCGGCGGACGTGCCGTGATGGAGGTCGAGCCCACGGTCCGGCGGAACGACGTGCACGTCGAGGACTCCCGCGGCGTCACAGTTGCGCAGGATCGCCGAGAAATTGTGAGACTTGTTCACCCGATCCATGAGGACCGAGAGGTCAGGCTGGCGCCGCTCGAGGACGCCCCGGATCCGGTGGAAGCGTTCGGGTCTCATGCTGCTAAGATAGCCGCGTCGGCGCTCATGCTGAGTCGGCTTCCGGTGGAGACCCGTGGCAGCCCGATCCGTTGTCGCCGGATTCGGAGCATACCGCGATCCTGGCCTTCCGTCGTGTATCGGGCTTCCGGGAGACGGGTCGAACGGGCTGCTTTCGGGCCGATTCCAGCGGGATCCTCGCCGCCTCCCACGACGGATCAGGGTCGGCCTGACGGATCGACCCGCGCGACGCGTCGCCGGCTAGGGCCCACCGGTGGGCGTCGCGCCGTTTTCGGGTTCCAGCCGCCCGAAGGCGAAGACCGTGGCACCCGTGGGCACGTCGATGCGCCAGCGCTCGCTTTCCGGTGTGTCCTCCGGTACCGGCACGATCAGATAGTGGGGCTCTTCCAGCGGTCGCACCTGCGGTGGGTAGAACACGGACAGCACCAGCACGGGATCGGGCTGTGTCTTCGCGTATCGGACGATCCGCGGCATGGGCTCCAACGGCAGCACTCGCCAGTCGCGGTGGGCGAAGAGGGCGATGGCCGGGTGGAAGCTCACCACCGAAGCACCTTCGGGTGTGGTCCTTCGGATGGCCCCACCCACGGCGGCGTTCTGCTCGGCCACGACGTGGTGAGGCGAGCCCACGGTGAGGCTGAGGGTGAGATCCGCCAGGCTGGTGGTAAGCATCGCCACGACGAGCCCGCCGATGAGCAGTTTGGGCGGAAGTCCCGCACGGACGTGACCCGCCCACTTGTCGGTGATTGCGTCCGCGACCCACAAGGCGCCACGTGCGGCGTAGAAGGCCGCCAACGGGGCCAGGAACAGCTGAGTTCTCGGGTCGATGGCCACGATGCGTACGATGAGCACGCTGGTGACGGCCAGCGGCACCGCCACCAACGCCTCCAGATCGAGCCGACGGGCTCCGGCTCGGGCAGGGGCCAGGAGTCCGGGAAGCACGAATACCCACCCGTACCAGGGAAGGACAACACCGAGGGCCGCGGCGTACCGGCGGAGCCACGAGTCGGTGGGCGGTGAAGCCGTCGGTGGATCTGTGACGTCGGCTCCCGGCGCGGGAGCGGAGACGGATGGGGCGGCGGCTTCCGTAATCGCTGCGGCCTGGCCCGGGCCGTCGACCGCCGGTAATTCGGACGTGAGCGGCTCTTGGTCGGGCGTCGGCTGAATGCCCCAGTATCCGTTGGCCAGCCGGGTGCCGGATGGGTCCAACGCGTAGAGGGTCCGGACGTATGCCGACTCGTCACCGCGCCAGAGCATGTCCTCGATGCGGTTGGTCCGCTCACCTGTCCCTGAGCGAGGCCCTGTCCGGACCGGTGCAGGGGCGATCGTTACGTGGCGCCCGGTCAGCGTCCATCGGCCGAGCTCGCCGTGCAGGTAGATCCAATACGGTCCGGCCACCACACCGAAGGAGATGACCGCGGCGGCCGCCACGGAAATGAGCCGCTTCACCTCCGGACCCCGGGCCCAGTCGAGGAGCGGGACCGCCAGCGAGAGAAGCATGGCGACGAGCCCCACGAGCGCGAACGTCCCCACGGCCTCGGGCCGGGCCAGGTACGCCAGGCTGAACACCCCACCACACGCCGCCGCGGTCGCGGCGCGCGGGGCTTCCCAGACGCGCAGGAGAAGCGCCAGGCCCGAGAAGAGCAGGAGATGCAGGAGGGGCTCGGCGCCCACCCAGAGGTCCCAGCCCACCCAGTAGGGGACCACGAAGGGCGCGAGCGACGGAGCCACCGCCACGAGGAGCACGCCGGCGAAGGCCACTCGGCGCGGGGCGAGGCGGCGGAAGATGCTCCAGCAGGGAAGGACGAGGAGTCCGGAAGCCACCCCGGTGACGATCCGTCCTGCCCACACGGGATCGCCCAAGACACGGCCCGCCGCGCCGGCGAGCAAGGGGAAGAGTGGCGAGAGTGCCACGTGGGGGAGACCGCTCAGCGTGTATCCCTCCCCGGACCACAGGCTGCGTCCCAGAAGGAGATACCATCCCTCGTCGAAGGCCACATACGACCCGCGCCCCAGGAAGAGCAGAAGCCGGAGGATGATGGCCCCACCGGTGAGGAGAACAACGCTCAGGGGGAACGTCTCGGCGGACCGATGGGAATCGGGGTGGTTCAAGGTCCTCCGGCTCCGGTCACACGGTTCAAGAGGTCGTCCACCGCGGCGATCCACGGGTCGGGTCCGAACGATCTGGCACGCGCCACAGCCCGTGAGGAGAGCTCGCTCCGGAGCGCTGGGTCGTCCCGTAAGCGGGCGACCTGACGGGCCAGGTCCTCGGGGTCGCGTGGACGATGAAACAATCCCGCGTCTCCGAGCAACTCGGGCAGGGCACCACTGCGGGCGGCCACCACCGGGATGCCCCGGGCCATCGCTTCCAACACGGCGAGGCCGAACGGCTCGTTCACCGACGGCATCACGAGGCAGTGGAACCGGCCCATCTGTGCCGGCACGTCGTCCCGGTAGCCCATGAGCTCCAAGCGGTCTTCCACCGCGCTCCGTCGCACCTCGGCCTCCACGCGGGGCCGGCCTTTCCCGTCGCCCACCAGCACACCCCGAACCCCGGGTAGGCGGGAGAGGGCGCGCACGAAATCCACGACACGCTTCCGAGGCTCGAGTTGCCCGACATATCCGACAGTGAAAGCGGACGTCGGGTCGGGGGTGCGATGCGGTACCTGCTCGTGGAGCAGAGGGTTGTGGAGCACCTCGACGCGCTGTCCCAACCAAGGAAACCGCCGGAAGGGGCCGGCCACGAAGTCCGATACGGCCACGGCCCTCCGAGCGGTGAGGCCGACGACGGCGGCGAGCGCCCAGCCCGGCGGGCCGGGGAGCGAGCGCTCGTGGAGCTGCCAGAGGGTCGGAACGCCCACAAGCCCCGCACCCATGGCCGCCCAGGCGTTGTACATGGAGTTCACCCAGACCACGTCCGGCGCCAGGTCGGCGACCCGGCGGCGGACCTCGCGGACGGTCCATGGTGCGGCGCCGAAATATCGGACGGCCTCGCCGACGTTTCTCGGTAGGCGCCCGGTGTCCCATACACGGAGGGTCACGCCCGCAAGGTCCCTCGCCATGTCCACTGCCGGTCCCTCGTGGGGGAAGGCCAAGGTCACCTCGTGCCCGCGGTCCGGAAGGCGTCGCGCGAGCTCCAGGAGGATCCGCTCCGCGCCGTAAGGCCCGGCCCCGTGGGAGATCAGGAGTACCCTCACTTCTCACGGCCCGCGTTCAGGAGCTCCATGGATCCGGGGTCACCGGAACCGTGGTGGCGTAGGGAGGCAGTCCGACGGAGGGCCCGCACGGCCCGTGCGGGTAGGGGCCCCAACAACCCCGCCGCGAGCCCCGCCCAATTCAGTGAGGAGAATGGGCTCAGACGGACGGCTTCCCGGAACAGGCCGAGCGCGGCCGCTTGAAGCCCCTCCACGAGGAGCACCTTGCCGAGCCCGTAGTGCAAAGCCGCTAGCTGAGCGCGAGTGAGATGAGGCTCATGGCGTTCGATCATCCGTCTCGCCGCGTGGTGCAGTCGCTGCGGATCGGTGGAAATACCCTCCGGCATCATCTCGGATCTCACTAGGACGCGCGGCACGAACGCCATTCGGGTCTGACGGATGAGCGTCAGGGCCAGGTCCCAGTCCTGCAGTCGGGGGAGCTCCTCGTCGAATCCCCCGACCCGATCGAAGATGTCGCGGCGAACCATGAGGGAAGGCGTGGCCAGGAAATTCGTCCTGAGGGGACCCTCGTGTTCCTCCGTGTCGGGAATCGCCCGCCCTTCGAGAACCCAATTCCCGTCTGCGTAGAGAGTGGCCTGCCGCGTGTACGAGGCGCCGTGGGTCGGAGACATCGCCTCCAGCTGCGCTTCGAGCTTTTCAGGATGCCAGGCGCAGTCGTCGTCCAGAAAGGCGAGCACGGACCCCCGGGCGTGCTTCGCCCCTACGTTACGTGCGTGGGCCGCACCTGAGCGATGCGCGACTCTAACGGGCCGGACTCGGGGTTCGGCTTCCTGCAGAGCCGCGAGGATGTCGGATGTGTCGTCGTCCGAGGCGTCGTCCACAACCACGACTTCAACGTCTCGAACCGTTTGGTTCAGGGCGCTTCTGATGGCCCCAGGCAATCGGGAAGCGCGGTTCCGGGTCGGGATGATGGCGCTCACGAGGATTCCGGAATCGGAGTCGCGGACGACTATCAAGGGCTAGGCTCCCGGTCCGGCTGGAGGCTCGGTGCAAGTGGGCGGGTCACGCCGCGTTGGATCACGCCTGTCTCCTGACTCGGTAGCGTGCCACGATCCCTGTGACGAGTTGGTAGAGGCCTACTCCACCATGGGCAAGGAGGGCCGTAGCCCAGTTGACCACCATCGAAGGTGCCAGGGAAGCGGCGCGGCGGTAGTGGCGACGGCCTTCGGCCCCATGGCCCAGAATCAGCATCTTGTGGGCGACGGCTCGATGGAACGCCACCGTCAGCTGGCTCGATATCGGCGAGCTTCGTCCGTATTTCTCCAGGAGGACCCGGCTTGCCGTTCGGAGCCTTTCCGGGTCGGCGGTCAGGCCAGGGAGGTCTTCCGCCCATGTGAGCGGCTCTGCCAGCAGAAAGCCGCCGACGCGATCGACCAGGCGAATGGCGAGATCCCAATCGTGGGATCTAGGGAGCCGCTCGTCGAAGCCGCCGACATCGAGCAGGGCCTGTCGGGCCACGACCATCATGGGTGCGCCCACCCGCCACGGGCTTTCTCCTTGCGGGAGCACGGGGTCGAGCGAGTAGGAAGGCGGCGGACCCGAACGCACGAGGACCGTCTGAGTGGCCACGTACGACGGCTCCGGATCGTGGCTGCGCAAGAATCCGTCGAGACGCTCCAGTCGCTCCGGATGCCAAGTGCAATCGTCGTCCATGAAGGCCACGTACTCTCCCCGTGCAGCCCGGATCCCTTGGTTGCGTGCGGCGGCCGCGCCAGCGGGGGACGAGTTGCGGACGACTCGGATCCGGTGGTCCTCCGCGAGCTCCCTGCCCAAGGACCTGATCTCGGCGTCCGAGCCGTCGTCCACGATCCAGAGCTCGAAGTCCGGAAACGTCTGGTCGACCACGGAGTCGACGGCCGCCGCCAGCCAACCGGGCCGATTCTGAGTGGGCAAGACGACGGAGAACCGCGGACGATTCGGTATCATCCGTTCACACCACTCGGGTCGGCTACGCCCCGGTAGATGGAAACCAGGCGGTCGAGGAGTGTCGCTTGGTCGAACACGCGTTCTACATGGGTGCGTCCGGACCGCGCGATGTCTTTCCATTCGGCGGTCTTTCCCAGCACGCGATCCAATGCATCCGCCAGGCCCGTCACGTCTCTGGGCTCCACGAGCACTCCGGCTCCCGGTCCCAGGGTCTCGGGGATGCCCCCCACGCGGCTGGCCACGATGGGCAGGCCCACGGCCTGTGCTTCTACGAGGACGCGGCCCTGGGTTTCAGCCTGCCGATCGCCTGTTTCCACGCCAGGCATCAGGAAGAGGTGACTTTGCTGCATCTCCTCGACGACCCTCGGGAGGGAAAGCGCCCCGGTGAAGTGAACCACGGAATCGATCCCGAGCTCTACAGCTTCGGTTCGCAGTGCCTGCTTCAGTCGGCCGTCACCCACGACCGTGTACCGGACGTCGACTCCCCTGTCGACAAGGGCCTGCACAGCACGCAGGCCGAAAGAGATCCCCTTTACCTCTTCGAGGCGCCCAACGGATAGGAGGCGGAAGGGGCCCGACGTGGGAGGCGAAGGCGGTTGGAAAGGGATGGAATCGAGGTCCACGCCCACGGGTAGGCGGTGAAGGATGTGCGGCGGCGCCCCCAGGGCGAGGGCTCTCGTTTCTGCGAATCTCGAGTTGACCGTGAGCGCTGCGGCGCCCTCGAACAACCAGCGGTAACAGTCCTGTCCGTGTTGACGGGGATACCGAGCCAGGTCGATGCCATGGAAGGTCGTGATGAGCGGCCCGGTCAGCAGCCCCGCCTTCCGCAGGGCGAGTCCGAGCATGCCGGTTGGCCCATAATGCGCGTGCACGACATCGTAGCGCCCTCCCGCTCCGGCTGAGGACAGCCCGCGGACAGCGTGCAGGGCTTCCGCCGCAATGCGAGGGTGACGCCGGGCGATCGGGAGGAGGCGGAGGAGTGCGCCAGGGTTCATCAGGGCCTGCGCGGACCGCCCGGCCGCCCGGAGGATGGCCGCCGGAAGAGGGAGCTCCTGGCCGATCAGGTAGCGGGCTCGGGAAGCCTCCGGCGACTGATCCGGGGGCGGGCTACCCCGATACAGGGAATACACGTCGACCGAGAACCCCCGTCCCCGTAGGCCCTCGATCTGATCCCGGATGAAGGTTTCCGAAACCGTGGGATAGGCCCGGACCAGGAACGCGATTCGCATGGGTGTCACACCTCAGGAAGAAGTGCGTCCGACGAGCGCGGCCAGGGCGCCACGGGCCACCGCTGCGGCAACGCCCAGGTCCGTTCGACGCAGCAGGATCAGGTCCGAGAGACCCATGGTCGATCTCCGGAGGAAGGCGTGGATGAGGATCCCCGTCGTCGCTAGGTATGACACACTCGTGGCGGCCGCTGCTCCGGTGATCCCGAAGCGGGGAATCCAGGCGAGATCGAGGGCCACCGTCAACGCCAGGCCCACGAGTGAGGCCCGGAGGTTCAGCACCTGAAGGCCGAGCCCGCCGAGATGCGCGGCGAGGGTATTGGACAAGGTGAACGGGACCGTGCCCGCCAACAAGATCACGAGTGGGGCGTACCCCGGGAGAAAGTCCGCTCCGTACAGGAGTTGGATGAGTGGCTGGCCGACGATCACGTAGCAGACTGCGCCCGCGGCCGCGGTCCATAGGGACAGGCGCGCAAGCATCGCCGTGAGCTCCTCCGAAGCACCGGCGTTCGAGGCGACTGCAGGAAGCAGGACGCGGGACGCGGCACGAGAGGCGACCCACAACAGCTGGGCCAGCCCGACGGCAATGGAGTAGAGTCCGAGGGCAGTCACGCCGGCGAAATAGCTCACCAGGAAGAAATCCAGCCGGTAGTTCAGCGCCTGGGCCACGTTGCTGGTGTGGGCAGGAGCGCTGTATCGGAGGATCGAGCCGAACCCCACCTGCCGGGGGCCACGATCTGAGCCCCGGACCACGCGAAGGAGCAACAGGGCCCCCAACAGCTGAGCCCCGACCGCGGCCCATATGGCCCATGTGTAGGGAGCCAGGCTCACGCCCCCCGTTCCGCTCAGCGCGATGAGCAGGAGGAGAGCCACGAAGGACACCTCGCGCACCACGTCCCGGCGATTCGCCTTGGCGATCCGACCCAGTCCGACCGCCATCGACCGCCAGTGCTCGGTGGAAGCGAGTAGACCCACCAGGAGGACAATGCCGGTGATCGCGGGAAGCCCCGCCCCTGCCGGCAGGAAGAGACCTCTCGACGGGGTGTCCCGGACGAGGAGCAGGAGGCCTCCGACCACGGCAGAGAGAAAAGCCGCGTATAGCCCCAGCACCGGCAGCAACCTGCCACCGCCCGCCTCGCCACGCGCGGCGTAGAACGTGATTCCGGAGGACAATGATAGGCCGCCGAGGACCGAGAACATGTACCCCGTCGTCCAGAGCAGGTCGTATGCGCCCTTTCCTTCCGGGCCGAGCCAGCGGGCAAGAATCACGCTGGTCGCCATCCCGAGTACCAGCAAGAAGAGGCTCGACCCCAGGGTGTGGCCCGCGTCGGCCAGGAGACGCTGAACGCCCGATCGCGCCGTGGAATCCCCCGTCTTCATGTCAGGTCGGACTTCGGGAGCGACGTTTCCCTTCGGGCGAGCCGGTGGTTCGCGAAGCGGAGCGGCACGACCGAGAATCCCCTCGCCTCCAGGAATCGATCGACTTCCGTGCTCCCGTCGTTGCACTCTACCACGACCAGCTGGGTTCTCTGGAGCGTGCGTTCGGCCCCTTTCAAGACCCGGAGCTCGTACCCTTCCACATCGATCTTCAGCACCGTGATGACTGGCAAGTCGTTGCAGATGTCGTCCAGCCTGCGCTGCGGGACGGTCTCGGCGACGGATCCCGGCGCGCTCTGCAGCGTGGCCCGGCCCAGGTAGCGGGGGTTGAATGACACCTCGACAGCCGGCGCGGCATCCGCGCCCGCCGCGACTTCGACGACCTCCACATTGTGAAGCCCGTTTGCGTTCAGGTTGCCTCTGAGCGTCGCCGCCGTAGAGGCTACCGGCTCGACGGCCACCACACGCCCCCGGGGGCCGACCTTCCGTGCGGCCAGGACGCTGTAGTATCCGATGTTCGCGCCCACGTCGACAAACATGTCGCCGGCTTCGAGGGATTCGAGGATGGCGTCGTGGACATCCTGCTCACGTCCCGGCATGACATGGATGATGTCGTCGGTGTCTGCCCTGACTCGGAGGTTGATTCCCGAGTCCCTTAGCCGGAGGACCAGAGGGTGTCGCGCACGCGGTGTGATGTGAGCATCCGGATCGACCATGTACGCGCAGGTGTCGCGAATCGCGCTGGTGACGAACCGCATCTGCTCCGTCACGCCCTGCGGGGAAGCGCGACGCAACAAGCGGAACCAGAACCGCCCTCTCCGGGTCAGCGCAACCGAATCCAACGCCCTGTCCAACGAGCCGAGCACGCTCGACCGTAGGCCCCGCACACGGTCGCTACTAGCCATTGGACTCGCTCGCTGACCACCCGACCGTCGACGGGCCCCAACCGGGTCTGCTCAGGCGGCCGAGGTGGAAGCCGGCCCACCGAAGAAACTCGTAGAGCAAGAGCTGAGGGAGTCGGTGCACGTGCCCCTGGCGGATGAAGTAGCCGATCTCGCCGGCGAGGAACCGCGCCGATTCGCTGAAGCCCGCTCCCCGATCGATGCCGGCGGTGCGGAGCGCGCGGCCGACGTAATAGCTCCGTCGGAAGACACCGCCGAGGGGGTACACGTGCGCATGTAGAGCCTCGACCGAGGCTTCATAGGCGATCGAGTAACCCGCGGCCAGCGCACGACGGGCCCAGATCTGGTCCTCGCTGTAGTCGGCGTCCTCCGGGATGGGGATGGCCAGGGCCACGTCCCGTCGGACAGCGCTGAAGGCGTTCGAGAAGACGACGCGCCCGGGACGCGGGTGGTGTCCGTCCGGGCGGGGCTCGTACCGGAGGGATGTTTCCGGGTAATTGATGGAGACGAAGAACATCTCCATGGTCGTGGCGTCACGCGGCACCTGTCGTCCGTAAACCCCGGCCACGGACGGTTCGGACAGCGCCTCGGCGAAGCGCAGCGGCCAGTCCGGCGATACGGGGAGCACGTCGTCGGTTAGAAAACAAACCACGTCGCCCCGAGCCAGCTGGACCCCCAGGTTTCGTGTTCGACCGTGTCCGAACTCCTCGGGTCGAATCCGCTCGACCTGAAAGCCTGCCGCTTCTGCAAGCTCAGGCGTGCCGTCGGTGGAGCCCGAGTCGATGACGATGACCTGGAAGTCGTCCAGCTCGAGGTGTTCGCCCGACCTGAGGAGGCTCCGGACAAGGTGTTCGAAAGTCCGCCCCCCGTTGCGCACGGGGATGACGACGGTGACTCGGGGGGGCACTCAGGCCTTCCCGAAGTGGCTGGCGCGGAGCACGCTGACGAAGAACGCGGCGAAGGCCAGCTCCGCGCCAACCACCATGAGCGTCAGAGCGAGCAGGGCCGGTCGAACCGCGAACAGGACCCCGGCACCTCCCTGCAGCCAATCCAGGAGGATCCAGACGTTGATGGTGAGTCCTGCGGCGAAGAGGAGCGCCCCTGCGGTGACACCTCTTCCCAGGGAGTAGTGGAGATGGAAGCGGCGGATCCACGGGTCGGCGTTGCCAGGCTCGTTCACGAGGGCCCAGGTCTTGGCATAGATGCCCAGAAGCACGAGCTGAGTCCCCAGGATGGCGAGGGCGCTTCCCACGAACATGAAGTGGAAGTCCATGGTGAACCGTCCCACACGCAGCGGGCCGGGCAGCAGTAGCGCCTCCAGGCCGAGCCCCAAGGCGACCAGGACGAGCCCGGGGAGGAGGAACAGCCGGGTGGGGCTCATGAGAAGGAGCTTCCCGGCCACGCGTCCGCCGTCCACGAGGCTGCGCCTGCTCACCCCCGACTCCCGGGGATAGAAGGTAACCGGCACCTCCACGGCCTCGAGCCCCTCCTTCGCTGCTTCCACCAGCATCTCGCTGGCGAACTCCATCCCCGTAGCGCCCAGGTCCAGGCGGCTCAGGGCTCCTCGCCCGATGCTCCTGAAGCCGCAGCGCACGTCCGATACGCGAAAGCGGAAGAAGCGGCGGGAGAGCGCGGTCTGCACGGGCTCGAGGAAGTGCCGGTGGCGCTTGCGCATGGCCTGCGGCTGGATCCAGCCGTTCCGGCGGGTACCCACCACCAGGTCATAACCCGCCTTGAGCGGCTCGACGAAGCGGTGCAAGAGGGTGAGGTCGTACGTGCCATCTCCGTCCACGATGACGAGGCAGTCGCCTAGGGCCGCCTCCATCCCCCTCAGGCATGCGGCGCCGTACCCGCGGATGGGTTGCCGCACCACCCGCGCGCCCATGGCCTCGGCTCGTTCCGCCGAGCCGTCCGTGGACCCGTTGTCGCAAACCACGACTTCTCCCCGGTAACCCAGGCGGTCCAGATTCTCCAGCGCGTCCCGCACCACGACGCCGATGCTTCCGGCCTCGTTCAGGCAGGGGATGACGATGGAGACGTCGGGACGCTCCTGCATCCGGTCCTCCGGCGTGAGTGGGCGGCTCGGGGCGGCGACTGGCCATATGGTGTGGGCGAATCGGAAAATCTACAACGACCTGGAGCCCTGCGCGCATTCAGAAGCGGTGAGCCTGGCGCCGTCCGCCGCGGGCATACTCAACCGTCTCGGCGACCTGCTACCTTCACGGGGTCGTTTCAACACTCCGCTCGATGGGGGACGGATGGACGCGAAGGGAGCTCGAGGAACCGCCCTGGTCACTGGAGCCGCCGGCTTCATGGGTGCGCACCTGGTCCGTGACTTGACGGACAGGTACCCGGATCTTCAGGTCGTCGCCCTGGACGACCTCTCGGGCGGGTCCCGCGACAACCTGCCGACGGGCACCGAGCTGGTCGTAGGCTCCGTCACCGATGTGCCGCTCCTATCGGATCTCTTCCGGGAGCACCGCTTCGACTATGTGTATCACCTGGCGGCGTATGCCGCCGAGGGGTTGAGCCACTTCATCCGCCGCTTCAACTACACCAACAACGTCATCGGCAGCGTCAATCTCATCAACGAGGCCGTTCGCCACGAGTCGAAATCGTTCGTGTTCACCAGCTCCATCGCGGTGTACGGGGCAGGGCAGGTGCCCATGCGCGAGGACATGGTCCCCGCCCCCGAGGACCCGTACGGTATCGCCAAGTATGCCGTGGAGCTCGACCTTCGGGCCGCGCAAGAGATGTTCGGGCTCGACTACGTGGTGTTCCGGCCCCACAACGTCTACGGCGAGTTCCAGAACATCGGCGACCGATACCGGAACGTCGTCGGCATCTTCATGAATCAGATCCTGCGGGGGGAGCCCCTTTCGGTCTTCGGCGAAGGGCTCCAGCAGCGAGCGTTCTCCTACGTGGGCGACGTGGTGCCCGCGATCGCCTCGGCCCCATTCGTGCCCGCCGCGCGGAACCGGGTCTTCAACGTCGGTGCCGAGCAGCCTCACACGGTCCTGGAGCTGGCCAAGGCCGTGTGCCGGGTCATGGGCCGCCCGGATCACCCCGTCCGGCATCTGCACGCTCGCAACGAGGTTCAGGTGGCCTATTCGGACCACGCCGCCGCGCACGAGGTCTTCGGGCGTTCCGAGGAGATCCCGCTGGACGAGGGCCTGGCGCGCATGGCGAACTGGGTCGCCACGGTGGGAGCGCGGAAGAGTCCGTCGTTCGGCGACATCGAGGTGACACGGAAGCTGCCTCCGGCCTGGCTGGAGAGCGAGCGCTGAGGGAGCTTTCGTAAGGGGCCTCGCCGACGCGGTCGGTCTGAGAGTGTGGCCAGCAGTGAGATGGCTGGACATCTTCACCCCAAGCCGGGGTGGCGAAATCGGTAGACGCAGGGGACTTAAAATCCCCCGGGAGCAATCCCATGCGGGTTCGAGTCCCGCCCCCGGCACTGGTCATACCGTGAGCGTCGACCAGAAGGGTGTCGAACGGTCAGGAAACCTCTATCCTGATCGTCCCGCGCGGCCGCCCGCCCTATTGGGAAGCCTGCGGACGCTCCCAATCCGACGCGGGTTCATCGCCACACCGGAGTGGCCGATCCACCTCCACGCCTGACTCGAAGACGTAGTCGTCTGCACTCGCACGTTCCAGCCGGGTTGGATCGGAGAGATCGAACAGGTAGGCCGACGTGTGTAGGGGATCCATCTGATCCAGCATGGCCCTTCGCTCGATCCCGATCGTTCGGAGGTAGCCGAGGATGGCCTCTGCCTCGCCCAACCTGGGAAGGGAGTGGGTGAACACGACCCAGACGCGCGGGTGCCCGCGCAGGGAGTCCAGTTGCCGCCAATACTCACGCGGCTCACCCCGTGCGCACGCGCCCGGCACCCAGTCCGTGATCCCGAAGCGCGACCCGTAGTAGTCCATGGCCTGGTTCGCGGCATAGAAGGAGTATACCGCATCTGCTGGCCGCCATTCCTGGGCGACGTCCCTGATGAGCGGCCTCGTGTGCTCCACCAGGAACGGAGGGTGGGAACTGATCAGCGCCAGGGCGACGGGCATGAGAGGGGCTGCGTACATCACCCTGGTCACGGGCCCGAACGCTCTGCGAGCCGCGTCCGTTAGAGCGATGCTCCCCGCCACCGTGAGGAGTGCCATCGAGGGCGTGAGAAAGACGCCGAGGCGGTGCACGAGAGGATAAAGGTGCCCCGCGGCCGCCAGGCCGGCAGCAAGGAAGGGTGCTAGCACGATGACCGCAGCGCGGCGCTGCTTGGCGATTAGGGCGAGGGCGCCAAGCAGACAAAGCCCGAGCAGGACGGCGGGCCAGGACTGCGCGACTCCAGTCCAGGGATACGGAGTCAGGAAGCCCACCTCGTAGATCCCGACGAGTTGGCTCCAGAGCCACTGAGGTGCGCGGGCAGCCAACCCAGGGTAGCCTGTCTCCCAATATTCTGCCATGAAAGAGGCTGTCTCAGCAGACCGAGCCCGCAGGGCGATCAACGTTACGATGCCCGCACAGGTGCCGAGGGGCACGCCGAGACTCAGGATGCGGCGTGCCCATCCCGTCGGACGACGTATCAGCCATGACGCAGAGACGGCAGCCGCGAGCCAAAAGGCAACCAACACGCCAGTGAACGAGAAGAACAAGAGGAGGCCCCCGAAAAGGCCATACCATGCGAGGGCCGCCGGCTCATCAGCATCCCCGTCGATGATCTTCAAGCCACCGTACATGAGTGCGGCAGCCACGAACACGTCAGAGGCATAATGCTTTGCGACCGCACCCAAACCGATCATGGGTGGACTGAAGGCGATGAGCCCCATCGCGACCAGAGCTGGAAACGGGCCGAGCAATCTTCGGCCAACGAGGTACACGACGGGGAGCGTCGCTAACGACGAGACGAACGGTACGACCCGAAAGACCCACTCCTGGTCAGGAATGACGGATGAGAGGATCCGGCCGACCGCCAGGAAGCCGACTGGCGCTATCTGGGCATACTCTAGGGGCGATAGCAACAGCGTGGCCATCGGCAGGTGTATGATGTTGCGTACGACCGCCAACTCGTCCAACCAAAGCGAAGGGTTCTCGGCAAGCTGCCAGAGTCGAAGGACCCATCCGACCCCGATGGTCGCCATAGCAAGCAGGTGCAGCCACCTCGATCGTCCCGCAGAAGTGCCGCCACTCACGGGTGTTTCGCCCAAAGATCCATCTGAGGCTCTCACTTCTGCTGAACGGGTACGGTCGTGACCGGGACTTGGAAGGTAGATGCTTCACGCGCCCGATCGTATCTCGACAAACATATGTTTACTCGAGTCGAGTTGCCATCCGGTCCAGCCGATGGGCGTGATAGCGAGGAGACCTAAGAAGTGTCACATCTCCCCCGGGACGACTACCGTGGGGATCCGCGCGCGTGCGTGCGGACGCGACGGGAACCGCTTGTCTGATCGTACCCAAGGAGGATGACCGATGAAGCGAGCAACCGAGCTGAAGTGGGCGGCGATCTTCGTGGTCGTGGCGCTGCTCTGGATGGTGCTGGAGCGGGTTGCGGGTCTCCACGGGCCCCGCATCGAGCATCACGCCCTGCTGACCAACCTGTTCGCCCTTCCGGCGGTGGCGGTCTATGTCCTGGCGCTTCGGGACAAGCGGGACGGAGATCTCGGAGGCGCGATGACCTACAGGCAGGGATTCGTGTCTGGAGCGATCATCACCGTGATCGTGGCGCTGCTGAGTCCCCTCAGCCAGTGGTTCACGCACACGGTTATCACGCCCGACTATTTCGAGAACGCCATCGAGGCCGCCGATCGCGTCGGAATGGCCGCCCGGGCGGACGCCGAGGCCTACTTCAACCTGGCCAACTACATCCGCCTGAGCATGTTCGGTGCGGTGGCCATGGGGCTGGGGACCAGCGCGGTGGTGGCCTTCTTCGTGAAACGGGCACCGGAGGCCTAGTCTCCTTTGCCGCCGCTCCGCCAAGACACCGGTGCGGTGACAAGATTTCTCCTTGTGGCCGGGATCGTCCTGGTCGCAATCAACTTGCGTCCGGCCATCACGGGCGTCGGCCCCGTGGTGGCGAGCATCCGGGCGGCCACTGGGCTCCCGAACGTCGCCTTGGGGCTCCTGACCACGCTACCTCTCGTGGCGTTCGGCGTCGTCTCGGTGCTCACCCCTCTGGTGACGCGCCGCCTCGGCATCGAGTGGTCCGTAGCCCTCGCGCTCGGTCTCATCTTCGTCGGGACACTGGCTCGCGCCGCGCCCCCGTTGGCGCTGCTCTACCTGGGCACCGGCGTATTCGGCGTGGGCGTCGCCCTCGGGAACGTGCTCTTGCCGGGGATGATCAAGAGGGACTTCCCGGAGCGTGCGGGAGCCATGACGAGTCTCTACTCCAGCGTCATGGGCGTCGGCGCCACGCTCGGGGCGGGGTTGGGTGCTCCGATGGCCCTGCGCTTCGGCTGGCGAGCGTCGTTGGCCGTGTGGGCCTTGCCCGTCCTCCTGGCCTTGGTGATCTGGGCTCCCCAGCTCCGGAGCCCCACCCGGATTCCGCTCCAACGTCGATACCGGGATCTGTTCAACTCGTTGGGTCGGTCGATGCTGGCGTGGCAGGTGGCGCTCTTCATGGGATTCCAGTCGCTGACCTTCTACGTCGTCATCGCCTGGCTTCCGGACCTCCTCCAAGCGCGCGGCATGACGGCTACGGGTGCGGGCGGGATGTTGGCGCTGTCCCAGGTCACGGGGGTTCTGGGGACGGCGATGGTCCCCATCTGGGCCGGACGTCGTTCCTCACAGGTCCTCGTGGTGTGGGGCCTCGGGGCCATCGAGGGGCTGGCTCTCGCAGGCTTGCTGATGCCCGGTCTGGTGTTCGTCGGAGTCTCGGTGGCCGTTCTCGGCTTCGTGCTGGGTGGGACGTTCGGCCTGGCGCTCCTCCTCCTCGTACTCAGGGCGGGCAGCGCGGAGCGCGTGGGGGAGCTCTCTGGGATGGCTCAGTCCGTGGGTTATCTCCTGGCGGCTGCCGGGCCGGCGGCTTTCGGGGCGCTCCACGACGTGACGGGCGGGTGGAGGATTCCCCTGGCGTCCCTGGGCCTGGTCCTGGTGGCGAAGGTGTGGTCAGGCACGCGGGCCGGTAGCGCGGGCCACGTCTAGTAGGCGGCTCCCACCGACCGGAGTGGGGGCGGCCCGGTGTCGAGCAGGGAGCCGGGCACGCGGCCCGACTCCCCGGAGGCTCGACGTCAGTTGGCGGCGAAGCAGTAGAACAGGCCGGCTCCTCCGGTCTGCACCAGGTTCTCCTGGCTGCAGCCTCGGGACGGGTGGGCGGCGTTCCATGATCCACCCGGAGTGGTGCGAGTGATCCGGTCGTGGTGCCCGAGCATGGCGGTTCCTTCGCCGTTGTTGGTCCAGTTGGAGCAGGTTCGATCTTCGCCGGCCGGGAAGGCCGTACCGTCCATCTGGGTTCCCGTGAGGATGTCGTGCATGTTCGGGGAGTCACCCATGCCGCCGGAGTTCACGGTCTCGCCACGCTCGTTCAGCGCGTACTCATAGCGGATGTTCGAGTTGTCGTAGTGGAGGCTCTGCACGTCCGACGCGATGATGAGACCATTGGCGTTGTGCCAGGGGCCGGACCCGATCCGGTCTCTGGCGTTGACCGCCGGCTGGCCGTCTGTGGCCTGAGCGCTCAGGTAGGCGCGCCACGTGTGGTCTCCCGCGCCGACTGCCGCGGCCAAAGTCTGACAGTGGTTGTCCGCCCCTTCCAACCCGCCCAGGTTGGCGCCGTCGCCGACGCCCACGCTCGTCAGGAAGAAGGTCATGGGCTCTTCCGAAGTCGTCGTGAGCTGAGGCGCCTCGGGCTCCGGCTCGGCCATCTCGGCCGTCATGTCGTCGGGCGCGGGTGCTTCACAGCTGCTCAGGGCGAAGGTGAAGAGCCCTACCAGTGTCGCGCGCGAAAATGCATTCCTGAGTTTCATTGCGTTCTCCGTTCCGGACCTTCCGCGGCGGCGGCCCCCCGGCCGTCAGCCCCGTTTCACAAGGGTGACCAGAACCCTCACGGTACGGATCGGCGACCCCCGCTGCAAATCGGCGTCCGGTGGCGCGGGGGCCTGATCCCCATGGGGGTGCCCCGGCGGATGGTATTCATTCATGTTGGAGCGCAAGCCGCCCGCCCGTACCTCGACCGAGAACCGCCGACCGTGCAGCCGAACCACGACCCGACCACCGTCCTCCGTCAGGTCTTCGGCTTCGACGCGTTCCGCCCCGGACAGCGCGAGATCATCGACGCAGTGCTGGCCGGCGAAGATTGTATCGCGGTGATGCCCACAGGCGCGGGGAAGTCCCTCACCTACCAACTCCCTGCTCGGATGCTCCAGGGGACGGTCCTGGTCGTGTCGCCCCTCATCTCCTTGATGAAGGACCAGGTCGATGCCGTGCAGGCTTTGGGCTTCCAGGCCGTAGAAATCAATTCGACGCTTGACTTCGATGAGCGGCGTCGCCGAATGGCCGGTCTCCGGGAAGGGCGTTACGAGCTCGTCTACTTGGCGCCGGAGGCCCTGGATGGGGCTCTGGGGGATTTCGTCGCCTCGTGTCCCATCGCATTGGTGGTGGTCGACGAGGCCCATTGTATCAGTCAGTGGGGGCACGATTTCCGCCCGTCGTACCGGCGTCTTGCGGGGCTCAAGGCAGGACTGGACGTACCCGTCCTCGCGCTCACCGCCACGGCCACGCGGGCCGTGGCCAGGGACATCCTTCGGCAGCTGGGGATGCGGAAGCCGTCGGGATACAAAGGCTCGTTCTTCCGGCCGAACCTGCGCATCGGATGCCGGAAGAAGGGGCAGGGAGACACACGCCAGGAGATCCTGGCTCTCATTCGCCGCCACGAGGGCGAGAGCGGCATCGTCTACTGCCAGAGTCGGCGTGCCGTGGAGCAGACGGCGGCGTTCCTTAGAGAGAACGGTGTGCCGGCGCTTCCTTACCATGCCGGCCTTACGGACGCGGACCGCGCGCGAAATCAGGATGCCTTCAGGAACGACGAAGTGCCCGTTGTGGTCGCCACCGTGGCCTTCGGCATGGGGATCGACAAGCCCGACGTGCGCTTCGTCATCCACAGGGACATGCCCAAGGACGTGGAGTCGTGGTACCAGGAGATGGGCCGAGCCGGGCGGGACGGCCTTGAAAGCGACTGCGTGCTCTTCTACTCGTGGGCGGACGTGAAGCTGCAGGAGCGGTTTCTCGACGACATCGACGACCCGGACCTGCGACGCCAGAAGCACCAGGCCACGGTGGATCTGTTCCGCATGGTGGAGGGAGGTGCGTGCCGACACCAGGCGATCCTCCGGCACTTCGATGAAGGGATGTCACCCTGCGACCATGCGTGTGACGTTTGCACCGGCGAGGCGGTGGCCGATCTGGCGGCGGAGGCCATGCTCGCCCAGGGTTCGGGAAGGAGACCTGGTCTCGGACCTGCCCGCCGACGCACATCCGGGACCCAGGCAGGGGCAGATGCATCGCTGGTTGGAGGTGATGCGGACCTGTTCGATCGGCTCCGGGGGCTACGCCGTGATCTCGCGAAGAGTCAGGGCGTTCCCGCCTACGTGGTGTTCAACGATCGCACGCTACGCGAGATGGCGCGGCGTCGGCCTCGGACGGCCGCAGAGCTTCTGGAAGTTCCCGGAGTTGGTGCCGTGAAGCTCGAGCGGTACGGGTCCGCGTTCCTGGCTGAGCTTGAGCACGTGTAGCGGGTGATCGACACGCGCGTGCGTGACTCGCCCACCCCGGCCCTGGTCCCCCACCGTTTCGACCGTGGCCTACCGGTCTCTGTCGGGCCCCGAGTCAGGTGGCGTCCCGCGGACCGGGTAAGAGCCGTCTGATGGGGGTTCTGACGAGAAGGAGCACACCCAGGCAAGCAGCCAAGAGGATGGGCTGCCGATAATCCGATTTCACGAGCCAGAAGAAATGGACGACGGCGAGAGCCGTCGCCACGTAGGCGAGCCGGTGCAGCTTGGTCCATCGCTTCCCGAGCCGGCGGATCCACCCCTTCGTCGAGGTGACGGCCAACGGGATCAGCAGGAGGAAGGCCGCCATACCCACAGTGATGTAGGGACGGGCGACGATGTCCTCCAGCATCCACGACACGTTGAAGACCATGTCGAAGACGAACCAGATGGAGAAGTGGCACACCGCGTAGAAGAACGCGAAAAGTCCCAGGGGGCGGCGCAGCCGAATCACCGGATTCCAGCCCGTGAGCCTACGAAACGGCGTCACGGCCAGGGTCACCAGCAGCAGCACCAGCGCGGTCATGCCCGTGGTGTGCGTGAGCGTCTCGATCGGATTCGGACCGAGCGCTCCCTGCATCACCCCGCGCACCAGCCAGGCTGCCGGTGCCAGGGCTGCGACCCAGAGCACGACCTTAAGTCCGATGACGGTCGATTTGGAGCTCATGGAAGGCGCGCCGACTCGAGCCGGCAGGTTCAGTACCAGCGCGTCAGGTCCATACCGGCATAGAGGTGCTGCACTTCCTCCGCATACCCGTTGAACATGAGGGTCTCCTTGTTCTTGAAGAGACCCGGAAGACGCCGCTCACGAGCCTGGCTCCAGCGAGGATGGTCGACGCTGGGGTTCACGTTGGCGTAGAAGCCGTACTCGTGTGGTGTCTGGGCTTGCCAGGTGTTGAGTGGCATGTCCTCGACGAATGCGATCCGGACGATCGACTTGATGCCCTTGAATCCGTACTTCCAGGGGACGATGAGCCTCAATGGTGCCCCGTTTTGGTTGGGCAGGTCCATCCCGTAGACACCGGTAGCGAGGGTCGTCAGAGGGTGCATGGCTTCATCCATGCGAAGCCCCTCCACGTACGGCCAGTCCAAGACTCCCGTGCGCTGGCCCGGCATCTCCTCCGGTCGCACGAGCGTATTGAACTCCACGAACCGGGCGTTCCCGGTGGGCTCCACGCGGTTGATGAGGTCGGCGAGAGGGAAGCCATACCACGGGATCACCATGGACCAGGCCTCCACGCAGCGCAGGCGGTAGACCCGGTCCTCCACGGTATGCGGAGCCAGGAAGTCCTCGAGGTGGTAGTCCCCGGGGTTATTGACGTGACCCTCGATGCGCACGGTCCAGGGCCGGGGCCGGAAGTCATCCGAGTTCCGGTGCGGATCGTCCTTGCCGGTCCCGAACTCGTAGAAATTGTTGTAGGTGGTGACGTCGGTATAGGAGTTCAGTGGCTCGTCCAACTCCGACGTCATCGTCCGGAACCGGACCGGGACTTCCTGACGCTCACCCTGCTCGCCGGCGCTCAGCATGTCCGGGCCCAGAGCCAGGCCGGCTCCACCGAGGGCGGCCGCCCGGATGAACCTTCGGCGGTTCATGTAGACGCCCTCGGGCGTGATCTCGGACGAGCGGATGTCGGACGGACGGCGGCTGCGGATGAGCATGGCGGGAATCGCAGGTCGGGAGGCGCTTGGCGGCTATGTAGAAATTGCAACCCCCGGGACGCGCGTGGGGTTCCGAGCCGTCGACCGGCTCGGCAGGAGGCCGCCGCCGAGCCAAGAATAGGGGGCCAGCAGCCCGGACGTAATGATTCAGAGGGGATTTGCAGGGTCTGATGAGTGCTGATCCGAGCAGACGGCGGTACCCCACGGTGTTTCGATCCCGCTTCGAGCGCCCTACGTTGCCGTAAGCGGCGTCCGTGTGGCGGGCGGGCGTGGAACGCGTGACTGAGCGCTACAGCTGGCCGCTCTAAGCGTCGCGGCTCATGGAGCCTTCCCGTATCCACGGATTCTGGAAGTACATCTCGTCCCTCGAGCGCGACGAGTCAAGGCGGGACCTGGAGATGTTCTACGGGCTGATGTACCGTCCGCTGGCGGCGCGGGTAGAGCAGGTGGGCCAGGCCTGATCCTTTGGCTACTTTGACGTACTCGTGCGCCGGGGTGTCGGCTGGCCCAAGCCAGGCGCGGTGGCCGGTGCTCCGCCACCCGTCCGCTTCCACAACGCGTAGTCCATGATCCGTCTTACCTTCCTGGGAACTGCCGCCGCGCGTCCGACCGTTCGTCGAAACGTGAGCGGCCTCGCCGTGCAGCGCGAAGGTGAGCTGTTTCTCTTCGATTGTGGTGAGGGGACCCAGCGCCAGATGATGCGTTACGGGTCCGGGTTCAGCGTAGGCGCAGTCTTCGTGACCCATACCCATGCCGACCACTTCGTGGGGCTCACCGGGCTGGTGCGGACGATGCAGCTTCAGGATCGTGCGGAGCCCCTGAGAATCTTCGGGCCAGCGGGTGCGGAGCCCGCTCTGAGGAGGGCGGTGGAGCTCGGTGGCGGACGCCTGCCGTTTCGGTTGGACGTGACCGAATGCGACGGCGGCGCCGCGTTCCAGGGAGACGGGTACGCCGTGCATGCCTTTCCCGTGGAGCATGGTACGCGAGCGGTGGGGTGGGCCCTCGTGGAGGAGGATCGGTTGGGACGTTTCGACGTGGAGCGTGCCCGGGAGCTGGGCGTGCCGGAAGGCCCCTTGTTCGGAAAGCTGCATCGGGGCGAAGATGTCGAGCTCGACGGAAAGGTCATCCGGGCGGCGGACCTCGTAGGTGCCCCGCGTCCGGGCCGGACCTTGGTCTACGCCGGGGACACCCGGCCGTGCGACGCCACCATCCGGAGCGCGACCGGTGCTGACGTCCTCGTGCACGAGGCGACCTTCGGCTCCGAGGAGGCGGAGCGTGCACGCCAGACATTCCACAGCACGGCGGCGGAGGCGGCCGCGGTGGCTCGGGACGCCGGGGTCGAGCGGCTCTTCCTGACGCACCTCTCCGCGAGGTACTCGGACGATCCCCGGGATCTGGAGCGAGAGGCCAGGGCAGTGTTCCCGCGCGCTCAGATCGCCCATGACGGTCTCGTGGTGGAGATCCCCTACGGCTCGGCGGACGAAGCCGCGTCGGTTGGCCGTGAGGTTGCCGGCCAATGAGCAGCCTGGTGCCTCGAGGGCCCCGGGGGCCGGATGGGGAAGCGCAGCACCCGCACCTTCTCCAGGGCGCCCGAGACCAGGCGGAGGTACAGGAGCGTTGGGCGGTACGGGCCGCGCAGTGGCGTGCTCGGGAGCTCGCGGAATCCGTCTTCGGTGACGGCGTCGAGGCTCGGCTTCGGGGCCTGAGGACTCGAGGCCCGGCCCGTGGGCTGCTCACCCTCGGGGTCCCGTTCGCCGATCTCGCGACGCATCGAAGTCGTGAGGCGCGCTTCATGGCGGCAGCGTCGGACGACCCCATCCTGTCCCGGGTCCCGCTGATCTACGTGTTCGGTCCGGGGCGATGAGCTCACGATTCGAGTCCGACGTGGAGACGATCGCGGTCCTCGGGTTGGGGGTCATCGGGGGATCTCTGGTGCAGGCTCTCGCCCACCGGGCCCCGAGTCTGCGGCGGGTGGGTTGGTCGCCGAGGTCGGAGGAGCGAACCGCCGCCCTCGAGTCGGGCGCGCTGACGAAGGCCCCGTCGGAGTGGGAGGACGCGGTGGTCGATGCCGATCTGGTCGTGCTGGCCGTGCCCCTGGATCCCTGCCTCGAGCTGCTGTCGAACCTTGGCGAGCTCACGAAGCCCGCGGCCACCCTCACGGACGTCGCGAGTCTGAAGGGCCCGGTGCGTCGGGCCGCGGTGCGGTCCGGACTGACAAGTCACTGGGTCGGCAGTCATCCCATGGCCGGTTCAGAGGGGTCCGGGTTCGCTCACGCCCGCGCTGAGCTGTTCGAGGGTGCCAGGGTCTGGATCACCGACGCCGGAGCAGAGCCTCTGCACGTGGAAAGGGTGCGAATGCTCTGGGCGCTCGCGGGTGGGCAGCCCGAAAAGATCCAGGACGAGGCACACGACCGTGCCATGGCTCTGGTGAGTCACCTGCCTCAGCTCCTGGCCAACGCCCTCGGGGCGGAGCTCTCCCGGCGAGAGGTTCCGGTGGCGGCGCTCGGGCCGGGTGGAAGAGACATGACTCGGCTGGCTGCCAGCTCCCATGCCATGTGGATGGACCTGTTCCGGCACGCTCCCGACGAGTTGACCGCCGGCCTCCGCGGAGTGTCGGCGACACTGGAGCGCGCGGCGGCCGCCTTGGAGTCGGGACGGGTGGAGCAGCTGGTTGAGCTCATGGACGAGTCTCGGGCCTGGAAGACCGAGTCGTGAGGATCACGGTGCCGGGTGACAAGTCGATGACGCAGAGGGCCCTCATTCTCGCGAGCCTGGCGTCCGGTGAAAGTCGGCTTGGGGGCCTCCTGCACGGAGGAGATGCAGACTCGACGCGAGTCGCGCTGGTGGCCCTGGGTGTCGATGTGCCGGAGATCCCTGCAGGCGGTGGCGAGATCCGGATTCCGGGCGTCGGGTTGCGGGGGCTCGTGGCGCCCTCCGGTCCTCTGGACCTCGGCAACAGCGGCACGGGAACGCGTTTGCTCCTCGGCGTGCTGGCGGGGAGCGGCATCCGAGCCACGCTCACCGGCGACGGCTCACTCAGATCTCGGCCGATGCGCAGGGTGACTGATCCGCTGTCGAGCATGGGCGCGAGCTTCACGTATATGGAGGAAGACGGTCGGCTTCCGGCTACCGTTCAAGGGCACCATCCGCTTTCGCCTGTGAAGTGGACCAGTCCGGTGGCCAGCGCCCAGGTGAAGAGCGCCATCCTATTGGCAGGCGTCACGGGCGGTGCCTCGGCGGTGGTCGTCGAGCCCAGGCAGTCACGGGACCACACGGAGCGGATGCTCTCCTCGGTGGGCGCCGCGGTCATATCCCACGGGACCGGAGGAGGGTGGTGTGTCGAGCTGCGGGATCCGCCTTCCCGTCTGGAACCCCTCGACTTCGACGTCCCCGGCGACTTCTCTTCCGCCGCTTTCCCCTTGGCTCTTGCCGCGCTTGGCGCCTTGGGCGACGCTGACTCGCTAACGATCGATAACGTCGGGCTCAACCCCACCCGAACGGCCTTCTTGGACGTGCTCGACCGTATGGGAGTCCGTATGAACGTGGAGGTGGACGATGCACGGACCGGTGGCGTGGCTGAGCCCGTGGGGTCGGTCACCGTGTGGCCGGGCGACCTCAAGGGAGCCGAGATCGAGAAACACGAGATTCCGCGTCTCATCGACGAGCTGCCCCTCTTGGCCATTCTCGGGGCCCGGGCTCAGGGGACCACCACCGTGCGAGGTGCGGAGGAGTTGAGGGCCAAGGAATCCGATCGGATCGATGCGGTGGTACGGAACCTGAGGGCGCTCGGTGTCGGTGCCGAGGAGCACCTCGATGGATTCGAGGTCGAAGGCACCGCGCGTCCCCTTTCCGGCACGGTGCTGACCCGAGGCGATCACCGGATCGCCATGGCTTTCGGCGTGCTCGGCGGATTGGTTGGAAATCAGGTGGAGATCGACGATCGGGGTGCCGCGGACGTGAGCTTCCCGGGTTTCTGGGATCTGATCAGCCGGGTGTCCGGCGGTCGGGGTGCCCGATGACCCGGGGGCCGGTTGTGACGTTGGATGGGCCGGCGGGCTCGGGAAAGTCGAGCACGGCCCGGGCGGTAGCAGAGGCGCTGGGGTTCCTGCACCTGGACTCCGGGGCCCTGTACCGGGCCCTTACCTACGCGCTCCTCGAGAGCGGAGTAGCTCCTGACCGCTGGCCGGAGTTGTCGGAGGAAGCGCTGCGCGCGTTGGACGTGCGTGCCATTCAGAGCGGGGGTGAGGTGTGCGTGGAGGTCGGTGGGAGAGCTGTGGATGAGGAGCTCCGCACCCCGGATGTGACGGAGCACGTCGCTCGCTTGGCGGGGCTGCCTGCCGCTCGTCGGGCGCTGATCGACCTGCAGCGTTCGGTGGGTGAGCGAGGCAACTTGGTGGCGGATGGTCGGGATATGGGGACGGTCGTCTTCCCGGACGCCGAGGTGAAGGTGTTTCTCGTGGCCGACCTGGAGGAGCGCGCTCGGAGGCGCCTTCGCGAGACGGGAACACCCGAGCCGAGCCGCGAGACGCTGAGTGATCAGATGGGGAAGCTGGGTGCGCGGGACCGTCAGGACTCCGAGCGCGCCGTCGCTCCCTTGCGGGAGCCGGAAGGTGCCCAGCGCATCGATACCACGACCCTTGACTTCGCGGAGCAGGTCGCGGTCGTGGTAGACCTGGTGCGCCGGTTGACGCCCTCCTGACCCCGGCCTAGCTTCTCTAGGCTCGGTCCGCTCTGAGGCGGGCCGGGTCATCGCCGAAGGGCCGCTGCGCGCGGGATGCGCTCGGCGCCTTTCTTGTTTTCAACCCGAGCCCGGCGCTCGTCCCCCGAGCCCCGGCACACGAGGATCGCGCTCCCGCGCGAGCCCGGAGTCACATGGCCGAGACGCAGAACCCCGTTCCGGAAACGGAAACCGAAGCCCCCGAGTCCGCCGTGGACCTTCCCGAGACGCACGACGAAGAGGGTGGTGAAGACACCGTCGTCGTCGACGCGATGACCGGTGAGGTCCGCACGCTGACCGACGAAGAGATCGCAGCCGACAGGGCCGACGAGGAGCGCGCCATGGCCGGCGTGCCCGAGGGGCACTCGCCCGAGCTCTACCACGACCCTTATGGCGAAGAGCGCCTCGCGACCTCGAAGGATGAGTTCGAGCGGATGCTTTCCGACTTCAGCGGGGACTTCGGTGCCTTTCGTGAGGGCGAGATCGTCAACGCCTCGGTCCTGCGGGTCACGGACGCTGCCGTCATCCTCGAGTTCGGGTTCAAGAGCGAGGGCGCCGTCGCACTCGACGAGTTCAAGGACGCCCCCGAAGAGGGTGATGATGTCGAGGTCCTGCTCGAGAGCCTCGAGGACGAGGACGGCGTGGTCGTCCTGTCCAAGAAGAAGGCCGACTTCCTCCGGGTGTGGGAGAAGATCCGCGAGGCTCACGACGCAGACCGTCCGGTCAAGGGCACCCTCGTGCGGAAGATCAAGGGCGGCGTGACCGTGGACCTCATGGGCGTCGACGCCTTCCTCCCCGGCTCGCAGATCGCGCTCCGTCGGGTCCCGAACATCGAGGACCTCATCGGCGAGACCTACCGCTTCAAGATCATCAAGCTCAACAAGCGGCGCCGGAACATCGTCGTGTCGCGCCGCGTGATCCTCGAGGCAGAGCGCGAGAAGAAGCGCGAGACCCTCGTGAAGGAGCTGCTGGTCGGGCAGGTTCGCGAGGGTATCGTGAAGAACATCACGGACTTCGGCGCCTTCATCGACCTGGGCGGGCTCGACGGCCTGCTCCACATCACCGACATGTCCTGGGGCCGGGTGGGGCACCCCTCCGAGGTCGTGAATATCGGCCAGGCCATCGACGTGAAGGTTCTGGACATCGACTGGAACCGGGAGCGCATCTCGCTGGGCCTGAAGCAGCTGCTGCCCTACCCGTGGACGGACATCGACAAGAAGTACCCCGTGGGCTCGCGTGTCCGCGGCAAGGTCGTGTCCATCACGAACTACGGCGCCTTCATCGAGTTGGAGAAGGGTGTCGAAGGTCTCGTCCACATCTCGGAGATGAGCTGGACCCGCAACGTGCGCCATCCGTCGAAGGTCGTGTCCATCGGGGATGACATCGAGGCGGTGGTCCTGAAGGTGGATCCGAACGACGAGAAGATCTCCCTCGGAATGAAGCAGATCGAGGAAGATCCGTGGCTGGCGCTGCCGGTGAAATACCCCACCGGCACGACGCTCACCGGTACCGTGCGCAACCTCACCTCGTTTGGTGCATTCGTGGAGATCGAGCCTGGTATCGACGGGCTCGTCCACGTGTCCGATATGAGTTGGACCCGCAGGGTAGAGCATCCCTCCGAGGTGGTCCAGAAGGGTGAGGAGCTGGAGGTCATGGTTCTCGACGTAGATGCCGAGAACAAGCGGATCAGCCTGGGCATGAAGCAGCTGTCCGACGATCCGTGGCCCGTGATCTCCGAGCGCCTCGGGCCGGGTGTAGAGCAGGACGGTCAAGTCGTGCGCGTCCAGGACAAGGGGGTGGTGATGGACCTGGGCGACGACGTCGAGGGCTTCGTGCCCGCCTCGCACACCGGCATCGATGACGCCGACCGTCTGGACGAGTACTACGGTGAAGGAGACACGGTCCCGCTCAGGGTCATCGAGTCGGATGCTGCCAACCGGCGCATCGTTCTGGAGGTCACCGAAGTCCCGGAGCGGAAGTCGCAGGAGGAGATCGATGCGGCGAAGCTACGGGCGGCGGAAGCAGAGACCGATGATGGAGAAGAGGCGTCCGAGGAGTCGGACGACTGATTCCCGTCACCCGACCCTGCCGAGATCAGCCATGCTGAGGCCTCGTGCCGGCGCCCGGACGCGTAACGCGTTCGGGCGCTTCGTATGCGTCCTCGGGTTGTGGGCGGGCGGGAGCTGCGCCGTCCCCGAGTCGGCGGGTAGAGAGGGGCCGCAGCCGAGGGAGTTGGAACATCCGGTCCTGGAGGTGGCGCCACTGGCGCCGTCCCGGCAAGCCGAAGCTGCGGGCCTGGTGGCTCGTGCGGAGGCCGCCCTGGCGGGTGGTGGCGCGGTCGAAGCCCTCAGGCTGGCACGGCGCGTCGTGGAAGAGTTCCCGGCGTCGAGCTCTTCCGGTAAGGCTCTGCTGTTGGTCGCACAAGCCGGTGTGACGGTGGGGGATGGGACCACGGCGGAAGAAGCGGCTCTGCGGTACCTCGCCCTCGTGCCGTCGACGCACCCGAGAGTCCCGGAGTTGCGCGTGCTCCATGCCGAGGCGGCAGCAGATAGCCCCGACCGGGCGCTTACCCGCCTGGCTGAGCTTCCGCCGATGGCCGACCGGGAGCTGAGGGACCGGGTCGTGGGGCTGGCGAGGGCGGTGGTCCTGGACGCCCCGGACGGTGCCCTCGAATCGTTCCTGGCAGAGGCCGCCGCCGATGCGGACGCGCGTCCGGTCGTGGAAGTGCGGGCTGCAGCGTTGGCCCTGTTTCGAGACAACGTGGTCGTGGCCGATTCGCTGGCGCGAGAGGCCCTTGCCCATGGGGCTGCGGGGACGGATGCGGCGCTGGCGGAGGCGGTGCTGTCGGGTGAGCTCCCGCAGGACTACCTGCCTACACGTGAGGTCACGCTGGGGGCGGTCCTCCCCCTGCAAGGGGCCCCGGCTCTGGCGTCGTTCTCCGAGTTGGTGTTGGAGGGAATCGAGGTCGCTGCGGTGACGGCTACGGGTCGGGCCCTGGACGTGCGTGTCGCGGCTCGGGACGACGGTGGCGATGTCGGCCGCACGGCAGCCGTGGTGCGGGAGCTGGAGGCCGCGGGTGTTGCGGGCATCGTGGGCTTCCTCGAAGAGGTCTCGCTGGAGGTCGCCGCTGGTGCGCGGGTCGACGGCGTTCCGCTTGTCTCTCCCACCGCCAGAGCGCCCGGCATTGCCGCCGAAGGCGTGTATTCACTGGAGGGCGTCGACTCGGTTGGGATCCACGCGCTCGCTCGGCTGGCTGCGTCTCGAGGGTATCAGCGTGTTGCCTTTATCGAGTCCACGTCCCCCCTGTCCGCCGAGGAGGCCGATCTCTTCGAGCGGGAGTTGCTGCGATTCGGCATTCCCAACGTGGGCCGCTTCGCCTACGAAGAAGGGGCCACCTTCTTCGAGCCCCAGATTCAATCTGCCCGGGATGCCTTGCGGGAGGATGAGATCGCGGCGCTCGGGCTGACGGAGGACGATACTCTTCACGTCGAGATTTTGGACCCTGTGGGGGTCTTCGTACCCGTCCCGGCCGAAGACGTCGAGCTTCTCGCGCCGCAGATCACGCACTTCGGGCTGGACACCCTGGGGATCGAGGTCATGGGGACGCGTGGGTGGACGGACGCCGAGACCCTGCGCCTGGTGGACAGCCGGCATACCGATCGGGTGATGGCGACTGCCGCCATGGGGTCGGGCGCCGATGCTCCAGGGTTCCTGCTCTTCAGGGAGGCGTATGAGGCCTATTTCCAACGGACGCTGGTTAGCGCAGTGCCGGCCCTCGGATACGACGCCGCGCTTCTCATCCTGGAGGCGTTGCGTCGCGGCGCTCGGACACCATCCGGGATCGTCGAGACATTGGGCGGGCTGGAAGACGTCGAGGGCGCGACCGGCCTCTTCGGGCTTGTGGACGGACGCGTGGTGCGCCGCACCCAGGTGGTTAGAGTCGAAGAACGCACGTTGACCCCGATCCCCACAGGTTGATGTCGATCCAAGAGAAGCTGAAGACGCTGACCGAGCTTCGCGCCGCGGCCGAGGAGGGTGGCGGCGCCAAGCGCGTGGAAGCGCAACACGCCAGGGGGAAGCTGTCGGCGCGGGAGCGCCTGGATCTCCTGCTGGACGAGGATTCGTTCGTCGAGCTCGACCGATTCGTCACACACCGGTCCACTGACTTCGGCCTCGAGGAGCAGAAGATCCTCGGGGACGGAGTGGTCACGGGGTACGGCACGGTCCACGGTCGACTGGTCTACGTGTTCAGCCAGGACTTCACGGTGTTCGGCGGGTCGCTGTCCGAGGCCCATGCCGAGAAGATCGTGAAGATCCAGGAGATGGCGCTGAAGAACGGCGCGCCGATCATCGGCTTGAACGACTCCGGTGGCGCCCGCATCCAGGAAGGGGTGGTGAGCCTCGGAGGGTACGCGGACATCTTCTTGCGGAACACGCTCGCATCGGGGGTGATTCCCCAGATCAGCCTGATCCTGGGTCCGTGCGCCGGAGGGGCGGTCTACTCTCCCGCCATCACCGACTTCGTCTACATGGTCCGTGGCACCAGCTACATGTTTGTCACGGGACCCAACGTCGTGAAGACGGTGACCCACGAGGACATCGACATGGAAGGGCTCGGGGGAGCGGACATCCATGCATCCACCTCCGGCGTAGCTCATTTCGCGATGGATTCCGAGCCGGAGTGTATCGCCGCTGTTCGCGACCTGCTTCGCTTCATTCCGCAGAACAACCGAGAGCTTCCGCCTCCGGTACAGGCCGACGATCCCCACGATCGACAGGATGAGGCCCTCCTCGACCTGGTGCCGGAGAATCCGAACCGTCCCTACGACATGAGGGACGTCATCCGCTGCGTCGTCGATGATGGTGAGTTCTATGAGGTGCACGAGCACTTCGCTGGCAACATCCTCGTAGGCTTCGCGCACCTGGGCGGTCAGCCGGTCGGCATCGTCGCGAACCAACCCTCGGTCCTGGCGGGGGTCCTGGACATCGACTCGTCCGACAAGGGCGCGCGGTTCGTGCGGTTCTGCGACGCGTTCAACATCCCTCTGGTCGTCCTCGAGGATGTTCCCGGCTTCCTACCCGGCGTGGCCCAGGAGCACGGTGGCATTATCCGTCACGGGGCGAAGCTGCTCTACGCTTTCGCCGAGGCCACGGTGCCGAAGATCACCGTCATCACCCGTAAGGCATACGGTGGGGCCTACGACGTCATGAACTCCAAGCACATCCGGGGAGACGTCAACTTGGCTTGGCCACAGGCGGAGATCGCGGTGATGGGCCCGAAGGGTGCCGTGGAGATCCTCTTCCGCAGGGAGATCGCCGAGGCCGATGATCCCGAGGCGGCCACGGAGCGACGGATCGAGGAGTACCGGGAGAAGCTGGCCCATCCGTACGTGGCGGCGGCCCGCGGATACGTGGACGACGTCATCGATCCCCGAGAGACCCGCCCTAGACTCATCTCCGCTCTGGACATGCTCCGCAACAAGCGGGACGAGAACCCCCCGAAGAAGCACGGCAACATTCCCCTCTGAGGCAGGTCGTCAGGCAAGGGGTGCGCGATTTCGGGCAACCCCAACCGTCTGCTCCCGCGTCCCACGTTCGTAAGGACCTTTCAACGAGGGAGCGTGAAGATGAGGATGGGATGGATCAGGGCCGCTGGGCTGACCTTCCTGCTGGCGGCCTCCGCCGGTATCGGAGCGGAAGCGCTGGACGCGCAGCAACAGGAGCGCGAGCGCGAGTGCCGGTGTGTCGATACAGACGGATCAGAGCTCGAGCACTGTGTGTGCGTCCGTATGCCGGACGTGGAACGGATCGTCACCCGGTCGCTCGCGGGGCTCAGCCGTCCACGGCTGGGCATCTCGGTCGTCATGACCGAGCCTTCCGAACAAGCGGACGGGGCGTTGGTTTCTGAAGTGCTCGAGGATGGTCCTGCTGATCGGGCTGGGTTGAGAGAGGGGGACATCATCACAAGGCTGAGCGGCCGTGCTCTCACGGCCCCGTTGGATGCTGAGGCGGAGCAGGATCTCGATCCGGACCGCGCCTTGCCGCCCCAGCGCCTTCTGGCCCTCGTTCGTGATCTCGAGCCCGGGGATGAGGTGGAGGTGGAGTACCTCAGGGACGGCAGAAGCGAGCGGACGGTCGTGGAAGCCGAAGACCTGGCGTCCTGGGGGAGCTTCACCATGCGGGGGCCCGGCTGGGATGCGGAGCGCTTCGGCGAGGAGATGCGTGTCCTGGGTGAGCGAATGCGCGCCCTGGGTTCCATGGAAGCGCCGCGTGCGCCCGACGCCCCCCGGGCGTTCCGCTTCGAGGGGCCCAGTGGTGAGAGATCCGTAAGGTTCGACTTCCGGAACCGATACCGGGAGGGGTTGGAGCTGGTGGGGGTGAACCCGGAGCTCGGCAGCTACTTCGGGACGGACCGAGGCGTTCTGGTAGCGTCCGTGCCGGAGGGCTCCGCTCTCGGGCTCGAGGCCGGCGACGTGATTCTAGACATCGACGGCCGGGCCGCGGACGATCCCGATCGGGTTCGCGCGATCCTCGCGAGCTACGATGCCGGCGAGGCGGTGACTTTCCGTGTCCGCCGCGGCGGAGCCGAGGTCGACGTTTCCGGCCGAGTAGGCGACGGGTAGACGATCAGGCGCCCCGGGGCCGAAGGTGCCCCGGGGCGCCTCTTCGTGCAGGCCCCGACCTGCGCTGGGAGGTCGCCGGGCCGTGCCGTTCCGGCTCAGGACCGTATAAGGCCTTGTCGGCCTGCTTGTTGGATCCCTGGAGGGTCGTCCGTTAGGCCGTGCCGCGGCTCGCTCGCGGGCGTGGCGCAACGGGTCGCCGAGACTTCTGGCCCAACCCTTCAGGTCCGTGCTGCCGAGGTACCTCCCTCCCTGAGCGACCTGTTAACTTCGAGGGTTCCAAGCCCCCGGCCCGGCCGGTGGGGTCCGAGCGCCCGAAGCCAAAGGTACAGTCGTGTGATCCGGTCGTTGCTCGTTGCCAACCGAGGGGAGATCGCTGTCCGAATCGTGCGGGCCGCCCGAGAGCGCGGTATCCGAACGATCGCCGTCTATTCCGAGCCTGACCGCATGGCACCGCACGTGCTTGCGGCCGACGAGGCCCATCTGATCGGCCCCGCGCCGTCGGCGGAGAGCTATCTGCGTGTCGACCGGCTCATCGAGGTGGCCCAGAAGGCCGGAGCCGACGCCATCCATCCCGGCTACGGCTTCCTCGCGGAGCGGGCGTCGTTCGCCCAGGCGGTGGAGGATGCGGGGCTCGTGTTCGTGGGTCCCACGGCCGATACCATCGCAGCCATGGGTGACAAGACCGAGGCCCGGCGGCGCATGAAGGAGGCGGGTGTGCCCATCGTCCCGGGGCTGACAGAGGCGGTGGCGGATCCCGACGAGGCGTTGGCCGCTGCGGAGGAGATCGGGTATCCCGTCCTGTTGAAGGCGTCCGCAGGCGGAGGTGGGAAGGGGATGCGAGTGGTAGAGCGGAAGGAGGATCTCGCCAGGGCTTTCGAAGCCGCTGGCCGAGAGGCCTTGGCCGCCTTCGGAGACGCGTCGGTGTATCTCGAGCGTTACCTCGGTCGTCCCCGACACATCGAGATCCAGGTGCTCGGCGATACCCATGGGAACGTCGTCCATCTGGCCGAGCGTGAGTGCTCGATCCAGCGCCGCCATCAGAAGTTGGTCGAGGAAGCGCCTTCACCGGTGTTGACCCCGGAGGAGCGCCGAGCGATGGGTGATGCAGCGGTCCGGGCCGCGGAGGCCGTGTCCTACAGAGGGGCCGGGACTCTCGAGTTTCTCTACCAGGACGGAGCGTTCTTCTTTCTTGAGATGAACACACGGATCCAGGTGGAGCACCCTGTAACGGAGCTGGTCACGGGCATCGATCTCGTGGATTGGCAGCTCCGGATCGCGTCCGGGGAGGCTCTCGCGTTCACACAGGACGACATTCGGCTGGACGGTCACGCCATCGAGTGCCGGATCACCTCCGAGGACCCGGACCACGGGTTCTTGCCGTCCACAGGGAGCGTCGCGCACCTCTCCGTGCCCACGGGTCCCGGCGTTCGGTGGGACGGAGGCATCTCCGAGGGCTCGGAGATCTCGCTCCACTACGATCCCCTTCTCGGCAAGCTGATCGTGCACGGTAGCGACCGCGAGCATGCAATCGAGCGGATGAGTCGAGCCCTGGACGAGCTCGTCGTCGGAGGGGTGGAGACGTGTGCGCGGTTCCATCGCCGCGTCATGACCGAGCCTTCGTTCAGGGCCGGAGAGCTGTCGATCCGCTATCTCGATGAGCACCCAGAGTTGTTGGGAATGCCGCCGCCCGACGAGCTCCTTGCAGCGGCGGCGGTCGCGGCCGCGCTCTTGGAGCACGAGGACCGCCGGCGCCATGGAGCCCCGAGGATCGGTGGTGGGTCCGCCGGTACCGAGATGTCCGCCTGGCGCAGATCGGGAGCTCCTTGGAACCGGTGAAGCCGGCGGCGGTGGCCGTGGGGTCCGTCGAGGAAGTGACCGTGCACGCACTCTCGTCCCACGGAGCGGGTGTGGGACGGCTATCCGATGGCCGTACCGTGTTCGTACCTCGGACTGCCCCCGGTGAGCGAGTCCGCATCCGGCTCGAGCGGGTCAAGCCGCGCTGGGCCAAGGGGACGATGGTCGAGGTCATGGAGCCGTCGCCGGATCGGCGCGAGCCTCTCTGTTCACTCTACGATACCTGCGGCGGCTGCCAGCTCCAGCACCTACCGGAATCGATGCAGCGCGCCTGGAAGGCGCGCTTCGTCGCCGACGCCCTCGAGCGTATCGCGGGATTCGAGGACGTGCCGGTGCCCGAGGTGCTCCCTTCGCCGCGCGACGTCGGGTACCGGAGCCGGATGTCGTTCACCCTACGGCGCCTCCGCGACGGGAGGGTGGTGGCCGGACTCCATGCCCTGGACCGCCCAGCTCACGTCGTCGAGATCGCTGACGAGTGTGTCCTTCCCGAGCCCGAGATCTTGAGCGTATGGACGGGGTTGAGGGCGGCGTGGGGCACCGGCGCCCGCGCGCTCCCTCGAGGTGGGCAGCTCCGGCTCACCCTGAGGCGGGATCTGGAAGAGCATGTGACCTTGGTCGTAGAAGGCGGCCTCGCGCCCTGGGATCCGACGGCCTTGCTGGACGAGGTCGAAGGACTCACGGCAGTGGTCCATCGGCCACGCGGCGAGTCGGAGGAGCTACAGGTGGGGGCGGTCGAAGCGCGGCTGGGCTTCGTCCAGGCCAACGAGGACGCGGCGACGCTGCTCCGCGCACACGTGGCGGAGCAGGCCGAAGGGGCGAGGACCGTCGTGGATGCGTACTGCGGCGACGGGGCGTTCGGTCGTGTCCTCGCTGAGGATGGGGTGGAGGTCGTCGGGCTCGAGATGGACCCCCATGCAGCCCGTGAAGCCCCACGGGAGGGCTCGTCTCCAATGGAGATCCGGGTCGGATCCGTGGAGCGATTGCTCCCCGGGGCTCTCCCGACCGATCTCCTCATCGTGAACCCTCCTCGAACGGGCCTGGATTCCGCCGTAGTGGACGCGATTCTCGCTTGCCCGCCGGATCGGGTCCTCTACGTCAGCTGTGATCCGGCCACCCTCGCTCGTGACCTGTCGAGGCTCGCCCAGCGGTACGAGCTGGACGGGCTGCGCTGCTTCGACCTCTTCCCCCAGACGGCCCATGTGGAGACCGTCGTGGGCCTGAATCTTCGAAGGGACCCCTGATGCTGTATCATGTCACTCTTGTCGACCGCACATTCCAGGTACGGGTCAGCCCCGAGGGCGTCGAGATCGACGGTCGGTTGGTGGAAACCGACCTGGCACGGCTGGAGGGCACCCTGCTGAAGGGACTCCGGGTGGACAGCGCGTCCCATCACGTGGTCGCGTACCACCTGGCCAGGGGGCGATGGGACCTCAACATCTCCGGTTACCCGCTGGAGGTCGAGGTCGTGGACGACCGTACGCGGGCCATCCGTGAGCTGACCGGAGCGGCGGCTGCCGGTGCCGGACCCAAGCCTGTCGTCGCGCCCATGCCCGGGCTCGTGGTGAAGGTCGACGTCTCTGCAGGGGACGCAGTCGAACCCGGCGAGGGCGTCGTGATCGTCGAGGCGATGAAGATGGAGAACGAGCTCAAGGCCGAGGCGGGGGGGGTGGTGGCTCGCGTCCATGTGAGGGCCGGCGATACCGTGGACAAGGGGCAAGTGCTGGTGGACTTCGAGAGTCCCGAAGTGGGAGAGGATGACTGAGATGTCGGAGACGCCGGATCACGCGACGGACAGTGGAATCCCTGTAGACCCGGTCTATGGCCCCGCCGAGCAGGGCGACCTCGGCATGCCCGGGTCGTTCCCATACACCCGGGGCGTGTATCCGGACATGTACAGGGGTCGGGTCTGGACCATGCGGCAGTATGCGGGCTTCGGAACGGCGGAGGAAACCAACGAGCGGTTCCGGTACCTCTTGGAGCAGGGGCAGACGGGGCTCTCGGTGGCCTTCGATCTCCCGACCCAGATGGGCTACGACTCCGACGCCGCGATGGCGCAAGGGGAGGTGGGCCGCGTTGGCGTGGCGATCGACTCGCTGGAAGACATGCGTCGCCTGTTTCAGGGCATCCGGCTGGGTGACGTCTCCACCTCCATGACCATCAACGCGACCGCCGGCATCCTACTGGCTTTCTATGTGGCGCTTGGAGACGAGCAAGGCGTGTCCCGGGACAAGCTCGCCGGCACCATCCAGAACGACGTCCTGAAGGAGTACATCGCACGGGGCACGTACATCTACCCGGTGGATCAAAGCTTGCGGCTGGTGTCCGACATTATGGCGTTCTGCTCGCGAGAGGTCCCGCGCTGGAATACGATCTCCATCTCCGGGTACCACATTCGTGAGGCGGGGTCCACGGCGCCGCAGGAGGTCGCCTTCACCTTCGCCAACGGCATCGAGTACGTGGATCGGGCTCTGGCCTCGGGGCTGGACCTGGAGTCGTTTGCGCCGCGGCTCTCATTCTTCTTCGCCGCGCACAACGACCTGTTCGAAGAAGTGGCGAAGTTCCGGGCAGCACGCCGGTTGTGGGCCACCATCATGCGGGAGCGATTCGGCGGCTCCGACCGCGCGGCACGGCTCCGCTTCCATACCCAGACTGGTGGATCCACGCTTACGGCCCAGCAGCCGCTCAACAACGTGGTCCGCGTCGCCGTGCAGGCTCTTGCGGCCACCCTCGGCGGTACCCAATCGCTCCACACGAACGGCTACGACGAGGCGCTTGCACTCCCAACGACCGAGTCGGCAAAGCTGGCGCTGCGCACGCAGCAGATCCTGGCGTCCGAATCCGGTGTGATCCGTACCGCGGACCCGCTGGGGGGCTCGTACTACGTGGAAGCCCTGACCGACGAGATCGAGGCGCGGGCTCGTGCCTATCTGGAGCGCATCGAGGAGCTCGGCGGGGCTGCCCGTGCGATCGAGTTCATGCAAGAGGAGATCCACGCGGCGGCCTACGGGTTCCAACAGGATGTCGAGGCCGGGCGCCGCAAGGTGGTCGGAGTGAACGAGCAGGTTGAGGATGGACGCCCTCCCCGTATCGGGCAGCCTGACTACTCGGCCCTCGAGGATGGCCAGAAGGCTCGATTGGCGACCTTGCGCGCACGGAGGGACAGTCACGCGGTCCGGGATTCCCTGCGGCGCATTCGCGATGCCGCTGGCACCGACGCGAATCTCATGCCCCCCATCATCGAGGCCGTGCGGGCTGAGGTGACCCTGGGTGAGATCAGCGATGTCCTCCGGGAGATCTGGGGCACCTACGACGCATGAGGTCTCGGTGAAGCGTGCAGGGTACCAGAAGCCGCAGTCGAGATTTCCGCCCGCCGCATCAGACCGTTAACTTTCCAGGCTCTTTGAACTGACGGCGCGCGCCTTCCCGAGGAGCAGGAGAAGCACGCCGGGTCCATCCGCTCGAACGTTCGTCACCAACACCACGATGCCCACGTACGAGTACCGTTGCCCGACCGGGCACACCTTCGAGGTCTTCCAGAAGATGTCGGACGATCCCGTGGCGGAGTGTCCGCAGTGCGGGGCCGATGCCGAACGCCTCATCTCGGGCGGCGCCGGCTTCCTTTTCAAGGGCGAAGGCTTCTACATCACCGACCACCGCTCTGCGGACTACAAGCAGAAAGTGTCCAAGGAGACGCCATCCGAGGGTGGGGCGGCAGGAGACACCTCGGGTTCCAGTGATTCCTCGGGCGGGTCTTCGAAGACCGACGCCAAGCCGGTCTCGGACGAGTGAGCGTGGCCCACGAAGCGATCCGGAGCGCGCTGGAAGCCGTCATCGCGGAGCTGGGCGCTGAGCCTGGGGAGATCCAGCTGGAACGCCCACGGGATCCCGATCACGGGGACATCGCCAGCAACGTCGCGATGACGCTGGCCGGTAGCCTGAAGAGATCCCCGAGGCAAATCGCCGACGAGATCGCGGCGCGACTGGACCTCGAAGCGGCCTGTGTGGAGACCGTCGACGTCGCCGGACCGGGCTTCCTCAATTTCCGGCTTTCTTCAGATACGGTGGCGTCGGTCGTGGATGAGATCCTCAGCGCCGACGAGACCTACGGCCGGAGCGCTGCTGGCCAGGGCGAGCCTGTGATGGTCGAGTTCGTATCTGCCAACCCGACGGGTCCCCTACACCTCGGGCACGGCCGCCAGGCAGCCCTTGGGGACGGCATCGCCGCGCTCCTAGAGTGGACGGGTCACGAGGTGCACCGGGAGTTCTACTACAACGATAGCGGCCGCCAGATGGAGCTGCTGGCTTTGAGCGTCCGCGCTCGCTACCGGGAGCTTCTAGGCAAGGAGGAGGTCGTACCGGACGGGGGATACCAGGGCGCCTACATCCAGGATCTGGCGAAGGCGCTCCGTGAAGAGGTGGGTGACCGGTACCTGAACGACGCGTCGGAAGAAGCGCTCGACGCCATCCGCCATTTCGCGGTGGCCGTGCTCAGGGACGAGCAGGACCGTGACCTCCACGACTTCCGGGTCCACTTCGATACCTACTTCCTCGAGTCTTCGCTTTACGACCGGGGACTCGTGGACGGGACCGTCGAGCGCCTCCGGGCGACCGGCCTGGTCTATGAGCACGAGGGGGCGACGTGGCTAAGAACTACGGACTTCGGTGACCAGAAGGACCGGGTGATGATCCGTGGCAACGGCATGCCGACGTACTTCCTTCCGGACGTTGCCTACCACATGAACAAGTGGGAACGCGGCTTCCATAGGGTGATCAACGTGCAGGGCGCGGACCACCACGGCACGGTAGCTCGCGTCCAGGCCGGACTCCAGGCTCAGGGACTTCCGGCTGGATATCCGGAGTACGTCCTCCATCAAATGGTTCGGGTGGAGCGGGACGGGCAGGAGGTGAAGTTCTCCAAGAGGGCCGGTTCCTACACCACGCTTCGAGAGCTCTTCGAAGAGGTCGGCGTAGACGTGACGCGGTACTTCTTCCAGATGCGGAAGCCCGATGCACATCTGCTCTTCGATCTGGACGTCGCTCTCGACCAGTCCGACAAGAATCCGGTCTACAAGATCCAGTACGCGCACGCCCGGATGTGCTCGATCTTCGCCAAGGCCGGAGTCGACATGGGCGAGGTGGGTACCGAGGGCGCGGACCTGTCCCTGCTCATCGCCGATGGGGAGCGGGAGCTTCTGAAGAGCCTCGGGGAGTTCCCGGGGGCTCTGACGCGCGCGGCCGCACACACGGCGCCCCACGTTCTGTGCGACTACCTGGAACAGACCGCCGGAGCGGCGAACTCGTGGTATCACGCCGGGAATCCGACACGGAACCCCGACCTGGCCGTGCTGGTGGACGATCCTGCACTGCGTGGCGCGCGCCTCGCGCTCGCCCGAGCGGTGCGTATCGTGCTCCGCAACGGTCTGAAAGTCCTGGGCATCGATGCTCCGACTCGCATGGTTCGTGACGACTCGGATGCCGCGGGTTGAAGTAGAGATCTGCCTCGATCCGGCGGCGACGGACGGTGTGGGTCGCGTTCTTACAGAACTGAAAAGGCTGTCAGCTGTTTATGTCCATTCTCTGTGTAGGTAGCGTAGCGCTCGACTCGGTCGAGACGCCTTTCGGGAAGGCCGATCGCGTGGTCGGTGGGTCCGCGGTGTACTTCACGGCTGCTGCGGCGCTGTTCAACCCGGTCCAGGTGGTGGGCGTCGTGGGAGACGACTACCCGATCGGTGAGCTCGACTTCCTGGAGCACCGGGGCGCCGACCTGTCGGGCATCCAGAAGGTGGACGGGGAGAGCTTCTTCTGGGCCGGCCGCTACCACTTCGACCTCAATTCGCGGGATACCCTGGAGACCAAGCTCGGCGTGTTCGCCGATTTCGAGCCGCAGATTCCGGACGGTTTTCGGGCGTCCAGATTCGTGTTCCTCGGAAACATCGACCCGGCGCTACAACATGATGTCCTGGACCAAGTGAGCGCTCCCGAGGTCGTGGCGTGCGACACCATGAACTTCTGGATCGATGGAGCTCGGGATCGACTTCTATCCCTTCTCGACCGGGTGCGCATCCTGATCGTCAACGATGAGGAAGTCCGTCAGCTGGCCGACGAGCCCAACATCCTCAAGGCTGCAAGGTGGGTCCAGGAGCGAGGGCCCGAGGTCGTGGTCGTCAAGAAGGGTGAGCACGGAGCTATCCTTTTCGCTCGAGACTGGCTGTTCTTCGTGCCCGGGTATCCGTTGGAGGATGTCTTCGATCCCACCGGTGCGGGCGACGCGTTCGCTGGAGGGTTCATCGGCTACCTCGCCGGTGCCGGCAGCATGGAGCCTCACGATCTGCGCTTGGCCATGGTCCACGGTTCCGCTCTGGGGTCCTTCGCCGTAGAGCGATTCTCCGTGAGCCGCTTACGGGAGCTGACCATGGACGACGTTCGTCGACGTGTCGCGGAGTTCCGGGCCCTGACGGCTTTCGAGACCCGAGTGGAGGCTGTCTGACATGAGCGAGGGATTGAGTTACAGCGATGCCGGGGTGGATCTCGACGCGGCCGAGCGCACGAAGGACCGCCTGAAGGAGTTGGTGGCGTCTACACGGGATAGGTTCACCTTGTCCGAGCTGGGCGCCTTCGGCGGACTGTACCGGGTGCCGGACGATGTCCCGCAGCCGGTGTTGGTCTCCAGCGCCGATGGGGTAGGCACCAAGCTCAAAGTCGCTTTCCTTGCCGGGCGGCACGACACGGTTGGGCAGTGCCTCGTGAACCACTGCGTCAACGATATCCTTGTCCAGGGCGCGCGTCCGCTCTTCTTCCTGGACTATCTGGCGACCGGTCAGATGGACGAGACGGTCGTGCACGATGTCGTCCACGGTGTGGCCACAGCCTGCAAGGAGAACCATTGCGCGCTGCTCGGAGGCGAGACGGCCCAGATGCCGGACTTCTATGCCGCGGACGAGTACGACCTCGCGGGGTTCATCGTCGGTGTGGTGGAGCAGGGGCGGATCCTGGAGGGCAAGCGCATCGCCGAGGGAGACCTCTTGGTCGGTATCGATGCCTCCGGGCTCCACACCAACGGGTACACGCTGGCTCGGAAGATCGTCTTCGAGGTGATGGGCCTGAGCGTCGATGACGAGCTGCCCGGGACGGGACGGTCCGTCGCCGACGAGCTTCTTGCGGTGCACCGGAGCTACCTCCCGCTTCTATGGCCCCTGATCGAGGAGGATAAGATCGAGGGCTTGGCGCACATCACGGGCGGCGGCATCCCCGGAAATCTTCCCAGAGTACTCCCCGAGGGTCTCGGGGCGGATGTGGACCGCGCATCTTGGGATGTGCCCGCGGTGTTCCGTACTCTGCAGGATGCAGGCGGGGTGACCCGGGACGAGATGGATCGCGTCTTCAACATGGGCATCGGCATGATCGCCGTGGTCCGGGAGCGCGAGGCTGGGGCGGTGGTCAATGCCGCCCAAGATGCGGGCATGGGAGCCCGGGTCATCGGACGGGTGACAGTGGGTGACGGTGTACGCTACACGTGACGCACCCCGTGGGTAGCAGGGGATCGTGGCCGGCGCACATCGGCCGGATGCTCCTGATCAGCCTGATCGCGGGCCCGGCACTTCTGGATGCACAGGCTCCGGGGGATCTGACTGCCGTGTGCGTGGCGGCCGGGGCAGACCTCGAGGCGTGCGCGACAGGCGAGGTCGCTGCCCGCGCGCTTGCCGGTCAGATGGGGCTCCTTTCGGGCTGGGGCTCGGAAGTCGCGGGCTCGGCCTCCACGCTGGGACGAAAGATCGGGAACACTCCGCGCCTTTCCTTCTCGTTGCGTGCGGGAGGGATGTCCATGGGCCTCCCGGATCTTTTCGACGAGGGTACCGGCCCGGCACCGGAAGCATCGTTTCTGGTGCCGGCGCTGCAGGGTGGCTTGGCCTTCGGAGTACTGGACGGCTTTTCGCCCATGAGTACCGTTGGCGGCGTGCTGTCGCTGGACCTCTTCGGGTCGCTGGCCGTGGTGATGCCCCCCGCGTCCGAGGGCTTCGATGGCAGCACGACGGGGGGCTCCGTCGGGGTCCGCCTGGGCCTTATCCGCGAGTCGTTCACGCTTCCGGGCGTGAGCGTCTCGCTTTCCCGCAGGTTCGTCGGAGTCGTCGGCGTGGGGAACACGGAGATCGGTGATCGAACCGCCGTGGACGTGGAGCCTTCCGTCACCTCACTTCGGGTCACCCTGGGCAAGGACCTCTTCGGCCTGGGCGTGTTGGCTGGCTGGGGGCGGGACGAGATCGATTCCGACGCCGTGCTCGCGGTGGCTGACAGCGGGGGCGACGTGGCCACGGTGTCCGGACGGACGCATGCGGCTCGAAACCTATTATTTGGCGGCCTGGCCATGAGCTTCCTTCTGCTGCAGCTCTCCCTCGAGGGGGGGTGGGCGGGGGGGGTTGCGGACGTCCCCGCGGGCCTGGTGGGGCGCTTCGACCCCGCGCACGGGTCGCCGTTTGGAGCCCTCTCAGCACGGTTCACTCCCTGATGTCCACCGCGGGCGCCCGGTTGTCGACGGAAGACGTCGCCTACCTCCAGAGGGCCGAGGAGCTGGCGGCCAGAGGCTGGGGGTACGTGCAGCCAAATCCCATGGTCGGCTGTGTGCTCGTACGCGACGGAGAGGTGGTCGGGGAAGGCTTCCACGAACGTTTCGGTGGCCCCCACGCCGAGATCGTCGCGCTGGAGTCTGCCCTGGGTCGTGCGAACGGGTCGACGGCGTACGTCACCCTCGAACCCTGCAACCACCACGGGAAGACCCCTCCATGCTCGGAGGCACTCATCGACGCCGGAGTTCGCCGCGTCGTGTTCGCGGCCAGTGATCCGGGAGCGAGATCGAGCGGTGGGGGAGGCCGACTCCGAGCCGCCGGAGTCGACGTGGTTGGACCCGCGCTACCAAGGGTCGAAGGGGAAGCCATCAGCCCCGCCTTCTTCCATACGACACGTCATGGCACGCCATACGTGGCGTTGAAGCTGGCCATGAGCCTCGACGCGAGGATTGCGGCCGGCCCCGGCCGGCGGACCCACATCACGGGACCGGAGGCGGAGCGAGAGGTCCATCGCCTGCGTTCCGGATACGATGCGGTGATGGTGGGGGCCGGGACGATTCGGGCCGACGACCCTCGGCTCACCGTGAGAGAGGTGCCTCTAGGCGACCGGCCGCTGCGCCGCGTGATCCTTGATTCAGCCGCGGGAACCCCTTCCGACGCCGCGCTCTTCAGCGTCGAGGCCGCCAATGCCCCCGTGCACGTGTTCACCAGGGAGGCCGTGTCCGAGGCGGCCATCGAGCGACTCGAAGCCGCGGGCGCCCACGTGCATCCGGTCCGGGAGGGACCGAGTGGTCTGGACCTGGGCCACGTCTTCGGGGTGCTTTGGGAGATAGGGGTGCGGTCCGTGTTCTGTGAGGGGGGGCGGAGGGTCGCGGCGAGCCTCCTGTCAGAAGGACGCACACAGAGGCTGCATCTGCTCGTGGCGCCGCGGACACTGGGTGCCGAGGGCTTCCCTGCGTTTGCGGACGACGCGCAGGGCTTAGACTGGAGCGATTTCGAGCCATCCGACCCTCCCAAGCTGCTCGGCCGCGACGCGTTGCTCACGTGGGATCGGAGGGAGTCCTGATGTTCACGGGAATCGTGGAGCGCACGGGGACTATCGCACGCGTTCAAGAGCAGGCCACGGTACGCCGGGTTCGCGTCGAGTGTGGCACAGACTTCGCCTCCGAGCTCGGGCTCGGGGACTCGGTGGCGGTGGACGGGGCGTGCTTCACCGTAGTGGGCGTCGATGGGCCGTGCTTCGACGTGGACATCATCGGTACGAGCCTGGCCAGGACTGTCGCGGCGGGATACGAGGCGGGGCGGACCGTCAACCTCGAGCGAGCGCTGCGCGTGGGTGGTCGCCTGGACGGCCATCTCGTTCAGGGACATGTAGATGGCACTGGCTATTTAAACGAGATTAGAGAGGATGGCGAGTTCTGGCGCATGGAGACGCGGCTCCCGGAGGACGTGGCTGACCAGACCGTGGAGCGGGGGTCCATCACCCTCAACGGCGTCAGCCTCACTGTGGCGGAAATGCCAGAGCCGGAGGTGTGCGTCATCGGCTTGGTCCCGTTCACGTACGAGCACACGAACCTGGGCCTTCTGCGCCCGGGGGATCCCGTGAATGTCGAAGGGGACCTGATCGGAAAATACGTGGGTAAGATCCTCGCCCAACGCGCCCGGGAAGACCAAGCATGACCTCAGATATGAAGTTCGACACTGTCGAGGAAGCTCTCGAGGAGATCCGTCGTGGCCACATGGTGATCGTGGCGGACGACGAGGCGCGCGAGAACGAAGGCGACCTGGTCATGGCCGCCGCGGCCGTGACCCCTGAGCATGTCAACTTCATGGCGAAGCACGGTCGGGGTCTCATCTGCGTGACGCTCACCGAGGCGCGCGCGGACGAGCTGGAGCTTCCCTTGATGACCGACCGCAATACCGATCCGCAGGGCACGGCCTTCACGATCTCCGTGGACGCCCACGTGAAGTTCGGCGTGACCACCGGGATTAGCGCCCATGACCGGGCGAAGACCATCGAGGTGCTCACCGATCCGGAATCCAAGCCCGGGGATCTCAGGCGCCCTGGGCACATCTTCCCGTTGCGTGCCAAATCCGGAGGAGTTCTACGCCGTGTCGGGCAGACGGAGGCGGCCGTGGACCTCGCCGAGCTGGCAGGGTACCCTCCCGTGGGCGTCATCTGCGAGATCCTGAACACCGATGGGACGATGGCCCGGAGACCGGAGCTCCATTCTTTCGCGGAGCAGCACGGCCTGAAGTTCATCACGGTCGCCCAACTGGTCGCGTATCGGCTGACGAAGACCAGGCTGGTGACGCGCGTTACCGAGGCCGAGCTGCCCACCCGTCACGGGAGCTTCAGGGTCGTTGCCTACCGGAGTGTCCTGGACGGCGGAGAGCACGTGGCTATCGTGCGGGGCGATCTCGCCGGGAAGTCCGATGTGCTGGTTCGCATGCACTCCGAATGCCTGACCGGTGACGTATTCGGCTCGCTCCGGTGCGACTGCGGCGAGCAGCTGGAGGCGGCCCTCGAGCGCATCGCCGAGGAAGGGCAAGGTGCCGTGGTCTACCTCAGACAGGAAGGGCGTGGGATCGGGCTGGGGAACAAGCTCAAGGCTTATCATCTGCAGGACACGGGACTCGATACGGTTGAGGCCAACGAGCAGCTGGGGTTCAAGCCGGACCTCCGTGACTATGGCATCGGTGCCCAGATCTTGCTGGACCTGGGCATCCGGTCCCTTCGGCTGCTCACCAACAACCCCAGAAAGATCGTCGGGCTCGACGGCTACGATCTCGAGATCAGTGGTCGTGAGCCGCTTCGAGTGGAGCCGGGCGAGCACAACGTTCGATACCTCGAGACCAAGCGTTCCAAGCTGGGACATCTGTTATGAGCTCCACCGGATCTCCCGTCGACGCCTACCGCGGAGGCCTGAGCGCCGCCGGTATCCGGGTAGCCGTCGTCGCCGCGCGGTTCAATCAGGACATTACCGATCGCCTGTTGGAAGGCGCCCGGGGCGCGCTGAAGGAGTACATGGTCGCCGACTCGGACGTTGAGGTGTTCAGGGTTCCGGGAGCCTGGGAGCTGCCGCAGACCGCCGCCCGGGTGGTCGCCACCGGGAGGTTCGATGCCGTTGTGACGCTCGGATGTGTCATCCGGGGCGAGACACCACACTTCGACTACGTCTGCTCCCATGCCTCTATCGGGCTGGGTCGAGTGGCGACGGAGTCCAGGATTCCAGTGGTCTTCGGGGTGCTCACCACCGACGACATGCAGCAGGCGCTCGCGAGGGCCCAGGAGGGGGCGGACAACAAGGGGTTCGAGGCCGCCACGACCGCGGTCGAGATGGTGACCGTATTCCGCCAGGTGGATGCCGGATGAGCGGGACCGTGGGCATGGATCGCCGGGAGCGTATCGACCGAAGCCGGGCTCGGGCGTGGGCACTCCAGATCCACTACCGGTGGGAAAGCGGCGGGGCTGAGGGACGACTTCGAGACGCCCTGGTGGAGACCATGACGACGCGTCGCATCGCGCACCGCAGGGTGCCCTATGTCCGCAGGCTCCTGAGCGTGTTGGACGACCATGGACCCGAGATCGACGAGGCTCTCCGGAAGGCGCTCCAGAACTGGCGCCTCGAGCGACTCGCCGCCATCGATCGCGCAGTGCTTCGTATCGGGGGTGCCGAGCTCCTCTACGGGGAAGACGTTCCGCCTAAGGTCGCCATCCAGGAGGCCATCCGTCTGGCGGAGGCATATGGCGGCCAGGAATCTCCGCGGTTCGTCAACGGAGTCATGGACGCGCTCTACAAACAGCTCGACGGCAGGTGAGCCAGCGCCTGGGGCGCCCGTTGCGCATCCTGGTCGTGAACTGGCTGGATCGCGAGAACCCGCGAAGCGGTGGGGCGGAGACGCACCTCCACCAGGTCTTCGGCCGGCTTGCGAGGTGGGGCCACGCCGTGACCGCGCTGGTATCGGGCTTCCCGGGAGCCGAGCCGCGTGCCGCCCTTGACGGTATGGACGTGCACAGGACCGGCGGGCGCCACACCTTTTCTTTGGTGGCGCCCAGGTATTTCCGCAGAGTCCTGTCGGGAGAGGATTACGACGTCGTTGTCGAGGACCTCAACAAAGTGCCCCTCTTCACGCCGCGTTGGACGGCTGGACCCATCGTTCTCCTGGTCCACCATCTCTTCGGGCGGACGGCTTTTCAGGCGGCGTCTCCGCCGGTGGCCCTCGCCACCGTACTCCTGGAGCGGCTGATTCCTCGCGTCTACGGATCCGTGCCGATCGTGGCCGTTTCCGAGAGCACGCGGGAGGACATGGCCCTCCGTGGGGTTGATCCGGGGCACATCAGCGTGATCCCCAACGGGATCGACACAGCGGGCCTCTCGCCCGACCCCGACGGTGCCCGCGAAGCGAATCCGACGCTGCTCTTCATCGGACGCCTGAATCGTTACAAGCGCCTGGATCTGGTGCTCGAGGCTCTGGCGATTCTCGGGCGCCGGGGATTGAGACCTCGGCTTTGGGTGGCCGGCCGCGGGCCAGAGGCGGATCGTTGGGGGCGGCTGGTCCGAGCTTTGGGACTGGGCGAGCAGGTCGAATTTCTGGGCTTCGTGAGCGAGGAGGAGAAGCTGCGCCTTCTGAGACGCAGCTGGATCCATGTGCTGACCTCGAGCAAGGAGGGCTGGGGCATTTCGAATCTCGAGGCGGCAGCCTGTGGCACCCCCACCATTGCCAGCGACGCACCGGGACTGCGAGAGTCCGTCGTGCATGGTGAGACTGGGCTCCTCGTACCCCACGAGAACGTGGCTGCGCTCGCCGACGCCATCGACCGGCTACTATCGGATGAAGAGACGCGGGGAGCGATGGGACGCGCTGGTCGTCGCTTCGCCCAACAGTACTCATGGGATGCCGCTGCCGAGCGCACGGAACGGTTGCTCCATCGGGTGGTCGCTCGACACGGCCTCGGCTAGCTTTGGAGAGTAGAAGTAGTCACCGAACCATGTCGTCTGATTGAGGAGATCCTTTGAGAATTCAGATCAGCGCGCGCCACTGCGATGTGCCCGAAGACGTGCTGAGCCGCGCCCGCGAACAGGTGGCGGCACTGGACAAGTTCGACCCCCGCGCCACATGGGCCGAGATCGTCTTCGAGGAAGAGAAGCAGAACCGTAAGGTCGAGATCATTGTCCATTCCGACGGATCCGCCCTGGTCGTCGGTGCCGGCGAGGCGACGGAATTCTGGGGAGCGGTGGACAAGGCGGTGGACCGCGTTGGCCGGCAGCTTCGCGAGCAGCGGAAGCGGAACCGGGAACACCAGGCGCCTCCCCTCCAGGAACGGCTCGCAGGGGACTGACCCGCCGTGAGCGTGGCCCCCGCCGCCCCCCAGGAACCGAAGCGGATCTCGGTACAGGAGATCGTCGAGGTCAAGCGTGAAGCCCTCGGGCTGGAGGTGATGAACGAGGGCGTCGGGCTCGAGGGTACCACGGACGATTCGGACATCACCTCGCCGGGCCTGGCGCTCGCCGGGCACATCTCGCGGGTGCCCGATGGACGGCTGTGGGTTTTCGGCGAGACCGAGATGACCTACATGTCCTCGTTGGACGAGTCGGCCGCGCGGGAAAGACTGCGAGCGTTCTTTGCCTCTGAGATCCCGGCCGTGTTCGTCACGAAGGGGCAGGAGATCCCGAGTTACTTCCTCGAGATCGCGACAGAGCGGAAGATCCCCGTGCTCCGCTCTCCGGCGTCGACCAGGAGCTTCTACCGTCGCATCAAGCCATTCCTCGAGATGTCGCTCGCGCCGACCGCGGCTCTCCACGGGTCATTGGCGGACGTCTACGGCGTGGGTCTTCTGTTCGTCGGGGAGAGTGGCGTGGGGAAGAGCGAGTGTGTCCTCGATTTGGTCGAGCGAGGCCACCGCGTCGTCGCGGACGATCTCGTCATGGTCCGACGGACGGGAAACGACGTGCTCATGGGCCAAGGGCACGAGTTGCAGCGCCACCACATGGAGATCCGTGGCGTGGGGATCATCGACATCTCCGCGCTCTTCGGCGTCACGGCCATCAGGCAGCAGAAGCGCATCGAGGTGGTTGTTCACCTCGAGATGTGGGATCATGAGAGCCACTATGCACGAACGGGACTCGACAAGGAAACGCACGAGATTCTGGGCGTGGCCATTCCCAAGGTCACGGTTCCCCTGAACCCCGGTAAGAACATCACGGTCATCTCCGAGGTCGTGGCCATGAACCATCTCCTGACCTATTCGGGCATCGACTCGGCCGACTCGTTCGACAAGCGCCTCCGGCAGTACCTGGAGCAGGACTATGAGTGACACGGGGAGCCACCTGGGCGTGGTCATCGCGCATGGGAGCATGGCTGCCGGATTGGTGGACGCCGTGCGCTCGATCGCGGGGTCGCGCGCGGACTCGCTGGTGCCCATCTCCAATGAAGGGAAATCCCCGGAGGATCTGAATGAGGCGATCGAGGCGGCTGTTGGATCCGCGTCCGCCATCGTCTTCGTGGACCTTCAGGCGGGGAGCTGCTGTATGGCCGCCATGGCCTCATGCCGCGCGTGCTCCGATCGTGTGGTCATCACCGGAGTGAATCTGCCCATGCTCCTGGACTTCGCGTTCAGCCGGGAGCTCCCGTTCGAAGAGCTTGTGACGCGGTTGGTGGATCGGGCTCGCGAGGGGATTCGACCGGTCCGCGTGGACGCCTCCGGGACGAGCTGACGCACCAGTGCCTATCGTTCTCTTTCGGGTTGACGAGCGACTCATCCACGGCCAGGTCGTCATCGGATGGGGGCATGAGCTGCGTCCCGAGCGCTATGTCGTGGTGGATGACGCGCTCGCGGAGAGCCCCTGGGAGCAGGAGCTCTACCGGCTGGGCGCGGGGAGTGCGGAGGTCGTGTTCGAGTCCGCGGCCGCGGCCGCGGATGCGCTGCCGTCCTATGCCAGGGATTCGTTGCGGACGATCGTCCTCACTCGGAATCTAGCCACGATGCGAATCCTTGCCGAGAGCGGCCGGATGGAAGGGAGGACCGTCAACGTTGGCGGACTGCATCACGGGGCGGGACGGGAGCAGGTCTTGAGCTACGTGCACCTGGCTCCACACGACCTGGTGGATATGCAGGCGATCCTGTATGCTGGCGCCCGCCTTCAGGCCAGGGACCTGCCGGATGCTCCCAAGGTGAACTTGGCTGGTCAGCTGGGTCTGCACGCAGGTAGGGACGATGCATAGGCAGGCCTGTCATCGCGGGGTACGTTGCCGGCCGATGGAGCCGGGCCGTTGAATCTCCTATCCATGTCGGTTCTGGGCGGCCTCGTGGGTCTCGACGGCACGTCCGTGGGCCAGTTCATGGTGTCCCGTCCGCTGGTCGTGGGTACCCTGACTGGATGGCTCTCGGGAGAGCCTCTGCTGGGAGCGGCCATCGGCGTGGTCCTCGAGATATACCTGCTGGTGTCTTTCCCCACCGGCGGATCACGATTCCCGGAAGGAGCTACGGCCACGGTCGTCGCGGTGGGGGCTGCGGGCGCCGGCGCGGGGCCTGAGGCGCTGGCCCTGGGTGTCGCCGTCGGCCTGGTCTGGGGACACGTAGGGGGCTTCTCCATCACCTGGCTACGGCGTCTGAACGCGGTTCTTGTTCCGCACGAGCGGCAGCCACCCCCGTCCGCTCGACGGCTCATGACGCTACATGTGGTGACGGTCGGCGCAGACTTTGTCCGGGGCGCTCTGGTTACGGCAGTCGGTCTTTGGGTGGGCGTGTTCGTGGTCGGCGGAATGGCGCCGATTTGGCCCCTGGACGCGGCGGCATCGGTCGGGCTCGTACTCGTGGGCGCTTCGGTGTCGCTCGGGATCCTGCTTCGCGACTTCGGCGGTTTCAAGAACCATAGGGTACGGCTGGTCGTGGGAATCGCCCTGGGACTCCTAGGAGCCAGGTTCCTGTGAGTGCGAAGATCGGGACCCGCGGCTTGATGGGGACGTTCCTCAGATCGTTCCTGATCCAATCATCGTGGAACTACAGGACGATGCTCGGGAGCGGCTTCGGGTTCGTCCTGGTGCCTGGCCTTCGTGCGCTGTTCCGTGAGCGGCGGGAGGAGCTCGACGACGCGCTGGGCCGCCATCTCGAGCACTTCAACGCCCATCCGTACATGGCCAGCGTGGCGCTCGGCGCCACCCTGCGACTCGAGTCGGAGGGTGAGGACGCCGAGACCATTCGGCGCTTCAAGACTGCGGTTCGGGGGCCGCTTGGTGGTCTGGGTGACGCCCTGGTGTGGGCGACGTGGTTGCCTGTCGTGTCCATGCTCGCCGTGGCGGGCTACTGGTTGGGCGCCCCCGGTTGGGCGGCGGCGACCGGCTTTTTGATCTTGTACAATATGGGGCACGTGGGTCTACGAGTGTGGGGATTCAGGACCGGCTTGGAAGCCGGTCGCGCGGTGGGCGGCCGTCTGGCGGCGGCCCAACTCTCCCTCTGGACCGACCGACTACGTTCGTCGGGGGTGTTGGTCCTCGGAGTTCTCGTCGGGGCTCTGCTCGGAGGGGCGGGTGGTCTGGGCGATGCCGGAATTCTTTGGACCGCCCTCGCGGCACTGGGGTTCATCCTCGGGCTCTCCGTGGGCCACCAGGTGTGGAGACCCGCGGCGGTATTGGCCGTCGCCGCGATCGCCATCCTCGCCACCTGGGGCACGTTGCGATGAGTGAATCGAACCGCGTCGAGCGCGATGTCGAGATCGTCAACCGGGCGGGCATGCATGCGCGTCCGGCGGCGGAGTTCGTCAAGGTCGCTGGCCGATTCCAGTCGGATATCACGGTGGCGAAGGACGGTCTGGCCGTGAACGGGAAGAGTATCATGGGCGTGCTCATGCTCGCGGCGGCGCAGGGTAGCCGGCTACGCTTGTCCGCCGAGGGCGAGGACGCCGAAGACGCGGTGCGAGCACTAGAAGACCTGGTGAGCTCGGGCTTCGACGAGGTCGAGGCCTGATGTCGATCACGCTCGACGGATCACCGGCTTCGGAGGGGATCGGTGAAGGGGCGGTCTTCCGGCTGGATTGGGGTGTTCCGGTGGCCCCTCACGAGACCGTGCCCGAGGAAGACGTCCCTGCCGAAAGGGAGCGTTTTCACGAGGCGCTAGCCTGGGCCCGGGAGCGGCTCGAGGAGCTCCAGCGTGCCACGGAGCAGCGCCTCGGTCCCGTAGAAGCCCGGATCTTCGAGCCGCAACTCCTCATGCTCGAGGACTCGGAGCTCGTCGAGGGCACGCTCCAGTATATCAGCGAGAACCGGCTTACGGCCCAGCGTGCCTTCGAGTGGCGCATGCTCGAACTGCAGGCCATGTGGAGCCGCACGCACAACCCGATGGTCCTGGACCGCTTGAATGATCTCGAGGACCTGATGATCCGGGTGCTGAGACGCTTGCTCGGGGACCACGACCCGTCAGAGGTGCGTTCCGACGGCGTCGGTGTTGTCGTGGTGGCACCCAACCTCACGCCCAGCCTCGTGGCGCAGCTCGACCCGGCCCTGGTCCGGGGCATCGCGACCGATCACGGTACGAGGACTGCCCATTGGGCCATTCTGGCTCGATCTCTCGGCATCCCCGCCGTGGTGGGATTGGGGAGCGTCTCCAAGCAGGCCGACGAGGGGCAGCATGCGATTGTGGACGGGCGCATCGGGCGGGTCGTTCTGGATCCCACGGACACCGAGCGACGCCGCTTCGGCGAGCGTCAGCGGCGTCTGACGAACTGGGAAGAGGAGATGGCCGTGATCGCCTCCCTGGAATCCGTGACCACGGACGGACAGTACGTGGAGCTGAGAGCCAACCTGGACTTGCCGGCCGAGGCCGCCCAGGCCGCTGCGCACGGTGCCGTCGGGGTAGGGCTGTTCCGAACGGAGTTCCTGGTCGTGGGGCGCAGCTCCATGCCGGGGGAGGAGGAGCAGTACGAGGCCTACAAGGCGGTCGCGGAGTCATTCCCGCGCGGCGCTGTATACATCCGGACCTTCGATCTCGGCGGTGACAAGTTCCCGATGTTCCTGGACATGCCGGCGGAGGAAAATCCGTTCCTCGGCTGGCGCGCTATCCGGGTTTGCCTGGACGAGCCGGAGCTCTTCAGAACGCAACTTCGGGCCCTCTTACGTGCCACGGCGCATGGCGATGTGCGCATGATGCTTCCGCTCGTGAACGACGTTGAGGAGGTGCGGCGCGTTCGCGCTTTCCTTGAAGAGGAGGAGGAGGTCCTCAGCAGGAGCGGAATCCCGTACAATTCGGGCTACAAGCTGGGGGTCATGATCGAGACCCCGGCGGCCGCGCTGGATGCGGTGGAGCTTGCGCGTCACTGCGACTTCTTCTCCATCGGGACCAACGACCTCGTTCAGTACACGCTCGCGGTGGACCGGACGAATACGCGCCTCAGCCCCCTCTACAATCCGTTCCACCCGGCGGTCGTGCGCCTGCTACACCAGGTAGCTCGAGTCAGCCGAGCAGCGGGAATCGAGGTAAGCGTGTGCGGGGAGCTGGCATCGAATCCGCTCGGCGCCTTCCTCTTGCTCGGGCTCGATATCACGACCCTCTCCATGTCGTGGCCCTCGCTGCCGGAGATCAAGAAGCTGATCCGGGATATCCGCATCGAGGACGCTCGCACCGCCGCGCGAAAAGCCTTGGCCGCACCAACGAGCAAGGACGTTACGGACTGCCTCGTGGCCGGGATCGGAGACTCGGCGGATCTCAAGGTCTTTCAGGGCCGTTGGAGCTTGTCGGTTCCCGATTGATCTTCTAGCCTTGGGGCTGGAGTCACTCGATTTCAGGCGGGTCTCCGGTATCTCTCAGACTTGCAGCCGCTCTCCGGGAAGGAATCCTTGAAGAACTTGTTTACCTCCGAGTCCGTCACCGAGGGACATCCGGACAAGATCGCCGATCAGATCTCGGACTCCGTGCTCGACCATCTCTTGGCCAAGGACCCGGACTCCCGGGTTGCCTGTGAGACGCTGGTCACCACCGGGATGGCGCTCGTGGCTGGCGAGATTTCCACTCAGGTCTACGTCCATCTGCCGGATATTGTCCGGGGCACGCTCCAGCGCATCGGATATACCAAGGCCCAGCTCGGTATCGATGCCACGACCTGCGCGGTGCTGACCAATATCGACCAGCAGTCTCCCGATATCGCCATGGGTGTCGACACCGGCGGTGCCGGCGACCAGGGCATGATGTTCGGGTATGCCAGTGACGAGACGCCGGAGCTCATGCCGGCCAGCATCGACTTCGCGCACCGCATCACCCGACGTCTGGCACACGTGCGACGCGAGGGCGAAGTACCGTGGATCCGTCCCGATGGCAAGGCGCAGGTCACCGTGGAGTTCGACGGGGACAAGCCCGTCCGTGTCCACACCGTCGTCGTGAGCACACAGCACGACCCGGACATTCGCGACGCCGAGATTCGGGATGCGGTGATCCACAGGGTGATCAAGCCGGTGCTGCCGAGTGACATGTTCGACGTCGACGACTGTATCCTCCACATCAATCCGACCGGTCGCTTCGTTATCGGCGGGCCTCACGGCGACGCGGGCCTCACCGGTCGGAAGATCATCGTGGATACCTATGGCGGGGTCGGGCGGCACGGCGGTGGAGCGTTCAGCGGCAAAGATCCGTCGAAGGTCGATCGCTCTGCCGCGTATGCGGGCCGTTGGGCGGCCAAGAACGTGGTCGCCGCGGGCCTGGCGCGCCGGTGTGAGATCCAGCTGGCCTACGCGATCGGCGTGGCCCGGCCAGTCTCCGTGCGAGTTCTCACCTTCGGGACCAGCGAAGTCTCGGAGGCCGAGATCGCGAAGGCGGTGGAAGAAGTCTTCGATTTCCGACCGAGGACGATCATCGAGCGCCTCGGTCTTCTGAAGCCCATCTACACCCCGACCGCGGCCTACGGCCACTTCGGTCGGGTGCCCGAGGTCCGTGTGCCCTCCGCCGGCGGGGACGAGCCTGTCCAGTTCTTCCCTTGGGAGCTCACCAACCGGGTCGACGACCTGCGAACTGCCATCGGCGTCTGAGCCGGGCGTGGGGACCACCCCCCGGCGCGGCCACCGGGGTGCACCGGGATCGACCCCGCAACGGCCTTCAGCTGTGCTCGAAGCACCGCTCGGCTTCACGAGAACCCGGGCGGTGCTTCGGAGTATTGGTGGGGCAAGCGGGGTCCGAGCGCCCCGATTCGTGTCTCAGGTGCGGAGGTTTGCGCCGCGTGTTGGTAGAGGTAAGGGTTCAGAGCCTTGCGCTCGATCGGTCGTCGAATACCCCCGTAGTCATTCTCGAAGAGCGTGACGGCGAGCGCGTGCTTCCCATTTGGATCGGGCCGGGAGAAGCGAGTGCCATCGCCATGCAGCTCGCCGAGATGGAGTTCGCCCGTCCATTGACCCATGACCTGCTCTGCTCACTCATGAAGGGCCTTGGCGGCACCCTGGAGAAGGTGATCATCACCAGGGTCGAGAAGAGCACGTACTACGCGGAGCTCATCATGCGGCGAAACGGCGAGGTCTTCTCTTTGGACGCCCGCCCGTCCGACTCCATCGCCGTCGCTTTGCGCGTGGATGCTCGGATCTTCGCCGAGGACGAGCTGCTCGAAACGGCCTCCATCGAGGTCGCTGACGAGGAGGTCGTGGCGGACCTTCCCTTCGAGGTCCAGGAACCTGTGGTTGAGCCCGAGTCCATGGGCCCCGACGAGCTCAAGGACCACCTCCGGAAGCTGAATCCGGAGGACTTCGGCCGCTTCAAGCCTTAGTGGCCGCTGTCCTGGTGCCTGCCGCGCCCTCCATCGGCCCCCGGACCGTAATCGAGCTCCGGCGCGGTCTTAGCAGGCTCCGCGTGGTGACGCGTGCTGCCATCCTGTCCCTCCTGTGGCCGATCGGACTCGCGGCTCAGGAATCCGGTGTACCTCCGCTCCAGGGCCAGGCGCTACTGGGTGATACCGTCCTGACGTCGGGCACGGTCGTGCTTCACCGAGTGACCAGCGAGGATCAGGGAGAGATCGACTCCGTGGCCGTGGGCAGGGACGGGTCGTTTTCCTTCAACCTGCCGGAGCCACCGTTGGGGGCGGCGGACCGTTTCTACTTCGCCTCGCTGCGCCATCAGGGAATCCTCTACTTCGGATCACCACTCTCGGACGTCGCACAGCTCGACTCGATTTACAGGATCCAGACGTACGACACCGCCATGGTCGCGGCGGGAGGGGCCGACATCCCCATCCAGGCCCGCAACCTCTTCTTCGAGCCCAACGGGGAGGAGTGGCGGGTCACGGACATCTTCCAGCTGAGGAACGATTTCGGCCGCACGTTGGTGGCACCGGAGGACGGAGAGGTCTGGTCGTACCTGCTTCTCGAGGGCGCACGGGACTTCTCCTCGGGCCAAGACGGCTTCTCCCTGGACGGTACCAGCATCCGGGACGGCTCCGTGGTCGTTCGAGCCGCGATCGCTCCGGGAGAAAGGGTCTTCGTCTTCAGATACACCGTGGACGAGCTATTCGGAGAAGTGCCTACGCCCGGCCTCACCGAGGCCTTCGACCTGCTCGTGCGCGAACCGTCGCCGCGGGTAGGGGTGGAGGGCCTCGAGCTCGTGGGCCGTGTGGAAGTAGAGGAGGGGTCCACCTATCGACGGTACTCGGGAACGAGCATCGGAAGCGGTCGCGTTCGGGTGGTGGAGGCGCAACAACCCGGTGATTTGCCATTGCCGTGGATCACGGTCGTAGTGGCCCTTGCCCTGGCCGGAGTGGCCCTCTGGGTCACCCGGGACATGCGACGGCCTGTGGAGGCGGTGGCGGGACGACCGACACGAAGGGCGGGGGGGCGAGCGGCGCGCCGACAGGTGCTGCTGTTGGAGGTCGCTCGGTTGGACGAGGCCTTCGAATCCGAGGTGGATCGGACGCCGGAGCAGAGAGCCGAGTACGAAGCAAGGCGCACCGAGCTCCTCGGTGAGCTGACGGCAGGCTCCTGACGTGGCTCCGGTGGGCACCCCCGCCGTCCTTCTTCGCGGCCACGACTACGGGGACACGAGCCGGATTCTTCGCTTCTACACGAGAAACCACGGGCTCTTGAGCGTCGTCGCCCGAGGAGTGCGTGGTCGCAGCGGTAAGGGTGGGGCCGCCGTGAATAGCTTCGCGTCGGGTGAGCTCGTCGCGTACATCAAGCCGCAGGCGGACCTCCACACCATGAAAGACTTCACGGCCGCGAGATCTCGAGCCGCGTTGTCGCTGGACATCCTCCGGTTCGCCGGTGCGGCCTGCCTCGCGGAGTTGGTGCTCTCCCACGCGGAGCAGGAACCGCATCCCGAGCTCTTCGACAGGGTCGAGGCAGAGCTCGATCGGGTGGAGGGTGTGGATCGAGAGCAGGTTGCTCCCGCGATTCTCTCGGCTTTGTGGCGTGTGACGAGCGCGTTCGGCTTCGCTCCCGAGCTGGAAGCCTGCGTCCTCTGTGGGCGGCCGCTGGATGACCGACCGTTGGCCCGATTCGATTTCGACGCGGGTGGAGTGCGGTGTGAGTCCTGCGGCGCAGGTCCGGTCGGGCCGAGGGTCGGCCCCACAGCGCGGCGTCAGCTGAGGGACCTTCTCGAGGGGCGGGTGCCGGAGGACTTCGGTCATCCCAAGAGGCATCTAGCCCTGGTGTCGGACTTCATGGTCCACCACGTCGTTTCGAGGCCCCTCAAGACCCTCGCTTTCCTGGGCGACCGGCTTCCTGAGGACGCAACGACTCCGGCATGAGGGAGCATCGTCTGATCCTGGGCACGGCCGGTCATATCGACCACGGAAAGACAGCCCTGGTTCGCGCGCTGACCGGTGTGGACACGGACCGGTTGAAGGAAGAGAAGGCCAGGGGCATCACTATCGAGCTTGGCTTCGCTGAGCTCACCGGAGCCGAGCAGGGCCTGAGATTCGGGGTCGTAGACGTGCCCGGGCACGAGGCCTTCGTGCGGGCCATGCTCGCCGGCGCGGCGGGTATGGATGTGGTACTCCTCGTGGTCGCCGCCGACGAAGGAGTCATGCCCCAGACCCGGGAACACTTCGGCATCGTCCGGCTCCTGGGCGTGCCTCGGTTGGTGGTCGCCTACACCAAGTCCGACCTGGTGGAGGCGGAGTGGCTGGAGCTGGTCGAGGCCGACGTCGACGCGCTCCTCGAGGGTACGGACTACGCCAACGCGCCGCGTGTGGCCACGTCGACAATGGACGGCCGGGGGTTGGACGAGCTCCGCGCCCGGCTCTTCGAAGAAGCGGAGAGCGCTCCCGAGCGAGCCGAGGCCGACTTGGCGAGGATCCCGCTCGACCGGGTCTTCACCATCCAGGGGACCGGCACTGTGGTCACAGGCACTCTGTGGAGCGGTGCATTGAAGACGGGGGAGAAGGTGCGCCTGCTCCCTCAAGATCTCGAGGCGCGGGTCCGGGCTCTGGAGGTCCACGGTCGCCCAGCCGACGAGGCCCTGGCCGGCGAACGAACCGCGGTGGCGCTCTCCGGAAGCGGCGCCGACCGCGACCGGGTGGACCGGGGATCCGTTCTGGTATCGTCCGACGTCTGGAAGGCGAGCTCCATGCTGACTGTGTGGCTCCACGTGCTCCCGGACTCGTCCTGGAGCGTGGAGCACAACCAGCGCGTGCACGTGCACCACGGGACCGCTCAGGTGCTGGCACGAGCGGTGATCTTTGAGCATGGGGGCGCGCTACTTCCCGGAGATTCTGGCTGGATTCAGCTTCGGCTGGAAGCTCCGCTCGTTCCGAGAGGGCGCGATCGGTTGGTGCTGCGTTCCTATTCCCCGGTGACGACCATCGCCGGTGGTGTGGTCGTCGAGTCGCACGCCCCAAAGCGGAAGGCACTCGGCGCCCAGGAGCGAGCGACCCTGCGCGAGGCGCTGGAAGGCGACGATACGCAGGCCGTGGCGGCGCACCTGCTCCTCGCAGGATGGACGGGTGTGGCGCGGGACGCGCTGCCGGTGCGCGTGGGACTCACCGAGTCTCGTGTCACGGCGGCTCTGGAGTCACTGGCTGGCAGAGGGGTTCGAGTGACGGGTGAGCACGCGTTCGCTTCCGAGATCTGGGTTCAAGCCCGAGACGCGGTGCTGCGGGCCGTGCATCAAGCTCACGAGCGAGAACCCCTGCGTTTCTTGCTTCCGCTCGCCGCACTCCGATCATCCGTACCCGACTGGGCGGCCGACGGGCTCGCCGACGCCGTGCTGGCTGAGCTGGTGGAGGACGGCAGCCTGGTTCGCGAGGATGGCGGCGTGCGGGCTCCTGAGCACGAGCCCGGTCTCACGGGGGACCAAGCCGACGCCGTGGACCGACTGCGTGAGGTGTTGAACGAGGGTGGACTCGCCCCCCCGTTCGTGGAAGAACTCCCCGAGGACCTCACTGGGCGGAGCGATCTCTGGGCACTTCTGCACTGGTTGGAGCGGGAAGGAACCGTCGAGCAAGTCGCGGACGACCTCTACGTCGCTACGACAGCCCTGCGTGACGGCCAAGCAAGGGTGCGGGAGGTCCTCGGTGGACGGGAGGGGCTCGGGCCTGCGGATTTCAGAGAGGCCCTCGACGTCACCCGAAAGCATCTGATCCCCTTGCTCAACTTCTTCGACCATCGAGGCGTCACCCTGCGCTTGGCAGACGGGCGCACGGTGCCGAAGTGACCGAGAAGGGAAGAACCGAGCAACCTTTCCCGCAGGCATTGCATCGAACAAGAAGAACGGATCGCTTGACCGCCCCTCTTTCCCGGGCCTACGTTGAGTAAGAACGGCGTGAGACGTCAAGGAAGGTTCACCGAATGGAGCGCGATTGACGCTTAGCTACCGCACATGAGTGCCGAGGTCCAGATGAGACGCATTTTGGGCGTCTTATCCGTCCTCCTTATCTCGATCGTCACAACCGAGGCCCTTTCCGCTCAGGACGGGGCAGGCCCGCCGGCGGCCGAGCAGGGAAACGGATTCCAGCTCGAACAGAACTATCCGAACCCGTTCAACCCCGAGACGACCATACCCTTCACCCTGGGTGAGGAGTTGTTCGTCGATGGGCGTCCTCCCGTTGTGACCGTGCGGATCTTCAATCTCCTCCAGCAGGTCGTTGCCTATCCTGTGGCGCTGGGTCATCCGTCCGGAGAGGGCCAGCAGCTTCGCCAGCTGGAGTACACGATCCCGGGGCGCTACGAGGCCTTCTGGGACGGGCGCGACCAAGCCGGGCGACAGGTCGCGTCGGGGATCTATTTCATGCAGCTGACGGTCAACGGGCGGAGTGCGACCAAGAAGATGTACGTCCTCAAGTAGCCCATCCGGGGACCCGCTGGGTGTCGCTTGCGCACGAGTCGCCGATGCGAAGCGTTCGGGCGCCCTCAGCCGAGGATGTAGAGAAACCTACCGCAGCTCTCGCAGCTCTGGAGGGCTGAATTCGGCTCTCGCTCCCCCGCCGTGGCGGTGGGAATGGAGACGTAGCAGCCGAAGCACGTCCCGTCGACGACGGGTACCACCGCGCGGTCCGCGCGCTCGGCGAGTGCCTTGAAGCGTCCGCGCGTGTCGGCCCTGAGCCCTCCCATGAGCTCGGTGGCCTTGTTCCGGAGGGCGGTCACGGCCTGATCGGGGTCGACGCCGAAGTGTGTCTCCTCCAGGTCACCGAGCTCGCCACGCTCGATTTCCCGCGCCTTGGATTTCAGGTCCTGGATCTCGAGCATCACGAGGAGTTGTTCGTTCACTTGGACTTCTTGTCCAGCAAGTCAAGGAAGGCCTCTGGGGTGTCCAGACCCATGAGCAGGTCGGGTACCTCGGGGTCTTTGGCGAACTGCGCGATCTTCCCGAGGACGGGCAGGTACTGGTTGGAGACTTCCAGCGGCGGCGCGACGATGAGGAAGAAGTTGTAGACCGGACCGCCGTCTATGGCGTTGAAGTCCATTCCGCCCGGCTTCCGCCCATACGCGAGCCGGAGGCGGTTGGCCACCAGGGAGCGGCAGTGAGGGATAGCGATTCCCTTCCCGATCCCTGTAGAGCCCAGGTTCTCCCGTCTCTTGACCGTCTTGAAGAGAATGGCCTCGGACTTGTCGTCGAGGTCCAGCAGGGAGATCAACTCTTTGAGGAGATCGTCTTTCGTCTCCGACTCGAGTTGGAGCTTCACGGAGTCGACCGTGAACAGCTCGGTGAGCCGCATATATGTCCTCCGAACAGCGATTCGGGTCCCGGTTGCTTTACCATGTGCACAATAGGGAATCCGGGAGGGTCCGTCGATCCCCCGTCGGGGGCGCGACTTCATCCTCGGCGCCCCCAGCCCTAGCTTTGAAACATGCCCATGAACGTCTTTGAGCTCTTGGCTGGAACGCGTACCCCCCTCTACCTGGCTCCCCAGGCGGGGGTGAGCGAATCCCCCTTTCGCCGGCTATGCCGGCGCTTCGGGGCTGATGTGGTCGTGTCCGAGTTCGTGAGCGCGGCCGGAATCATGATGGGGTCGGTGCGCTCCCGGGACTACCTGCGCTTCGACGATGCCGAGCGCCCGATCGGAATCCAGATCTTCGGCGCCGATCCTGCGATGATGGCGGACGCCGCGGCGCTGGTCGGGGAGATCTATGGGCCGGACTACATCGACATCAACTTCGGATGTCCCGTGAAGAAGGTCGTGAAGCGGAACGGTGGGTCAGGGTGTCTACGTGATCTCGATCTGGTGGACCGGATCGTACGAGCCGTAGACGACGCGACGCCGCTGCCCGTGACCGTGAAGATCCGATCCGGCTTCGACGAGAAGACGCGCGATCCCGTGGGCATCGCTCTGCGCTGTGAGCAAGCCGGCGCTCGGGCGCTTTGCCTTCACCCGCGGACCCGGGCTGAAATGTACTCGGGCCACGCCCGTTGGTCCGAGATCGGAGATGTGGTTCAGGCGTTGGAGATCCCGGTCATCGGGAACGGCGATATCGTGACGGGTCAGGATGCTCGACGCATGAGAGATGAGACCGGGTGCGCCGGGATCATGATCGCCAGAGGTTCCCACGGCGACCCGTGGATCTTCACCCAGGCCCGTGCGGCGTTGGACGGGCTTCCGGTGCCTCCCGAGCCGGACGTCCGGGAGCGATTCGAGATCTGCCTCGAGCACGCCCGCAACGCCATCGCGTTCGAGCGGAATCCTGAGCGAGCCATCATCGATTTTCGAAAGCACCTCGGCTGGTACACCAAGGGCCTGCCCAACGGCCGGAAACTCCGCACCGAGCTGTTTCAGTCCGAAACGCTGGAAGAGGTGGAGCGCCTTCTGCTGGAGTATCTCACGGCGCGGCAGGAGGCGGTGCTGGCGTAAGTCGTCGGTGGGTCGATACCGGACCTCAACGCCGTCGGCAGGACCTGTATCTTTCCCCGGCGACCTCCGGGGGCTCCTTCGACGAGTGACGAGTCGACGCCACGGGTGGACCATCGGCCGCCGTTCCGTGTAAGATGTTCCGGAAGACGCTGTTTGAAATCTTCACCCGCCGGCCGTGCGCGGTCGAGCGACACACGGGGGCGTCACGGCTTCGACGTGTTTGGTGAAAGTGGGGTTGCGTGCCGAGGTCCTGATCCTCGCAAATCCTCGGGAAAATTGATAACTGCCAACAACAACATGGCACTGGCCGCGTAAGGTAACCCTTACGTAGGTCCGTCTCCTGGAGAGCCCGCCCGAGGCGCTCCTTGAGACGACGACGAGTCGGGCTGGTCTTCCGTTCGTGCCGCCGGGACGGAAGCGAGACTTAAGGTGGCTGGCTGCGGACCGAGCTGATCGCTGGCTCCCCGTGGTGAGATCCTCAGCGTTCTACGCACGTAGAGATCCTACCGGACTCATTCGCGGACGCGGGTTCGACTCCCGCCGCCTCCATGCCCTCACGACCAGTTCGGTCGTGAGGGCTTTCGTGTTTCTGGGCATGGAGGCGGCGGGAGGCGAACCCGCTGGGGCGCGGAGCGCCCCGAACGCGGGTTTGCGCCGAGCGGCCGACCGGATGGGCGCGACTAGCGCCTGGGCGGACTTCCGCGACAGAGCGAGGATCGGTGCAGAGCACCGACCGGAGCTCACTCCCGCCGCCTCCATGCCCTCACGACCAGTCCGGTCGTGAGGGCTTTCGTGTTTCTGGGCATGGAGGCGGCGGGAGGCTCACCCGCGTGGAGACGCGCGCGGAGCGAGGGGATCCGAGACGCGCGGTTCACACCGAGCGGGCTCAGTTCATTCTCGCGCCTAGCGCCCTCGCAGGGTACGGCGCGCCGACAAGCCAGTCCCTCAGCTCGGTACGGACCGCTTCAGCGACGGGTACCGAAGAGAACAATCATCAGCAGTACGAAGCCACCTCCCATCAGTACTGGATGGTCGGTGATCACGTGCAGACTCTGAGCCATGATGACTTGGAGTTTGCTGGTTGCCGACTGCGCGACGACGGCGACGTACTCTGCAGCAGCCTGCGAAGGCACTGCAAAAGCTGGGAAGAAACGGATCACGGATCACGTGGTTTAGAGACAGAAGTCGGAACGTGCCAAAGATCAACCCGCCCCACTCCTTTCCTACATGGCAAGCATAGGGCTTCCGCCAGTTGGGAGGCCAGCCAAACCGGGGGGCGAGGTCTCGCGGCAGGCGACCGCTTCGTCCGGAACGCCTGCGGCTGTGAGAGCGTTCTCATTCCCCGAGGGTTGGCGCATTCTTCACCAGCCGTGGGTCCGCGACTGCCCCTGATCTTCGAGCACAGTCTACTCGATCTCTTCAACCGAAAGGCGGACTCCCGGCGACGCAACGACATCCTTTCGGCAGGTGCCGCGGTGCGGATGTTGGAGGTCCTTCGCCGGGGGCCGGCCATGGACGGCTGCTGCGGCTAGGACGGTTGGTGGCGCCTGGCGGAGCGACGGCCTACACGGATTAGAAGACCTTCGACGGGCCTACGGCCCGCTGCAGGGTCGCTAGGGCCCGCTGCAAGGTCGCTGCGGCCGTCGCGCCGCACGGAATGGCTGGACTGCTACTTGTACACCTGGAACTGGTTCGACTTGTAGTCCTTCCAGTAGTCGTCCAGCATCCCCTTCACCTTTCCGCTCAGGATGTAGACGCCCAGAAGGTTCGGGAACGCCATCCCCAGAATCATCAGATCGCCGAAGTTGAGGATCTGCGTGGCGGTGATGATGGAGCCCAGAAAGGTAAAGACCAGGAAGACCATCTTGTACGGCATCGATGCCCGGGCACCGAACAACCAGACCGCGCAGCGTTCTCCATAGTACGACCACGAGATCATCGTGGAGTACGCGAACAACACCACAGCGACGGACAGGATGTGGTTGAAGCCGGGCAGGTGTTCGGCGAACGCTCGGGAAGTGAGGGCCGCGCCCTGGTTCGACGCGATGATGTCTGCGTACTCGGGGTTCGCGTAGGCGCCGCTGAAGACGATGACGAGTGCGGTCATGGTGCAGATCACGACCGTGTCGATGAACGGCTCCAACAGTGCGACCACGCCCTCGCGAACAGGGTATTCGGTTCGAGCCGCCGAGTGGGCAATCGCTGCCGAGCCCGCGCCGGCTTCGTTGGAGAACGCCGCACGCTGGAAGCCCACGACGAGCACACCGACGAAACCGCCCCATACCGCGTCGGGATAGAACGCCTGCTCAACGATGTACGCCAGGGCTGCCGGCACGTTGGCGATGTTCGCCAGGATCACGATGAGGGCCGCGATGACGTAGACCACCGCCATGACCGGCACGATCTTGTCCGTCACGCTGGCGATTCGGCGAAGCCCACCGATGATGACGATGCCGACCAAGACGGTCAGCACCAGGCCGTAAACCCAATTGAGCTCCCCCAGGACGGGGAGACTTTCCTGCACCGCGTTCAGTGACTGGTTGACCTGGAAGCTGTTCCCGCCGGCCAGCGATCCCCCGATGCAGAGGAATGCGAACAGCACAGCGAGCACGCGGCCGAGGCCGCCCATGCCCTTCTCGGCAAGACCCTTGGACAGATACTGCATGGGGCCTCCCAACACGTTGCCGCTGGGGCCCACGTCACGGTACGCCTGTGCCAGCGTGCACTCGGTGAACTTGGTCGACATACCGAGGAGCCCAGCGACGATCATCCAGAACGTGGCGCCCGGCCCGCCGATGCTGACGGCGATGGCCACCCCGGCGATGTTGCCCAATCCGACGGTGGCGGAGAGGGCCGTGGTCAGGGCCTGGAAGTGCGAGACCTCGCCCGGCTCACTGGGGTCGGTGTAGCGCCCCCGAGTGACCTGGATCGCGTGGGTGAACGCTCGGATGTTGATGAAGCCCATCCGGAACGTCAGGAAGATCGCGGCCAATACCAGCCACGCGACCACCAGAGGCAGGGTCACGTCCGGGTTCCAGAACATCAGGTCGAAGAAGAAGACCGCCGAGATGATGCCGTTCACCACGCCCATGGCCTGGTCGGCCCGGTCCTGCCATCCGACTCGCTGCGACGTCCCCTCTTCGCCGACGGGAATCTGCGGGGCGACGGCCAGGGCCGCGACCACCGTGGCGGGCGCGGCTACAGGAGCTTCGGCGACGGCGGCCACGGACGGGGGCGCGACAACGCTCCCGTCGGCCTCATGAGCGAGCGTGCTGGACGGCGCCAGCAAGCCCGTTCCGAGGGTCACTGCGACCAGGGCTGAGAGAACCGATGCGCGTGGCCTCATGGAATCCAGGGAGTTTGAGGTGAGAGGGTGGCGAAGGTGCCGCCGGCCTCCTGGTGGGAAGGCGATCCGGGCAAGTAGAAGCGTCTAGTCGTTCACCGTCAAGCATCGTCGAGGAACTCACCGCTTGACGATCGAGTGCCCCGGGGGCCTCTGAGCGTCTCCAGTCAGCCTGAATCCTGGCCCCGGGGTGACTTCGATCCGGGCGTGTGTCACGACCTCCGTTCGCGGTGTGAGCGGCGGGCATGCGGAACGGGTGCCCTCGCGGATCGCTTGCGTCTCGCCGGGCGCCTTGGCAGGTTGCAGCCGTCCTGCCACCACCGGCCGTTTTCCCCTCCCCGAGCTTTCCATGAACATCGAGCACATCCTCGTCGCCACGGACCTCTCGGATGAGATGTTGGCCCGCACCGCCTCCATCGGCGCGTTCGCGCGTACGTTGGGCGCGCGGGTCACGCTCCTGCACGTCATCGGAAGCCACGAAGCCATCCCGCACGGAGCCCCTCTGGCGCCCCGCCAGGATGAGCCCGTGGACGCCGACACCCTGGACGCCGCCCGAGCGCGGGTTCTGGAACGCGTCGGCGCCTATGGCGACGACCTCGAGATCACCGCGGAGGTTGTCGCCGGCGGAGAGCCGGCTCACGAGATCGTGGACTACGCGGTTTCGAACGAGGCGGACTTGATCATCGTAGGGACGCACGGGCGCACCGGGTTCCGGCACTTGGTGCTGGGGAGCGTGGCGGAAGATGTCGTCCGACGCTCCAAGGTCCCGGTGATCGTCGTGCCCCGGCCCGGGGAGTAGCGGGGCAAGCGACGAAGGAGTCGTCGCGCAAGGGGTCTCGTGGGGAAGATAGCAATATCGGAGTTATGTACTTGATGCTGGCGCGATCCGGCGTCCGTTCATAGCTTTCCCGCTTGCCCCAATCAGATGTTCCACAACTCACGAGGAGGAGGGCGAGATGAGAAGACTCATGTTCTTGACCTGTACCCTCGCGCTCATGGCAGCGCCGGGGATTACCGAGGCCCAGACGATAACGGGCATTGTGCGGGATCAGGCGACCGGGCAACCTCTTGGCTCGGCCCAGGTGTACATCGCCGACCTGGAGCTCGGCTCCCTGACCCAGGCCAACGGGAGTTACATCCTCCTGAACGTGCCGGCGGGAACCCACGCGGTCTCGGTCCAGCAGCTAGGCTTCGCTACGGCGACCCTGGAGGTCACCGTCCAGGCAGGCCAGACAGTCCAGCAGGACTTCGCCCTGTCGCGTGAGGCGCTCCAGCTCAACGAGATTGTCGTGACCGGCACGGCGGCCGGCTCTCGGGTCCGAGAGATCGGAAACGCCGTGACCCAGCTCGACGCCTCGGTGGCGGAGGTTCAGCCGATCGAGAACGTCTCCGACCTCCTCCGGGGTCGCGTGGCGGGTGTCGTCGTGCAGCAGGGTAACGGGAGCGCGGGTTCCGCGTCCGCCATCAAGATCCGAGGCAGCTCGACCATGCGCCTGGTGAACGATGGTCCGCTGGTCTACATCGACGGCGTGCGGGTCAACAACCGCATGGAGTCGGGTGCAAGTGACGTTTCCCGGATCGACGACCTCGACCCGGGTTCGATCGAGAGCATCGAGATCATCAAGGGCCCGGCGGCGGCCACGCTCTACGGGACGGAGGCCGCGAACGGGGTGATCCAGATCATCACGAAGGCCGGTGCCGTAGGTGCGGCGCAGTGGAACTTCACGACGCGGCAGGGTGCCGCATGGTTCCAGGATCCGGCCGGGCGCACGCCGACCAACTATGGCATCAACCCCGCCACCGGGCAGGTCGAGGGCTTCAACATCCTCCGCGACGTGCCGGGCGAGTCCGACGCGATGTTCCGCAACGCGCACAACCAGTACTACGGTATGGACGTCTCCGGCGGCTCGTCGGCGTTCCGCTACTTCGTCTCGGGCTCGGTCGCCCGTGACCAGGGCGCCACGTACAACAGCTGGGCCAACCGTTACAACGGGCGTGTGAACATCGACGCCCAGCCCAGCGAGAACCTCACCATCGGTGCCAACGCCGGCTTCGGAATGGCGCGGCTCCGGCTGGCCGGTGATTACCCCTACGAAGACGCGGTCCGTTCCGAGCTCAAGTACCGGTTCAACGAGGATGGCTCGCTCAACCCGCAGCGCGGGTACTACCGGGCCCCGCCGGAAGCGCGCGTCGAGCGCGAGCAGTACTACCACTTTGCCAATCGCATGACGGCCGGCATCACGGTGAACCACACGCCGTTCGACTGGTTCACCCAGCGCCTCACGTTTGGCCTGGACATGACGGACATGGCCGAGGAGACTCGGAATGCGATCCTGAGCCCGTACGCGGCCCAGTTCTTCTCGTCCCGGGCGGCATCCGGCTCGAAGGACGTGGATCGGGAGTCCGTGGTCTATACCACGTTCGACTACGCTGCCAGCGCGGAGCGTCAGCTCACCGACGGCATCGCCTCGACGACGTCGTTCGGCTTCCAGGTGTACACGAAGGAGATCAAGGGCGTCATCGCTGAAGGGACCGGGTTCCCGGCCCTCGGCCTGTCGGCCATCAGCGCCACCGGCGAGCGGGACGGCTCCGACAACTTCATCGAGAACAACACCGTCGGCGTCTATCTGCAGCAGCAGTTCGGCTTCGGAGACCGCTTCTTCATCACGGGTGCGGTTCGCGCCGATGACAACAGCTCGTTCGGTGAGGACTTCGACCTCGTCTACTACCCGAAGGTCAGCGCTTCCTGGGTGGTCAGTGAGGAGGACTTCTGGGGCGCCGACTTCATCGACGAGTTCCGCCTCCGCGCGGCGTATGGCGAGTCGGGTCAGCAGCCGGACGCTTTCGACGCGCTCCGCAGCTACACCACTCGTCTGTCACCCACCGGTTCGTCGACCCTCCGTCCGGACTCCCCCGGAAACTCGGAGCTGGGTCCCGAGCGCGGCGTGGAGATCGAGGCCGGGTTCGACGCAAGCATGTTCGGTGGTCGCGTGAACATGGAGTTCACCTACTACGACCAGACCACGAAGGACGCCATCGTCGAGCGTGACGTGGCGCCCTCCACGGGCTTCACGGGTGGTCAGTTCGTGAACATCGGACAGATCAACAACCGCGGGATCGAGCTCGGCCTCGGTGCGCGGGTGATCGAATCCGAAGGGTTCGATTGGGACATGAACCTCAACCTCAGCACGAACCGCAATCGCGTGGAGTCGCTCGGTCTCGACGGAGCGTTCCTGCAGCTGGGCTGGACCACTAGGCACACCGAGGGCTACCCGGTGGGATCGCTGTGGGCCCCGGACATCATCGAGGCGCAGCTGGATACCGATGGCAATGTGATCGTCGATTCGATTCGGTGTGACGACGGCAGCGGGAACCCCATCACCTGTGACGAGAACGCCTGGATCTACCAGGGCCATCCGGACCCGAACTACGAAGCGTCCTTTTCGACCGGGATCACCATCGGGGATCGCCTGAGCATCGAGACGCTCTTCCAGGGCAAGATCGGCCAGACGAAGTACGACCTTCAGGGCTGGTGGCGCTACTCGGCCCTGCAGCACGACTTCGTCAATGCGTTCCCGTTCGAGAACGACCCCACGGACGTGGCGGAGGCGCAGCTCGGGAACTCGGGTGAGTACGCTCTCTGGGTGGACGAGGCCTCGTTCATCCGTTGGCGTGAGCTGTCGGTCAGCTACCAGATGCCCGAGAGCTGGCTGGGCTTCGTGAGCGCCAGCCGCGGTCAGTTCAGCGTTGCGGCGCGGAACCTCGGGATGGTCTGGACGAACTGGTACGCCTACCCGTACCACGACCCCGAGGTCATCGACCCGAGCAACACGTTCTCGGGGAACCGTGAGCCCCAGGAGGACTCCGGGATTCCGCCGCTCACCTCCATCACGTTCAGCCTCCGGCTGAGCTTCTGAGGAGGAGAGATCAATGGCTAAGAATTCCAATGACTTGAAGCGAGGAACCGCACTCATGAGACGGATCACTTCGAGCCTTGAAGTCCTTGAGCGCCGGATCCCGGCGCTGGCTCTAGGCGCAACCCTGTTCCTGGCCGGTTGCGGCGCGCTGGATGGCTTGCTGTCCGTAGACGCGCCGTCACAGGTCGTCGCGAGCGACCTCGAGGACCCCAACGCAGCGGACCTGCTCGTCGCGAGTGTTGGCAACGAGTTCCGCTGCATGTGGACGCACTACGTCGGCGCAAGCGCCATGACGGGCAATGAGCTCGGCGAGGCGAGCTCGACGACGGTGCTGACGATTTGGGATACCCGGATCCACGACACCAGTGGGTACGGATCCCAGTATGCGAGTGCCGATTGCGGTAGCGGGCAGCCTGCGTTGTACCTGCCGCTGGCACGGACTCGTTGGCTGGGCGATCAGGTCCGCACCAGCCTGACCGAGTGGTCTGACGCTGACGTCGAGAACCGGACTCAGAAGATCGGAGAGGTGGCGCTCTACACGGGCTACGCCTACCTGCTGTTCGCCGAGGCGTTCTGCGAGAACGAGATCGCCTTCGACGGTGGCCCGCGGCAGTCGCGAGAGGCCACCTGGAACACGGCCATCGCTCGCTTCGATGAGGCCATCGCCTCAGGAAACGCGACGGTGGCCAATGCCGCCAGGGTCGGGAAGGGCCGAGCTCTCCTGAACATGGGTGACTACAGCGCTGCTGCTGCTGCCGTGGGCTCCGTTCCCGTGGGCTTCAGCTGGGAAATGCAGTATTCAAACGACGACGCAGTGACCCGCAACAAGATCTGGGAGATCGTCGTACGGGATAACGAGGGGACGATCGAGGCACCCTACCGGGACGTCATGTTCGACGGCGTACCCGATCCGCGCATCGCGGTGACGGACGAAGGGTTCAACGGTGTGGGCTCGGACATTCCGATCTTCACGCCGGACAAGTACCCTGACGCTACGAGCCCGCACGAGGTGGCGACGTGGGAAGAAGCTCAGCTCATCATCGCGGAGGCCTTCGCGCGAGCGGGCGGTGCCGGGGATCTGGTCAATGCCGTCAACATCATCAACGTGCTACATGCCAATGCGGGAATCCCGGCCTTCGCCAGCACGGACCAGGCCGAGATCCTGACGCAGATCGAGTACGAGCGGCAGGCGGAGTTTTTCCTGGAGGGTCACCACCTGCGTGACCTCCAGCGCTTCAACCAGGAGCTCTTCCCGGCCGTCGGAGTGGACCACCCGTTCGGCGCCTTCTACGGCGACGAGATCTGCTTCGATCTTCCGGCGGTGGAGTTCCTGAACAACCCGAGCGCTAGCTGATTCGGGAGATCGGGCCGCTTTTGCATGGCGGACCGACGATAAGGTGAGAGAGGGGAGATGGGCGCTTATGCCCATCTCCCCCTCTTCTGTGGGACCGTATCCCAGGACCTGGCCACCGTGCCAGGGGAGCGATTGCGTGGCATGAGCAGAAGGATGAGGAGATGCGCCCTGCTGGCACTGCTGATCGTCCTTGGAATGCCGGCCTGCACGACGTGGCGGGTGTCCGCGGAGAGGCCGGAGGCGGTGATCCCTTCGGAGGCACCGGAAGCGGTACGGCTGACGACCCACCAAGGGGCGGTGGCTACCATTCGTGCCCCACTGCTCCGAAACGATTCCATCGTGTCTTCGGAGGCGCGGCAGCCCGCTCTCGCATTGTCCGAGGTGCGAGGACTCGAGGTCCGTCAGTTCGACGGTGCACGCACGATTGGACTCGCAGCCGTAGGTGTGGCCGTCGCCGCGCTCTGGACGACCGTGATGGCAGGTTCGGGTGGTGAAGGGGAGGGGCCGGACGATGTGCTCAAGCTGTCGCCGAACCTGGTTTCCGGGTTGGCATGGCTCGGCCAGTTGGTGTTTGGCAGGTGAGGTGCTGCGACCGGCAGTTCGCGGAAGTGGTAGGTGCCCTGCGACTCGACGCTTGACCGGTCTGGAACCGGTCTCTACCGTGAGCCGCATGGGTGCCCTTGATTTCTATCCATAGGGCGTGCTCGCTTGCGTTTCGACCCGATCGGTACGGGGGTCGATCCCGCCCGAGCATGCCATGAGAGGAGTTGTCCGGATGTCTCTACGAGGCTTGCCCCCCGCCTTCTTGCTCGTCGCGCTCGCCCTGATCGGAGTCGACATCTCCATGCCGACGAGCGTCTTAGGGCAAGAAAGCGCGGGGACCGGCATCCCCGTGACCAGCGACCTGGTCGTGAGAAGCTGTAGCCGGTGCCACACCGAGGATGACGAGGGCCGTTTGTCGCGCATCTCGTTCTTGCGGAAGACGCCCGAGGGATGGAGCCAGTCGATCCGCCGGATGGTGTCGCTGAACGGCGTCAGCGTGGATCCGGAGGAAGCCCGGGAGATCGTGCGGTACCTGGCGAACAACCACGGGATCGCACCCGAGGAGCTTCGACCCGCCTTCTACGAGGTGGAGCGGCGTCCGCTTACGGACCGTCCTGAGATGGCCGAAGTCGTCCGGGAGACGTGCACGGCCTGTCACAGCCTCGGCCGGATGGCCACCCAGCGCAGGACTGCCGAGGAGTGGCGCCTCATCGCCGACACGCACCGCGGGCTCTATCCGCTCACCGACCGCCAGACTTTTCGCCGCGGATCCGTGCCCGAAGAGGACGGGGATTACGAGTTCCCCGTAGATGCCGCGGTGGCCCGTCTGGCGCGGGAGTATCCCCTCGAGACCACGGCTTGGACCAATTGGTCGGCGAACATGCGGACTCCGCAGATCGCCGGCACCTGGGCGCTGGTCGGGTACGAGATCGGGCGGGGCCCGGTATTCGGCACGCTCGAGATCTCGTCTACCGGATCCGCTGGAGACCAGTTCCGGACCCAGGCCAGCTACACGTATCCCAAGGAGGGTCGCGCGGTGACCCGGAGTGGTCAGGCGACGGTGTACACGGGGTATCAGTGGCGAGGCAGCACACAGGGGAGCGGTGATCAGCACGGGATGCTCCGTGAGGTGCTATTCGTGGAGCGCGATTGGAGTCGTATGTACGGACGGTGGTTCACCGGGGCCTACGAAGAGCTGGGCGTGGATGTGCGAATGGTGCGCGTAGGCGCTCAGCCTGTCGTCTTGGGCGCATACCCGGAGCGGGTGCGCGCTGGAACGGAGGCCGAGGTAAGCATCTACGGCGCCCGCCTGCCAGAGACGCTGACGATTGGAGACATCGATCTCGGATCCGGCCTGAGCGTCCTGTCCGTGGAAGAAGCTTCGAGCGATGTGCTCACCATCCGGGTGAGGGCCGAGGCTGGTGCCACGGAGGGCGCGCGTGACGTCGCGCTGGGCGGAGTCCGCGGTGCGGGGGTGCTCGTGGTCTACGACGCCGTCGACTACATCTCCGTCGAGCCCTACCGCGCCCTCGCGCACGCTGGAGGTGGCAACTTCGATCCGGGTCTTGCTCGGTTCGAGGCGGTGGGCTACGCCGATGGCCCTGATGGAGAGCGGGGCTCGGACGACGACGTGCGGCTGGGCGCCGTCGAGGCGTCGTGGAGCGTCGTCGAGTACCCGCGGACCTGGAACGACGACGACACGCAGTTCGTCGGGGGAGTCGACGAGAACGGGGTGTTCACGCCCGCGATCGATGGTCCCAACCCCGAACGCAGCGGGAACAGGAACAACATCGGGGAGGTGTGGATCAGGGCCGAGCACCGAGTCGAAGGCGCTCCCGCCTCGGCGCAGCCGCTCCGGTCCCGGGCATTCCTTCTCGTGGCACCGCCTGACTACATTGAATGGGAGCCACGGGTGGAGACCCTGAGCACCGCAGACGACCAGCAGGCGATGGGAGGAGGAGGCCGTTGAGCACACGTTTACAGGTCAGGGAGTACCACAGCTTCGAAGCCGAGGGGCTGCACTTCCTTTATCTCGTTCCGAGCGCCGCCGTCTTCTGTGCGGACGAGACCGCCTCGGCGGTGCTCGAAAGGCTGGAGCAGGCTCCAGCGAGCGTCCCGGAGCTGGAGGCCGCGCTTGCGGCCCGCTTCACCGGCAAAGAGGTGCGCGCGGCCATCGCCGACCTCATCGAGGTCCATGCGGTGGGTCCCGAAGGTGTGGGCCCGGAGCCCATGCCGGTGGAGGCACCCCCGGACGGCATTCCCCTCAAGACGATGGTCCTGAACGTCACGAGCAAGTGCAACCTGGGTTGCACCTACTGCTACGAGTATGGTGACGACCGACTCGTCGAGGCCGGCACAATGCCTCGGTTCATGGATGAGGAGACCGCGAAGAAGAGCGTCGACTTCATGCTCGCCGAGGCTGGGGTGGGTGAGCGCTGTCATCTCACGTTCTTCGGTGGCGAGACCCTACTCAACTTCAAGCTTCTCAAGTCCACCCTCGCCTATGCCCGAGAGCAGGGGGAGGCGCAGGGTAAGACGGTGGACTTCAGTCTCACGACCAACGGGACGCTGCTCAAGCCGGAGACCATCGAGTGGCTCGCCGAGAACGAGGTCGGCGTGACCATCTCCATCGACGGGCCCCGGGAAGTCCAAGACAAGTTCCGGGTGTTCAACAACGGGATGGGGAGCTATGACGAGGTCATCCCGCGCGTCCGCGCGCTCCTGAAGCGGCACAGGACGAAGCCGGTGGGTGCTCGCGTCACCCTCACGAAGCAGAACCTGGACGTCATCGGGACCTTCCGGCATCTGACGGAAGACATTGGCTTCTGGGAAGTCGGGTTCGCCCCTGTCACCACTGCCGACGGCCGCGACTACGCGATCGAAGGCGAGGCCTACGACCACATGCTCGAGCAGTTCGAGGAATTGGCGTGGGAGTGGCTCGAATATGCCGTGGAGGGCCGACATCACGGGTTCTCCAACGTGGGTGAGTCCATTGAGGAGATCCACAAAGGGTTCAGCAAGTCCCATCCATGCGGCGCCGGGGTCGGCATGCTCGGTGTCGCGACGGACGGCAATCTGGGTTTGTGTCATCGGTTCGCCGGCTCCGAGGAGCACCGGTTCGGCAACGTGACCGATGGCGTAGATCGCGCCAAGCAGGTCCAGTTTCTCGAGGAGCATCACATCGCGTACAAGCCGGACTGCCACAGCTGTTGGGCGCGTCCGTTGTGCGCAGGCGGGTGTTACCACGAGGCCAATACCCGGTACGGGACCACCAAGGCCCCCAACCTGCACTATTGCGATTGGATTCGTTCCTGGACCGACACGTGTTTGCAGGTCTATGGGGCCTTGGCCGCGAGGAACCCCGACTTCCTGAAGCATTTCGAGCACTAACGGAGAGCGACATGAGGCGAATCAAGGCGATCAACCAGAAGGCTGCGCGAATCGAGCAGTACGTGGCGCAGACCCGTCCCGCGCCGGTGTCCCCTGACACGGGTGAGGTCGAGGACGAGCTGGAAGTCGTGGGACTTGAGAGCGGGCAGCCGAGCGGGCCGGAGATTCCGTTCGGATGCACGTTGATGTTCTCGCCAGGGTGGGAGACCGATTCCGGGGGTGGTACCGCGGGTCTCTGCCAGCCCGTCGAGCGCGACTTGTTCGACTGCCACCTCGGCTGCTTCTGGCCCGCGCAGGTGCCGGACCAGCTCAACAACGCGGCGGATTGGACGAGCAAGTGTGCCGCCGCTCAGAAGGATTGGCGGAAGCTCGACCTGGTGTTTCCATGAGGAACGCCATCGGCCGCCTCGGGGCGGCCTTTGCGCTCGTGGGTTGTGCGGCACTCCCCAGCGGCGCCCAGGAGCTCACAGGCGGCGATGGCTTCATGTACGTGGGTACCTACGCCGCCGACGTGCACGTCATCAGCGAGGAAGATTTCTCCGTCGTCGCGCGGATTCCCGCCGAGGCGGGAATCCCGGGAGGGCTCCTGGCCACGCCAGATGGCTCGAGGTTGGTGGCCCCGACGATCGACTACGAGTGGGTGGAGATCTTCGACGTCGCGGAGCGTAGGAGCATCGATCGGTTCACGCTGACCGAGCGGAACGCGAAGATGCGCGTCCGCGCCATGGCCGTACATCCCGACGGGCGCCACGCGGTGATCATGGCTCGGCGGTACCAGAAGCTCCGCGACCGATGGGACATCGGTGACATGGAGCTCTTCCTCTTCGATATGGAGGGGAAGGAGCGGCTTCAGGACGTCCCCTGGCCGGGAGGTGCGGTCCAGGAGACACGCGGTAGCTTCGGCTTCTCCTCGGACGGGTCGCAGTTCTACTTCTTCACCGACGAAGTCCACATCTACGACACCGAGTCCTATGAGGAAGTCGACTCGTGGGACTATTCGGGAGCTCTCGACGAGGGCATGGGCGACTTCCGGTTCGGGTTTACGACCACGCCTCGTGAGGAGCCGGACTGGTACGCCGGGTTCTTCCGCGTGTCGGAGGACATCCAGGACCGGTCGGTGATCGGATTCGCCCGGGCCAATCCGATCGAGCGGCGCGTGGAGGCCAAGGTGCTCGGCCCTGCGGAGATGGGTCCTCAGGGAAGCTTCGCGTTGGCGCCGGACCGGAGCATGGCGTATGCGCTCCGCCAGGAGGTGGGGAACTACCAGCTCTGGGCCATCGACCTGGAGACTGCCCAAGCCAGGCACGTTGTGTTCGAGGGACGACCACGGATGTCCTTGGAGGTCAGCTCGAACGGGCGTTACCTGTACATCTATGCCGCCGGAAACACCGTCGACGTGTACGATGCCGGGACGCTCGAGCTCCGGCACACGATCGATCTCGATGCCGACATGACGATTGGACGGCTCTGGATTCTACCGGCTCGCTGACGGAGTTCACGGCAGGGGCGGCCTTTTCGGCCGCCCCTGACCGTCAGGAGTCTTGGTGCGGTTCGGCGTCGCGGGCGGGCGCCGATGCCTCGATCAGATCAAACGCGGCTTCAGCCGTCTTGATGTCCGGCCGATCCACGACCAACGACGCCAGGATGCCACTGGCGTTCGCCACCGCGAAGCTGATTCCCTTCAGGTTCCGCTCCTTGGGGACGCCGGGTATGGGCCGGGGATAGGGTGATGCCACGATCGCCTGGGCTCCCCCGGACAGGGACCGCACCGAGAGGGTGTCCCTGGGTTGATCCGGATCCATGAGAACGCCGGCGACCCCGCTCAATGCGCCAGGGAGCCATGTGACCCCGTCGTGCTCGCGGGCGGAGACCAGCAGCGCGCCTCTGGTGCGTGTGCGTTCCACGACGGCTTCGAGATGGGACCGGCGCAGATCCTTGGGCGTGCCGAGGCTGAGATTGATGATGCGCGCCCCGTGCTCCATCGCTCGATCGATCGCCCTGATGAGGGTTGGTACGCTGGTGGCGAGTCGATCCTCGAACACCTTGATCACGAAGAGCTCTGCGTCTGGTGCCTTCTCGTGGATGGCGGCCGCCACCGCGGTCCCGTGTCCGAGTCGGTCGAGGTAGTCCTCGTGCTCCCTTCCATGCAGGTCGAGGCCGAGGCCACCTGACACGCCAGGAAGGTGCGGATGGGGGACGTTCACGCCGCTGTCGATGACGGCCACGCGCACACGGTCGCTCATCCTTTGAGATCCACGAAGAGCGCTCGGAACGAGCCGTCCGCCGATTCGAGTCGTTCCGGGGACCCGTCCTCCTTCACGCGCCCGCCATCGACCAGGACCACGCGGTCGCAGCGACGGGCCAACGCCAGACGATGTGTGATCACAACGGTCGTGCGCTGTCGCATGAGTCGATCGTACCCTCCGAGCACCGACGCTTCCGTCGAGGGGTCCAGGGCGCCGGTGGCCTCGTCCATGATGAGGACAGCCGGATCCAGAAGGAACGCGCGGGCCAGCGCCAGGCGTTGTCGCTCACCGGCGGACAGCTCTTGGCCTCGCTCCCCCACACGGGTATCGAGACCCTCGGGCAGGTGCTGTAGGAGGGAGCCGAGCTGAGCTGCCTCCAGCGCGGCACGGATCTCATCGTCCGTGGCTTCGGGACGGCCGAAGCGGACGTTGTCCCGCACACTGGCGTGAAAAACGAATGGAGCCTGCTCGACCACGTGGATGAGGCGTCTGGTGTCGGCCAGGGCCAGATGGCGCAGCTCCACGCCGTCCAGCAGGATCCGCCCTTCCTCGGGATCCAGGAATCGGGCGAGCAGGTCCGCCAGCGTGGACTTGCCACTTCCGCTGGCGCCGACGATGGCCACCGTCTGCCCGGCCGGAATGTCGAGGTGGACTCCGTCGAGCACCTCGCCACCTCGCCCGAAGCCGAATCTGACGCCGTCCAGACGGAGATCGCCGCTGGCGTCCTCCAGATGGACCGGGTCCTCCGCTTCCGTGACCTCGGGCGGAGTGTCCAGAAGCTCGTGGACGCGCACCAGAGACGCACGGGCGGTGGCCACGTTCGAATAGATCCCCATGAGTCCCTGGATGGGGCCCATGAGGCGCATCTGGTAGGCCATGAATGCCACGAAGGTGCCGAGCGTGGTCATTCCTTCGATGACCCGCCAACCCCCGAACAGAAAGACGGCGGCTGTGCCCACCGACAGAAGAAGGCCGGGAAGCCCGCCGGCCAGGTAGGTGTAGAGGCGCATGGACAGCAGGGCGTCCACGAAGGTGTCGTTTCTCTCCCGGAATCGTGCGACTTCCCGCTCCTGGGCGTTCAAGCCCACCACGGTGCGCATGCCCTGCAGTGTCTCGATGAGGAAGGTGCCTATGTCCGCGCTCCGCTCCCTGAGCGTGCGCACGCGAGCTTCAAGCTCGCGGCGATACCTGACCAGAGCCCAGAGTGCCGGCGGAAGTGCGAGCATGCCGACGAGGAAGAGGGTCGCGTCGAGCCACACGAGCATGATCAGCGTGCCCACCAACGAGAGCGTCTGACCGAGCCAGCCGAGGGCTGCCTCACCGGTGATCCGCTGGATCTCTCCGATATCCCCGTTGATGCGGGAAACCACGTCACCCAGCGGGGTCCGCGCGTAGAATCGCGGTGACAGACGCTGCAGATGTCGATACAGGGCGACTCGCATGTCGAAGAGGATGTCCGCCGACACACCAGTGTACCTCAGGCCGCTCCAGGCGTTGATGCCGAACGACAGGAGGCTCACACCGACGAACAGCCCTACGATCCGCACGAGGGCGCTGAAGTCACCGGCGAGGATGGCGTCGTCGATGAGGAGCTTGGACAGGTAGGGAACGACCAGCCCGAGCCCCGTGCCCAGGAGCGTGGCCAGGACGACGGGTACCAAGCGCGGAGCGTACGGGCGGACGTACGCCAGGGCACGTCGCAGATGGGGATCGATGCGTGGCATCAGGACGGGTCCAGAACGAGGAAGCCGGCCGCGCAGGCCACGGCGAGGGCGGTGACGAACTCCGGGAGGTCGACCGGAGGCGCCGCTCGATTATACCCGCTCCAGAGCTCCGGGACACCGTCCATGCCCACGGCAATTCGCGTGAGGACGCGCAAGTCGACCGAGCGGAAGTAGCGAACGGGCTCGGGATGGACGTCGCTCACCAGGTGATCGTCGAGGATCAGCTCCCGATCACGCAGTCCGGGTCGTTGGACCACCCGCGTCGTGGGGCCGTGCACGAGCTCCAGTCTGGACCGCGCTCGAAGCTCCTCATGGGCTGCCACTACCGCGTGTCTCTCCACGTGGACCTCACCCAAACCCGAGGCCGGCGCCTCCGCTCGGGCCGAGACCGCAGCCGCAAGGCGGTCAGTCCAAAACGGCTCGCGGTAGGCTTCGGCGGCGCTCTCGAAGAAGTCGGCCGCCCGTGCCCGGTAGTCGGCGGCGACGTTGCGCTCGTGCGCGTCGAAGAACGTCGTCCCGTGCTCGCTCAACCGTGGATCGTTCAGGCAGGACGCGGCCACGATGCCTGCGAGCCGACCGGAGATCAGTGCCTTTTTCACACCGTACGAGCTCAACGGGTCGATGAAGCTCCCCGCGTCTCCGGCCAGGAGGACGCCGTGGTCGGCATGACGCCGACTGGTGTAGAGGGAAGCCGGACAGGCCCACACGGTGCCTCCCACGTGCGTCGCCTCGGCGAGCATGCTCTGCAGCACAGGGACCTGCCGAAGCTCGTTCTGGAGGCGGTCCAGGAGATCCGTCGACCCGAGCGGAGCGTGCCTGGGATCCACCATGGCCGTCACGCACCTCGAGGTCGGCGACACGGGCACGGACCAAGCCCAGCCCCCCGGGTGGCTCCCGATCACCGTGTGGCCCTCGTCCGGATCGTTCTCCCGCTCGCGAACCCGCCACCGGCCCACCAGCGCCAGCGTGGACGTACGACGGTCAGGGGTCCTGCCGAGGCGCCTGGCAAGGAAGCCGTGGCGCCCAGTGGCGTCGACCACCCATGGGGCCTCGAAGGTGGATGCGCCTTCCCCTGCGCCCTGGCAGCCGATACGCCAACCGTCCGAGGATCGCTCCGCCGTACGGGCGTGGAGCCCCGCGCGCACCTCTACTCCGGCGGCGCGCAGCACGCCGTCCAGAACTGCCTCCAGGCTGCCCCGATCGGCGTGATAGCCCCTCGTGTCATCCGCGAACGCCTCCCGCCGTGTGGGCGTGTCCGCCCAGGCCACGGTGTTCCCGAGATTCGGTACGAAGGCCGCTCCGTCCATGGCCTGAGCGAATCCCAGCTCTTCGAGGAGCGATCGGGCGGAAGGCGGGATTGATTGGCCGAGCGAAGCTCCGGGGGGCGTGATCGGCCGCACCAGCGTCACCCGGCGGCCGGCATCCGCCAGCACCATGGCCGCGGCGGCCCCGGCGGGTCCGCCACCCAGGACCAGCGCGTCCGAGCGGAACGCCGTCATGGGTGGACGGGGGGAGCGGAGTTGCCCACCGGGCTCGTCGCAATCCACGAGCGGGGTGCGCCTACTCCTCTACCTCCGCGGCGGGTCATCTCGGGGGGACAGGGAGCGCGAGGACCACAGACGGTGAAGGCCAAGAGGGACTCGAAATCAAGGATGACACCCATGGACGGACTCCGGGACGGCGGGACCACAGGATCCTACTTTAGCCGGCCCCGGAGGTCGAGTGCGGCTGAGTGCGAGGTGCCGAGCCATGCGGCAGCGGTCTCGCGGTGGTGCGGCTCAGGGGGGGCGATTACGTTCCCGACTACCATTGCCGAGTCTCGGACCCCCCCACAGAGGCATGATCATGCCCCGCCGTCCGCCCCTGTCGATCGTGGCCGCATTCGCGGTTGCGGCCTGCGCCGAAGCCCCGGAATACCCCACCGAGTTGGACATGACCACGTGGTCCGTGGTGGCGGTCGACCCGGCCACCGGAGATGTCGGTGTGGCCGTGTCGTCTTGCGTGCCGACGTTCGGCGACGGAGTCGCGGCTCTGGTGCCCGGCATGGGGGCGGCGGCCACGCAGGCCGGGTGGAACCTCGAAAATCGCAACCTTGTCTTCGAATCCCTCCAGGAGGGCCTCACCGCCGAGGAGATCGTCCTTCGGGTCACGGATCCGGAGTGGGACGCCGAGACCGACCGTCGTCAGTATGGGATTGTGACCATCCACGATGGGCTCGTCCATGCGGCCGGGTTCACCACCCCTTCCCGCCAAGGCATGACACTGGACGACGACGGGTCCGCGCGGTACGCGGGCGTCATGACGGACGCGAGCCACGGCGTGAGCTCCCAGGGGAATACGCTGGAGAGTGAGGAAGTGGTGCGGGCACCCCTCGATGCCTATCGATGGGAGGATCCGGCAGGGTTCAACGCTCTGCCCGACCGACTGATGAGGGCGTTGGAGGCAGGGTCCGTGGCGGGCGGAGACGTGCGCTGCAACAGGGACAACGTCAGGCAGACCACGGCCATGGCCGCCATCCTTGTGGCCCGAGGGGGAGATGAGCCCTACGCCACGGAAAATATCGGCATGACTGACGCCGGGTCGGCTGCAGCGCCGTGGCTGGCGCTCTCGGTACACACTGAGCGCTTCGCCGAGAACCCTCTCCTCGAGCTCCGGGGCCAGTACGATGCCTGGCGAAGGACCGTGGACCTGGAGCCGCTGAGCTTCGACCCCTGACACGTCTGGAGGCGGACTCCTCCAGGACGGACACTGGTCTGGTGCGCGGCCTGCGACCGCGGGGTTTCCCGCGCGGCGGACAGTGGGGCTCCGGAGCGGGTACGACCGCCCTGGCGGTGGGAACGAACGGGGCCGGCGCGCGTAGATTGGCGCAACGCTCCCGTCTCTGATTCCCGGAACCATCCGCGCCGTGCGATTGAAGCTCACCGTCCTCACGGTCATCCTCGCCTTCGTCCTTGCTCTGGATCTGGTCACCAAGAGTTGGGCGCTCCGCACCCTGGTGTTCGAGCGCGGGGAGCTCTTCGGGGGCCTGGTACCGCTGACGCTGGCCTTCAACAAAGGCGCCGCGTTCGGCATCAGTGTGGGGGACGACTCTCGTTGGTTGTTCGTGCCGATCACCTTCGTCGCCCTCGGCCTTCTCGGGGTTCTCTTCAAACAGGCGGAGCGGGGCGACTGGCTGAGAATCACGGCCATCTCGTTGGTCGTGTCCGGGGCGTTGGGCAACCTCTACGACCGCCTTCGGTGGGACCGGGGTGTGGTAGACTTCATCGGTCCGTTGGACCTGGGATTCTGGTACTTCCCGATCTTCAACGTAGCCGACATGGCCATCAGCTGCGGGGCCGTGATGCTGGCCATCTCCTTCTGGGTGGAGGAGAAGCGTCTAGCAGAGCGGGAGGCCGCGGAGGCGGCCGCCTCCGAGGGCGCTACGGCGGCCGCGGGAGATGGGAGCCAATCCGCCGGCGACCGAGTGGACGCGACCCATGTGGAAGGCTCGGCCACGGAATCGGGGGACGCGCCCCCGGCAAGTCTTGACGAGGACTCGGCTTCCACCGGTTAGTCCGCGCGTCGTCGGAGCGCAGATAGCCGCTCCGGCGTAAGGTGCCTGCCTCCCGTTACTGCTTGGCCCGAGGGAGGAAGAGCAGGTACTCGATGCGGCGGCCCCTCATCCGGGTCACTCGAAGCCGCCCGGAGTCCAGCTCGATCTCGTCACCGACCGACGGGATCCTGTTCAGCCGGCCGAAGACCAAGCCTCCGACCGTGTCGAAGTCTTCGTCGTCGCCAGGGACGAAATCCAGGCGTTCGGCGGCCTCCCTCAGGGAAGCACCGCCCCAGACCCGAAGGCGTCCCGTTGCCAGGGGCTGGAAGTCCACCGGCTCGTCGCCTTCGTGCTCGTCTTGGATCTCCCCGACGATCTCCTCTATTAGGTCCTCGAGCGTCACCAGCCCGGCGGTGCCTCCGAACTCGTCGAGCACGATCGCCATCTTGGTTCGCTCCTGACGCATCTCAGGGATGAGATCCTCCACCGGCTTGGATGCAGGGGCGAAGGGCAGGGGGCGCATGACCATCTCCAGGTCGGTGATCCCGTCCCGGTCCGCGCGCCAGATGTCGCGCCCGATGACGATGCCGAGAACGTGATCCAGGTTGTTCTCGAAGACGGGCAACCTCATGTGACCCCTGTCGAGCATGGTGTCCCGCGCTTCCTGAACCGTGGCCGTGGAAGGGATCGCGACCATGTCCGTGCGAGGCGTCATGACCTCTCCAATGGACACCTCGTCCAACCGGATCACGCTTGACACGACACGCCACTCGTCCTCGTCCAATGCGCCTTCGCGGCGTCCGATCTCCGCCAGGACCTCCAGCTCGGCCCGGCTGATGGTGGGTTGCTCACCCCCGGGCGTGAGCATGCGCGAGATCCATCCGAGCGGGATCAGGACCGGCTTCATCAGCACGATCATGGCCCGCAGGACATGGACCGAGGGCACCGCGAGCTGCTTCCAGAAAGTCGCTCCGATGGTCTTGGGAACGATCTCGGAGAACAGAAGGACCGCCAACGTCAGGGCCGCGGAGAACGCCGTGACCCAGGCTTCCCCGAACACGCGGGCCGCCACCGCGCCGCCCATGGCCGCGCCCATCGAGTGTGCGATGGTGTTCAACGTCAGGATCGCGGCGATGGGCTCGTCGATGTTCTTCTGTGCCTTCTCCAACCAGACTCCCGCAGGATGTCCCTCTTCCTTCAGGAGCGCCGTGTATGAATGCGAGACGGACAGGAACACCGCCTCGAGGATGGAGCACAGGAATGAAGTCGTCAGCGAAACGCCGAGGATCCACGCGAGTGTGATCATGGTCGGGTCGTGGGCGCAGGGGCCCACGGAGCCTTCACCTCCGCCGCGGCGTCGAGAGTGAGGTTGCGGTGGTCGGTCGGAGATCCCGCATGTCCCGCCGGACCTGGCGTCCGCTTCGAATGACCATCCGTGTCGACTCCCTCGTCGGTGGTGGGCTCCCGCTCGGAGCACCGATGCGAGAAAATACTAGGAGGGCGGACGCGGGTCGACAAATCCGCTGTTGCCGCCCGTGCGGACTAGCATCGCGGATCCCCCGACGACTTCGGGGTAGGAGAGCCCTTCGACCCCGATGTTTCTGGCATGCGCGCCCAGATGGAGGTAGTCCCCCAAGTGAGTGATCGAGTGCCGATCCGGTCCCGACGTCGCACTGTCGGGCTGGTCTTGGTCATCGTAGCCGCTGTCGCGATCGCGCTCGTATCGTACCCGCGTTTCGTTGTTCCGGACGTGGAGGTCGTGGCCGCGGGTCCTCGGGAGGTGGTGAGGACGCTGGTGGTCACGGGGCGCGTCCGTCCTGCGGTCCGCGTCCAGCTCGGGACCTCAGCGGCCGGGGTCGTGCAGGAGGTGGCGGTGCGGGAGGGGGACACGGTTGCCGCCGGCGCGTTCCTCGCCCGTTTGGATGAGAGAGAGGCTGCGGCGCTCCTCGCACAAGCCGAGGCCAGGCTGCTGGAGGCGCGGGCGGGGGCGCGTGACGAGGTAGCCCGGGCTGAGAGGGAGCTCGAGCAGGCGCAGCTTGATGCAGGCCGGCTACGATCGGTATTCCCCGAGGGTGGCCTGGCGCTCCAGCGCCTGGAGGAAGCCGAGCGCCGCGCTTCCGATGCGGAGAGCCGCCTCCGTGCCCTACGGGCCGGTGGTGAGGAGGACGGCGTGACTGCTCGGGTGCAGGAAGCCGAAGCCGCCGCCGAGGCGGCTCGAGCACGGTACTCGGCGCACGTCCTCACCGCACCGTTCGACGGCATCGTGCTGGCCCGCCTGGCAGAGCCGGGGGACGCCGTGGTCGTGGGACGGGGGCTCGTGGATTTCGCCGCTGTGGAGGGGACCGAGCTGGTCGCGTTTCCGTCCGAGGAGAACCTTGCGGGGCTAAGCGTCGGTACACGGGCTCGGGTCTCCGCCGACGCCTATCCGGACGATTCCTTCGAAGCCGGGGTGACCCTCGTCGCTCCGTCCGTCGATGCCGATCAGGGGACCGTCGAGATCCGCTTGTCCGCGGACCACCCGGTGCCGTATCTGAGACCGGGCATGACCGTATCGGTCAATCTGTCCGTGGGGCGTCGTAGCGCAGATGCGGTGCTGCCCGTCGGAGCCGTTCGTGGCCTGACGACGTCGGATCCATGGCTTGCGGTGGTGGTCGATGGTCGGATCGAACGGCGACCCGTCTCGCTCGGCTCACGCGGCGACAGTCTGGTCGAGATCTTGACGGGGCTCGAGGCGGGAGAGCAGGTCGTGAGGGCGGCGGATCAGGTCGAGCCGGGAGATCGGGTTCGCCCGAGTCCGTCCGGTTGAGGACGCTCGTCCCCTTCGAGCTGTTCGTCGCTGTCCGCTACCTCCGCGATGGTCGCTTGCAGACGCTGCTGATTCTCACCGGCATCGGGGTGGGCGTTGGCGTCATCATCTTCCTCTCCGCCCTGATCACCGGGCTGCAGGACAGCCTCATCGACCGGACGCTCGGCAGCCAGTCTCTGGTCTCCGTCCGTCCGCCTGAGGAGATGCCACGCGTGCTGGGCGTCGATAGCTCCGACGCCCTCGAGGTGGTCGAGACTCAGCGCCCCCCTCAACGGGTCCGCTCTATCGAGGAATGGCCGACCGTCCGTGCCATGATTCAGCGGATGCCCGGGGTGACGGCTGTGGCACCGACCGTCCAAGGGCCGGGCATCGCCGTGCGAGGGTTGGGCTCGGTGGCCGTGAACATCCGGGGAATCGAAGAGGCGTCCTACAACAGCATCGTCAACATGGAAGAGCGGCTCGTCGCAGGGGCCCTCGATCTCGGCGGATCTCGCATAGTGGTCGGCGCCGGTCTTGCCCGAGCGCTCGGTGTGTCGACGGGGGGACGGGTGCGGCTCCAGGTGGCGGGCGATCGGGGCGGCGTGTTCACGGTGGCCGGCGTGGCGGACTACGGGAGCAGCGAGCTCAATGAGCGCGTCGTCCTCGTATCGCTCGCCAGCGCGCAGAGCCTCTTCGACCTGGCCGGCGGCGTTTCTTCCCTCGAAGTGCGGAATTCCGACGTGTTCAACGCGGACGTGCTGGCCGGACGCATCGCTGAGCGGACCGGCACGGACACCGAGAGCTGGATCTCGCGAAATGAAGACCTGCTCGCGGGCCTCCGGTCCCAGAGCCTGTCGAGCGTCGTGATTCAGGTGTTCGTGGTCATCGCCGTTGCCTTGGGCATCGCCAGCGTCCTGACGGTCTCCGTGGTTCAACGGGCCCGGGAGATCGGCATTCTCAGGGCGACCGGGACCCGGGCATCCTCGGTAACGTGGGTGTTTGTCCTCCAGGGCGCCATTCTCGGACTTCTCGGCTCCGCGGTGGGTATCCTGCTCGGCGCGACGCTCGTTCGGGCGTTTCAGGGAGCGGCTCTGGATTCTTCCGGTGCGGCCGGCTTTCCCATCCAGCTTTCCGGATGGCTGCTCGTCCGTTCCGCCGGTGTGGCGCTGGGGGTCGGCGTGCTCGCCTCACTGATTCCGGCGCGTAGCGCCGCACGGATGGATCCGGCCGTTGTCATTCGCGATGGATGAGGCGCAGCCGCTGCTCCGGGTGGAGGGAGTGCGGAAGACCTATGGCGCACGGGTCGTCACGGAGGCGTTGAAGGGGATCGATCTCGAGTTCGGAATTGGAGAATTCTGCGCCATGACCGGACCTTCGGGATGTGGGAAGACGACGCTTCTGAACATCGTCGGGCTCCTGGACCGGCCGACCGCAGGCCGTGTCTTGTTGAAAGGGCGGAACACCGGTCCCCTCGAAGATGCCGAGCGCACGACGCTCCGCGCGCAGGCGCTCGGCTTCGTGTTTCAGTTCCACCATCTGCTCATGGCCTTTACCGCAGTCGAAAACGTCATGATGCCCCTCCTTTCGACCCATGGAAGGGCGGCGCCGTGGATGCGGGATCGGGCTCTGGAGCTTCTGCGGCAGGTCGACCTCGCGGACCGGGCCACTTACCGTGTGACAGATCTGTCGGGAGGGGAGCAGCAGCGGGTTGCGGTAGCCCGTGCGCTCGTCATGCGGCCGGATCTGGTCCTGGCCGACGAGCCCACCGGCAACCTGGACACGAAGGCAGGCGAGCGCGTTTTCGAGCTCCTTCGTCGAGCCAATGAGGAGGATGGAACAGGCTTCCTCATCGTCACCCACGACGAGGACATCGCGCGCCGCTGCGACCGGATCGTACGACTGGTGGACGGACGCGTGGTGGAGGACCTGCGGCTCTCCGCGACGTGAGCCGGGTCCTGCGGCCGGGTCGTGCCTCGGCCGCAGGACGGCTCACGCCTTCGCCCGTCAGGAGATCGGGCGCGTGGGCGGCCGGATGCGGATGGACCAGAGCCCTGAGTTGAAGTCGCTGAAGAACAGGTTGCCCTTGTGAGGTTGCGCGCCCCAAGCCATGGGCGCGTTGGCGGTATACCCGTCGGGATCGAACGCCTTGTAGACGGCGATCTCCCGCCCCTGGGTGGCCAGGTTGCCCAGGAGCTCCCCCGATACGTCCACGACCCGGACTCCACCCTCGTAGTAGCCCACGTACAGGACGTCGTCCTCCACCCACAGGTTGTGCGTCCCGAACTCGGGCACCTCGTAGCGGGCCACGTCCAAGGGGTTGGTGGGGTCGGTGAAGTCGATGATGTGCACGTACCCGCTGGTCACCGACGGCGTACCGCCCCGTTCGGGAATGCGGCCCAGGCCGGCGCCGCTCCAAGCGGCGCCCTCGCGGTTCATGATCTCGTCACCGAGGAAGAGATAGAACCTGCCGGTCGATTCCTGGAAGTACGGATAGGCGGCATGGGTCCGGCCCACCGGGTAAGGGACGTTCGTCACGTAGACCGGGTTGTCGATCGACCCGCCCCATCGTCCGTTCCCCACATCCACGACCACGACTCCGTTCTCCCACTCTGCCGAATAGGCCACGCCGTCGTGCACCCAGACGTCATGGATCCGGCTGTTGGGATGGTTGTATTCGCTGACGTAGCGAGGATTCGTGATGTCGCGGACGTCCAGGATGACGTACTTGTCACCTCCGGACAGGGCGAACAAGTGGTCGTCCGTGGCGAACATGTTGTGCACGCCTCCGGTGAGTCCTTCGTCGAAGGTGGAGGCCACGGTCGGGTGTGCCGGGTCGGAGAGGTCCAGTATGACCACACCGTTGCGGCGATTGGACGCCCCTTCGCGCGACAGCGCCGCATATCGGCTGTCGGGTGAGACCTTCACGTCGTTCACGGTCCGGGCGTCGACGCGCAGCGAGTCGGTTTTCACGATGTTGGTCGGGTCGCTGACGTCCCAGAAATAGGCCCAACCATCGCCTCCCCACGTGCCGGTGATGCCGTAGTCCCGGCCGTCCGACCCCTCGTAGATCCACAGGTCCCCGCTGTGGACGTGGCTCACGGATCCCTGACCCTGGACTTCGATCTCCCGCACCACCTGCCTGGGCGCTACGTCGACCGTGCGGGCTGCGACGTGGTCTCCCACTCTGGCGAAGACGGTGTACAACCCCGGCTGCTCGCCGACGAACTTCCCGTTCTCCACGAGACCCGTGGCACCGGGCGCCTTGATGCTGTCGTCGGGCTGGTAGGACACGGACCAAGCGACCGGGACGTCCGGCACGGCGCCTGTGGTCCCCTCCACCACGGCCTCGAAGGTGACCACGTCACCCTGGCGCGCGGTCTCGGCTCCGCCCCGTATGCGTACACCTGTGGCCGGGAGTTCAGCCACATCGATTCGCAGCGTTCCACGAGCCCCGTCGAAGTCGGCGTGGACCGATACGCTACCCATGCCGTGCGCGGTCACGTTGCCTCTACCGTCGACCGTGGCGACGGTCGGGTCGGAGGAGCTCCAGTCATAGCTGGCTTCGCCGTGCTCACCTCCGGCGGCGAAGAAGGCATTGGCTGCGAAGCGAACGGACGTGCCCGCGTACAGCGTCAGCTCGTCGGGTCGCACGACTTCGATGCGGGCGACCCGTGGCCATGTCACCTGCACCGGGATCACGATGCTTGGGGGCTCCATGTCCGCGCTCGGGGGCAGAACCACGGAGGCGATCAGCATCCCCTCACCACCCTCGACGGCCGTGACGGATCCATTCTCGTACTCGACCCCCCGGCCGACGATGCGAACCTGCGCGTCGACCGGATTGCCTGACGCATCCAAGGCGAGGACCTGGATAGGTGTGGCAGTGCCGGCTTCCAGTACGAGCTCCGCGGGCTCCGCCACGAGGCGGTCGACGCGAAGGCCGGCCTCCAGCCGGGCATCCTGGGCGGACGCGGGTAGGGCTAGAAGACTGGATGCCAAAAAGGGCAACAGCAGACGGGGTCGCATGGGAGGGACTCCACGGTCACGGGGGTGGCGAGTAGGGCCGAACCGCACGAACTTGAGCGGGCCATACCATGCCAGGCAACCGCCCGCTCGCTTCCGGTCGCCGGAACGCCCGGTGCAGCGGAGCCCGTACCTCCGGAAGACGCCGATGCTCCAGCGCTCACTTGCTCTCGCCCTCCTCCTTCCCCTCGGATCCTGCGCAGCGGCTGGGAGTGCCCCAGGTACGGCCGGGCCCGACGTGGTGCCTGCGGACCGGACCTACCACGTGTATGTGGGAGCCGAGTCGGCGGACCTGATCCACCGAATCCGTCTGGGCCCGGACGGCCTGGATGTCACCCAGACCACACCGGTTGGGGAGATTCCGGTGGAGACGGAGGGACCCCACGGCCTGGCCATGTCTCCCGACGGGCGCCATCTGTACATGACCACGGCCCACGGTGTGCCCGATGGGAAGCTATGGAAGTTCGACGCCGGCCCGGACACCCTCGTGGCGGCGCCGGTGCTGCTCGGCAACTTCCCCGCCACCATGGACGTCACCCCGGATGGGCTCTACGCCTTCGTGGTCAATTTCAACCTCCACGGTGAGCACGTCCCATCGACGGTGTCCGTGGTGTACACGCCGAACATGGTCGAGGTGGACCAGATCGCCACGTGCACCATGCCGCATGGGCTGCGGCTCGCACCGGACGGGCTCTTCGCCTACTCCATGTGCATGATGGACGACCAGCTCGTGGAGATCGATACGCGGACCTTCGAGGTGTCACGGCGCTTCTCGGTGAGTACCGATCGCGAAGGCCCTATCGATCACTACGAAGAGCCGGAGATCCTCACAGGCGCCCGCGGGATGAGCGCTCAGCCTTCCATGGGTGGCATGGAGCACGACCATGGTGGAATGGCCATGGAGCCGACCTGCTCGCCCACCTGGGTCGAGCCGTCTCCGGACGGACGGCAACTGTACGTGGCCTGCAACAGGAGCCACGAGATCCTGATCGTGAACCGGGAGACCTGGACGCTGGAGGGCAAGCTCCGGGCGGGTCAGGGTCCATACAATCTGGACGTGACGCCCGATGGCCGGGTGCTGGTAGCCTCCCTGAAGACCGCTGGGCAGGTCCAGTTCTTCGACCTCGCAGCCGGCGAGAGCGTGGCGATGATCCCGTCGTCCACCACTGTGACGCACGGCGTGGCGGTGAGTCCGGACTCCCGCTATGCCTTCGTCAGCGTAGAGGGCAAGGGCGCCGAGCCGGGGAAGGTCGACGTGTTCGACCTGCGCACGTTCGAGCAAGTGGGATCGGTGGAGGTGGGGCAGCAGGCCGGAGGAATCACGTTCTGGAAGATGGAGGCCGCCCCGGCTACCGCGCCTTGAGCGGACGACCGCAACCGGCCGCCGGGAGCGACCGGCCCGATACGACCGAGGGCGGGCGCGACCGATGTGTCGCGTCCGCCCTCGTGAGCATCCGGCTTGGACGCCTCTTCAGGACACCGGGCGCGTGGGCGGCTGGATCCGTACGGACCAGAGGCCCGAGTTGAAGTCGCTGAAGAAGACGTGTCCCTTG
>JBDHIF010000029.1:0-29738 GCA_039587535.1 Gemmatimonadota bacterium
GCCGACAAGGCCGCGGTGAATGCCGCCGTGGCGTGCTCCATGAACGCCACACGGTCGGGAGTGGTGCCGAGCAGGGCCGCCACCGCACCATATGCTTCCTCGATCGCGGGAGCGACCTCGTCGGCGGCTTCGTACCCTCCGATCCGTGCCTCGAGCTCCACGTGATCCACAACCGCCTGAACCACCGGCGTCGGCATGAGCGCAGCGCCTGCGTTGTTGAGGTGTACGCGCTCGGCGGTGGCGGGTGTGTCGGCCCGAAGGGCTGGAACGTTCACGGCACGGTCCGGTAACGGGGTCGGCGCGTGAGGACCGACGCCGTTTCACCGGCCGAAGCCTCATGCACCCCACGAGAAGGTGATATCATCATATGGGCTCTCGGGTCGGGGCGGGATGGCCCGGTCTTGTGGTCGTAGTCACGCCGACCGGCCCGGGCCACGGCGGCCTCGCTTCGCGCCGAAGAAAGGGCCCGCGGCGCTCCCGACATGGGGGCTCTTTCAATTCAGCGATCCTCCTGGGCCGCATCCATCGCCATATTTGCGGGCCCCTAGGCCGTGACACCACCCCCTAGAACGACTTTCTTGACTGCTATCCACCCGAGGGACGGGAATGAGCCTGCCGGAGCTGCAGCCCCTGACGATGTCGTCCGGGAAGCGCGGCGACTCCGCCGTGAGATCGATCGGCACAGCCACCTCTACTACGTCGAGGCGCGTCCCCAGGTCTCCGACGCCGATTTCGATCGCATGTGGGCGCGGCTTCTGGATCTCGAGGCGCAGTACCCCGAGCTCCGCACGCCAGACTCACCGACCCGTCGTGTCGGGATCGGACCTCAGGAGGGCTTCCAGACGGTTCGCCACGTCGAGGCCATGCTTTCCCTGGACTCCACACAGGATGAAGCGACGGTGCGCCGGTTCGACGAGCGTATCCGAAAGGCCCTCGACGACGGCCGGGATCCGACGTACCTGCTGGAGCCCAAGCTGGACGGTGCGTCCATAGAGTTGGTTTACGAGAGCGGTGTCTTCGTCCGGGCCGTCACGCGCGGGAACGGCGTCGAGGGTGAGGACGTCACCGAGAATCTCCGGACCATCCGGACGCTGCCGCTGCGCCTGAGGAGCGCCCACCGGCCCGCGCCTGGCTTCGCGGCCTTCCGGGGTGAGGTCATGATGTACATCTCGGATTTCCAGGAATTCAACGCGCGCCTGGTCGAGGACGGCAACGAGCCGTACGCCTCGCCGCGAAACTCCGCCGCGGGTGCTATCCGACAGCTCGATCCGCGGGTGACCGCTCGACGGAAGCTGGACGTTCTCGTCTACGACGTGCTGGCATCGGATCACGACATCGCCTCCGACACCGACGGCGTTGCGGCGATCCGTGACTGGGGCTTCAGGGTCCCGGACCGGGTAGAGACGGCGCGAACGGTGGACGAAATCCTGGCCTACCACCGGCGTTACGCGGAGGAGCGTGACGACCTCGACTACGAGATCGACGGCGTGGTCATCAAGCTGGACGACTACGACGCTAGACAGTCGCTGGGCTCCACCTCACACCACCCGCGGTGGGCTTTGGCCTTCAAGTTCGAGCCGCGTCAGGAGGTGACGAGGCTCGACAAGATCGACGTCCAGGTCGGGCGCACGGGGGTGCTCACGCCGGTGGCCTTTCTCCGGCCCGTGGTCGTGGGTGGCGTGACCGTCTCACGAGCCTCGCTCCACAACCGAGAGGAGCTGCGCCGCAAGGATCTCCGGGAGGGCGACACGGTGCGGATTCAGCGGGCAGGAGACGTGATCCCGCAAGTGGTGGAGGTCATCGAGCATCACGACGATCGCTCCCCGCCGTTCGAGATGCCCACCAGCTGTCCCGCGTGTGGCAGCGCGGTCGTGGAAGACGGCCCCCGGCTCCGCTGTCCCAACCGCTTCGGGTGTCCCGCGCAGCTGAAGGCGCGCATCGTCCACTTCGGATCCCGCTCCGCTCTCGACATCGAGGGCCTCGGGGTGGAGACCGCGAATCTCCTGGTGAACATGGGTTGGGTCGAGGGGCTCGACGGTCTCTTCGACCTCGACTCGGACCGCCTGGCGACGCTGGAGGGGTTTGCGGATAAGTCGGCGACCGCCCTGGTCGACGCCATCCAGTCCAAGAAGACACCTGACCTGGCGAGGTTTCTCGTGGCCCTGGGAATCCCGGAGGTGGGCGTGACCGTGGCCCGGACGTTGGCCGAGCATTTCGGGACGTTCGCGGCCGTCCGTGACGCCGACGGGGATGCGGAATCGGGCCGAAGATGAGCGAGGCCATCAACGGGTTCTTCGCTGACGAGCGGAACGCAGCGGCCGTGGATGCGCTCCTCGCCAAGGGCATCGAGCCGGTCGGGCCGGAGCGGTCGGACGCTCCGCTGGAGGATCGGGGCACGGCCGTCTTCACTGGGACCCTGCCCGTGCCACGGACGCAGGCCCAAGCGGCCTGGCGCGCCGTGGGTGGACGGGTGACCGGCTCGGTGTCAGGGAGCACGGACTTCGTGGTGGCTGGAGAGAGCGCCGGCTCGAAGCTCGCCAAGGCGGAGAAGCTCGGCGTCGACGTGTTGGATTTCGATGCATTCGTCCGGAAGCTCCGCTCCTTCGGTGGAAGCGTGGAGCGCGTGGCCACCGATGGATAACCTGGACATCGCCCGCGAGCTCGACACGCTCGCCGACCTGCTCGAGATCCAGGGTGCGAATCCGTTTCGGATCCGCGCCTATCGGAATGCGGTGAACACGGTCCGAAGCTCCTCCCGAGCGCTGGCCGACATGGTGGAGGCGGGTGAGGACCTCACCGAGCTCCCCGACATCGGCGACAGGGTCGCGGACCACATCGTGGAGTTCCTCCACCGGGGGACCATCGACCGGATGGAGGAAGTCACCAGAGCGTTCCCCCGTTCTCTCGCCGAGCTGGTGCGACTTGGAGGCCTGGGTCCGAAGAAGGTCAGGAAGCTCTTCGACGAGCTCGGCGTTCGAACCGTGGACGACCTCGCGGAGGCGCTCGACGCCGGCGAGGTGCAAACGCTAGAGGGGTTCGGCAAGAAAAGTGCGGAGAATCTGCGTGCCGCCATCGAAGACCACCGCAAACATACTGGCCGGTTCCAGATCCACGAGGTGGAGCAGCTGGTGGCGGGAGTGCTCGAGCACATGGCGAACGCCCCCGACGTGGGCCGTTTCGAGGTGGCAGGATCGCTGCGCAGAAGGAAGGAGACCATCGGCGACGTGGATCTCCTGGCGGAGCGCGACGGCGACGGCACCCCAGTCGTCGAGCATTTCGTGTCCTATCCCGGAGCCAAGCGGGTGCTCGGGTCGGGCTCCACGAAGGGGAGTATCGTCCTCCATTCCGGGCTTCAGGTGGACTTGAGGGTCATTCCCGGAGATTCCTTCGGTGCCGCGCTGCTGTATTTCACCGGCTCCAAGGAGCACAACGTCGCGCTCCGCACCCGAGCGGTCCGTGACGGATTGAGAGTGAACGAGTGGGGGGTTTACCGGGTGGAGGAATCGGGCGATGACACGTCCGGCGGTGACGACCGCGACTTCGGACAACGGGTTGCTGGCGACACGGAGCAGGACGTCTACGAGGCCCTTGGTCTTCCGTGGATCCCGCCGGAGCTCCGGGAAAATCGAGGGGAGATCGCGGCGGCGCTCGACGGGACGTTGCCGAGCCTGGTCACGCTGGAGGACATTCAGGGCGATCTCCAGATGCACTCGACCTGGAGCGATGGTCGAGCCTCGCTGAAGGACATGGCCCGAGCGTGTGTGAAGTGTGGGTATGCGTACATGGCGGTCACCGATCACAGCCAGGCCATGGCCATGGTGGGTGGCCTGACACCGGAGCGTGCCAGGGCACAATGGGAGGAGGTGGACGAGGTGCGCGAACAGGTCCCCGAGATCCTGCTTCTCCGGAGCGCGGAGGTAGATATCCTGAGGAACGGCACGTTGGACCTGCCGGACGACATCCTGGAGGAGCTCGATGTCGTGCTCGTGTCCGTCCACTCCTTCATGGACCAGGACAGGAAGACCATGACCGAGCGGGTGCTCCGCGCGATCCGTCATCCCTCGGTCGACATTCTGGCGCATCCCACGGGACGCATCGTCAACCGTCGCGAGCCTTTCGAGCTCGACATGGAAGAGGTGCTCCACGCGGCCGCGGAGGCCGGCGTGGCAGTCGAGCTGAATGCCAATCCGAACCGGTTGGATCTGGACGACGTGCACGTGCATCGGGCCAAGGAGTTGGGAGTCCCCGTGGTCATCAGCACCGATGCCCACGGCCCCGAGGGGCTAGCGGACATGCGCTTCGGTGTCGCCCAGGCGCGGCGTGGCTGGTTGGAGGCATCGGACGTGCTCAACGCGCGGTCACGCGAAGACTTCGAAACCTGGCTCGGGCGGCGACATTCATGAGTTGCGAAGCATGAGCCTGCTCGTCGTCGACGTTGCCGTCCTGGTAGGCGGCATCGGAGTGCTCTACTTCGGAGCCGAGTGGTTGGTCAGGGGCGCCGCGCATATGGCGGCGGCGCTCGGGATAAGCCCCATCGTCGTCGGGCTCACCGTGGTCTCGCTGGGCACTTCCGCCCCCGAGATGGTCGTGTGCGTCGTGGCGGCGCTGGAGGGGCGTCCGGGGCTCGCCACGGGGAACGTGCTGGGCTCGAACCTCGCCAACATGGGACTCATCCTGGGGATCACCGCCATCATCACGCCGCTGAACGTGCAGCGGCGGGTCGTGTGGCGAGAGATGCCCATCATGCTGACCATCACGCTGCTCCTCTACCCGCTGCTCTGGGACCTGAAGCTCACCCGTATTGACGGGTTGGTTCTGCTCCTGGCTCTGGCCGGATATCTGTTCTCTGCCTTCAGGGCCGCGAGCGAGAAGGCCCCCGAGATTGTCGGTGAGGTGGAGGGACTCATGGAGGATGAGGGCGAGGGGCCCCTTCTCCGGCTTCGCGACTTCGCGCTGGTGCTTGCCGGATGTCTCGGCCTCCTCGTGGGCGGGTACGCCATCGTCGAAGGGGCCGTGGGCGTGGGGATGGCCCTGGGCGTGTCCGAGGTGGTCATCGGCCTCACCGTGGTGGCGATCGGCACCTCGCTCCCCGAGTTGGCGACTTCTGTGGTCGCGGCCATTCGTGAGGAGGCAGACATCGCCGTGGGCAACGTCATCGGCTCGAACATATTCAACCTCGCCGCCATTCTGGGGGTGACCTCCATGGTAGCCCCCATTCCCATCGAGCGGACCGTCCTCACCCGCGAGCTGCTGGCCGTGACGATCATGTCTGCGGCGCTCTTCCCATTGGTTAGGATGGGTTGGCGGCTCCGCCGCTGGGAGGGCGCGATGCTCCTCGCGGTCTACATCGGGGGCTTCGCTCTCCTGATCTGACGGACCTTCCGGCTGAGGGGCGTTGCGCTGGCGTCGCGCTGGTGCTCACCTTCAGCCCATGAGCCGAGACGTCGACGCGGTGTTCGAGGCCATCGACCGCTGGGAGCGGTCGGGCCTCGTGGACACCGCCACCGCCCGGGCCCTGCGTACCGACACGCAGGTCTCTTCCGAAGCCGGAACGCGACGGATGGTTCAGTACGTGCTGGCCGCGAGCGCCGCTACGATTGCGCTTATCGCCGGTGGCGTCTTCCTGAGCTGGAGCTGGCCGCTGCTGGATGAGACCGCCCGTGTTTCCGTTCTGGCGGCTTGCGCCGGGGCCGTGCTCGTCGGGGGACTGGCCATCGAGCGAGGACGACGTTGGCTACCAGTGTCGTATCTCATGCAGACTGCCGGTCTGGCATTGCTTCTCACCAGCTTCGTGTATTCCGAGACGGCGTGGCCCGACTTCTCTCCCATGGGGATGGTGGCGGGGGCCTTGGCTCTAGCCGTGCCGGTGGTCCTCGGGCCCCGGGCCATCCGCACCAGCTCGGTCATGCCTGCGGTCCATCTAGCGTTCACCTTGGCTTTCCTGGCTGTCTTCCTCGATCGCGCCACCCCGTTGAGCGAGGACGCCATCGTCTGGGTTCTGGATGCCGTCTTGCTCGCGGCGCTTCTGGTCTTGGGCCGTGTGCTGGCCTCGGACCCCGAAGGTGAGACGTACCCGTGGGCGTTGAATGCATTCGTCACCGCGATCTCGGCGGGCTTCGTGCTCATCGGGCTGACGGCGGTTGGGCCTCTCAACCTCCAGGACGAAGCCGTTCTCCCGCTTGATCTCTGGCTGCTTCTGGCTGTCTTTCTCACAGCACGGGCCATCGGCTCGGACGACTATGGCGACCGGCGCGCCTGGCTGGCCAAGCTCTTCTCCTATCAGGTGCTGCTTTGGGTCCCGTTCGGGTTCTACACGGCCCTCGAGCTTCTCGATGGCCCTGCGGAGCTGGCGGTCATTCTGGTAGGCGGGGGCGGTGTTGCGGCGTTCGTGTACGGCAACACAAGGGGGCTGCGACCCGTCATCGGCGCGGCGGCTTTTGCCTTCGTCTCCGCGGTCTGGTACTGGGGGGTGGAGAGGGGTGGCGCCCTGGGCGCCGTCTTCGCGCTGGCCCTCACCGCCGCGCTTCTGTTCTGGATCTCCGGGCGCTCGGGTGACCCGGACGAGTAGCTTGGCACGAGGACCAACCGTCGGGGGAGGTGCGCTGCCGACCTCGTGACTTCGGCAGTGCCGCGCTAGCTTTGGGGTCCCTTTTCAGACAGTCGCAGGAGCTTCGAGCACATGCTACCCATCGACCTCACCGGGAAGCGGGCCTTCATCGCCGGGGTCGCCGACGACCGCGGCTACGGTTGGGCCATCGTCCGGGCTTTGGCCCAGGCCGGTGCCTCGATCTGTATCGGCACCTGGCCCCCGGCCTTGCGGATCTTCACCAAGAGCCTGGAGCGAGGGAAGCTCGATCTCGGCTTGCCGCTCGGTGGCGAGATCGAGATCGAGAAGATCTATCCGCTGGACGCGGTCTACGACTCGCCGGATCAGGTGCCCGCCGAGGTCAAGAGCGACAAGCGGTACGTGAACCTGGATGCGTTCACGATCGACGAGATCGCCGGGCAGCTCCAAGAGGACTTCGGCGAGCGTCCGCTCGACATCGTGGTCCACTCCCTGGCCAACGGACCGGAGGTCCAAAACGCGCTCATCGACACGAGCCGCGAAGGGTATCTGGCGGCCCTGAGCGCCAGCGCGTACTCGATGGTGAGCCTGGTGCAGCGCTTCGCGCCCCTCATGAGCGAAGGGGGGGCCGTGGTCTCGCTTTCCTATCTGGCCGCTGAGCGTGTCATTCCCGGATACGGGGGTGGGATGAGCTCTGCCAAGGCGGCTCTGGAGGCCGATACCCGGACGCTGGCCTACGAAGCCGGACGGCGTCATGGGATTCGTGTGAACACGATCAGCGCGGGCCCGCTGGCCAGCCGGGCGGCGAAGGCCATCGGGTCCATCGATCGCATGGTGGAGTACTACGAGGCGAATGCCGCCTTGCCCGCCTGCAACACCGCGGACGAGGTGGGCAGCGCTGCGGCATTCCTCTGCTCGCCTTTGGCGTCGGGCATCACCGGGGAGACGTTGCACGTGGACAAGGGGTACCACGCCATGGGCATGCAGGCCGAGGACCGCCTCGGCGAGGAGTGACAGGCCAATGAGCTTCGGCGAGCTCCTCCCGGACATCCGCGTTCCCCCGCCCGGTCCGCGGTCGCGCGAGGCCGCCAGAAGGCTTCGAGCCGTGGAGTCTCACGACGTGACCCACGTGCACGCGGGCTGGCCCGTCTTCTGGGAAGAGGCTCGCGGCGGGAACGTGCGGGACGTGGACGGGAACGTATTCCTGGACCTCACCGGCGCGTTCGGTGTGGCCCTGCTCGGCCACGCGCCGGAGTCCGTGGTCGATGCCGTTGCGGCGCAGTCGCACCTGCTGCTCCATGGGATGGGGGACATCCATCCACCTCGGATCAAGCTGCAGCTTCTGGAGCGACTTGCAGGGCTGGCTCCATGGGAAGAGACCCGCATCGTGCTCTCTTCCACGGGGTCGGAAGCGGTGGAGACGGCACTGAAGACGGCGCAGGTCGCCACGGGGCGGCCCGGAATCCTGGCCTTCGAAGGGGCCTATCACGGACTGACGTTGGGTGCGCTCGCCGCCACGGATCGTGAGCACTTTCGGGGCCGGTTCCTGGATCGGCTCTACGGCGGGGTTGCCTTCGTTCCCTACCCTGGCTCGGCACCACCGGTGGGCGGCGAGGCCGTGCTCGAGAAGGTGTCGACGATCCTGGTAGAAGGTGCTCCCAATGGCGACCCCATCGGTGCCGTTCTGGTGGAGCCGATGCAGGGCCGTGGAGGGGCACGAGTGCCTCCTCACGGCTTCATGGCCGAACTGACGGACCTTGCGCGTGAGGCCGGCGCGATCGTGATCGCAGATGAGGTCTTCACCGGATCGGGACGGTGCGGAGGGATGCTGGCGTCGCCGAGGGTCGGGCTCGATCCGGACCTCGTATGCCTGGGAAAGGCTCTGGGGGGCGGTGTGCCGGTGTCGGCGTGCCTGGGACGCGCGGAGGTCATGGATCGCTGGCCGGAGAGCACAGGTGAGGCCATCCACACCAGCACCTTCCTCGGGCATCCCCTGGGGTGCGCGGCAGCGTTGGCGGTGCTGGAGGTGTACCGGAGTGATGATGTCCATACACGGGTGCGGGAGGCCGAGGGTGTGTGGACCGCCGCCCTTCGAGCGCGTCTGAAGGGCTGCCGCCGGGTTCGTGACATTCGGGGCCTGGGTCTCCTCCTGGGTGTGGAGCTGGGCGACCAGGATGGTCGGCAGGGTGGTGCCGGAGTCGGTGGTCGGGTGGCCGAGTCCCTCCTGCAGGAGGGCGTGCTCGTGCTTCCCGCCGGGGCCGAGGGAAACGTCGTCGAGGTGACGCCCTCCGTGAATCTGACCGAGGGGCAGATCGCCCACGCGGTGGAGGCGCTTGCGACGGCCATCGAAGCTTTGGGATGAAGCTGCATCCGATCCTGCTTGCCGGCGCTGCGGTGGGCCTCGCCTGGCTCATCGCGTCAGCGCTCCCCACGGATCCTGCTCCCGAGATCCTGTCGGACCCTTCGGCATCCCCCGGGCCGGATGGCGATCTGCCGGTTCCTGTCCTTCTCGTGCCGGGCTGGCTCGACACAGAGCAGGACCTGGACTGGTTGGAGGAGCGTTTCGTGGAAGCCGGTTGGCCTCGCGAGCGCGTCCGTGCCGTGACTTTCGATGATCCCGCCGGCAGCAACCGAGCACACGCGGTCGAGCTGGACGTCATCGCGCGTTCCGTCTTGCGCACCACCGGCGCCGAGGCGCTGGACATCGTGGCGTTCTCCATGGGCGGACTTGCCGCCCGTTGGTATCTGCAGTTCGGGGACGCGGTGCGGGTTCGCAGGATCGTATTTCTCGCCACACCCCATCACGGGACGATGGCGGCGCATCTCGCGTGGGGCGAGAGCCGTCAGGAAATGATTCCCGGTAGCGGGTTCCTGGATAGCCTCAACGCTGGTCCTGCCCTTCCGGAGGGGGTGGAGGCCGTGACCATCCGGAGCCAGATCGATACGCATGTCATCCCGGAGGAGAACGCCACGTTGCCCGGCGTGGCGGACCACGAGCTTTGCTGCCCCACCCACTCAGGGTTGTTAGAGGATGAAGACGTGTTCTCCATCGTCCGGTCCTTTCTCGCGGACGGTACGCCAGGTGCAGAGGCAGGGGGCGGGTGATTCCTGCCGAGAGGGGTTGACCCGTGCCAATCCCCTTCTATAGAATCTTTGCTCTCCAAAATCGTAGGAGCCACGCCCCCATCGTCTAGTGGCCTAGGATATCGCCCTCTCACGGCGAAGACCGGGGTTCGAGTCCCCGTGGGGGTATGACGGTCGCTTAGCTCAGCTGGTAGAGCGCTACGTTCACATCGTAGATGTCGCAGGTTCGAGTCCTGCAGCGACCATGGCGGTGCGCTCCGCCCGAGGCACGAGGCCCCTGGGACCGGTTCCGGTCCCAGGGGCCTCACTTCGTTGCAGACGCTCCTGGCTCAGGCAGCAGCCGCCCTCGGTCCCGCATCCCTAGGAGAAGAGTGCTCCGCGACGGCGATCCTGCCGCCGTGGCTCAAGCGGTGGGGAGATTCTCAACGAGCCGGATCATCCGCTCCAGATGCTCGGGAGTGGGGAGTCGCCCGCGGCCCCCACCCAGGTTGTCGACCATGTGCCCCGGGTCTCCCGTGCCCGGGCAGGCCACGGTGACCGCAGGGTGGGCTACCACGAATTTGAGCATGAACTGCGCCCATGTGTGGGCGTCGAACTCATGGGCCCACTCCGGCAGGGGGCGGTCGCCGATGCGCGCCCACATGCGGCTCCGACCGAAGGGCAGATACACGAGAACACCGATTCCCTCGTCCAGAGCCAGGGGAAGGATCGTTTCCTCCGCCGTCCGGTTGTCGATGGCGTAGTCGATGCCGATGAAGTCGATGGGGTAGTCGCGCATGACCCGGTCGAGCGCGTCGTACTGGCGCTCGCTCGTCGTGGTGATACCGATGTGTCGGATGCGACCCTGCTCTTTGTACTCCTGGAGCACGCCGAGCTGCGTGGGTGGATCCCCCATGTTGTGGACCTGATTCAGGTCGATGACGTCCAGGCGCATGCGGTCGAAGGATCGTTCGATTTGTGCGCGTACGTCGGCGGGATCTGCCGAGCCTCCTCCGCGGCCGGCGACGTTCACCTTGGTCGCCCAGAAGATCTGGTCTTGAATGCCGTCCTCTTCCGCCCATTGACCGGCGTACTCCTCGGATCCCCCGCCTCCGTATCCGGCCGCGGAATCGAACAGGCGTCCGGCGCCTTCCGCGTCCCGGGCGAGCTCGTGGAGGACCGCTCTATGGTCCGCCAGCTCCTCGGGCGTCGAGTTCGCTGAGATCCAGCGGCCACCGAGACCGATGACGGGTAGCTGCTCACCGCTGGACGGGATCGCTCTGGTTCGGACGGACCCGCTCTGGAGGGACAGGAGCATACGGGGATTGAGGCTCAGCAATGCGCTCGCGCCGGCCGTCACGCGCAACCATTCACGTCGACTGATCATCGTGTTCACACTCCATTGGATCCGGGGCACCACCAACACGCTCTAGTGTGAAATCGGCATGGCGGTGGGACAAGCATGGCGGTGTAAGCGTGCGGTAAATGCCCCAATGTTGAAATGTCTGAGCAAGTGCTCATATATTGTCGGCTCGATACCGTGACCCGTCAGCCATCGAGGACCCGTTGAACAGCAACCGATCGCCGCAGCCGGTCTCTTCCGACCTGGTCTCGGACGCGCTCTGCGAAGTGACGCTGGTCGACGAGGAGCGGGTACGGGACGCCATCGCACATGGAGCTGATCCTGGTGAGCTTGAGCGGCTCGCGGAGACATTCCAGGTGCTGGCGAGTCCCACGCGCCTTCGTCTCATCGAGGCGCTCACTGGCGGGGAGATGTGTGTATGCGACCTCGCCGCCGTGGCCGGCGTGAGTCAGTCGGCGGTGAGCCATCACCTCCGTGTGATGAGAGCGCTGCGCTTGGTGCGTTTTCGCAAAGAGAGCCGGATGGCTTACTACCGGTTGGACGATGACCACATCGGGTCCGTGTTCGCGACCGGGCTGGAGCATGTCGGTGAGTGAGCCGTCCGCGCCGGTGACGCCACAGGGAGACCGCCTCTGCCTGACCGTCCCGGACATGGACTGCCCTTCGTGCCTGGCCACCATCAGCGAGCGCCTGGAGAAGGTCTCGGGGGTCCGGGAGGTCCGGGGTAGCCCCATGCGACGCGAGCTGGAGATCCTGTTCGACGCTGGCGTGGCAGCCCCCGCCACGCTCCAGGACGAAGTGGAGCGGCTGGGGTACCGGACCGAGCAGGCGCCGGGGAGCGGAGCGGCAGGCATGGGCCGAATATCCACGCAGCCTCTCGCGGCATCGGCGCGGGACACGTGGCGTGGTCCGCAAGCGCTCATCGCCTACGGGTCTGCGGTGCTGTTCGCTGCAGGCGGCCTCCTTCAGCTCCTGGGCATCGCCCCGGGCGTGGCCACCGTCGGCCGGCGGCAGCTGCTTCTTCCCGACCTGGTGTTCGTCGTGTCGGCGCTGGTCGGTGGGTGGAATTTCTTCCCCAAGGGTCTCCTGGCCGCCCGGGCGAGGGCGCTCGACATGAACTTCCTCATGACGGTCGCGATTCTGGGGGCCGTGGGGATCGGAGAGTACGTGGAGGGTGCGGCCATCGCTTTCCTCTTCGCCATCGCCGAGCTTCTGGAGCGCTACGCCGTCGACCGGGCGCGGGCGTCTGTGGACGCCCTCATGCGCCTAGCTCCCGACGTGGCTAGGCTCCGCCGAGGTGACGAGGAGATCTCGGTGGCCGTCGACGAGTTGGCTCTGGGCGACGTGTTCGTGGTCCGTCCCGGCGATCGCCTCCCCACCGACGGCACGGTCGTGGAGGGTGCTTCGGCCGTGGATCAGTCGCCGGTCACCGGAGAGTCCGTGCCCGTGGAGAAGTCCGTCGGGTCCACGGTGTTCGCCGGTACCATCAACCGTGAAGGCTTCTTGGCCGTCCGGGTGGATCGCCCGGCCGCGGACAGCACCTTGGCCCGCATCATCCGGATGGTGGAGGAGGCCGAGGCCCGGAAGACGCGCACGGAGCGGTTCGTGGAGCGCTTCGCCCGCATTTACACACCCGCGGTGACGGTGGCCGCGGTGCTCACCGTCGCTCTACCGGTCCTGTTCCTCGACGGGGCGTTCGCCGTCTGGTTCACTCGAGGGCTCACACTCCTTGTCATCGCGTGCCCATGCGCCCTGGTGATCTCTACGCCTGTGGCCGTGGTGAGCGGCGTGACGGCGGCGGCTCGGCACGGGGTTCTCATCAAGGGCGGAAGATACCTGGAGGCGTTCGGACAGGTCCGCACCATCGCATTGGACAAGACGGGGACCCTTACCTTCGGCCGTCCTCAGGTGGCGGAAGTGCGGCTCGGAGATGGGTGTGAAGGGGAGGCCGCGCGTATTCTGGCTGGCATTGCGGCTCTGGAGGCTCGCTCGGAGCATCCTGTGGCGAGAGCCATCGTCGAGTACGCGGTAGCGGAGGGGGTGACGCCGACCGGGGCGGTCGTGGACTTCGAAGCCCGGCCCGGCCGCGGAGCGGAGGGCTTTGTGAACGGACGAAGTCTCGTGGTCGGGAACCCCGCCTTCGCGGCCCCGGGCCAGCCAGTGCCCGAGGGTTGGCAGCACGAGCCGGGATCGGTTGCCGTTGCCGCGGAGGACGGGCGGGTCATTGCCTGGTTCCGCTTGGCGGACAGGACCCGCGCTTCCGCGGCCGCCCACCTTCGGGAGCTCAGAGGCCTCGGTATCGAACGGTTGGTCGTGCTGACCGGAGATGCTCAGGCGCCTGCCGAAGCGGTCGGCTTAGAGCTCGGAGTCGACGACGTTCGGTGGGGCCTTCTGCCTGAGCAAAAGGTCGAGGCGGTCGCCGAGCTGGAACGAGTTCACGGTCCGGTCGCCATGGTGGGTGACGGAGTGAACGACGCCCCGGCCTTGGCTTCAGCGGGGGTGGGCGTCGTCATGGGTGCGGCGGGCTCCGACGCAGCCCTGGAGACTGCCGACATCGCACTCATGGGGGACGACCTCTCACGCCTCGCATATGTGCGCTCACTGTCCCAGGAGGCCGTACGCGTCATCCGCACGAACATCGTCTTGGCGCTGGGCGTGAAGGCGATCCTTGCCGTAGGTGTCCCCCTGGGCGCGGTGTCTCTCATCACCGCTGTAGTCGTGGGGGACATGGGCGTCTCACTCGCGGTCACGCTGAACGCGCTCAGGCTGGCGCGGGTCGGCGCCGAGGCGTGACGGGCTCGATCAGGTCCTCGTGATGGCCGAGGCCGCCAGCGCCCCCAGGACCACGGCGGCCACGCCTACCATGACCGAGCCGAGAGAGTAGACGCCGGCCTTTCCCCAGAGACCGTCCCGGGCCATCTCCACGACTTCGAAGCTGAACGTGCTGAAGGTGGTGAAAGAGCCCAGGAACCCCATGACGACCAGGTGGCGCAACGCGGACGAGGCCATCGTCTCGGTCAGCCAGACCATCACGAAGCCCAGCAGCAGTGATCCTGCCACGTTGACCGTCCACGTTCCCCACGGGAACCCGGGTCCGGCCGCCTCCTGCACCCACCCGCTCACGGCGTACCGGGAGACTGCGCCAAAGGCGCCTCCAAGGGCGACGACGAAGACCGTCATGCAGGCGTCCCTGTGGTCTCGGGAGCGGGGCGGAAGAACGAAGAAGGGGCTCGGCCGGTTCGGCCGAGCCCCTTCAAACTCGCGATACGGACGGGGTGCCGCTACTCGGTGGTACCCTGTGCGTCGACGTCGGTGGCCTGCGCCGGAGCGCTGCCCTGGTGGTCGATCACCAGAACGACCCGACGGTTCTGCCATCCGTTCAGACCGGGTCCGGTCTCGCTCGGCTGGATAAGCCGTGAGGAGTCCTCACCATAGCTCACGGCGCGCAGGCGCTGGTCGCTGATGGAGCCGCTCTGGACGAGGTACTGGCGGACCGCGTCAGCACGGCGCTGCCCGAGAATTTGGTTGTACTCGGCGGGTCCTGCCGGGTCCGTGAAGCCTTCGACGGTGATGAGGGCCTCCGGGTAGTACTGCTGGACCACCGTGGCGAACCGGTCGAGCACCGGCTGCGCGTCAGACGACAGCTCCGACTCGTCGAACCCGAAGTAGACCGGGACGTCGAACCGGAGCTGATCCTCGAGGCGCTGTACGGTGACCTCGAACTCCTGCTCCATCTCCTGCAGGTCCGACTCGAGCTGCGCCACGCGCTGCTCCACCGAGTTGATCCGGCTGCCGAGCTGCTGGGAGACGGCCTCATCCCCGGCCTGCATCTCGCCCATCATCTCGGCGCGGAGTGCGGCGAGACCGGTGTCCATCTCTTCCGGGCTAACTGTCGAGCATGCGCTCGTCGCTCCGATCAGGCCGAGGCCGGCCAGAATCGCGAACCGGGAGGGGGTCCAATGGGGGGTTCTCATACTTCACTTCCTTCTCTGGGATTAACGGGATCCTGGGCGGCCGGGGTTTTGCTTCCCGACTCCTGCTTTTTTATAGATGCAGGAAGAGTGCCAACCGAACGCGGATCCACCCCACCCGACCGACTCGCGCACCCGCTTTCCGGTCAGACTGTCGCCAGTTTCCGGGCCTCGACAGGCTCGAAATCCTGTCCCGGTCTCCAGCTGGTCACGTACCCCACCACGGCGCTCGCCGCGACCGAGTACGGCGACCCCAGGTAGAGCTGCCCCGGTCCGGACCGGCCCGGGAAATTGCGGTTCTGCGAAGAGATCGAGACATCGTCGGGTGAAGAGGTCACACCGGGTCCGGCCGCGATGCAGGCTCCGCAGCCCGGCTCGATGAACTCGGCACCCATGCGCTCGAACAGGTCCAGGTACCCCTTCTCCCGGCAATACTCGCGGACCTCGATGGACCCGCACTGGATGAAGAGCTTCACGTCCGGGTGGACCTGACGCCCCTGATCGGCCGCCTCGGCCAGGACACGTGCGTACATGTCCATATCCTCCTTCTTCCCCGCCGTGCATGACCCCGCGTACGCGATGTCGATCCGGATCCGGTCGTCCTCGAGCTCGTCCAGGAAGACCCCGTTGCCGGGGTCGTTCGGGAGGGCGGCCATGGGCCGGATCTTGGACGCATCGATCTCGATGACCTTCACGTACTCGGCGTCGGGGTCGCTCTGCATTCCCTGGACGAGCTCCTCGGCACGGGCGCGGTCCATCCCGCGCTCGTTCACCATGAACTCCACCGACTTCTCGTCCGCGGCGATGACACCGGTGAAGGCGCCCACCTCGGCGGCCATGTTCGCCATCGTGGCCCGCTCGTCCACGGAGAGGGCTTCCACGGCCGGGCCAGCGTACTCGATGATCTGTCCGATGGCGTGGCCATCCTTGATGTACGGGTGGCGAAGGATCTCAAGCATGTAATCCTTGGCCGTGACGTTGTCTGCGGGCTCGCCGGAGATGACGACCTTGAAGGAATGCGGGACGCGGACCCGCACGTCCTTCGTGATCCACGAGTTGAAGATGGCGGTGGTGCCCACGCCGAACGCAACGGCGCCGATGGCTCCCGCATGCGGGGTATGGGAGTCCGTCCCGATGATGAGCATGCCCGGCTCGGCGTACTCCTCCAGGATCTTTGAGTGGCAGATGGCCTGTGAGCCGAGCTGGTGGCCCATCTGCTCGCCGTACAGCTTGATGCCCTGCTTCTCGGAGAAGGTCCGCTGCTTGACCTCCAGCTCGTTGGCGACGTCGAGAAGGCCGTCTTCGATCCGCTCCTGGCTCATCACCTTGGAAAGGAAGGTGAGGTGGTCCCGGAAGAAGAGGATGGAATCCTTGTCCACCACCTTGGCGTCTTCGCCCACCTTCTCCTCGAAGAAGATCGATGCCATGGGCGTGACGTATTCGTGGCTGAACCGGATGTCCGTACGGAAGAAGCCGGCATCGCCCGGCTTCACCCACGGCACGCCCGTCGCTCCAGTGGAAGCGTCGGTCACCAGATGCCGCGCGAAAATCTTCTCCGCCAACGTCATGGCCCGGGTTTCGGATGAGCCGGGCTCCAGGGCGGACGTGACCGGGATCGTCACCTTGCCTTGAAGGCGTGCCACGTTGAACTCGAAGAGCCCGCCGTACTCGATAATCTGGCGGGTGATCTCGTCCTTGCCACGGGTGAACTCCTCGAGCTGGATCTCTTCACCGCGCTCGATGCGGTCGATGATGGAGAAGTCCGTGGTCGTCAGCACACCGAGGTTCTGGCAGTTTTCGTTGTAGATCCGCTCGATGCTCTCGGCCACCACGACCTGGATACCCGCATGCAGCTCGGCGTATGGGCTGGCTTCGCGGCTGCTCCCCTTCCCGCGGCGCTTTCCCGCCACGGAGCAAACGAATCCTCCGTTCCGAACGGCGTTCCTCTTCACCGGGTAGTCGGTCTCACCGGTGGTCTGATTCGTCGTGCGGAACCCCAGATACGGGAAGTCCCCGAGGGTCTCGTCATAGAAGAAGCAGATGTAGGCCGGCGTGATCTCGTCCGTGGAGATCTGGTCGCGGAGCCGCTCCTTCAAGTCGTCGGTGAGCTCGACGTCTTTGCCTTCGTAGAGCTGGGCTTCGACGAGCTCGGTGTCGTCTAGGAGGTAGAGGATGCGTCCGTCGAAGCGGAGCGTGGTGGGCCGCTTCTCGATGGCTCGTTCGAGGAGATCCTTGATCATCTGTCGCCTACGCTGCTGGGTGCTCAAAGGAAGGGTAATCTAAACCGACAAAAGGTGTTCGTCGCGTCCGACCGACCGATGCGGGTTCCGAGGCGGCGGCCTCAGCTGAAGTCCACCGAGAAGAACGCTACCGCGACGATGATGGCGGCCACGGCGGCCGGTGCCACGAAGCGAATGAAGAAGTGCCAGGTCCCGAAGTGGAACCACCCGGGCTCCGTCCCGTCCACGAGCTCGCCCATCGTTTGCTCGCGTGTCATGAACCATCCCGCGGCCAGCGCGATGGCGAAGCCGCCGGTGGGGAGCATCCAGTTGGAGACGAAGTGGTCGGCGGTGGAGAACCAACCTGGCTTTCCATCAAACACTTCGAAGCTCGATAGCCCGGGCGCGGCGCCGAACGAGAGGCTGGCGAGAATGCTGAAACCGAACACCACGACGCCGCAGGCGATGGTCGCCTTGGGGCGCTGCCAGCCGTGCTGGTCGATGACGTAGCTGGCCACAACCTCGAGGAGCGAGACGGTGGATGTGAGCGCCGCCAGAGCCACCAGCACATAGAAGAGGGGGCCGAGCAGAGTGCCGAATGGCACCTCCGTGTAGAACAGCTGCGGAAGAGAGATGAAAAGCATCCCGACGGTGGATCCGCTGACCTGATCCGCCATCCCGGCCACGCTGAAGATGACCGAGAACATGATGATGGTGGCCACCATGGCGATGACGGTGTCCAGTGCCACGATCAACGCGCCCGCCTTCACAATCGACTGGCTGCGATCCAGGTAGGAACCGTAGGTGATCATCGCCCCCATCCCGAGGGACAGCGTAAAGAACGAGTGGCCGACGGCCTCCAGGAGCCCGGCCGGCTCCAGCTCGCGGAAGTGGGGAACGAAGATGAACGAGAGTGCCTCGGCGGCTCCGTCCATGCGGAGCGCGCTCGCCAGCAGGAGGAGGAGGATGCCCCCCAGAATGGGAAGGAGGGTCCGCGCGATACGTTCGATGCCGCCCTGCACACCGAAATACACGACCCCCACGGTGGCAGTCATGAAGGCACCGGAAAGAGCGAGCTGGAGTTCGCCGTTCGCGACCTGTGCGTTGAACAGCTCGCCCATGCCGAGCTCCGTGGGAAATCCCCCCAGAGTCCACTGAACCGACTGAGAGAAATAGAAGAGTGACCACCCGGCGATGATCACGTAGTAGCTGAGGAGGATGAGTCCGCAGAGCACGCCCCAGCCCCCGACGAGGCCCCACAAGGGACCCACCGCGGCCCTGAGGGCGCCGACCGGGCTCTTTTGAGTCTTACGCCCGATGAGGAGCTCGGCCATCATGATGGGAAGGCCCACGGCGGCGATGCACAGCAGGTACACCACGACGAAGGCCCCGCCGTTGTTCTCCCATGTGATGAACGGGAATTTCCACAGATTCCCCAGCCCCACGGCGCTGCCGGTGGCGGCGAGAACGAAGCCGATGCTCGAACTCCAGCGGCCGCGCCGGTCGTCCATCTCTTCCTCACTCCCATCCGGGTCCGTTGAGCAACAGGGCAAGATATGCGATGTGCGTTGATGCGCACCAACTGCGAGATGTTAGACTAATCCTCCATACGCGATGACCCTCGCAAGACCGACGGCACGTACATGCTTAGAGTCATTCCTATCTCTGTCATCACGCTCGGAATGTTGGCGTGCGCAGGTGGGGAAGACGGCGAGGCCCCGGACGCGGGGACCTTCCAGGCCGCTCTCCTCACGTCGGGCCCTGTGAGCGACGCAGGATGGTACGCCGGTGGGTATGAGGGGCTCATGATGGTCCGGGACTCCCTCGGAGCGTCGGTGAGCCATCAGCAGACGCGCACGCCCGCCGAGTTCGACGAAGCCTTCCTCGCATACTCGTCCTCGGGCTACGACCTGATCTTCGCCCACGGGTTCGAGTACCAGGACGCCGCGCTCCGTGCGGGCGACGAGTTTCCCGAGACCACGATCGTGGTCTCCGGTGGCGGCCGCATCACCGACAACGTCGTCCCGCTCATCTTTCGGCTGGAGCAGGGAAGCTATCTAGCGGGAATGATGGCCGCGGGCATGAGCGGATCCGGGGTCGTCGGAATGGTGGGGGGCGTGGAGATCCCACCCGTTCAGGGGACTTTTCGCGCCTTCGAGGCCGGAGCGCGGGCCGTGAACCCCGACGTCGAGGTCCTGGAGACTTACATCGGCAACTGGGACGACGTGGGGGCGGCCAAGGAGGCCGCCGTGGCGCAGCTCGGAAGGGGTGCCGACGTTCTCATCCACAATGTGGACGCCGCTTCCTTCGGTGTCTTCCAGGCGGTGAGAGAATCGGTGGCGGAGGGACGCCTGGCCTGGGCCGTGGGGATGAACCGTGATCAGAACGAAGTGGCGCCAGAGATCACGTTGGGGAGTGCCGTCATCCGGATCCCTGAGGCTTTCCTGGCGACCGCCCGCCGTTGGCAGGCCGGCGAGATCGGTGGGCAGGCCATCTACACTGGTGCCGAGCAGCAGATCGTCGATTTCGTGCCGAACCCTCAGGTGCTCGATCGGATTCCCGTCGAGCTCCTGGCGTCTATCGACCGGGCCCGGGAGCAGATCGCCAACGGTGAGCTGGACGTGCCGCGGGTTCCGTTCGTCGAGGGGGAGCCGGACGAGCGGTGACCCCTCCCCGGGTGCGCATGTCGGGGATTGTGCGGCGCTTCGGTGCGGTGAAGGCACTGGACGGCGCGGCCCTGACGCTCGAGGCGGGTGAGATCCACGGAGTCCTGGGAGAGAACGGCGCGGGGAAGACCACCCTGCTAAACATTCTCGCCGGTTTGCTGTCCCAGGATTCGGGGACGCTCGAGATCGATGGCGGGGAGGTCGTTCTTTCCAACCCGCGGGACGCATGGCGCCGCGGGATCGGGATGGTCCATCAGCACTTCAAGCTGGTCGGAGCCCTCACGGTCCTGGAGAATCTGTCTCTCGGTTTGCGGGTCGAGGGGGGTGGGTTCGGCCTGCCCTACGCGCGGGTGCGGCGCCGGGTGGCCGACCTCGAGGACCGGACAGGACTGCACGTTCCTCTCGACCGGGCCGTGTCCGATCTGAGCGTAGGCGAGCGACAGCGCGTGGAGATCCTCAAGGCGTTGCTCCGCGACCCTCGCGTTCTCGTGCTCGACGAGCCCACCGCGGTGCTGACTCCTGGAGAAGTCGCTTCGCTCTTCGACCTCCTGCGTACCCTGGCGGCGGACGGAACGGCCGTGGCCCTGGTGGCACACAAGCTGGATGAGGTGCTGGCGGTGGCTCATCGGGTCACGGTTTTGCGAGACGGGAGGACGGTGTTCGGGGGCACCGTGGGGGAGGTGGAGCCCGAACAGCTGGTCCGCGCCATGGTGGGCGAGAGCCCGACCCGGACCGAGCCGGGGGTGCGGGGCAGGGTCCAGGGAGAAGTCGTCGCGGCGCTGCGGAAAGTGGGCCTTCAGCATGGACCGGGCTGGAGACTCAGTGAGATCTCCATGGAGGTGGAACGGGGTCGGATCGTTGGGATCGCCGGCGTGGAGGGCAACGGGCAGCGTGAGTTGGCGCTGCTTCTCGCGGGTCGTGCGAAACCCGATCAAGGTGAGGCCGTGGTTCCCGCCAGAACCGGGTTCATCCCTCAGGATCGTACGCACGAGGGATTGATCGCTGACTTCGATCTCGTCGAGAACATGGGGCTCGCGTTCCACAGTGGCCGTGGGCTCATGCCATGGTCGTCCATCCGCGTCCGGGCTGAGGAGTTGCGCCGCGACTATGCCGTACGTGCCCCGACCGTCCGAACCCGTGCGGGAGCGCTCTCCGGAGGAAACCAGCAGCGACTCGTGGTTGGACGAGAGCTCGCCGTGGCTCGCGACCTCCTGGTGGCCGAGAATCCGACGCGAGGTCTGGACATCGCGGCCACGCGCTTCGTACGAGATCGACTGGTAGATCTCGTTGCCGCCGGCCGGGGCGTGGAGCCCCCGGGTGTCGTACTGATCTCCGGAGATCTGGACGAGCTGTTGGAGGTCGCGGACCGCATCCTGGTCATGGTCAGAGGGCGGCTGATACCCGTTCCCGACCACGCTCGCACTCGAGACGGGATCGGCGCGCTCATGCTCGCGGGGGGATCTTGAGCGAGGGCCTCGTCCCGCAGCGAGTCCGCGGGCCGCTCTTCGTGGCCGGAGGCGCCGTCTTGGCCACGGTGCTCGTCGCAGGCTTGGCGCTCCTATTGGGCGGCTTCGACCCCGGGCAAGCCGCAGCCGCCATGGTGCGCGGCACGGTGGGGAGCCCGTCGGCGCTGCTCTCCGTAACCCTGGTGCGGGCGGTGCCGCTCATCCTCTCGGGGCTGGCGGTCGCCATCGCGTTCCGGGCGGGGGTGTGGAATATCGGTGCCGAGGGACAGCTGTACGCCGGAGCCATGGCCGGCGTCTGGGTAGGGCTGAGTGCGGGCGGGCTTCCGGCCCTGCTCGCTCTCCCGGCAGCCCTGATCGCCTCCTGTGTCGCCGGTGCGGTATGGGCGTTGATCCCGGCGCTCATGCGTACGCGTCTCGGCGTGGGAGAGGTCATCACCACCATCCTGATGAATTTCGTGGCCATCCATCTGGCCTCCTATCTGGTGCGCGGCCCGCTCCAGGAGTCCCGGGGGGTCTTTCCTCAGACGGATGCCATCGCTGAGGCAGCACGCCTCGGCGTGCTGGTGCCAGGGACCCGCCTCCACTGGGGCTTCGCTCTGGCCGTTCTGGTCGCGCTGGGGGCCAGCTTGTTTCTCTCTCGCACGAGAGCGGGCTTTCGGCTTCGGGCCGTGGGTGCGTCCCCTTCTGCTGCGCAAGTGGCCGGGGGGATCGACGCCCGTAGGGTCTGGACCGGCGCATTCCTGTCCTCGGGAGCGGTGGCGGGCCTGGCGGGTGGTGTCGAGGTGGCCGGGGTCACCTATGCGCTCTACGAAGGTCTATCGCCGGGGTGGGGCTACACGGCCATCGCGGTCGCGCTCCTGGCGGGACTCAGCCCGTTGGCGGTGTTGGTCACGGGCGCTCTGTTCGGTGCCCTCGAAGGAGGCGCCAGCGCCATGCAGCGCGAGGCCGGCGTGCCCTCGGCGTGGGTGAGCTTCGTCCAGGCTCTCGTCATCCTGTCCGTCCTGGCGCTGGACCGCTTGCGCAGGACCGGCACGACGCTCGCACTCGGTCGAAGCGGCGGCGACGTGGCCGAGGCTTCCGCGGAGGATGATGGCTCGGGCGGAGAAATCGGGGAGAGGAGCGGCGGCGCATGACCCTTGCGGATCTGACGCTATTTCTGGAAGCCTCCGTGCGCCTTGGCGTACCGCTGGCTCTGGCCGCCATGGGAGAGGCCGTCGCCGAGCGCAGCGGCGTCATCAACATCGGGGTGGAAGGGTCCATCATCTCGGGGGCGCTGGCTGGTGCGATGGGGGCGCTCTGGTTGGGTGGCGCGCTCCCGGCGGTTCTGGTCGGTGCTTTGGGAGGTGCCCTCGTGGCCGGGATCTTCGCCGCTTTTGCCGTGGGCCTCGGGACGGACCAGATCATCACGGGAACGGCGGTCACTCTGGGCGGGCTGGGTCTGACTGGAGCCATCTACCAGGCCCGGTTCGGTGCCACCGGCACGGCGTTGACCCTACCCACCCTCGCTTCGGTGCCCGTGCCGGGCCTCTCGGGTCTGCCGGTCGTGGGGACCGCGTTGTTCGATCAGGCACCCACCGCCTATGTCGCCTACGCCCTTGCTCCCGCCCTATGGTATTTCCTCTTCAAGACGGAGTGGGGTCTGGAGCTGAGGGCGACCGGCGAGGACCCCGAGGCCGCATCCGCGGCGGGCGTGCGTGTCCGGTGGATGCGGTTCTGGGCCACCGTGTTCGGCGGAGCACTGGCAGGTGTCGCCGGAGCCCATCTGGCGCTGGCCCACGCGGGTACGTTCGCTGAGAACATGAGTGCCGGACGGGGCTTCATCGCCATCGCGGTCGTCGTGCTGGGCCGGTGGAACCCGCCGCTGGTCCTCGCGGCAGCACTTCTCTTCGGCGCGGCGTCGGCGCTCCAGTTTCTCATGCAGGCGCTGGGGTTGGACCTGCCCTATCAGCTATTTCTGGCCTTCCCGTACCTTCTGACCCTGGCGGCGCTGGCGGGCTGGGTCGGGAGGGCCCGCGCTCCGTCCTCCCTGGCCATGCCCTGGCCCAAGGACGAATCTTGAGCGTCGCCGGATGCCGAGAAGGAGGACCGTCTGTCCGTCTCGTGGGACGGCGAGCCAACCCGATGGGAACCCCGATGAGAGGAAGGACGAGTTCGATGGCCGCGCCCCCGATCCTCAGGATGGGAAGCCTGCTGGCTTTCCTGGCCCTGCTTACGATCCCTCTCCTGCCGCCCCCGCTGGCGCCGCTCGCCACCCTCGACCTCGTTCCGGGCGCCGCCCTACGGGCGCAGGTGCCGGAGGATGTGGGGACCGTGGCCGCTGGGCTGCTCCTCCGGCGGCTCGAGGGGGTGAAGCGTGTGCTCATGATCGGTGCCCACCCGGACGACGAGGATTCGGGGTTCCTGGCCGAGATGGCCCTGGGTCAAGGTGCGGAGACGGCGTACCTCTCCCTCACGCGGGGCGACGGGGGGCAGAATCTCATCGGTCCGGAGCTCTTCGAGGGTCTCGGAGTCATCCGTACCGGGGAGCTCGAGGCAGCGCGGGCCCTGGATGGTGGGCGGCAGTATTTCACGCGTGCGTTCGACTTCGGGTACTCCAAGACCGCGGCCGAGGCGCTGTCGCTCTGGCCCCGCGAGGCGCTCCTGGCAGACGTTGTGGAGGTGATCAGGAGATTCCGGCCCCAGGTCGTGGTTTCGGTGTTCAGCGGGACACCCAGCGACGGTCACGGTCACCATCAGGCGGCGGGGGTCATGACACGTGAGGCGTTCCGAGCCGCTGGCGACCCGGAGCGCTTTCCCGAGCAGCTGGTCGAGGGCCTGGAGGCTTGGCAGCCGCTCAAGCTTCTGCAGACGTCCCGCAGGCGCTTCGTTCCCGAGACGCAGCCGGTGAACGGAGAGATCGACATCGCCATGGGGGAGATGGATCGACTCCTCGGTCGCTCTCGGTTCCAGATCGCCATGGACAGCAGGAGCCAGCATCGCTCGCAGCGCATGGGTGCCGCTCAGCCCCTGGGCCCCATCAGCAGTGGGGTGGTCCTGGTGGATGCCCTCGTGCCCAACGCAGAGGAGGGGGTTTTCTCGGGTGTCGACACGACCCTCGTAGGGCTGGCTTCGGAGCTCCCTGCGGTGATCGGTGCGGGCGTCGCCATGCGACTCGGTGCCTACCGGTCCGCCGTAGGAAGAGCTCGGAGAAGCCTGGGATCGGACCCACACGAGGCCGCAGTGCACCTTCTGTCCGCCGCCCGCGCCCTGGATACGATTCTCGAGGAGGGCCTCGACGCGGAGGGCGTGGCGTCGCGTCACCTCCAGCGGACGTTGGCCGAGAAGAGGGCCCTGGTCACCCGCGCGCTGGCGTCGGCTGCCGGCGTCGTGTTCGATGTGCGGGCGTCGGACGACCTGCTCGTGCCGGGCCAGACGGTCGAGGTCGCCGCGTTCCTGTGGAACGGGAGCGCATTCGGGCTTCGCGACCCCGAGGTGATGCTGGGGCGCCGGGGGGACGGTTGGGAGGTCACGCGGACCGGGGTGGAAGGTCTCGGTCCCGACGGCATCCTGGCGCCCGGGACCCTGGCCACATGGGGCTTCGAGGTGGAGGTGCCGGCCACGGCCGAGGCGTCGCGACTCTACTATCTGCGCGAGGACCGGGACGGCGCCATGTACCGCTGGCCCGAAGATGCTTCGCTCCGTGGCCAGCCGCGGGATCCGGCTACCGTGTCCGGGACCGTGTCGTTTGGCGTGGGAGCCGGCGTGGACGCCGAGGTGTCTCTCGAAAAGCCGTGGCGCTTCGTGGGCCTCGATCAGGCGCTCGGCGAGTTCGAGGAGCCGGTGCTCGTGGTGCCACGCGTCTCGGTGCGCGTGACTCCGACCCGGGCGGTGTGGCCCGCCCGTGTCTCAAGCGCGCGTCCGGTGTCCGTGTCGGTGCGAACCGAGGCGGACGAAGGCGCTTCGGGTCAGGTGCGTCTCGAGCCTCCCGCGGGCTGGCGGGTCGTCCCGGCCGAGCAGGAGTTCGTCCTGTCAGGAGCTGGCTCGGAACGGACGCTCACGTTCGAGGTGGCCCCCACCGATCAGTTGCGCACGGGCGTCCATGGACTGCGTGCCGTGGCCACGGGTTCCGATGGAGAGACGTATGCGGACGGCTTCTCTCTCGTCGACTATCCCCACATCGAGCGTGCAGTGATGCTGCGCGATGCGGAGACAGAGATTTCCGTGGTGGACGTCAGGGTCCGGGAGGGGATCCGGCTCGGCTACGTGATGGGCACGGGGGACGACGGACTCGAAGCCATTCGTCAGATGGGCGTCGACGTCGACCTCCTCACGGTGGATCAGGTCCGGGACGGGGACTTCGATGCGTACGACGTGCTGGTCCTCGGGGTTCGGGCGTACGAAGCGCGCGAGGAAGTGCGGGCTGCCAACGAACAGATCCTCGACTTCGCCCGCAGGGGCGGCGTGGTCGTGAACCAGTACAATCAGTACGAGTTCTCGAATGGCGGGTATGCTCCGCACCGTCTGGTCATTGGACGGCCGGCGCCGCGGGTCTCCGTCGAGACCCAGCCGGTACGCGTGCTGAGGCCGGATGCGCCCGTTTTTACCAGTCCGAACCGTCTGACCGCCGACGACTTCGACGGATGGGTGCAGGAGCGCGGCCTGTACTTCGCCAGCGAGTGGGACGACGCCTTCGTCCCTCTCCTGGAGATGAACGATCCTGGTGAGCCGGCTCGCCGGGGATCTCTCCTGGTGTCGTCCGTGGGCGAGGGCGTGTATGTCTACGCCGCGCTCTCGTTCTTCCGCCAGTGGTCCCAGCGGGTGCCGGGTGCTTACCGGCTCTTCGCGAACCTGATCTCACTCAATCCGGAGGCGTGGAGGACGTTCGAGGGCCGTTGACGATGCGATAGCGAGCTTCCAGAGCTGCCGCGAGCCCCGCCAGCGAGATGCCGCACCCGAACGTCAGCGGGGTCCAGCGCAGGAGCTGACCCAGCCCGCGCAGGCCAGCCTCTCGGAGGATCAGGCCATCTAGAGCGAGAATCCGACCGACGTCGGTGGCCGTAAGCCAGAGCGCCAGCATCCATATCGTACCGACGGTCGCCCACACCCACGGGCCGTTGGGGATCTCCTGGACGCCTTGGGCCCGAATCCAGTGAACGCTCGAGATCAGGAGTACCGCGGCGGGGCCCGACCAGATGAGGAACGCGGCTCGCTCGCCCAGGAACGGGCTCCTGACCCAGAGCACCGCCAAAGCCACCAGGGCGGCGGTCCAGGCGAAGGCCAAACCCGTGGCTTGCTTCCTCTGACCGCTCATCTGGGCGCCACCACCTCGGTTGCCAGGTTCCAGCGGGCCCTGGCGGATGCTCCGGGGAGGACAGCGAGGCCCTCTCGAGGGTCGGAGGACGGGGCCCGCGCGGTGCCGTCGCGACTGGTGTCCCCCGTCGGGTCGGCGTCATGGGCCGCCAAGCGCGGCGGATGGACCACCACGGGTCGGTTCGAGGAAACGCGAATCCAGAGTTTTCCGAGAGGCGCTGCTGCGGCGTGGAGCTGGAACCCCCCGGGGCTCGGGTTCAGACATCCCTGGAAGGTGGCGTCGCTGGTGACAGCCAGGGACACGGCGCCCGCGTTGGGCGGTGGTGTAGTGGAGAACGAGACCGCCCCGCGGACGTTCAGGGGGTCCACCCGGACGAGGACGTCGGCCTGATCTTCTGGGGGCGCGACTCCGAGGAGCAGGCGGACGTGCAACGTGTCCTTCAGGCCGGCGGGGCCGGTTGTGGACACGCAGGCCACGGTCGGAAGTCCGGCTTCATCACACCCTGCGAGCGTGCCCAGCCATACGAGTCCGGTGAGGAATGCGCGTCTCAATCCACCGTGCCGGCCGCAGCGCCACCGCTGGCGGGTGACGCATCATCAGGCTCCCCGCCCATGCTCAGGAGGAGTCCTACGGCCACGACCGTCACCGCACCGATGACGTTATGCCAGAGGAAGGCCACTGACGGGACCTGGAAAGTGAAATAAGCGACCAACGACATACCCGCGATGAGCCCGAAGAACGCCCCGCGGCCCCGAGCGCCCGGGATCATCGCCAAGAGGAAGACACCCAGGATGGAGCCGTAGAAGAACGAGCCGAACCGGTTCACCACCTCGATGAGGGAGCCCAGGGTGGCGGCATAGGTGGCTACGATACAGGCGAACAGCCCCCAAAACACGGTGGCTCCCTTGGAGACCAGCAAGTAGTGCGCGTCGGTCGCGTCCGGGCGGACCCATCTTCGGTAGAAGTCGATGATGCTGGTGGTGGCCAGCGAGTTGAGCTCGGAGGAGATGCTGGACATGGCGGCCGCCAGCACACCGGCGATGAAGATGCCCGCTAGCCCGATGGGAAGCTCGGACAAGGCGAATCTGGGGATGATGTAGTTCACGTCCCGTGAGTCCCGTCCCGTGACTTCCTCGGCCATGGCCAGGGCTTCGGTGCGGATGCCTTGGATCTCGGCTTCGCGATCCAGGAATTCCTGCATCGCCGCCGACTCGGTAGCCTGGTCCGGTGCGTCGGCTGCCTCGAGCGCTGCCGCCGAGCGGAGCGTGAAGACCTCGTCGTACCGCTCCTGGAGTGCGCCGTAGGCGTCGCTCCTGGCGTCCACGACGGCCTCCTCGTGCGCCGGATTGAAGAGAAGCGGCGGGCGGACGAACTGGTAGTACATGAACACGCCCACGCCCACCAGGAGGATCAGGGCCTGCAGGGGGATCTTCCAGTACGCGCTGACCAGGAGCGAGCTGCGCGCCTCGTCCACCGACCGGGCCGTGAGGTAACGCTGGACTTGGCTCTGATCGGTGCCGAAGTACGAGAGCATGAGGAAGGTCCCCCCGATGATCCCTCCCCAGAAGGTGTACGTCTCACTCAGATCGAAGGAGAAGTCGAAGGCCTGGAGGCGCCCCGTGGCACCGGCGATGCGCAGCGCGTCGTCGGGCGCTACCGGCATCTGGATCAACAACACGGCCATGATGGCCAGCATGGCGAACACGATGAGGACCATCTGCTTCACGTCCGCCCACGCCACGGCCTGTACCCCCCCCACCATGGTGTAGATGACGGTGGGGATCCCGATGAGCGCCACGGCCCAGACCAGCGGGATCCCGAAGATCGCGCTGAGGACCACACCCGGTGCCGCGATGATTGTGCCCGCGGACATTCCGCGGGACAGCAGGAAGAGAAACGCTGTCAGTGAGCGAGTCTTGGAGTCGAATCGCTTTTCCAGGTACTCGTAGGCCGTGAAGACGCCGGAGCCGTGGAGAAAGGGCACCAGGGTCACGCCCAGGATGACCATCGCGATGGGTAGCCCGAAGTAGAACTGCACGAACCGGATCCCGTCGGTGGCGCCTTGCCCGGGTGTCCCGATCATCGTGATGGCCGATAGCTGCGTGGCCATGACCGAGAGGCCTACGACCCACCAGGAGAGGCTCTTGTTCGCGACGAAGAAGCCCGCCAGCGAGTCGGTCCCCTTGGACTTCCTGATGCCATCGACCACGACATAGAGGACGTACACCACCACGATCACCCAATTCACCCAATGCATCAGAGACCGTACCTGAGCTGGAGGGCAGCGAGGAGGGCGAGCGCGACGACCTGGACTGCGAGGACGCGAAACAGGGTGCGCCGGAAGCGCGCTCGCGCCTCCGCCTTGTTGGGGGGTGGGTCGTTGCGCATGACGGCTCTCACGAAGGGGAAGAGGGGTCCGTCCCGTGGGGCGACGCTACCTTCGGCACACCGGAGGGGCGGCGCAAGTCGCCGGTGGCGGCGGGGTCAGTCTCCGAGGCACACGCCCAGGGCACGGGCTGTCTGGATGACGTCGCCGTCCAGGGGCACCAGCTTGGTCTTGGCGACGGCCTCGCCGAGAGGCACTGCGAGAACCTGAGGGGGGTCGAGCGCCACCATGCAGCCGAAATGGCCCTCGGAAAGAAGCTTCACCGCGGCCGTTCCGAACCGGAGGGCCAGGAGACGGTCGTAGGCGATCGGGCCACCGCCACGCTGCAAGTGCCCCAGGACCATCTCTCGAGTCTCACGACCGGTCCGGTCCGCGATCTCATCGGCGACCTTGTGGGCTAGACCACCCAGCCGCTGTTCCCCATTCCCCTCGGCCTTGAAGACCGGCTCACCGCCTATCGGGAAGGCGCCCTCGGCCACGACTACGATGGCGAACCTGTGCCCGGCTTCGTATCGCGCCTGCACCTTGGCGCACACCCTGTCGATGTCGTAGGGGATTTCCGGTATGAGGATCACGTCTGCTGTGCCCGCCAGTCCGGCGAAGAGCGCGATCCATCCTGCGTGGCGCCCCATGAGCTCCACGACCATGACTCGTTCGTGGGACTCGGCGGTGGAGTGCAGCTTGTCGATGGCGTCCGTGGCCGTCTCGACGGCCGTGAGGAATCCGAAGGTGAGCTCCGTGGCATCGAG
>JBDHIF010000164.1:0-2166 GCA_039587535.1 Gemmatimonadota bacterium
CCAGGGCGGGGCTACTACGGCGCCGTCTGCGGGCCACTAGCCATGTAGCGCGTGACTTCCCTTGGCAAGTCGGGGAGTGGCTCCGTCCGCCTCGCCGCCCGGTCTGGCCGTGCCGGGTACTACGTCGCAGGTTGGTCTTCCGCAGGCGCAAGACGCAACCTCAAACGCTGCACGGACCAATCCATGCCTGACCCGACAATGCCTGAGCGGCCACCACCGCCGCGGCCTGGGGTCCGCTGACAACCAGCCCGCGTTCTTGTTCGTGTGGGTGGGGTCGATCGTGTCGCTTGACACTCACGCCTCCGCAACCCAACCCTCTGCCCGCTCGTAGTGTCCAACCGAAGTCGCGGGGAACGGGAGCACGGCTCTTCGCGGGAGTCGTGCCAGGGCCCAAGCACGGTTCTGGGCGCAGCGCAATCACGACGAGCCGCCGACGGGTGGTCAGGGTCTACACCGGGAGGATGGATGTTCGGCATCAAGCTGGCGATTCGCACACTCACGAAGACGCCGTTCGTAACGGCCGTTGCGGTCCTGTCGCTGGCCCTGGGGATCGGGGCGAACGCCGCCATCTTCTCGCTCTTCGACCAGATGCTGCTCCGGTCCCTCCCCGTCCAGGAGCCTGACCGCCTGGTCAACCTGGCCAACCCCGGGCCCAAGCCCGGATCCCAGTCCTGCGGTCAGGCGGGCGGCTGCGAAGAGGTCTTCAGCTACCTCATGTTCAAGGATCTGGAGGAAACCAGCCCCGGCTTCAACGGCATCGCGGCCCACGTGGCCTTCGGCGCCAACCTGGCGCAGGACGGGGTGACCCTGAGCGGCGAGGGCATGATGGTGTCGGGCTCGTACTTCGGAGTCCTGGGCGTGCAGCCCGTCCTGGGCCGGCTCATCGGCCCCGACGACGACCGGGAGTTCGGTGGACACTTCGTGGCGGTGCTCTCCCACGACTATTGGCAGGAGAGCCTGGGGTCCGATCCCTCGATCCTGAACAAGACCCTCGTCGTCAACGGGCACCCCATGACCGTGGTCGGCGTGGCGCCGCGCGGCTTCATGGGCACGGTGCTGGGCAGCGACCCTGACGTATTCGTGCCCATCACCATGCGCTCGGAGATGCTTCGCGGGTGGGACCGCTTCGAGAACCGGCGCGTGTACTGGGCCTACCTGTTCGGACGGCTCGCGCCGAGCACGGACATCGAGCAGGCGAGCACGGCCATCAACACCGTGTATTCGGGCATCATCCGCGACGTGGAAGCCGAGCTCCAGGAGGGCATGAGCGACGCCACCATGGAGCGCTTCCTGGCCAAGGAGCTCGTGCTCACGCCGGGATACCGTGGGCAGAGCACGGTATCCACGCCTCTCAAGCTGCTCTTCGCCATCACGGGCCTGGTGCTGATCATCGCCTGCGCCAACATCGCCAACCTGTTGCTGGCGCGGGGCGCGAGCCGGGGCCAGGAGATGGCCATCCGCGGATCCCTCGGAGCCAGCCGCCGTCACCTGGCGGGTCAGCTCATCACCGAGTCCCTCCTGCTGGCGGTTCTGGGAGGCGTGGCCAGCCTGCTCGTGGCGGGCTGGACGCTCAACGCCATCGGCGCGCTGCTGCCGCCCGACGCCAGCGAGGACCTGGCGCTCCGGCTGAACACCGGGGTCGTCATGTTCACGGGGCTGGTGGCAGTGGGCACGGGCTTCCTGTTCGGCTTCTACCCGAGCGCGCTGGTCACCGCACAGATCGCATTGTCCATGGCCCTTCTCGTGGCTGCCGGCTTGTTCGTGAGGAGCCTCCTGAACGTGACCCGGGTCGACCTGGGCATGCAGCGAGACAACATCATCGCCTTCGGCATCTCGCCCGAGCTCAACGGCTACGAGCCTGACGACACCCGGGCCCTGTTCGCCCGCGCCGAGGAAGAGCTCGCGGCGATTCCCGGCGTGACGAGCGTGTCGGCGGCCATGGTGCCCATCCTCACGGGCAACAGCTGGGGCACGGACGTTCACGTCCAGGGGTGGGAGAGCGGCCCGGACATCGACTCCAACTCTCGCTTGAACCAGATCGGTCCCGAGTACTTCAGCACGCTGGGGATCCCGCTCATGTCCGGCCGGGAGTTCACCCCGGCCGACGCCGTCGATCAGCCCAAGGTGGCGATCGTGAACGAGGCGTTCACCCGCAAGTTCAACCTG
>JBDHIF010000070.1:0-6024 GCA_039587535.1 Gemmatimonadota bacterium
CCGCTACCGCATCGAGCGCCAGCTCGGTGAGGGCGGCATGGCCACCGTCTACCTGGCCGACGACCTCAAGCACGAGCGGAAGGTCGCGCTCAAGGTGCTCAAGCCCGAGCTGGCCGCGGTGGTCGGCGCCGAGCGCTTCCTGGCCGAGATCAAGACCACGGCCAACCTGCAACATCCGCACATCCTCCCGCTCCACGACTCGGGGCAAGCGGACAGCTTCCTCTTCTACGTGATGCCCTACGTGGAGGGCGAGTCGCTCCGGGACCGGCTGGACCGCGAGCATCAGCTTCCGGTGGACGAAGCCGTGCAGATCGCGAAGAACGTGGCCGAGGCGCTGGACTACGCACACGGGAAGGGCGTGATCCACCGCGACATCAAGCCGGCGAACATCCTGCTGCTCCAGGGCAAGCCGGTGCTCAGCGATTTCGGGATCGCGCTGGCGGTCGGCGCAGCGGGTGGCGGGCGGCTCACCGAGACGGGGCTGAGCCTGGGCACGCCGCACTACATGAGTCCGGAGCAGGCGACGGGCGATCTACACGTGGGCCCCGCGACGGACGTGTACGCCTTGGGCTGCGTGCTCTACGAGATGCTGGTAGGGGAGCCCCCCTACACGGGCAGCACGCCGCAGGCGATCCTGGGCAAGATCATCACCGGAACGCCGGCATCCGTCAGGGAGAATCGGGGGTCGGTACCCCCGAACGTGGAGTGGGTCATCGCCCGTGCGCTGGAGAAGGTGCCGGCGGACCGGTTCCGCAACGCTGCCGGGTTCGTCCACGCCCTGGGCGATGCGGGCTTTCGCCATGGCGGGACGACAGCAACCGCTCTCGCCGATAGCTCGACCCGGTGGAGGGCCGTAGCCCTCTCTCTGGCCGCGATGTTGGTGCTCTCAGTCGGCCTGGCGGCTTGGATGATGTCAGGCCGAGCCCCGGGGCCGAAAAGGTCCGTCGCGGCGGAGGTCGCCCCAGGAAAGACCAACGTGCAGATTTCAGCAGACGGTCGCTCGCTCTTCGGCTATGAGAACGGAATCTTGTGGGTGCGTCCGGTGGATGAACTCACATGGCGGAGCCTCGAGGAGCTCATGAGCACAACCGGGGTGGACGTCTACACGTCTTCACCGGATGGCGGTTGGCTGGCCTATAAAGGGGTCTTTGGAGGCACCACCCAGCCCATTTACAGGATGGCACTAGGCGGCGGTGGCTCCGAAGTGATCGGCAGCTTGCCCGGCGGCACGGGCGGGCTCCACTGGGCTGAGGACGACGGGATCTACTACTCGGTACGCGATCGGCTGATGAGGATCGAGCCGACCCTCGGTGAGTCCGAGGAGGTGTTCGCCTTCCCTACCGAGGGGACCTCCGCAGACGAGGCCATATTTTCGCCTCACGTCCTACCAGGCGGGAACGGCTTTCTGTTCCAGAGCCGTCAGCGGCCGGGTCTGGAGCCCCGAGTCTTGGTTGGAGACCTCCGGACAGGGACCGTACGTGAGGTCGCACCGTTGGGGTCGAGGCCCAAATATGTCGCGACTGGCCACGTTGCGTACTATCGCCGTGGAGCCCTGGTCGCGGTCCCGTTCGACCCGGGCCGGCTGCGTGAAGTCGGCGAGGCGGTGACGGTCCGGGCCGACCTCGCGGGCGACGCCTTCTCCATCTCAGATGATGGGACGCTCATCTACGGCAGGGTCGGGAGTATCGCGCCGTCGGAGGGCGGGTTCGACTGGGTGAGTTCTTCGGGTGAGGTCACTCCGACCCCACCGGAGACGACGGGCGGAACCCAGCCGAGAGTGTCCCCGGATGGGCGCAGCGTGGCGTATGCGCTGAACGGGCATATATGGATTCTCGAGCTCTCGTCAGGGGTGAGTCGTCAATTCACCTTCCAGGGTGAGAACGCATCGCCGGTGTGGTCGCCCGATGGCCGGTGGCTGTACTTCCTTTCTGAGCGCGCGGGTACCGAAGGCCTGGATGGCTTTCGGAAGCGCAGCGACGGCACCGGCGATGCGGAGGCACTCTGGACTTTCGCCGGCGAACAGGCTCTCACCTCGGCGTCGTCCGACGGCCGGTGGCTGGTGCTGCACACCTTTGCGGGCGGTGGGATGGTGCACACCTTCGACCTCGAAGGTGGGGAGGGCGCGGTACCGAGGCCCTATCTGGGTGAAGGGCAGGTGGAGTCTACGTACGAGGGGGCTCTTTCTCCCAACGGGCGCTGGCTCGCATACACCGAGAACGTCAACGGGGCCCAGACCCTGTATGCAAGGGGCTTTCCGGAGCCCTCCGGGCAATGGCGGATCTCAGGGGTCGGGCGTAGCGGCTATGACGCCGTTTGGTCTCCCACGGGGGATGCCATCTATTACTCATCCGACGGCGTGATCGTTAGGACCGAGGTCGCTGCGCAGGACGGCGTGCTCACCATAGGCCGGACCACCGTCGTGTTCGATCGGGAGGTGCCCGGAGGTCCGGGGATGAATTGGGACGTACATCCGGATGGGGATCGGATGATCTTGACCCGGGGGGGCGCGTCCGACCGGTCGTACGTTCTGGTCACGGAATTCTTCGAAGAGCTGAAGCGGCTGGTGCCCAACTGATGAGCGACCCCATCACCCGCCTGAACGCAGCCCTCGAAGGCCGCTACCGCATCGAGCGCGAGCTCGGTGAAGGCGGGATGGCAACGGTCTACCTGGCGGACGACGTGAAGCACGAGCGCAAGGTCGCGCTGAAGGTGCTGAAGCCCGAGCTCGCTGCGGTCGTCGGCGCCGAGCGCTTCCTGGCCGAGATCAAGACGACGGCGAACCTGCAGCATCCGCACATCCTCCCCTTGTTCGACTCGGGCGAGGCGGACGGCTTCCTCTTCTACGTGATGCCGTACGTGGAGGGCGAGTCGCTGCGGGAGCGCTTGGACCGAGAGAAGCAGCTCGGCGTGGATGATGCGCTCGCGCTCACCGCCAAGCTCTGCGACGCGCTCGACTATGCGCACTCCGAAGGGGTGATCCACCGGGACATCAAGCCGGCCAACATCCTGCTCAGCAAACGGGGTGAGCCGCTGGTGGCGGACTTCGGGATCGCGCTGGCCGTGGCCCACGCCGGGGGTGGACGGATCACGGAGACCGGTCTGAGCCTGGGCACGCCGCACTACATGAGCCCGGAGCAGGCGACGGGCGACTCGGAGGTCGATCCACGCTCGGACGTCTACGCGCTGGCGTGCGTGGTCTACGAGATGCTCGCCGGGGAGCCACCGTTCTCTGCGTCGACGACCCCGGCGATCCTGGCCAAGATCCTGACGATGGACGCGCCGTCGATCACGATGGTGAGGAGGACGGTGCCGCAGAACGTGAGCGCTGCGCTGGCCAAGGCGTTGGAGAAGCTCCCGGCCGACCGGTTCACGACGGTCGCGGAGTTCGGGGCTGCGCTAGCGGATCTGGGGTTCAGCTACGCGGCACGGGCTCGTGCTACAACCGGCGCGGAGTCGAACCGGGCGGCGAGAACCCCCGCCCGGCCCACACCATGGATGCGCGACGTGCGCTCGGTTGCCGCGCTCGGCGTCGGCCTCGTCGTCTCGGCCTTCGCCGCGTGGGGATGGCTGGCGAGCCCGGAGACTCCGGAGCCCGGCGTCGTCACACGAACCGTGCTGCCCACGCCAGGAGCCGCCCACTGGGTTGCGGTCTCCCCGGACGGACGCTGGCTGATGACGATGCTCGAGGATGGCGGTCTGCGGGTCCGTGAGGCGGCCGACCCGGAGTGGCGGCGCCTGCCCAACGTGGGCCGTGTGTCTCGCAGTCGTGCCTCCGTCTTCTCGCCGGACGGTGCGTGGGTGCTGATCCAGGGGGATGAGGACCTGCTTCGGGTTCCGACCTCCGGTGGGCCGGCTCAGCCCCTGTCCGACTCATGGCACGGCGACTGGGGTGACGAGGACATGATCGTCTACGGCCTGGGTGGATCAGGATCCGTGTATCGGGTCGCGGCCTTGGGTGGAGAGCCCGAGCTCCTGTTCAGCTCCGACTCACTGAGCTTCCGGAGCTCCCGTCTCCTGCCCGGAGGAAGGGGTGTCCTACTGACGACCGCAGTTAGCGGCGACCGACTGAGTTCAAGGCTCCTCGTGTACGACGCCGAGTCCGGCGAGATCCGAGAACTCCTGGTCGCGGTGACGGATGCCCAATACGTGTCGACCGGGCATCTGATCTACAGCCATGCCTCCGGGGCCCTGATGGGTGTGCCCTTCGATCTACAGTCGCTGCGTGTTACGGGCTCGCCCGTGACCCTCGTCTCGGAGCTGGCACTCTCGGCGGTAGGTCTTGGAAGGTTTTCGATCTCGGAGACCGGTACCCTGATCTACGGGGTGGATCGTTCCGAAGAACAGGACGCCCTCGTTTGGTTGGAGGAGGGTGGAAGGGACGTGGCCGTGCCGATCGAGCCGCCGACCGCCGCAAATCCCGCGGTGTCGCCCGACGGAGCGTCGATCGCCTACGAGGGTGACCGCCAGATCTGGATCCACGACATCGCGAGGGGCACCGACCGGCAGTTCACGTTCGGAGCGGCCGATGCGCATCCGATCTGGTCGCCTGACGGCCGGTACCTCTACTTCGTATCGGAAGCCGGGGACGGGCGTACCGGGGTGATGCGGCGGGTGGTCGACGGGAGCTCGGAACCGGAGGCGGTCCTCGAGATTGCCGACATCCAGGCGCTGACTTCGATGTCACCGGACGGCCGCTGGTTGGTGTATCAAGAGCTGGGAGCTGGGCGCGACATCATGCTGCTGGACCTGGAAGCCGAGGCGGGCACACCTCCGGTCCCCTACATGCGGACCGACGCCCAAGAGATCGAAGGCACCGTCTCGCCGGATGGAAGGTACCTGGCCTATTTGGCGGGTGGGAGCATCTTCGTCCGGGGGTTCCCCGAACCGAGCGGATTATGGAGGGTCGCCGACGGCAGGGAACCCGTCTGGGCCCCCGATGGGCGGGCGCTGTTCTTCAGTGGCTTCGGCGGCGTCCAGCGCGTCGACATCGAAACGGAGCCGAGCTTCAGCGTGGGTTCCCCATACGACGTGGTGCCCGGCGTCGTGTTGCAGGGAGGGGCGGGCATCTCGTGGGATGCGCACCCGGACGGCGACCGTTTCGTGGCTAGTCGACCGAGCGTCCGGGGCACGGGCGATGTGACCTTCTACATCGTGACCAACTGGTTCACCGAGCTGCGCCAACTGATGGGCGAGGGCAACTGATGACCGACCCCATCACGCGCCTGAACGCGGCCCTCGAGGGCCGCTACCGCCTCGCGCGCGAGATCGGTGAAGGTGGTATGGCAACCGTCTACCTGGCCGACGACCTGAAGCACGAGCGGAAGGTCGCGCTGAAGGTGCTGAAGCCCGAGCTGGCTGCGGTCGTCGGCGCCGAGCGCTTCCTGGCCGAGATCAAGACCACGGCGAATCTGCAGCATCCGCACATCCTGCCGCTGCATGCCTCGGGAGAGGCAGACGGCTTCCTGTTTTATGTGATGCCGTATGTCGAGGGCGAGAGCCTCCGGGAACGGCTGGAGCGAGAGAAGCAGTTTCCGGTCGATGAGGCGGTCCAGATCGCGAAGAACGTGGCGGAGGCGCTGGCGTACGCGCACGACAAGGGCGTGATCCATCGGGACATCAAGCCTGCGAACATCCTGCTGCTCCAGGGCAAGCCGGTGCTCTCCGACTTCGGGATCGCGTTGGCGGTGGGCGCAGCGGGAGGTGGCCGCCTCACGGAGACCGGTCTCAGCCTCGGCACCCCGCATTACATGAGCCCTGAGCAGGCGACAGGAGACACCAGCGTCGGTCCGGGGACGGACGTGTACGCCCTGGGCTGTGTGCTCTACGAGATGTTAGTGGGCGAGCCTCCGTACACGGGCAGCACCCCTCAGGCGATCCTGGGGAAGATCGTCACCGAGCCTCCGGCACAGGTCTCGAAGCAGCGGAGGTCTGTGCCGCTGAACGTGGAGGCGACGATCGCCAAGGCGCTGGAGAAGGTGCCGGCGGACCGGTTCGCCAGCGCGGCGGACTTCGCCAAGGCGCTGG
>JBDHIF010000165.1:0-2055 GCA_039587535.1 Gemmatimonadota bacterium
AGGCCGTTGAAGAACTCGAGATCCAACTCCGGAGGGCGGATCGGCTCTACGTCCTCGGGCGGCGCACGGAGCCGCCGCGGCACGGGTCCGGGTCTCAGACGTGTCAGCCTGATCACCTGCTCGGACAGCGTGCCCCGACTCGCCAGGATCAATAGGCGCGCCGCCGAGCGCAGCAGGAGCACGTCCTCTGCACGCAGGTGATCCTCCCGGAGCACAAAGACGTTTCCCAATCTCCCGTCCGCCTCACCACCCACGGCCGACTCACTCGCCTTGACCATGGCTTCGAAGAAGTCCTGGAGATCCTGGGCATACGACGAACCCTTCGCGTTCAGGATCACCAGATCGGCTGAGATCCCCTTCAGGCGCCAGTACTCGTGGGCCCGCAGCAGCTGCCTCGCTACATCCCGTTCCTCCTCTCGCTCCACGCGCACGACGGCGATCGGCAGGTCACCGGAAATGCCGTGTGGCCAGAGCCCGGACGCTCCCCTACGGTTAGCCACCAGGTCCTTGGGTGCCGTGCGCAATGTTCGATCGCTGTAGAGCATGCGATTGACCAGGCGCTGGAAGAGATGCGCCTCATCCTGGCTGATCTGCAGGTGGTGCAGTTGGACCTGGGCGTATGTCCAGGCCAGCGCGCTTTCTCGCTCGAAGGTCCCTGCCTGGCGGTATTTCTCCGCGAGCTCGAGTGCTTCCTCCCGGGAGGGCGCCACGAGCGTGGTGAAGACGAGGCGGGCCATTCCCCCCGCCCGAACCGGCACCCGGTACCGGAGACTCACGACCGGATCGAGGACGGTCCCCTCGGTGTTGGCGAGAGGCCTGCCCTCCATCACCGAAAGCGGCGCCCTTATTCCCCGTCCTCGACCCAGGAAGCTGGCGCGGTCGCTTTCGTATTCGCACGCGCCGACGGTCTCCCCCTCGATCGCCGCGAGATGAGCAAGCCACAACTGGGGCTCCGACGCCGATCGTGGGCGCCGTGTTGCCAGGAGCGTCTGAAGTCCCGGGACGAACTCGGTCTCCACGAAGAGGTTGGAGAAGGCCGGGTGCGCGTCGTCGGCAGCCTGTGGGGCCAGCACCACCTCCGCATAGGATGTGACCTCGATCTCCCGGTCGCGGTTCTCGAGATTCGTCACGGTCAGCTGGCGGAGCTCGGCGTCGTCCTCGGGCGACACCACGATCTCCAGGGTCATGGACAGGGATCGGTCCCGCTGCTCGATCTTCGCCCGATCTTCGGCAAATACGACGTCGTACCTGTCCACCTCGGTCGCGCTCGGCTGAAAGCCGGCGGACCAGACGGCACCGCTGCCGGCGTCTCTCAGGAAGAGAAAAAATGTGCCCCAGCAGTCACGCGTCGTATCCTCCCGCCATCGGGTCACGGCGACATCATGCCAGCGACTGAACCCGGAGCCCGCCGCGGTAACCATCACCACGTACCTGCCGTTCGACAGGACATGAGTGCGCGGCGGAATGTCATGGGGTGATTCGAAATGCCGCAGGATGGGTGGGATGAGATCTCGGACGTGTGCGGCCGCCTCCACTTCCTCGCCGCGAGGCCGCGCCACGGCCACCGAACGCGGCGTGCGTTCCTGTAGAAGCAGCTCCGCTGCCTTCACCATAGGATGCGCGTGGAAGCGCCTACGGGTGAGGCCGTCGTGAACGACATTCCCGAGAGAGACGATTGTCATCCCATGGTGGTGGGCCATGTGCGCTCGCACTACGGCCGACTTCGCCTTCTCCGGGAGCCTCGACGGTGTGAAGTCCAACGCCTCGTAGAAGCCGTACGGACCAGCGGCTCCGGCCGACTCGAGACGAGCGATGTTGGCGATCGCCGCCTTGGGATTCACCATTGCCGCGAGCGCGGTGGCGTACGGGGCCACCACGACGTCCTCGAATAGCCCTCGCTTCAGTCCCAGGCCGGGCACGCCGAAATCCGAGTACTGATAGGTGAGCTCGACGTCGCGCACGTTGTACGCCGACTCGGAGACGCCCCAGGGCACGCCTCGTTCCGCGCCATACCGGACCTGGCGTCCGACTACGAGGCGACACGTGAGATCCAGC
>JBDHIF010000008.1:0-85546 GCA_039587535.1 Gemmatimonadota bacterium
ACCTGCTCGCCCATGCCCTCGGGCTGGAACGTCTCGACCTCTACCTCCAGTTTGACCGGCCGCTGACGACCGAGGAGCTCGACGCCTTCCGCCCGCTGCTGAAAAGACGCGCGCGCCGCGAGCCGCTACAATACATCCTCGGAAGTCAGGCCTTCCGGGAGCTGGACCTGGCCGTGGACCGGCGTGTGCTCGTCCCTAGGCCGGAGACGGAAACGCTGGTGGAGGAGGTCCTGACGTGGGCCCGCGAGCGGGTCAGTCGGGAAGGGGTAGGACATCGTTTGGAGGCACTGGACGTCGGCACGGGGACGGGCGCCATCGCATTGTCGCTGGCCCTCGAGGGCCCGTTCGAGCGGGTGGTGGCCACGGACGCCTCGGGTGCCGCCCTCGAGGTGGCGATGTTCAATGCTGCCAACGGGGGATCGGCGGTCGCGGTGGAATTTCGCGAAGGAGCCGATTTCGACCCGCTACGGGAGGGTGAGCGGTTCGACGTCATCGTTTCGAATCCGCCGTACGTAGCGGACACGGAGCGAGCTGAGCTGGAGCCGGAGGTGTCGGAGTGGGAGCCCCACGAGGCTTTGTTCGCCGGTGCGGACGGATTGGACGTGATCAGAAGGCTCGTGGTCGGGGCACCACGCTGGCTCCGGGAAGGAGGCCTCTTGGCGCTCGAGGTGGGCTCCGGACAGGCTCGAGCGGTCAAGGGACTGATCGAAGGGACACGAGGATGGGACGACGTGGATATCAGAGCAGACCTGGCAGGACGTGAGCGCATCGTCATGGCGAAGCGACGGTGCGCCCGCATCGACTGAACCGATATGGCGGAGGAGCGAAGATGATGTCTAGCATCATGGAGAAGGCCAAGGACCTGGGGAACGCGCTGGCTCGGACGGAGGAGTACCAGGCGCTCAAGAGGGCCATGGATGCCGTGGAGGAAGATCGCGAGCTCGTCGAGCTGAGAGGCAAGATCGAGAAGCTGGAGTCGCAGGTCGAAGCCGACATGCGGGCCGGGAAGCAGCCCACCGAGGAGCTTCGCACGGAATACCAGGGCGTGGCGAGCGAGTTGCAGGCGCGTCCGGCCTTTCAGCGGGTTGTCGCCGCTCAGGCCAACTTCGAGAAGGTCATGCACAAGGTGAACGAGACGGTCTCCCAGGGCATCCAGGAAGGTGCTCAGAGCCGAATCATCCTGTCGTAACCCTCCCCCGTTCTCCCGCATTCGTCGCTCGGCGAAGGGGAGACCGACCCACAACAACGAACCTGAGGACCAACGTGAAGCGACCGACTGAGATCCGACCGGCCGAGGGCAAGCTCGGCGTGCTCCTCCCCGGTTTCGGGGCCGTGGCTACCACTTTCGTGGCCGGTGTGGAAGCCGCTCGGAAGGGACTTGCCCAGCCCATCGGGAGCCTGACGCAGATGAACACCATCCGTCTAGGGAAGCGCACGGACGGGCGGACGCCGCTCATCAAGGACTTCGCGCCGCTGTCGGGTCTGGACGACCTCGTCTTCGGCGCCTGGGATCCCATCGCTGACAACGGCTACGAGAGCGCGGTGAACGCCGGGGTCCTGGACCGTCATGAGCACGTGGAGCCGATCAAGGACTTCCTGGCATCGATCAAGCCCATGACGGCTGCGTTCGACACGAAGTACGTGAAGAAGCTGGACGGTCCGAATGTGAAGAAGGGCGCCAACAAGAGAGAACTCGCCGAGCAGCTCCGCGAGGACATCCGGCGCTTCAAGAAGGAGAACGGGTGCGAGCGCCTGGTCATGGTATGGTGCGGCTCCACGGAGGTGTACGTGCGGCCGGGCGCGGTGCACGAGACCGTGGAATCCTTCGAGAAGGGAATGGAGGAGAACCACGAGGACATCGCCCCGAGTCAGCTGTACGCGTACGCGGCCATCATGGAGGGCGTCCCCTACGCCAACGGAGCACCGAATCTCTCGGCCGACTGCAAGGCGTTGGAGGATCTCGCCAAGGAGAAGGGCGTTCCGGTCTGCGGCAAAGACTTCAAGACCGGCCAAACGCTCATGAAGACCATCCTTGCTCCGGGCTTCAAGACGCGAATGCTCGGTCTGTCCGGTTGGTTCAGCACCAACATTCTGGGCAATCGGGACGGCGAGGTTCTGGACGACCCCGAGTCGTTCAAGACCAAGGAGGTCTCGAAGCTCGGTGTGCTGGAGCACATCCTCCAGCCAGAGATGTACCCGGAGCTTTACGGGGACATGTACCACAAGGTGCGGATCAACTTTTACCCGCCCCGGGGGGACAACAAGGAGGGCTGGGACAACATCGACATCTTCGGGTGGATGGGGTACGGGATGCAGATCAAGGTGGACTTCCTCTGCAGGGACTCCATCCTAGCGGCGCCCATCGTTCTCGACCTCGCACTCTTCCTGGACCTGGCCTCCCGAGCCGGCATGTCCGGCATCCAGGAGTGGCTCTCCTTCTACTTCAAGAGCCCTCAGACGGCTCCGGGCCTCTACCCGGAGCACGACATCTTCATTCAGCATTGGAAGCTGAAGAACACCCTGCGTTGGATGATGGGTGAGGAGATGCTCACGCATCTGGGCGTGGAGTACTACGACTGACGCGAGGGAGCGCGGAGCGGCGCGGCGCCTTGTGGGCCCGTGCCGCTCCGGATCCCACGCCCCTCCGCGGAGCCTTACAGAATGACCCAACGCGGCCTCTTCATAGTGCTGGAGGGAGGCGAAGGCGTCGGCAAGACCACCCAGGTGGCCCTGTTGTCCGAATGGATGCGCCAGGCGGAGATCCCCCATGTGGCCGCCCGCGAGCCGGGGGGTACCCCGGTGGGCGAAGCCATAAGGGAGGTCGTGCTGGGCCGCCCGGAGCTGGACGTGCCGGCAGAGAGCGAGCTCATGCTCATTCTGGCGGCACGGGCAGCGTTCGTGCGTGACGTCGTCCGACCGGCCCTGGCACAAGGAAAGGTGGTGCTGGCCGACCGATTCGCCCTCTCGACACTGGCTTACCAGGGACACGGTCGGGGATTGGATCTCGACGCCGTGCGCTCCGGGATCGATTTCGCGACGGGTGGGTTGACCCCGGAGCTGTACGTCGTATTGGATCTGCCGGCGAGTAAAGGCGCGGATCGGCAGAAGAGGGCCGGGGCATCGCCCGACCGTATCGAGCAGGCCGGTGACACGTTCCTCGAGCGGGTCCGGCGCGGGTATCTCGAGTTGGCGATGGAGGAGCCTGGGGTCGCCGTCCTTTCCGCCGAAGGGGCGCCGGAGGAGGTTCATCGCCGTATCCGAGCGTTGCTGGCCGAGCGGTTCCCGGAAACCTTCGGCCCGGCCCCGGTTTAGTCTTGAGATGGCGACGTGGACGATGCGGATCGGGCCGCGAGGGCTCGGCGGCGAAATGACGGAGGAGATGTGAGACGAGGACTCGTGGTGCCGACGCTGGTCATCGCGCTCTCCATCGCGGCCGGGGGGTGGCTCCTCCAGGAGGGGGTGGACCGTTCGGCCAACCTCTACACCCAGGTGCGGGTTCTCCAGGAAGTGGTGGACCGGGTGCGATCCAGCTTCGTTGCGGAGGTGGACGAGGACGCCCTGTACCAGTCGGCCATTGATGGCGTCATCCAGGAGCTCGGCGATCCCCATTCGTCGTTCCTTCCGGCCCGGGACTACGAGGATCTCAGGATCCGTACCGAAGGTGAGTACGGGGGCGTGGGGCTCGAAGTCGTCGACCGGGACGGTTATGTGACCGTCGTGAGCCCGATTCCGGGCTCGCCCGGCGCGCGTTCAGGCCTTCGAGCCGGGGACCGGTTTTACGAGATCGACGGGGTCGCCGCCGATACCATGAACACGGACGGGGCGGTGGAGCTTCTCCGGGGCCGCCCGGGGACGGAGGTAGAGGTTCTCGTGCTCCGCCCGGGCCTGGATGACCCGATTCCGTTCACTCTGGAACGGGCCATCATCCAGCTCAAGGCCGTTCCTTTCGCGTCCATGGTGCGGGATGGTGTCGGATACATCCCACTCCAGACGGTACGGGAGACGTCCTCCAGCGAGGTTCGGGCTGCGGTGGACTCCCTACGGGACGAGGGGATGCGCGGCCTGATCTTCGATCTGCGGGGGAATCCGGGCGGGCTGCTTGATCAAGGGATCGCGGTGTCGGATCTCTTCCTCGCAGACGGCGATGCCATTGTGGAGACCCGAGGCCGCGCGCCCGGACAGAGTGAGACGTTCCGCGCCAGTGAGCCGGACCGCTACCCGGACCTGCCCGTCGTCGTTCTCGTGGATGGGACGAGCGCGTCGGCGTCGGAGATCGTCGCCGGAGCACTCCAGGACCACGATCGCGCCGTGGTTCTGGGACAAACCTCGTTCGGCAAGGGATCGGTGCAGAGTCTTTACCCCTTGAGCGGAGGCAACGTCCTTCGACTCACCACGGCTCGGTGGTATACACCCGCGGGCCGGTCCATCGACCGGCTTGTGGAGAGCACTCCAGAGGTGAGGACGCACGTCCTGGGCATCGATGGACAACTCGTGGATTCCGTCGGTGTGGAGGACCGGCCGACGTATACGTCCATGGGTGGTCGGACGTTGTATGGGGGCGGGGGTATTGTGCCGGACCTCACCGTGACACCGGAGACGCTCACTGAGTCCGAAACCCGCGCGGTTCAACGCATCTTCCGTAGAGGGAGCTCTTTCCAGGAAGCGCTCTTCGACTTCGCCGTGGGCTACGTCCAGGACCACCCGGAGCTACGGCCCGGCTTTTTCCTCACGGACGCGGAGCTCCAGGGGTTCTACGCGTCTCTTCCGGAGAACGGCGAGCCCGTCACTCGGGTAGACTTCGAGAACGCAGAGCGGTTCGTTCGCTACCGGTTGGAAGGCGAGATCGCTCTTCAGGCATGGGGCGACCTGGGGCGGTTCGAGCAGGGACTCGAGTACGACCGCCAGCTGGGCGCTGCCCTGGAGCTACTCTCGGGAGCGGGCTCGACGGACGACCTCTTTGCCGCGCTCCGGACCCGTTCGGAGGAAACGGCGGGTCGGTGACGAGCCGCCGGGGTCGGCCTGTCTCATTCCGATATGTCGCCATCGACCGGTTCAGGCTCTAGTTGATGCCATGAGGCGCGCGCCATCGTCCGTGCGTCATCCTCCCCGTGGAGCACAGTATGTTCGTCGATCGCGCCGTCATCGAAGTCACAGGAGGAATCGGGGGGTCCGGCTCCGAGGCCTTCCGGCGTGAGAAGGGCGTGCCCAGAGGTGGCCCTGCTGGCGGGGATGGGGGCAACGGAGGGGACGTCGTTCTAGAGGCCGACGGGCAGCTTACCACGCTCCTCGACTACAGCTATCGCCGCCATTATCGCGCGGAGCGCGGGCTGCACGGTGAGGGCAATCAGAAGACGGGCCGCTCCGGTGAGGACATGGTCCTGAAGGTGCCGCCTGGCACCGTCGCCTATGATCACGACACGGATGAGCTCCTGGGCGAGCTCATGGAAGAAGGGCAACGCGTAGTGGTAGCGCGGGGCGGCAAAGGGGGGCGGGGCAATGTGCGCTTCAAGTCTCCCACGCGGCAGGCCCCCGTGAAGTGGGAGCCGGGCGAGGAGGGCGAGGAGCGTCGCGTTCGCTTGGAGCTCAAGCTCATCGCCGACGTCGGATTGGTGGGCGAGCCGAATGCCGGGAAGTCCACCCTCCTCGCCACCGCGACCGCGGCTCGCCCCAAGGTGGCCGCGTACCCGTTCACCACGCTGGAACCGAACCTCGGCGTCGTGAAGCTCCCTGGCTTCCGGACGTTCGTCATTGCGGACATTCCTGGGATCATCGGCGGCGCGCACGAGGGGAAGGGCCTTGGACATCAGTTTCTCCGACACATCGAGCGGACACGGGTGCTGCTGCTGATGGTCCCGGTGGACGCCGAAGACATCCAGACCGAGTACGACCTGTTGCGGCGCGAGCTGGCCGCTTACTCCGACGAGCTGGCGCGCACGCCGTTCTTTGTGGCTCTGACGAAGGTCGATCTCCTGGGGCCGGATGACCCGCTCCCCGAGTTGGCCGCCGAGGGTGCCCTCGGGGTCATGGGTATCTCTTCTGTGACCCACCGCGGCGTGCCGGAGCTGATGGAAGAGCTCTGGGTCGCGAGTCGTGACCGGATCGAAGAGGAGGCGGTCCTGGAGCGCTCGGACGAGGACGACGAGGAGTGGTGGACACCCTGAGCCCCGGCGTGCGTGCCTCCTCCGGTGAGGCGCGGGCGCTCCTTCTCCTGGATCAACTACCCGGAGTGGGACCACGAGCGATTGGGGCTCTGGTGGAGACGTTCGGCTCAGCCGAGCTCGCCTTGAAGGCGCGACGTTCCCTTTTCGCTCGTGTGGCGGGGGACCGAGCGGCGCGCGTCCGTGGTGCTCCCGAGCTCCAAAACCGGGTGGATCAGGGCCTTGCCTTGGGCGCGCGGCTAGGCATGCGCGTCGTGACCTGGAGCCAGCCGACCTATCCGTCCGATCTCTTGAGGCTGGCGGACCCACCGCCCGTCCTCTTCCTCAGGGGCCCCGGCGAGTTTACCGACGGGGCGGTCGCGGTCGTCGGGTCCAGGCGATGCACGACCCGGGCGAAGGATCTGGCCCGGAAGATCGCGCAGGCGTTGTCCGCACGGGGCGTCTCGGTCGTCAGCGGCATGGCTCTAGGGGTGGATGCCGCCGCCCATGCAGGAGCGCTCGAGGGGGCTGGCGCTACCGTCGCCGTGGTGGGGCGAGGAGCGGACGCTCCGTATCCCGCCTCACACCGTCGGTTGTTCTCTGCCATCCTCGAGCGAGGACTTGTCGTCAGCGAGTTCCTTCCGGGCACACCGCCGTTGCCTCATCACTTCCCGCGCCGGAACCGCGTCATGGCGGCTTTGGCCCGCGCGATCGTGGTCGTGGAGGCCGGTCGACGGAGCGGTGCACTCATCACCGTGGAGCATGCTCTCGACCTGGGGCGTGATGTGTGGGCCGTCCCCGGGCCCATCGATACACCGTCCTGTGACGGCAGCAACCAGCTTTTGGCAGAGGGGGCGGTTCCGCTCGTGTCCATCCGGCGGTTTCTACGAGAGGCGGGAGCGGGGGAAGACACGGTGCAGGCTCGCTTGCCCGGAGTCGCACACGCGGGTGCCCGTGAAGTGCCTGTGCGAGACACGTTGGCAGAGCCTGAGCGACGCCTCCTGAAGTCGTTGCATGACGGGCCCCTCCACGTCGATCAACTCGCCGCGCGATCCGGTGTCGGAGCGCCGACAGCGATGGCGCTGCTGGTTCGTCTCGAGCTACGGGGCTTGGTCGAGCAGATGCCCGGCCTTCGCTTTCGTGTGGCTCGGGCGGCATGACGAAGCCAGCCGTCCAGACCGGTGCGGGCGCGATCACCGTGGCGTCCGTGTACGTGCACGCCCCTTTTTGTGCTCGCCGGTGCGTCTACTGCGACTTCGCCGTGAAAGTGCAGGCGGAGGGCGGCGCCGAGGAGTGGCTGGAGGCGGTTGGGGCGGAGTTGCGGCATACGCAGCAGGAGGGGTGGCTGGAGCTCGCGGACGAGCTCGACACCTTGTACGTCGGAGGGGGGACCCCGTCTCTTTTGGGTCCAGACGCCATGGCAGGCCTGAGTGAGGTGATCGGCCGTGACCGCCTTGGTGGGCGTGGGCTGGAGTGGACCGCCGAAGCGAACCCCGAGAGCTTCGATCGTCGGCTGGCGGAAGCGTGGCAAAGGGCGGGCGTCAATCGGCTGAGCCTCGGCGTCCAGAGCTTTCATGAGCCGACCCTCCGCTGGATGGGAAGAATGCACGGATCCGAGGGTGGACCCCAGGCCGTGGCGACGGCTCGAGCCGCGGGGATCGGGGAGCTGAGCATCGACCTGATCTTTGGGCTCCCGGCGACCGTCGGCCGGTCGTGGTCCGAGGATCTGGAGCGGGCACTCGACCTCGATGTTCCCCACGTGAGCCTCTACGGGCTGAGCGTTGAGCCAGGCACGGCGCTGGGGCGCGCAGTGGCGGAGGGACGGGAACCGAGCGTGAACGAAGACCGCTACGCTGACGAGTTCCTCGAGGCGGCCGAGACCCTCACCCGAAGTGGTTATGTGCACTACGAGGTGTCGAATTTCGCTCGACCCGGCCATGAAGCTCGGCACAACAGCGTCTACTGGGAGGGCAGGCCGTACCTGGGGCTCGGCAACGGTGCGCACTCGTACGGGCCCCCGGTCCGCCGCTGGAACGTCCGCGATTGGGAGGCGTATCGAGCGCGGGCGTTGAGCGGGCAAGGAGGGGAGGAGGGCCGGGAGGTACTCGACTCCGGGGCTCGGGAGCTGGAACGGATCTGGCTTTCGCTCCGCACCCGGAGAGGGCTGACTGTCCCCGAACGGGGATCCCGTACGGCTCGATTGGTCGATTCATGGGTAAGAGAGGGCCTAGCGCAGGTCCGGGAGGAGAGGGTGCGCCTCACCGCTCGAGGGTGGCTGTTGCTCGACCGGTTGGCCATCGATCTCACGGGTTGACCCGCCCTGCGAATCGTTCCGATCTTCGTAGGTCTATGGAAAGCACTGAGCGTAGCGATTTGGCCGGAACAGACCTGACCGAGCGAGAGCGTCAGGTCCTCGACGCCGTGGTGCGCACATACGTGGCGAGCGCGGAGCCAGCCGGCAGTCGTACCGTGTCCCGTTCCTTCGATCTCGGTGTGTCGGCGGCGACGGTTCGGAACACCATGAGCGACCTGGAGGAGAAGGGGTACCTCTTCCACCCCCACACCTCCGCCGGGCGCGTCCCCACGGACCTTGCCTACAGATTTTTCGTGGATCGGCTGATGGAGCCCCACACGCTCTCCGCTGCCGAGCGCCACAGCCTCGAGCGGGAGTTGGGCATGGCCGGATCGTCGCTCATCGAGCGACTGGTCATGCAGGCGACCAGAGCGCTCAGCCTCATCTCCAATGAGCTTGGCGTGGCCGTGGCCCCCCGCCTGGAGGAAGCCGTGCTCGAGAAGCTGGAGCTCATCCAGGTCTCCTCCAGCAAGGTCCTCCTCGTAGCGACCATCCGAGGCGGGGTAGTGCGGACGGTCTACGTGGATCTCCCCATCGAGGTCCCCCAGGACATGCTCCTGCAGATCACCGTGGCTCTGAACGAGCGCCTCGCCGGATCTACGTTCGAGGACATCCGGTTGACGCTGAGTGACCGTCTCAAGGACGTGGCTCAGGGTGAGGCCGGAGAGGAGCTCATGAACGTCTTCGTTCAGTCCGGCGCGGAGCTCTTCGACCTCCGGGCCTTGGACGCAACGCAGCTTCACCTCGGCCACACGAGCGTCCTCGCGGCCCAGCCCGAGTTCGAGACCGGAGAACGGTTGAAGGGGCTCATCGAGCTCACCGAACAGCGGGACGTTCTGGCTGAGGCGGTCGGACACCGTGAACACGGAGAGCGCTTGAGGATCACCATCGGTGGGGAGAACGACTCCACGATGTTGACCGACTTCACCCTGGTCACGGCCGAGTACCGCGTGGGCGACCTCAAGGGAGTCATCGGGGTCATCGGGCCCACGCGCATGCCGTATGAGAAGGTCGTGACCATCGTGGACTATACGTCGACGCTCGTCTCACGGGTGCTCGGAACCTGATTCTTTTCCGGTCTGTGGGGCGCTATTGCCCGCCAGAGGCTGGATCCTCTCGGAATGTCGATGGCTGACTACTATCAGCTCCTCGGTGTAGACCGCTCCGCGGACGCCGACGAGATCAAGAAGGCGTACCGCAAGCTCGCGGTAAAATACCACCCGGATAAGAACAAGGGCTCGAAGGAGTCGGAAGAGAAGTTCAAGGAGATCACCCAGGCCTACGAGATCCTGCGCGACCCCGACAAACGGGCGATGTACGATCGCTACGGTGAGCAGGGACTTCGCGGGGGGGCTGCAGGTGGGCAGGGCGGTTTCGACTTCGCCGACGCCATCGAGATCTTCATGCGGGACTTCGGAGGCGGTGGTGCCGGGTTCTCGGGCTTCGAGGAGATGTTCGGGATGCGCGGCGAGCGCCAGCAGCGGTCGGGATCCAGGAAGGGTCGAACCGTGCGAATCCGCCTTCCGCTCACGCTGTCGGACGTGGCGACCGGAGTCACCCGAACCGTTCGGGTTTCGCTGCTCGACGCCTGCGACCGCTGCGATGGGTCGGGGGCGGAGCCCGGTAGCGCACCGTCGATCTGTGCCACCTGTGGCGGGGCCGGTGAGGAGCGCCACGTGCAGCGATCGGTCTTCGGCCAGTTCGTGAGCGTCCAACCCTGCCGAACCTGCGGAGGTGAGGGGCGCGTCATATCCGACCCCTGCAAGGAGTGCCGGGGGGAGGGGCGCGTGCGCCGAGAGCGTGAGGTGGAGGTCGAAGTGCCGGCGGGTGTCACTTCCGAGAACTTCCTCACCCTGCGCGGTAGGGGTAGCGTCGGCCCCCGAGGCGGGGTCCGCGGTGACTTGGTGGTTCTCCTCGAGGTGGAGGACGACCCTCACTTCAGACGGGAAGGCTCCAACCTGGTCCACGAGCTTCCCGTGACCTTCGCTCAGGCTGCGCTGGGCGACGAGTTGGACGTTCCAACGATCGACGGTGTGGCCCGTGTCAAGATTCCTCCCGCTATCCAGAGCGGCGAGATCCTTCGGCTCAAGGGCCTCGGCTTGCCCGACCTGAACGGCACTTCTCGTGGAGACCAGCTCCTCCGCGTGCTCGTGTGGACGCCGGACGACCTCTCTCCTGAGCAAGAAGAGCTCTTCGAGCGGTTGAGGGAAATCGAGACGCCGGCTCCGGAGGAGATCAAGATGGGTTCCCACAAGGGCTTCTGGTCGCGCGTGAAGGAGGCGTTCACCGGAGGATGAGCGTGTCCGGAGGGCGATGGGTCGAGCTTTGGGCCCGGGTACCTGATGGGGGCGTGGTCGGCGAGCTGCTCACCGACGGGCTTGTGGCACTGGGAGGTCGGGCGGTCGAGGAGCGGGCTGGGTGGTATGTGACCCATCTGCCGGAACCGGAGGATCTCGGAGCCTTCGAGGCTTTGGCGCGCACGGTGCTTCGTGACGCTTCGGGCGCGGATGGGATCGAGATCCGCTTGGCGTGGCGTGCCCATGAGGACTGGGCCGAGACGTGGCGTAAGGGTCTGGAGCCCCGGCGGCTCACGGACCGCATCGTCGTTCGTCCTTCGTGGACGGAGGTCCCGGACCCCCGGCCCCAAGACTTGGTGATCACGCTGGATCCTGGTATGGCCTTCGGGACTGCTGAGCACGGGACCACTCGGGGCTGCCTTCGCCTTCTGGACCGCGCTGTCGGCAAGGGTGAGCGCCTGCTGGACGTGGGCGCGGGATCGGGCATCCTGTCCATCGCTGCCGCGCTCCTCGGGGCTCGGCGCATCCACGCCGTAGAATCCGACCCGCTGGCCTGCGAGGCGCTCGATGAGAACCTTGTCGAGAACGATGTGGCAGGCACCGTGACGTGGGAGACTCGTGCCGCCGATGTGGCCTGGCTCGAGGCGCTGAATCCAGTCGATGGGATCGTGGCCAACATCGAGGCGGGGATCCTCACCCCTCTGCTCGCTGGATTTCGCGCGGCGCTCCGGCCGGGTGGATGGCTCATACTGTCGGGTATCCTCGATGAGGAATGGATCTCCATGCGGGCATCGGCCACCGGCCACGGATTCGAGTTGGAGACTCTGGACTCCGACGGTGAGTGGCGCTCTGGCCTGTTTCGCGGCTGAACTCAGGCAGCCGCGCGGCTCGCCAGAGCCTTCCTGCTCTCCCTTTCGCTGAGAGCCATCGCGTACCAGCGGCTCACGGACAGAGCCGACCGCTCGTCCACCTCGCGCGCGAGCCAGCGCACGCTTTCCCGGAGTGTGCGGACCGCTCCGCGGGGTGTCGCGGTCGAGGGCGAAGGATGGTTCAGGAGGACGACCCAGGCATCGCCCGTGGTGGCCGCCGCGGCGTCGGCTACACGCCATGGCCCTTGCCAGGGGTCGAGAATTCGAAACGTGTGCGGGTACTCCGCCAGTGTTTCCCTCAACCTCTCGACGGTAATGGAGCGGTCGACCGCGTCGGCCACGGACGGCATGAGCTCGTTGAGGCGAAGCGCGGGGTGAGGGTGCGCTTCCATGAAGCGCACGACGTACGTCGCGATGGAATTCATATCGGCTCCTGGGAGACGGAGAACAATGGGCTCGGAAGCTCGGATCGACGCGGGGGCGGCTCCATGACTGAACGAGACCCTCTGGATCCGGTCGGCCCCGGCATGCATTGCGCCGTCCGTCTCGCGCGGACAACATCCGCAGCACCGGACCGAGACGCGCCGATCTTGGCACCCAGATTCAGAAACGGAGTTATCGAATGCCACCGGAAGCCGATTGCCTCTTCTGCGGCGTTGCCCATGGCCGCATCCCTGCGGAGGTCGTCCGTGAGGACGACCAAACGGTCGCCTTCCGAGACATCAGCCCCCAGGCTCCAGTCCATGTCCTGGTCATTCCGCGGAAGCACTTGACCTCCCTGGACGAAGCGAGTCCCTCGGACACGGAGCTCTTGGGCGCGCTCATGGCTGCGGCTCGAGACGTGGCGAGGTCCGAGGGGATCGCGGAGGCCGGCTACCGTACAGTCATCAACACCGGGGACGGCGGCGGCCAGACCGTGCATCATCTTCACGTGCATGTTCTTGGAGGGCGTCCCATGAAGTGGCCTCCGGGCTGAGCGGCGCACCTTGCGCAACGAGAGGGGTAGCCGAGAGCCTGTCCCTGGACCCATACCTCGTGATGAGACGGATGAAACGTGTCGAGTAAGCTGAAGGAGCTGATTCAAGAGGACGTCAAGCGAGCACGGAAGGACCGGGACAAGGCGCGCGTCCTCGTCCTTTCGACACTTTGGTCGGAGATCCGCAACAAGGAGATCGACGGCCGGAGCGAGCTCGACGACGACGGGGTCGTCCAGGTCGTCTCCAAGGCTATCAAGCAACGAAAGGACGCCGCCGAGCAGATGCGCGACGCCGGACGTCCCGAGCTGGCCGAGCAAGAGGAAGCCCAGGTGGCGATCCTGGAGGGCTATCTGCCCCAGCAGCTGTCGGAGGACGAGGTACGGGCTCTCGTGCGAGAGGCCATCGCCTCGGGCGCGGATCAGATGGGTCCCCTCATGGGGAAGATCATGCCGAAGATCCGCGGTCGGTTCGACGGCAAAGAGGCCAACCGAATCGTGCGGGAGGAGCTCGGAGCGTGATGCGTCGGGGTGGGGGTCCGTCGGCCTTCCCGCCATGAGTGCGCATGCCCTCGCCGTCCTGGAGTTCGAGCGGGTTCTGGAGCGGGTATCCGAACGGGCGGCCACCGCACCCGGGAGACGAAGGATACGTGCGCTGACGCCCAGGTTCTCGGCGTTGGCGGTGAGGCGGGAGTTGGATCGGGTCCGTGCCGCAATCCGCTTCCACTCGGAGCGCCCGGACTGGGGCATGCCTCCCATTCCCGAGGTCGAGGATTCCCTCCGGAGGCTGGACGTCGAGGGGGCGGTGCTCGAGCCGCTCGAGCTTCATGCGCTCGGTGTGCTCCTTGCGTCTTCCCGAACCCTTTCGGGCGCGCTCGCGAAGCTCGATGATCCGACAGGGGCCCTCACCGGCTTGCGAAACCGATTGTCGGAGGACGAGGAGCTCGAGCGGGAGATCGCCCGGACGGTGGATGCCGACGGGCAGGTTCTGGATGGTGCGTCCAAGGATCTCCGTCGGATCCGCGACCGGCTACGAGGGGCTCGGGGGCGGGTCGTTAAGCGGTTGGAGGCTGTCATAGCGAGGCTGGGTCCGCGTCACGTCGTCCCCGATGCGTCCGTCACACTACGTGAAGGTCGTTACGTCATCCCCCTCCGGCGTGAAGGGCGCCGCGAAGTAAGCGGCATCGTGCACGACGAGTCTCAGACGGGCGCGACGCTTTACGTAGAGCCGCCGGAGGCCATAGAGGCCATGAACGAGCTGAGGGATCTGGAGCGCGAGGAGGCCCGGGAGATCCGGAGGGTCCTGGCCGCCCTGACGGCCCGCATCGCAGGTGGCGGACCCCGGCTGACCGGAACGCTGGATGCATTGGCGGACTTCGACGGGCTGCACGCGAGAGCTCGCACCGCCGCTGCCTGGAACGCACACGTGCCGGAGGTCATCGAGGACCCTGCCGATGGCGTGGTCCTTGCTGGCGCGCGGCACCCGCTGCTCGTGGAGGCCCAAGGCCTGGATTCCGTGGTGCCATTCGATCTGGAGCTGGCTCCGGAGGAGCGAGCTGTGGTGGTCTCCGGCCCCAACACCGGTGGAAAGAGCGTCTTCCTCAAGGCCACGGGGTTGGCTGCGGTCCTCACGCAGAGCGGCGTGATACCGCCGGTTGCGCCTGGCACGCGCCTCCCGGTTTTCGGCGCCTTCTACGCGGACATCGGTGACGAGCAGTCGATCGCCCGCAGCCTTTCCACCTTCTCGGCGCACCTCGAGAATCTGTCCGAGATCGTGCGGAGCGCGGATCAGAGATGTCTCGTCCTCGTCGACGAGATGGGGACCGGCACCGACCCCGCGGAGGGGGCCGCCCTGGCGCGAGCCATGCTCGAGCAGCTGGTGCTGCAGGGCGCCCTGACGCTGGCGTCGTCCCACCTGGGCGCGTTGAAGAGGCTCGATGGAGAGGGAACCGGCGTGGTGAATGCTTCCCTCCAATTCGACGCCGAAGCGATGGAGCCTACCTACCGGTTGGTGAAGGGACGGCCGGGCCGGAGCTACGGTCTGGCCATCGCGAGGCGCATGGGATTTCCCCGGGAAGTCCTGGACCGCGCGGAGACCTATGTCGACGACGACGAGGCTCGACTGGAAGAGACTCTGGCCCGGTTGGAGGCCAGGGAGGCGGAGGCGGAGCGCCTGGTCCACGAGTTGGACAAGGAACGCGCGCGAACCTCCCGCCTCACCTTGGAGCTCGAGCGCCGGGAGCGCTCGCTGCGGGAGTCGGAGCGGCGTCAAGAGTCCGAGGCGAGGGAGGAGGCCCGCAAGCTCCTCCTGGGGGCCCGGGCCGAGGTTGAGGACGCCGTGCGGGAGCTTCGGCGTGCCGCAGAGGAGAACGAGCATCTCCCGGACGCGGTGCACCGTGCTCGGAGCCGTGTGGAGCGGGCGGCTGAGGGCGTCCGTGAGGACGGCCGGGAGGGTGCGCGCCGGGGCCGTGAAGGAAACATCCCAGAGGGTCTGGATGCCGGTCGGCGGGTCCGCATCCGGGCCACGGGCGCCAAGGGTCTGGTGGTGGAGGTGCGTAGCGACCGGGCACAGGTCGAAGTCGGCGCGCTGAAGATCGAGGTGCCCCTCGAGGATCTCGAGCTGGCGGAGGGCGGCGAGAGCTCGGCCTTCAGCTCGGTTAGCGGGAAGGGAGCCAGAGGCTCTGCCAGCACCCGGTCGTCGACCGGATGGGTGGGGCCTGAGTCGGGGATGGCTCGATTGGAGGTGGATCTTCGCGGACTTCGGGTCCACGAGGTCGAGATCGAGTTGGCTCGGGCGCTGGATGAGGCGATCCTGGAGGATCTTCCCGAGCTCCGGATCATCCACGGCAAGGGAACCGGAGCCCTGAGAAAGCGGGTGGGTGAGATGCTGGAAGCCGACAAGCGGGTGCGCAGCGTGCGAATGGGTGGCCCCACAGAGGGCGGCGCAGGGGTCACCGTTGCAGGATTCCGCGAGGCTTCGGCGTCATGATTCCCGACGACCAGGTAGAGGAGGTCCGGAGCCGGGCCGACATCGTGGACGTCATCGGTGAGTTCGTGTCGTTGAAGAAGGCGGGTCGCGAGTACAAGGCGAACTGCCCGTTCCACGACGAGCGAACCCCCAGCTTCTACGTGGTGCCTGAGAAAGGCTTCTTCAAGTGCTTCGGATGCGGCAAATCCGGTGATGTCTTCTCGTTTCTGATGGAGCGCCAAGGCATGGACTTCGTGGAGGCGGTCAAGCACGTCGCCGGGCGAAGCGGAGTCGAGATCCGTGAGGTGCAGAAGGACCGTGACGAGGACGATCCGAAACGCCCGCTGTACGAGATCAATGGGTTCGCACGGGATTGGTTCCGCCAGCAGCTCGAGGATCCCGAGGGCGGCAGGATGGCCAGGGAGTACCTGGAGGGTCGGGGTGTGGATGCGGAGACCGCCGAGCGTTTCGGATTGGGGTATGCGCCGGATGAGTGGCGAGCCTTTCGGGAGGCTGCGGCCAAACATGGCCTGGACGAGGACCTCATGCTGGATCTCGGACTCCTGGGCAGGAGTGAGAAGTCACCTGAGGCATATGACCGCTTTCGGCGCCGAGTCGTCTTCCCGATCGAGTCGCTCTCCGGAAAGGTCATCGGATTCGGTGGGCGCGTGCTGGAGGGGGATCGGGCGGATGCCCCCAAGTACGTCAACTCGCCGGAGTCGCCCGTCTACCACAAGGGTCTCAACCTCTACGGCCTGTCGTGGGCCAGGCACGCCATCCGGCGTGAAGAGTGTGCTCTAGTCGTGGAGGGCTACATGGACGTCGTCTCCCTGGCGGCCCATGGATTCGAACACGTCGTGGCCCCATTAGGCACCGCCCTCACGCCGGAACAGGCCAGCCTCCTCGGCCGCTATGCGAAGCGTGTCCTGCTCCTCTTCGATTCCGATACCGCCGGCCAGAAGGCCACGTTCAGGGCCGGAGACGTGCTCTTGGAGGCGGGCCTGCACCCCGCCGTGGTGACCCTTCCCGAGGGCGAGGACCCGGACACGGTCGTGCGCGGAGCCGGGCCCGACGCGCTACGGAAGCACATCGACAACGCGGTCGACGTCCTCGATCGAAAGCTCCAGATCCTCGACGAGCGAAGCCACTTCTCCTCCATCGACCGGACGCGGGCGGCCCTGGACCGGCTTCTCCCCACCATACGAGCCGCCGCCGATCCCGCCCTCCGGGACATATATGTGAAGACGGTGTCGGAACGCACTGGGGTGAGCCGAGCGACGATCGAGCAGGACCTCAGGAGTGACGTCAGACGTCGCCCATCGGCCACGCACCACGATGCTGGACGACCAGCCAGGGCCGCGACCGGCCCTCGCTCCGCAGCCTACCGCGCGCCGCGTCAGCTCCGGCTTCGTGCCGAGCGACAGCTCCTTCAGGTGATGGTCCGTGGGATGGAATGGGTCGAGCGTGCTGCGGAGCTGGTTTCCTCCGAGGACTTTGAGGATCCGCATCACCGAGCCATCTTTCAGGCGCTCCTTGACGATCCCGACCTGCGGGCCCCACCGTCGTCGATGGATCCCGAGACCGCGAAGCGGTTCGAGGAGGTGTTGGCCTCCGACCCCGAAGAGGTCTCCCATGGGATCGACGTGTTCACCAAGTCGGTGAACCGGCTTCGGGCACTGGGCTTGCGGCGGCGCATCGAGGAGTTGCAGCGGAGGTTGGAGGCAACGGGGGACGAGGGGGCCAAGCGCGATCTGGCCAATGAGAAGTCCTTGTTGGCGCGAGAGCTTCGCCAGATCGACCCTAGTATCCTGCGCTCAGCCATGCGCGGGCTCACCACTGATCACTCACAGAACGAACCGAGCCGATGACGGAGCAGCAACGCACCGCCCTCAAGGAACTTCAGAGGCTGGATACCCGGATCCTTGAGACCAGGGAGCAGATCCAGGCTTTCGACCCACGCTTCGAGGAGGCGGAGGAACCGGTTCTCGTGTTGGAAAGCGAGCTGGGCACGCTCCGGAAGCGCGCCCAGGAGATGAAGCTGGAAGAGCGGCGCCTGGAGCTGTCCATCGAAGAGAAGCGCGAGCGCCTGAAGAAGCTGGAGGAGAGGCTCGGGAACGTGCGCAACCTCCGAGAGGAGGCGGCGGTGAGCGCCGAGTTGGAGATGGTCAAGCGTGCGTTGCAGAACGATGAGCAGGAGGCCTACACCCTTCTGGATCAGATCCGAAAGTCGGATGACCGCATCGAGGAGCTGGAGTCCGCGTTTCAGGAGGCTCGTGACCTCGTCGAACCGAGGAAGGAGGCCTTGCTCGCTGAACGCGCGGCGGTGAAGCAGGAGTTGGAGTCGCTGCAGGAGAAGCGCGAGCAGTTCACCGGTGACATCGACGACGATGAGCTTCGGACGTATGACGCGATTCGAGGGCGTTCTGGACGAACAGCGGTGGCCGAGCTCACGGAAGACGGAGCTTGCGGAAACTGCTTCGGCATGGTGCCCCTGCAGATCCAGAACGAGATCCGTCACGGGGGAAGCCTCATTCGCTGTGAGGCCTGTGGTGTGATCCTGGCTGCACCGGACCCGGAGCCGTCGCCGGCGGAAGATGCTGAGGAAGAGGCATCAGAGGGTTCGGCCGTAACGCCGGACGAGGCCCCCGTCGAAGAGTGACGGTCTGCGCGTGACGCGCGTGTTGCCGTCACCGGAGCCCGTCTGGAATGCGCCGCCGGAGTTCGACGCCAGCCAGGTCGATCTTCTGGTCCGTGAGCTGAGGCTCCCGGAGCCGATCTGCCGGATTCTGGCCGTTCGGGGGGTGGTGGATCCGCAGGACGCAAAGCGTTTCCTGCGGCCAAGGCTCGAGCACCTTGCCGATCCGGCTCTCCTGGCCGACGGCCCTCGCGCCGCGGGTAGGATCGCCGATGCGGTCCGGGGAGGGGAGACCATCCTGATCCACGGCGACTACGACGTGGACGGGATTTGTGCCACGGCGCTGCTCACGCGATGGCTTCGAGCGCAGGGGGCTCGCGTGGTCCCCTTCGTTCCTCACCGCCTGCGGGACGGGTACGATTTCACCCGAGCCGGGCTACAGGCTGCGCGGGACGCCCGAGCCACGCTGATCGTGACTGCCGACTGCGGCACCGTGGCGCACGAGTCTGTGGCTGCCGCCACCGCCGAGGGTCGGGACGTCGTTGTGACGGACCACCACACGCCGGGTGACACCCATCCGGCCGGCTATGCTCTCGTGAATCCTCGGCGGGCCGACTGCGCCTACCCGGACAAGGACCTCTGCGGCACGGGATTGGCCTACCGCTTGGCCGAGCTCGTGGGACGGGCGCTGGCCTCGGACCCCGAGGACCTCACCCGTTATCTGGATCTGGTGGCGATGGCGACCGTGGCAGACCTTGTGCCACTCCGCGGCGAGAACCGCATCCTGACCGCCTACGGATTGAGGCGCATGGCCGCGACCACGGTGCCGGGTCTTGCCGCGCTCATGGAGGCGTCGGGGACCGACCCGGCCAAGTTGACCGCCGGAAAGATCGGCTTCGTACTGGCCCCCCGGATCAACGCCGCCGGACGTATCGGTGACTCGGCCGACGCCCTGCGGCTGCTCCTCACCGACGACCCGGCCGAGGCGCGCACGGGTGCCGAGGCGCTGGAAGAGATCAACCGTGACCGGCGAACGGAGGACCGGAGGACCCAGGAAGAGGCCTTCCGCCAGCTCGAGCGATCCTTCGACCCGGAGCGGGACTTCGGGGTCGTGCTGGCCTCCGAGGGATGGCACCCCGGCGTCATCGGGATCGTTGCCTCCCGAGTGGTGGAGCGGATTCACCGGCCCGTGGTCATGTTGGCGCTCGAAGGAGCAAAGGGACGTGGGAGCGCCCGATCCATCCCGGGCTTCCACCTCTACGAGGCGCTTCACGCCTGCTCGGAAATCCTGGAACGATTCGGTGGACATCGGCAGGCTGCGGGAATGGACGTGGCCCGGGACCGGGTGCCAGAGCTCCGCGAGGCGTTCAACGCAGAGGCTCGGGCCCGTTTGAGGCCGGAGCTGCTTCGGCCGGTGCTCCATCCGGATCTGAGCTTGGATCCCGACGAAGTCGACCTGGAGCTCGTACGTTGGCTGGACTATCTGGGGCCGCACGGGATTGGCAACCCCGGCCCCGTGTTCCAGAGCGACCGACTCGAGGTGGAACGCGCTCGGGAGGTTGGGCAGGGCCACCTCAAGGCCGTGCTCCGGCAAGGCGGGTCCAGCCTGGATGCCATCGGGTTCGGGATGGTGGGACGGCATCCTCCCGAGAGCCTGCCCGCGTCTCGCCACGATGTGCTCTACAGAGTGGAGCGTAACGAATGGCGGGGGAGGGTGAGCGTGCAGGCCAAGCTCGTGGACCTGCGGCTCTCGGAGGTGTCCGGGCCGAGCGCCGGGGCGGTGAGCGGGGGGGAGGTTCCAGCTGGGCACGGCGGCGGCGCGGCATGAGAATCGTCGCCGGTCGTTGGGGTGGGCGGCGCCTGAAGGTGCCCCGGGGCCGCGCCGTGCGCCCGACCACCGACCGCGTCCGAGAGGCGTGGATGTCCGCGGCTGCCTCGGAGCTCCCCGGCGCGCGGGTACTGGACCTCTTCTCCGGATCCGGTGCCCTGGGACTCGAATCCTTGAGTCGCGGTGCGGTGGAGGTCGTGTTCGTAGAGCGAGGTCGAGAGGCCCTGCGTGCGCTCCGGGAGAACGTGGCCTCACTGGACGCCGAGGCCGAGGTGACCGTCGTAGCCGACGATGTTTTCCGGTTCCTGGACCGCCCGGAAGGAGGGTTTGACGTCGCGTTGGCGGATCCTCCCTACGGGACCGGTGACGCAGCCAAGCTCGTCGACCGCTTCCTGCAACGTCCTTTTGCCCGTACGCTATGGCTGGAACATGCTTGGCGGGACGAGCTCGCGCTCCCCGCCGGAGTCCGCACCCGACGGTACGGGGACACGGCCCTCACGACCCTCACGGAACATGACGCCAGAGCAACGGACCACCGCTCGACCTGATCCCATCGTCGGCCTTTACCCGGGATCCTTCGACCCCATCACTCTAGGCCACGAGGACATCGCGCGCCGGACGCTCCGCCTGGTAGATCGACTGATCATAGGCGTGGCGTACACGTCGACTCATACGAAGAAGGGGCTGTTCTCCGTCGAAGAGCGGGTGGAGCTCATCCGTAAGGTCTTCGAGGGTGACGCTCGCGTAGAGGTCCACCCCTTCCAGGGGCTCCTGGTGGACTTTGCCCGAGAGAAGGGAGCGCAGTTCATCCTCCGCGGCCTCCGGGCCATCTCCGACTTCGAGTACGAGCTCCAGATGGCGCAGATGAATCAGGAGCTGTGGCCCGAGATCGAGACGTTGTTCCTGGTTCCCGAGGCTCGTTACAGCTTCATCTCGTCTTCCCTCGTTCGGGAGGTGGCCTCACTCCACGGGGATGTGTCCAGCTTCGTGTCGCCCCATGTCCTCGGTCGCCTCAAGGCCGAGATCGCGTCGCGATGACCCTGCCCGATTTCGTAACCTCCGCCCGGGCGCGCGCTCGAGAGGCCTCTCGAACGCTGGTCTTCCCCGAAGGCGGTGATCCCCGAGTGCAGCGAGCCGCAGCCACGGGCGTCGCCGAGGGTTTGTTTCGGCCTATCCTCATCGGGTCTCCCGATGAGCTTGCGGCGGGCATTCGTGATGTCGGGATCGATCCGGGGCGTGTGGATATCCACGACCCTGAGGACTCGGAGCGGCTGGCCCGGTTTGAGAGGGATTTCGTCGAAGTGCGCCGGGCAGCGGGAAGATCCGTCCGGCACGCCGATGAGCTGGTGCGGGACCCACTGCTCCAGGGGGCGCTCATGGTCCGGACGGGGGAGGCGGATGCCTCGGTGGCCGGGTGTGTCCGCACGACCGGAGATGTCGTGGTCGCGGCCCTGCGTGGCGTAGGCACCGCCCCCGGCATCGAGACGGTGAGCTCGTCCTTCTACATGAGCTTCGACGGCAGTCACCCCATGGGCCCTTCGGTGCTCACATTCACCGACGCTGCGGTCGTGCCGTCGCCGGATGCCCTGCAGCTTGCCGAGATCGGATTCGCTGCAGCTCGAGCACGCCGATTGATTGTCGGCGACGAGCCGCGCGTCGCGTTCCTCTCCTATTCCAGCAAGGGCTCGGCTTCGGGTCCCATGGTGTCATTGGTTCAAGAAGCAGTGGCCCGGTTCCGGGAGCTCGCGCCCGACGTGCCGGTGGACGGGGAGCTTCAGGGCGACGCCGCACTCTCCCAGAGGGTGGGGCGCCGGAAGGCACCGGGCTCGCCCGTAGCCGGCCGGGCCAACGTGCTGGTATTTCCTGATCTGGATGCCGCGAACATCGCCTACAAGCTGGTACAGTACCTGGGAGGCGCGCAGGCGATCGGGCCCATCCTTCAAGGCTTGGCCCGGCCATGCAACGACCTCTCCCGCGGTGCGACGCCGGAAGACATCGTCGCCGTGGCCTGCATCACCGCGCTGTTGTCGGGCTTGAGCGAGCCGGCAACGTCCGCCACCAGTTCGGGGAGCAGGCACTCGGATCCGTAGGCAACGGGCGGCCCGCCAGGGAGGTGACGCCGAGCTCAAGATGTCGCTCCTTCCTGATCGACCTGCGGAAGCCCGTACCAGAGGGCGTCGAGCGCTCGCCGAGCGTGGCGGAGCCCCTCGATGCCTGCCTCGGTGATGGTGAAAAGACGTTTCGACTTTCCACCCCGCACCGGCGTCGGCTCGGAGCGCGACGACCGCAGCCATCCCTTCTTCTCCAATCTGACGAGGGTCACGTAGACGGCGCCGTGGGCCAGGTCCCGCCCGGCGGTTGCCTCGAGCTCGTCCCTCACGCTCACTCCGTAGGCCTTATCGCCCAGCCGCCACACGGCCAGGAGCACCTGTTGCTCGAGATCCGTGGGCGTTTTGGGTGTCATCCTCGCTCGCTCGGCTGGGTTGGGACCCTCGGGCTGACGCCTGTCAGGGTTTCCCGAGAGATAATCCATATATCATAGTGTATATGGTGGTCCGGCACGGCGGCACAAGCATGGATGGTGCGCGGCGGTAGCTTTCTTCCTTGCCCGAGCCTCCGCTTCGTTTTTACACTTGTTCTCGTCTACGCATTCTCAGTACCGAAGCGGGCATGCCCCGCGATCCCCAACTTTCCAGGGAGCACCGGCCCATGGGCTTTCAGGTGTCGCAGAACGGTGAGATCACGCTCGTGGAGGTCGAGGGTCAGCTCATCGTCGGCAACCGGCAGGAGCTCAAGCAGCAGGTGCTGAGCCGGCTGGAGGGCGGGGACCGTAAGTTCGTCATCGACTTCGCCAACACCGGCTACATCGATTCGTCCGGCCTCGGCGTCCTGGTGAGCCTTTCGAAGAAGATCCGTGAACAGGGTGGCGAGCTTCGACTCTCCAGCCTCAATGAGGATCTCCGAACGCTGTTCGAGCTCACCAAGCTCGACACGTTGTTCCGGATTACGGACACGAAGGAAGAAGCCCTGGCGGGATTCTGATCGAGCACGCAGGAAGGTCGAACCTCATGGATCGCGATATCATCCTCGAGCTCCCGTCCGACGTCCGCACCATCGATCGGGCCGTGGACTACGTGATGCTCCAATGCAAAGGGTGTCGTGCACAGGCCCGGCGTCTGCACTTCAATTTCCGAGTGGGTCTCACCGAGGCGCTGGCCAACGCCATGCTCTATGGCAACGGACACGATCCGGCCAAGCGGGTGACCGTGGAGATCACCCTGATGGACGGCTGTCTCCAGGCGAAGGTGACTGACCAGGGCGAAGGGTTCGATCCGTCGCGCGTTCCGGATCCCACGGCGCCTGACAATCTGTCCAAGCCGTGTGGCCGGGGCCTCTTCCTCATGCGAGAGCTTCTGGACGACGTGTGGTTCAACGACCGGGGAAACCAGGTGACCCTGGTTCTGCGGCTCGAGGCTGGTGACGCCTTCGAGGGTGGCGTTCAGGCGTGACCGCGGAGGGCCGGTGGGTCCGCGGGACCCTTCCGGACACCATCCTGGAATCCATCCGTGCCCTCGAATCGGGCTTCGGAGCGCGGGTTCACATCTCCAGTCCCCCCTCTGACCCAGCCGCTGCAGGCACGCTCCTCTATGCCACACCAGGGTTCGAGCATCCCGACCCTTCCGGGGGCTGCTGCCGGACGGTGCTGACCGGGCGTGGTGAGGGGTCCGAGCGAATCGACGTGCGGGTGGCGACGGACGGGGAGACTCCGCCGGCGCACGTGCTGGACGCGCTCTCACCCATGGTGGGCTATTTCGCCGAGACCGGACGGGAGCTCCGGAGGTTCACGTATGAGCTCTCTGAGCGATTCGAGGAGATCAACCTCCTCTACTCCATCAGCGAGACGCTGGGCACGACCCTCGATCTCGTGGACGGGGCGCACAAGATCCTGGCCGAGGTCCGAGACGTCATGGGCGCCAAGCGGGCATCCATCTGGGTCTATCGTCGACGTAGCGACTCCCTCGACCTCGCCGCCGAGGTCGGCAGCGACGGACGTGGACTCCCGGAATCTCCTGCTGAGGCGGATCCCATTACTGCCATGGTGTTCCGGGAGGGGCGGTCCGTTGTCGCCACTCGGGCGGCCACGCAGACGGAGCGTGACGCGGGGGAGGCAGGAGATTCCTTCCTGTCCGTGCCCATTCGGTACTCGCCCGGGCGCGGTGGTTCCCGAACCGTGGGCGTGATCAACATGATCGGCCGCCGGGACGGGAGTCGCTTCAGCGTCGCGAACCAACGCCTGCTATCGGCGATCGCCTCCCAGGTGGGGGCAGCCATCGAGAACAGCCGCCTCGTGCACAAGACCCTCTCCCGAGAACGGATGGCTCGGGAGATGGAGCTCGCGCACGACCTGCAGATGAAGTTGCTGCCCGACCCGGCGGATTTCTCCGCCGCCGACGCAGCGGGCCGTGTCGTGCCCACCGAGCAGGTTGGAGGAGACTTCTATCAGCTTTTCGAACTTTCCGGCGGGCGCATCGGTGTGATGCTGGGCGACGTTTCTCTTCACGGGTTCCCATCGGCGCTCATCATGACCCTTGCCATGAGTGCGGCCGGAATCTACGCCCGGGAGTACGATTCTCCGGCGGGGGTGCTGCGAGGGTTGGACGACGCCCTTCGGGACGAGCTCGAGACCACGGAGATGTTCCTGACGGTCTTCTACGGCGTCATCGACCCTGCGGCGGGAACCCTCATCTACGCCAACGCGGGGCATCCCCATGCGTTCGCAGTGGACCACGAGGGTAGGGCGGAGCGCCTGGAGGCGACCGATCCTCCCGTCGGCTTCGCCGGCCCCGACGCCTACCATGAGAACCGACGCTCCTGGGATAAGGAGAAGGATCTTCTTCTCCTCTTCACGGACGGCCTCTCCGACGCCCTTACGTCGGACACCCGAGGCAACGGCGAGCGGCTGGTGCTGGACACTGCCGTCCGCAACCGATTCTCGACGCCTGTGGACATCATCTCGGCTCTCTTCGCGCTTACGGATCAAGCGGGTCGGCCCACTCAGGGTGACGACCGGACGGCGCTGGCCGTCCGCGTGTGACACCTCCTGGATCGGGCGCGGCGTGACGACCCCGCACCGTGCGAAGAAGTCTCTCGGACAGAACTTCCTGATCGACCCGAATCTCCAGCGGAAGATCGTGGCCGCCCTGGAAGCGGAGCCAACCGACGAGGTCCTGGAGATCGGCCCCGGACATGGCGCGCTCACCGATCACCTCGAAGGCAACGTCGGTCGCTTGGTCTTGGTCGAGCTGGACGACGACCTGGCATCCGCGCTGGAGCGCCGCTTCGCCGGTCGCTCCGACGTCGTCGTGATCCGGGGGGACGTGTTGCAGGTAGACCCGCTAGCGCAGGTGCGGGATCCGGAAGACCTCCTGGTGATCGGCAACATCCCCTACAACATCACCACGCCCATTCTCTTTCGCCTCCTCGAGCGACCCCGGCCCCGCCGGATCGTCCTTATGGTCCAGGAGGACGTTGCCGCGCGAATCGCGGCACCGGTGGGCACCCGAGCCTATGGAGCGCTCTCCGTCGGCGTGAGGAGCGTGGCCTCGGTGGACCGGCTCTTCGGCGTGGGACGCCGATCGTTCCGGCCCGTACCGCGAGTGGATTCGGCCATCGTCCGCATCGACCCGTTCCGTCCCGAGCGCACGTCCGCCGCCGATGAGGCACGCTTGAGAGTGGTCGTGCGGGCCGCCTTCCAGTGGCGGAGGAAGCAGCTTGGTAAGATCCTCCGCGATCATCCTGACATCATGGCGGACGACGAGGTTGCCGCGGCAGCGGTGGCGTCGGCCGGCGTCGAGCTGACGGATCGTCCGGAACGGGTATCGCCCGAAGCCTTTGTTCGCTTGGCGACGAGCCTGGGTTGACGCGTTTTCCGGGCCGGGGCCGCGTTGCTCTCCGCAACCCGGTGGCCTACTTTTTGTGAATCTTTTCACAAGCCGGCTACCCCTGCGTTTACTTCGCTCCCGCCCGTGTCCAGACGCATTCCCGAAAGCACCGTCCGCAGGCTCTCGCATTATCTGCGCTCGCTCGAGGACCTGGAGACTGAAGCCGGCCAGACCGTATCCAGCGAGGAGCTCGCTCAGCGGGGGCAGACGACGGCTGCTCAGGTCCGGAAAGATCTCTCCCACTTCGGGTCGTTCGGGAAGAGGGGCCTCGGCTATAGGGTCGATGAGCTGAGGGATCGCCTCCGCCAGATCCTGGGCGTGGACCGGAGCTGGCGGGTCGCCCTGCTAGGGGCCGGGCGTATCGGCTCCGCGCTGTTTGCCTACCCCGACTTCAACGTTCGCGGATACGATGTGGTGGCGGTCTTCGACAACGACCCCGAGAAGATCGGTCGCCGTTGGGGTGATGTGACGATCCGTGACGTCCGGGAGATGGAGGCGGTGATTCGCGAGGCGGACGTCGAGCTGGCGATTCTTGCGGTCCCCGGACCGGCTGCGCAGCAGCTGGCTGCGCGGGCCGTAGAGGCAGGGGTGAAGGGGATCTTGAATTTCGCGCCCATCCGACTCCGAGTGCCGGATGACATCCATGTGGAGGACGTAAGCCTCGTCATGGAGCTCGAAGCCCTGTCCTTCGCGATAACCCAGGCGCAGGTGCCCGACGAGTGACGGCTGGCTCCCGAGCTGCGGGATCCGAAGGGCAACGATCCCTGGTTCGAGCGGCCGAGCGTCGTTTAGTAGGGGGGCCGACCCACACGTTGGAGCTGGCTCGAGATATCCTGGGACTCGAGGGGCATGCCGGTGCGGCCGCTTCTGCCGTCTTCCAGCTCCTTTCCGCCGATCGTCGGTTCCTCGTGGACAAGGACGGCGTTTGGCGCCTGGATCCGGAGGCCGTGCCTTTGGGGCGCCCGCTCTCCGAGCTTCGGTTCGCCGTGGTGGACGTGGAGACGACGGGCGGAGCATCCTGGCGCGGTCACCGGATCATCGATATCGGGATCGTCGAGGTGGCCGGCGGACGGATCACCGCGGAGTACGAGACGCTGGTGAATCCCGGACGGCGAGTGCCTCCCGGCATCACCGCGTTGACAGGCATCACTGGAGAGATGGTGGCCGACGCGCCATTCTTCGAGCATGTGGCCGAGGCGATCGAGGAACGTCTCCTGGGCCGGGTCTTCGTAGCGCACAACGCCATGTTCGACTGGGGGTTCGTGTCTCGGGAGCTCGTCGACGCCTTGGGAGAGTCGCCGGACGTCCCTCGACTCTGCACCGTGCGCCTGACCAGGCGTCTGGTCCCGCAGCTGAGGCGTCGCAACCTCGACGTCGTGTGCAGGCACTTCGATGTGCCCATCCATGCCCGCCACCGTGCCCACGGCGACGCCCTCGCCACCGCTCGCGTGCTTCTCCGCCTATTGGACGAAGCCGCGGGTCTCGGGATCGAGGACCTCGAGACGTTGGAGGGTTATGTGCGAAGGCGGAGGCGCCGTATCGACCCTAGCCAATACCGGTTCGAGGGATTCTGACATGCCCCGATCGATTCAGGACCTGCCGTTGAGCCGTACCACCACCGTGGGCTCGATCCGCATCCACGCATTGGAAGCGGGCCTTCAGTGGCTGGACGGCGGCGCCATGTTCGGTGTGGTGCCGAAGCCCTTGTGGGAGAAGCGCATCCCTGCGGATCCCAGAAACCGGATCCCCCTGGCGCTCCGATGTCTCCTCGTCGAAGCGCCCAACGCCCTGGTGCTGGTGGATACGGGAATCGGCAACAAGGAGAACGCGAAGTTCCGGGAGATCTACGGAGTCGAGAACCCGGGCGACCCCACGCGGCTGGAGGACGCGATCCGGCACGCCGGATTCGAGTCGACCGACGTGGACATCGTCCTGGATACGCACCTGCACTTCGACCACGCGGGCGGCAACACCATGCGCGACGAGGGTGGGCGCGTCGTGCCGGCCTTCCCGGGTGCCCGGTACGTCGTCCAGGCCGGTGAGCTGGAGTTTGCCAAGAGCCGAAACGAGCGGATCCGAGCGAGCTATCTGGAGGCCAACCACGCACCGATCACCGAGGCCGGATTATGGGATTTGGTCCGGGGCGAGGCGCAGGTCACCGAAGGCGTGAGCGTGCTTCCCACCCCCGGGCACACGCCCCACCATCAGTCGGTGCTCGTGACCAGTGACGGTGAGGCCGCCTGCTTTTTGGCCGATGTCTGCCCTACCGTCGCGCATCTTCCGCTCCCCTGGATCATGGGGTACGACCTCGAGCCGTTGGTCACCCTGGAGTCGAAACGAGGCCTGTGGGCGCGGGCGCTCGAGGAGCAGTGGCTGTTGGTGTTCGAGCACGATCCCGAGGTGGCGTGGGGACGCCTCGACCCGGACGCCGATCGACCGAGGCTGGGCCGAGCGTCAGGCTCCGCCTAGCTCTTCCCGTCTGCGATCGACCCGGGAGGTCCGGCCAGCCATGACCGGGCGGCGATTTTTGGGTATCTTGCAACGCTCCCGACCGGACGATACCTCGCGCGGGAGCGACGCACAGAATCCAGTCCCGGACCTCAGGGGTTTCAGAGCGATATGGCTGACGCATCGAAGACCGCCGTCATTCTAAAGGGTGGCGCCCGGACGCCCATCGGACGCTTCCTGGGTGGGTTGAGCCCGCTCTCCGCGTCGGATCTCGGCGCCATCGCGATCCGAGCGGCGGTGGACCGCTCCGGTGTCGACGTAGGTGACATCGAGGAAGTCATCGTCGGGAACGTGGTTTCCGCTGGCGGTGGGCAGGCGCCCGCACGTCAGGCCGCAGTGAACGCAGGGCTTCCGGCGACCATCCCGGCGGTGACCGTGAACAAGGTCTGTGGCTCCGGCCTCAAGGCGGTCATGCTGGCGGCACAAGCCATCCGGGCCGGTGACGCCAAGCTTGCCGTGGCCGGTGGGATGGAATCCATGTCCAATGTCCCCCACTACGTGAGGGGCCTCCGGAAAGGTGTGAAGTTCGGTGACCAGAACCTCCAGGACGGGTTGATCTACGACGGCCTGTGGTGCTCGTTCGGGAACTGCCACATGGGCGGGCATGCCGAGTACACGGCGCAGAAGGGTGAGGTCTCACGGGACGACGCCGACCAATTCAGCCTCCGCTCCCACCAGAAAGCGGTGGACGCCATCGAGGGGGGCCGGTTCCGGAACGAGATCGTTCCGGTCGAGATCAAGGGCCGCCGGGGTGTCACGGTCGTGGATACCGATGAGAGCCCCCGTGTGGACACGTCGCTGGAGGCGCTTGGCAAGCTTCGGCCGGCCTTCGTCCGGGACGCACCCGACGACATCGAAGAGCACGTGGTCACCGCGGGCAACGCGCCGGGTTTGAATGACGGCGCGGCCGCCGTGGTCGTGGCATCTCTGGAGTACGCTCAGGCCCATGGCCTCGAGTATGATGCGGTCATCTCGGCGTACGCTTCCGGAGCGACGGAGCCTCAGGACCTCTTCTTCGCGCCCATCGACGCCGTGAACAAGCTCATGGCGAAGGAAGGGAAGGCGATCGGGGACTACGGGTTGTTCGAGGTAAACGAGGCGTTCGCCGTCCAGGCCATCGCGGACATGCGTGCTCTGGGCATGGACGAAGAGCGGGTGAACGTGAATGGTGGTGCAGTAGCGCTCGGGCACCCGATCGGAGCCTCCGGCACCAGAATCCTCATCACGCTCCTGAATGCGATGGAGCAGAACGACGAGGCGACCGGACTCGCCACGCTCTGCCTGGGCGGCGGCAACGCCGTCGCGCTCTCGGTGGAGAAGGCCTGAGCGGCCCTACGGATACGCAGCAAAGACTCATACGAGCACAGGAGCGGACCCAACCGATGAACAGCGTGACACAGACCTTCAAGGCCTGGGCCTTCCAGGATGTCGTCTCCGATCCGCGGGCCCGCAGGGGCCTCGCGCTGGTGGCTTTCGTGCTCGCCACCGCATTCGGTGCACAGGTCGGGGTGCGGTTCCCGTGGACCCAGGTCCCGATGACCCTCCAGCCGCTCTTCGTCATCCTGGCGGGAGCAGTGCTCGGTCCACGCCTCGGAGCCATGGCCATCGCCACCTACGTCATGGTGGGTGCCGCAGGCGCACCGGTGTTCTCCAACGGTGCGGCCGGACTGCCTTGGCTCCTCGGACCCACTGGTGGCTACTTGCTCGCCATGCCCGCCGCCGCATTCGTGACCGGTGCAGTCGCCGGAGCATCGGCGGGTGCGTTGCGCCTTTTCTTGGGGCTCACGCTCGGCACGGTGACGATCTACGCCGGCGGTGTCTCCTGGCTGCTGCTGGTATCGGGTGGGGGACTGGCCACAGCGCTCTCGCTTGGGGTCGTGCCGTTCATCGCTGGTGACGTGACCAAGATCTTCATCGCGTTCTTCGCGGCCAAATCGCTCCAGGGCACGAGCTTCGGACGACTCTAGGCCACTGCGGGCGCCCCGAACGTCGTCGTTGGCGTGGGGGAGGATGGTTCAGGCCGTGTGCTTCGCGCCGAGAGCGGACGACTCCGGCTCGGTTGGCGCCTGCTCATTTTCGTGGTGGTTGCGCTGTGCGTGACGGTCGCCGTGGGGCTCATCTTGCCTTCTCATCTGGTGTCCGGGTCCGTGGCGCTGCTCGTGGGGAGCTGCGTGGGTGGATGGATGCTTCTGGCCTCGGAGGGCCGTCGACCCGCGGCTCTGGGTTTTCACCTCTCCTCGGAGGTTGGCTCGGAGCTCGCGGTAGGCGTCGCGCTTGGGCTAGGAGTGGCGCTCTTGGCGGTGACCGCTCTATGGGCGGCCGGCGCGGTGCGTTGGGTCACGGAGACGGGGACTGCAGTGGGTTGGGTGACTGGGGCAGGATCTGCGGTGTTGATCTTGGCCATCCCGGCCGCCGCGGAGGAGGCGTTGCTCCGGGGCTATCCGCTCCAGGCTTTGGCCGAAGCCTGGGGCATCGGGCCTGCCCTCGTGGTCACGTCCACCGCGTTCGCGCTCGCGCACCTGGGCAATCCTGGGGTCACCCCGCTGGCCGTGGTGAACATCGGGCTCGCCGGGCTGTGGCTGGGGTTGGTTTGGGTACGGACCGGGAGCCTATGGTGGGCCACCGGCGCGCACCTGGGTTGGAACTGGGGAACCGCGTACATCGCGGATCTCCCGGTGAGCGGTCTCGAGCTCTTCGACGCGCCCTATTACGGAGCGTCGATGTCGGGGCCGGAGTGGTTGGGAGGTGGAGCGTTCGGCCCGGAGGGCAGCGTGCTCGCCACTCTCACGTTGGGTGCCGCCTCGTGGTGGTGCTGGACGACGGATCGCCTTCGGGCGAGCGAAGCGGTGGTCGCCGCGAAGCCTTTGGTGGCTGTCGGACCCATAGTCAGACCAAAGAAGGAGTTCAGTTGATATGAGCATCGACCGGATCGCGGTCGTCGGTGGCGGCACCATGGGCAACGGCATTGCCCACGTGGCGGCGCAGCATGGAAAGCAGGTCCGTCTCATCGACGTCCAGGCCGAGGTGCTGGACAGAGCGCTCGCGACCATCGCCAAGAACCTCGAGCGCCAGGTCAAGAAGGGCGTGCTCGACGACGCGGAGAAGGACGCGACCTTGGGTCGCATCGAGACGGTGACCGATCTGGCGGAAGGGGCGCAGGGTGTGGACCTGGTCGTGGAGGCGGTGCCGGAGAAGCCGGACCTCAAGTACTCCATCTTCAAGACGTTGGACGCCGCCGCCGGGCCCGACACGATCCTGGCCAGCAACACGTCGTCCATCTCCATCACCGAGATCGCCGCGAGCACGAGCCGACCGGACAAGGTCATCGGGATGCACTTCATGAATCCCGTGCCGGTCATGGCGCTGGTGGAGGTCATCCGGGGGCTCGCCACCAGCGACGAGACGACCGAGGTCACCGTCGAGCTGTCCCGAGCGCTGGGGAAGACGCCTGTGGAAGTGAACGACTTCCCGGGCTTCGTCTCGAACCGCGTCCTCATGCCGATGATCAACGAGGCGGTCACGGCGCTCATGGAAGGTGTAGCGGAGGTCGAGGCCATCGACACCGTGATGAAGCTCGGCATGAATCACCCCATGGGCCCGCTCAAGCTGGCGGACCTCATCGGGCTCGATACCTGCCTGAACATCCTCGAGGTCCTGCACCGGGAGCTCGGAGACGATCGATATCGGCCCTCGCCGCTGCTGCGGAAGTACGTGGCGGCGGGGTGGCTCGGGCGAAAGTCCGGGCGCGGCTTCTACTCCTACGACCGGTAAACAGAACGCATATGCCTACGCCCGAACAGCTCGAGATCAAGTCGCTCGCCCACGATTTCGCCGCCGGCGAGCTCCGTCCGCATACCCAGGCTTGGGACGAGAGTCGCACGCTGGGAGACGATGTCTTCGGAAAGCTCGCGGAGCTCGGCTTCCTCGGGATGCTGGTGGGAGAGGAGCACGGCGGCCTGGACTTCGACCTCACCACCTACCTGCTCGTCCTGGAGGAGCTGGCCTGGGGTGACCCGGCGGTGGCTCTCGCTGTGTCCATTCACAGCGGGCCCGTCGCAGGACTGCTCCAGCGGCATGGCACGGACGACCAAAGGGCCCACTGGCTGCCCAAGCTCGCGTCCGGGGAGATCCTCGGGGCATTCGCCCTGTCGGAGGCCGGTGCCGGTAGCGATCCCGCGTCGCTCCGCACCAGCGCCGCCTGGGATGGCGAAGAATGGAGGATCGACGGCGAGAAGAAATGGGTGACGAACGGAAGCCGTGCCGGGCTCCTCGTGACCTTCGCCAGGACCGGGAACGAGGAGATCTCCTCGTTCCTGGTGCCCGGTGACGCCCCAGGCGTCTCTCTGGGCTCTCGCGAGACCACCATGGGCTTTCGCGCTTCGGATACCGTGAAGATCGAGCTGAACGGAGCCCGTGTGGGTGGTGACGCGCTCGTCGGGGACGCCGGGCGTGGCCTCTCGTACGCGCTGGAGGCTCTTGATCTCGGCCGGGTCGGCGTGGCCGTACAGGCCAGCGGCGTCGGGCGCGCTGCCATGGAGCATGCCGCCCGGTATGCCCTGGAGCGAGAGCAGTTCGGCCGCGAGATCGCCCGGTTCGGGGCGATACAGGCGAAGCTGGCCGAGATGGCAGCTCGTGTATCCGCGGGGCGTGCGCTGGCCCACGAGGCTGCTGAGATCCTGGAGGCGTTCCGCTCCGGGAGCGCCGACCTGCGCACCGGCGTCGATGGCGTCACTGCGCGGGCAGCGGTGGCCAAGCTGGTGGCGTCCGAGGCGGCAACCTGGTCAGCCGATGAGGCCGTACAGATCTACGGCGGCTACGGCTACATGCGGCATTACCCGGTGGAGAAGCTTCTCCGGGACGCCAAGGGCTACGAGATCTTCGAAGGTACCAGTGAGATCCTTCGGCAGGTGATCGCGCGGGAGGTCTTGCGCGAGGCCGGGGACTGACGCGCAGGGGTGCGCGATCTCCAGCAGCTTCTGAGACAACTGCCAGGGTGGGGACGACGATGGAACTCTTCGAGTTGATGGCGGGGAAGCAGCACGAGCAACTCGTGTTATGGACCGAGCCTCGCTTCGGGTACAAGGGAATCATATCGCTGCACGACACGTCACTGGGTCCGGGCCTGGGTGGTACACGGCTTTGGAACTATGCGACCGAGGAGGAGGCGCTGGTCGACGCCCTTCGGCTCGCTCGCGGGATGACCTACAAGGCTGCTGTAACAGGGCTGACCCTCGGTGGGGGCAAGTCCGTGATCTGGGGCGACCCCAAGATCCGTGGGGTGGACCGCGAGATGCTCTTTCGGGCACATGGACGGGCCGTGGAATCGCTGGGGGGACGTTACATCACCGCGGAGGACGTAGGGACCTCGCCCGCCGACATGGCCCATATCGCGCTCGAGACGGAGCACGTCGTGGGGCTGGAGGGCACCTCCGGCGACCCGTCGCCCGTGACCGCCTACGGCGTCTACCGGGGGATCAAGGCGGCGGCCATGGCGCGTTACGGTGACGACTCGCTCGACGGGCTGCACGTTGCCGTGCAGGGGCTCGGGCAGGTGGGGTACCATCTTTGCGAGAATCTCCGGGGTGAGGGAGCACGGCTGAGCGTCACCGACATCGACAGTGGGCGCATCGAGCGCGTCGTGGACGAGTTCGACGCTGAAGCGGTGGTGCCCGAGGACATCTTCGACGTGGACGCAGACATCTTCGCTCCCTGCGCGCTGGGAGCCGTCCTGAACGACGACACGATTCCGCGGCTCAAGGTCGACATCGTCGCGGGCGCGGCGAACAACCAGCTGGCCAGCACGACGAAGCATGGCCCGGCCCTTCAGGAAGCCGGGATTCTCTACGCGCCCGATTACGTGATCAACGCGGGCGGGCTCATCAACGTGTACGGCGAGCTCCAGGGCTGGACCCGCGAGCAGAGCTTGCAGAAGGCCGGAGAGATCTACGACACACTTCTCCAAGTCTTCCAACTGGCCGAGAACGAGCGCGTCTCGCCCGAAGAGGCAGCGGCACGCGCGGCGGAGGAGCGCATCCAGCGCGCCCGTCACCTGCAACGGACCTATTTGACATGATGGACGAACTCAAGACCGTCGATCCCGACATCCACGACTCCATCGTCCGGGAGGCCAGACGGCAGGCGGAGGGGCTCGAGTTGATCGCGTCGGAGAATTTCGTGTCCAAAGCGGTCCTCGAGGCCGTGGGCACGGTGATGACCAACAAATACGCGGAGGGGCTGCCCTCGAAGCGCTACTACGGCGGATGCGAGTTCGTGGATGTGGCGGAGGAGCTGGCCCGCAGCCGGGCCACCGAGCTCTTCGGCGCCGAGCATGCCAACGTCCAGGCTCATTCAGGAGCGCAGGCCAACATGGCGGCGTACTTCACGTTCCTGGAGCCAGGCGACTCGATCCTCGGCATGGATCTGAGCAACGGGGGACACCTCACCCACGGCTCTCCCGTGAACTTCAGCGGCCGGATCTTCGAGGTGAGCAGCTACGGAGTCCGGGAGAACGATGGGCTCATAGACTACGATGCCCTGCGGGATCAGGCGCGTCGCGTCAAGCCGAAGATGATCGTGGCGGGGGCCAGCGCCTACCCGCGCATCATCGACTTCGAGGCGTTCGCGTCCATCGCGCGCGAGATCGAAGCTCGGCTTCTGGTCGATATGGCGCACATCGCTGGACTGGTGGCAACCGGACACCATCCGTCACCGGTGCCTCACGCCGACGTGGTGACCACCACGACGCACAAGACGCTCCGAGGTCCGCGGGGCGGCCTCATCCTCACGCGAGAGGAGCACGCCAAGGGCGTGGACAAGGCGGTCTTCCCGTTCATGCAGGGCGGCCCGCTCATGCATGTCATCGCTGCAAAAGCGGTCGCGTTCAAGGAGGCGTTGGCGCCGGCCTTCAGGGATTATTCGGCCCAAGTCATCGCGAATGCGAAGGCGCTTGCCGCAGGGCTCGCGGAGCGGGGCTTCCAACCAGTAAGCGGTGGTACGGACAACCACCTGCTCCTCATTGACCTGCGGAAGAGCCACGAGAGCCTGACGGGAAAGGTCGCGGAGGAGGCGCTGGAAGCGGCGGGGATCACCGTGAACAAGAACACCGTGCCGGGAGAGACCCGCTCGCCGTTCGTGACGTCCGGACTCCGTATCGGTACACCGGCCCTCACGACGCGTGGCATGAACGAGTCCGAGATGGAGCGGATCGCCGGCTGGATCGCCCACATCCTCGAGGCGCCCGAAGACAGCGATCGTATCGCATCCGTGCGGCATGAAGTGCGCACGCTCTGCGAAGACTTTCCTCTTTATCCGGAGTACGGAAGGGTAGCCTGATCCTGTCGCGCACGACCGGTGGCTCCGCATCTGCGGAGCTGGATCTGCCGGTCGGGCTTGTGCTCTCCTTCAGGTACGGCGCACATTTTCCGTCATGACCGATCTGCAATTCGCCGACGAAGTCCTGGACGAGCTCCAGGAGAAGCACCCGCGGTTCCACCCGCGGGCGTACGTCTTCATGCTGCAGGCGCTGCACTCGGTCATCGGATCCCTCGAAGAGCCCAGGCACTTGACCGGTCGTGAGCTGGCCGAAGGCGTTCGCGAGCTGGCCCTCGAAAAGTTCGGTCCGATGGCAAGGACCGTTCTCGAACACTGGGGTATCCATGCGACCGATGACATGGGCCGCGTGGTTTTCGCCATGGTGGAGCACGGGATTCTGGTGAAGCAGGACGATGACCGTCCCGAGGATTTCACCGACCTTTTCGACTTCGAAGAGGCGTTCGAGCTGAATTATCCCTGGAACGCCGGCCCTTGATGAAGATGAGGACGCGACGGAACGCGTTCTCGAACCTCATACGCCCGGCGGTGCCGGGCTTCTCGACGACTCGGGTCGTCAATACGCCCATGGGAGGGGTATCACATGGTGGAAGACGGTGGATTTCCACGCTGCTTGAAGTGCGAGACCGGAATTCTCTTGCCGCTCTCGGACTACGGCAGGGACGGAGCACCGATCCGCTACAAGGCGTGGGTTTGTTCGAGTCCGGAGTGCGGTTTCAACATCCGGATCGACAACGGAGAGATCACCCTCGGCCGTTCTATCGGCCAAAGCTACAAGTAGCTCGCCAGCCGCTCGCTACCGCAGCGGCCACAGCACGAAACGCCTCGCGTGCCCTCCGGCGTCCCCTCCCACTCGACGCCGACGCTTGTCGAATCGCCCTCCGAGCACGGGCGGCGTATACTGGCCGTACCTGCGGCGAGGAAGGCGATGTGATCCGTGTGTAACCGAAGGGCAGGGCACGGCCCGTGGGCCACTGGCCCCGTGCCCCTCCTGACCGGCGAGGAGGCAGCCGCGTGGGACCGACGCGCGATCGACCTGGTCGGCGTCCCCGAACGGGTCCTCATGGAAAACGCCGGCCGCGGTGCCGCTTCCATCCTGCAACGGCTGCACCCGAAAGGCCGGGTGATCGGGATGGTGGGTGCGGGTAACAACGGCGGTGACACGTTGGTGACGCTCCGCACTCTGGCCGCCTGGGGCCGCGAGGTGAGCGCGGTGGTGCTGCCGGACCGGGGTCATGCCGACCCTCTGACCCATGGGTGGTCGATTCCCACGACCGTCTTCAACGAACAAGACGACGAGTGGCTGAGGCTCCTGGATGATGCAGCCGTGGTCGTGGACGGAATCCTGGGCACCGGTGTCCGTGGCGCCCCGCGGGCTCGTGAGGCGGGGCTCATTCGGGCGGTGAACACGGCTGGCCGGCCCGTGCTGGCCATGGACGTTCCCTCTGGGGTCGACCCCGCCACCGGCGAGGTGCCGGGGGAGGCGATCGACGCCACGTCCACGGTCTCGTTCGGAGCGCCCAAGCTCGGGACGCTTCTTCATCCAGCCCGCCGCCTGGTCGGGCGGCTCCTGTCCATCGAGATCGGATTCCCGCCGCTGGCGCCCGACGAGGCGCATGCGTTCCTGGCGACTCCGGCCTGGGCCGCGGCCCGGATGCCCGCGCGCTCGACGGATACGCACAAGAACGCGGTGGGGCGGGTTCTCGTGGTGGGCGGTGCAGCCGGAATGGCAGGTGCAGTCGTCCTTGCGGCGCGTGGTGCGCTCCGGGCCGGAGCCGGGATCGTGCGCATCGCCTCGGCGGCTGCGAACCGGGAGATCGTGCAAGCCGCGCTTCCCGACGCTGTCTGGGTGGACGCGGGTGATCCTTATGCCCTGGAAGAAGCCGTGGCTTCCACCGATGCGTGCGTGGTGGGACCGGGTCTGGGGAAGGACGATTGGGCTGCGGGCGCCGTCGGGCGGGTGCTAGAGTATGCCGCGGTCTCCGCGCCGGGTGCTGGCGCGGCGGTACTCTTGGACGCCGACGCACTCAACCTGGTCGCCGCGGGCGCCGTGACGCTGGAGCCAGGTGGGCCGGCGATTCCCATGCTCCTCACGCCCCACCCCGGTGAGATGGAGCGTCTACTCGGTGACGTGGAGGCACCGCGCGCTTCCGATGCCGTCGGCCGTGCCAGGGAAGCGGCACACCGCTTCGGGTGCGCCGTGTTGCTGAAGGGCGCCCCGTCCGTGGTGGCGGCGCCGGGTAGGCCCGTCTCCCTGGACAGCCAAGGGTCTTCGGACCTGGCCGCCGCGGGAATGGGAGATACGCTGTCCGGAGTCTGTGGGACCCTGATCGCCCAGGGACTCGATCCGGCCGAAGCGGGGGCCGTTGGCCTTGTCGTCACCGGGCGGGCAGCGCGGCTGGCGGGTCTGAGCGTCTCCCTCACGCCGTCGGACGTCGTCGAGATGATTCCCCGCGCTCTCGCCGAGATGATCGATGACGAAATACTCCCCGTCGACGGTGTGTCTGCGCTCCCCTTCGTAAACCTCGATGCCCATCCGGTCTGGTAGGCGAACGATGACCGAGGGCGGCGCACCAAGAATCCGGCTCGGAGCTGGCCGGGAGTTCGACATGATTCGGGCCTTCCTGGGTGAGGAACGGTCGCTACCCGCCGGCGTTGTGCTCGGGCCGGGTGACGACGCCACGACTCTGGACGGAGGTTGGGTCCTGAGCACCGACCTGGCTGTGGAGGACGTTCACTTCCGCCGAGGGTGGCTCAGCGACCGGGAGATCGGTTACCGGGCCACGGCTGCTTCGCTGTCCGATCTGGCGGCGATGGCTGCCGAGCCGATCGGTGTTCTCGTGTCGCTGGCCGCTCCTCGGGGGGCCCGAGTGGACGTGGCCGCCGTACAGCAAGGTGTGACCGAGGCGGCTGCGTCGGTTGGAGCTCAGGTCATCGGTGGGGATCTATCCCGTTCTCCGGGCCCGTTGTTCCTGGACGTGGTGGTGCTGGGGCGAACGGAACAGGCGATCTCTCGAGCGGGCGCGCGCGTGGGCGATGAGCTTTGGGTGAGCGGGACGCTCGGTACGGGCGCCGCGGCTCTCCTGGCCTGGGAGGAGGGCGGAAGACCCTCGGAGCCGCTTCGTCGTCGGTTCGCTCGCCCGACGCCGCGCATCGGTCTGGCCCGGGCGTTGGCCACAGCTGGCGTGCCCACGGCCATGCTCGATCTCTCCGACGGGCTCGCGGGGGATGCTGGACATCTGGCCGCGGCATCCGGAGTGGGCCTCGTCATCGTCGACGACTCGATTCCGGTGGATGAGGAAGTCCTGGCCCTTTTGGGCAGGGCCGGTGCGCTCGGCGCCGCACTTCACGGCGGAGAAGACTACGAGCTGCTTTTCACCGCTCCGGCAGGGGCGGTGGAGGGCCTCGGCAGCGTCGTCGACGGCGTGCCGCTGACTCGGATCGGACGCGTGGTGGCTCCTCGAGCACGAGACGACGGAACCTACGACGACGATGCGCCGCCGCTCGTCTTGCGCGAGGGAGCGGACGGAACCACGCGCCCGGTGGGCCGGGGCGGCTTCGACCACTGGAGCGTCTGAGCCTTGATCCGACTGCTCGCGGTTCTGCTGGTCATCGTCCCGATCACCGTGTGGCACGCGGCGCGGATTCTCTGGGCCATGGCCTGGAAGTCCCCGCGCCTTCCGTGTGTATGCGCGGACGTTCCACGGTCCTGGTCCCGCACGGTTCTGTGGGTGAGCGGGGTCCGGGTCGTGCTCGAGAACGAGGAGCGTATCGACCCGGAGCGGGCGCAGATTTTGGTTGCCAACCACCAGTCCTGGTTCGATGTGCTGGCCCTCGCGGGATTCCTTCCCGGCGGATATCGCTTCGTGGCGAAGAAAGAGATCGAGAAGGCACCGCTGTTCGGCCCCTCCCTGCGTCGTTGCGGGCATATCTACATCGACCGCGAGGACCGCGCCAAGGCGCTGGAGTCGTTGGCGCGGGCGAGGGAGATCTTGGAGAAAGAGCGCCCTACCGTCATCATGTTTCCTGAGGGTACACGGTCGCGTGACGGTGTGCTCCAGCGATTCAAGAAGGGCGCTTTCGTGCTGGGTATTCAGACCGGCGTGGAGGTTGTGCCAGCGGCGATCATCGGGTCGCGAGAGGTGATGCCCAAGGGCACGCTGAGGATTCTTCCGGGGACCATCACGATTCGCTTCGGCGAGCCCATTGCAGTGGACGGGACGGGGATGGAAGACAGAGAGCAGCTAACCCGGCAGGCGCACGGGGCCGTGGCCCGTCTCCTGGAGCGGGCGAGGTAGACGCGGGTCAGGGCGAGAGACACGCTCGATAAAAGACTTCAAGGAGGGGGCATGTCGGCCATCGTCGACGTGAAGGGCAGGGAGATCCTGGATTCGCGAGGGAATCCGACCGTGGAGGCGGAGGTTCTGCTGGAGACCGGGGTGAGGGGCCGCGCCGCGGTTCCGTCCGGCGCGTCCACGGGGGCCCACGAAGCCGTCGAGCTGAGAGACGGGGACAGGACGCGTTACCTGGGCAAAGGCGTGCTGCAGGCGGTTGAGAACGTCAACACCCAGATCGCGCAGGCGCTTCGAGGCTTCGAGGCACGGGAGCAGCTGGACGTCGACCGGACGATGATCGACCTGGATGGGACGCCGAACAAGCGCAACCTGGGCGCCAACGCGACGCTCGCGGTATCCATGGCCGTGGCTCGAGCGGCGGCACAGGAGAACCAGATGCCCCTCTGGCGTTACCTCGCAGGGGAAGGGAGCGGTGACCTGCTTCCGGTGCCGATGATGAACATCCTCAATGGCGGGGCCCACGCCTCCAACAACGTCGACATCCAGGAGTTCATGGTCATGCCGGTGGGGGCCGAGTCCTTTTCCGAAGGACTGCGGATGGGTGTCGAGATCTTCCACCATCTGAAGAAGGTTCTTTCGGATCAGGGGAGCAGCACCGCGGTGGGGGACGAGGGCGGCTTCGCGCCCGACCTCGACAGCAACGAGGCCGCTGTGGAGGTGGTGCTCCAGGCCATCGAGAAGGCAGGCTACCGTCCCGGTGAAGACGTTCTCATTACCCTGGATGCCGCTGCTACCGAGTTCTTCGAGGACGGCGAGTACGTCTTCCACGGCTCCGGTGGAGAGCGCAGGGACGCGGCGGGCATGGTCGAGTTCTGGAGCGAATGGGTTCGCAAGTACCCCATCCGTTCGATCGAGGACCCGCTTGATGAGAACGACTGGAGGGGCTGGAAGGCCGTCACCGAAGCCGTGGGCGACCGTGTGCAGATCGTGGGAGACGATCTCTTCGTCACCAACGTCCAGCGCCTCGAGCAGGGGATCAAGGACGGGGCTGCGAACGCCATCCTCATCAAGGTGAACCAGATCGGTACCATCACCGAGACGCTCGACGCGATGCGCGTGGCTCGGGAGGCCGGGTACCACAACGTCGTGTCCCACCGATCAGGTGAGACGGAAGACACCTTCATTGCCGACCTGGCGGTCGCGACGGAGGCCGGTCAGATCAAGACGGGTAGCGCCAGCCGGACCGACCGGGTGGCCAAGTACAACCAGCTGCTCCGCATCGAGGAGAAGCTCGGGGATAAGGCCCGGTATCCGGGCACAGGACTTTTCGACTGATGAGTCGGTCCGGGGCGCGACGTACGAGCGTGGGGAGGAGGGCGGCGTGCGGATCCTGAAGCGCTTTGTGCTCCCCGGGCTGCTACTACTGGCAGCTTACTACGCGGTTTTCGGGGGCGAGTACTCCATCTTCGAGGTGCGGCGCGCCAGGGCCGAGGTGGAAGCGGCCCGAGTTGAGCTGGCGGAGCTGGAGTTCCGCATCGACTCCCTGCGTGCCCGCGCGGATTCACTCGAGAACGACCCCGCCACGCTGGAGCGCATCGCCCGCGAGCGCTTCGGAATGATCCGGGACGGGGAGAAGCTCTATCGGTTCGCCCAGCCAAGCGTCGCGGGTGAGGAGGAGCCCGACTCCTGAAGGGGTGCCGCGGGACCGAGCGCGCGACCCCTGACACCCCGACGGCTGGGTCCGCTCCTTAGAATGGGTGGCCGTGCCCCTTCGATCGAAGAGGGCCGTGGGCGGCTCAGACTTCCCCTTCTGTGGGGACCTCGGCGCTCTCCGAAGCCTCCTCGAGAACCTTCTTCGCCGCGCTCTCCAGCATTTCCCGGTCGTCAGAGTGGGGGAGCGCCTGCAACATCGTCTCCGCCGCCGCCTTCAGCGCGCGGGTCCGCGCTTCCTCTGAGGCCGGCTTGCCCGGGTCGGTGAATGGCTTGAACAGCTCGATAGGCACCGGGAACAAGGTTGTGGAGTTGTTCTCGGCCGCGATCTCCACGACCGTCTGCAGGAACCGGAGCTGCATGGCGACCGGAAATTGTTGGATGATTTCCGCGGCTGAAGCCAGCTTCGTCGACGCCTGGTATTCGCCCTCGGCGCTGATGACTTTCGCGCGCCGCTCCCGCTCGGCTTCTGCCTGACGCGCCATCGCCCTCTTCATCTCCTGCGGAAGATCGATGTCTTTGATCTCCACGCCGGTCACGTCGATTCCCCAGGGATCCGTACCTTCGTCGATGATGACACGGACGATCTCGTTGATCCGCTCCCGCTCCGCGAGCAGCTCGTCGAGCTCGGACTGCCCGATGACGGACCGAAGCGTCGTCTGGGCCAGCTGGCTGGTGGCGAAGTAATAGTCTTCGATCTCGATGACGGCCTTCTCGGGATTAGCCACTTTGAAGTAGACCACGGCATTCACCCGGACGCTCACGTTGTCCTTGGTGATGGTGTCCTGGGGGGCGATGTCCAGGGCCACGATGCGAAGGTCCATCTTCTTCATTCGCTCGACGCCGAACGGAACGAGGAAGATGAGCCCGGGCCCCTTCGCGCGCGTCAGCTTGCCGAGCCGGAAGATCACGCCCCGCTCGTACTCCATGAGGATTCGGAGGCTCGTAACCAGCGCGATGGCTCCAGCTGTGACGATGGGGATGGTGACGGTTCCGAAGTCCATCGGGACGCTCCGTGACGGTGGGGACGGAAGGCCGCTCTCAAGAATATACGAGCTTCGGAGGGTGTCCCTTCATCCGGTTGACACCACTGCCCCTCCAGATGAGGTTTTTCGTCTTCGCCGGAGTAGCTCAGTCGGTTAGAGCAGCGGAATCATAATCCGCGTGTCGGGGGTTCGAGTCCCTCCTCCGGCACTCCAGGAGCCGCAAGGCTTTTCGGGGTGTGGCCCCTCCCTCGGGAGGGGCCTTTTTCGTCTCTACGCTACGGATGGGCGGTGACCGGGCCGTCCTCAGCGGCTGAAGGAAGCACAGGACAAGGGCTAGGCGGATCGTGGGTCAGCACGTCAGCGCGGGTGGCCGAGGAAGCTTTCCAGCTGGGCAGGGGGCTCGCGAACCGCGCAAGAGTTCGGACCCAGTTGGGTCACGTTGTACCCCGCATCCTGCAGATGCCTTGTGCAGGCACGCGCATCCTCCTTTGAGAGGTGATCGTTCTCCCACACGACCATGCGGGGGCGGGTGTTCGCCACATCGAAGAGCTTGATGACCTCGAAGTCGAAGCCCTCGGTGTCGATGAAGAGGAGGTCGAAGGTGTCGAGGCCCGCGTTGGCCAAGAGTGTGGTCGGGCTCACGACCTGCACCCTCTCCGGACGGACACGGGCGTCGCGATCGACCGGAATCGCAACGCCCTCCCTGGCCGCCTCACGGCAGGCGTGGTCCATCTCGAGCACTTCCTGGAGGCGAGCCCTGTCGAAGCTGGCTAGCCCCGTGGCCCAGCGGGCCTCGCTGAAGGCCACGCACCAAAGCTCGGTCTCTCCGTCTTCCGGTCCCAGCGCCGCATTCACGGTCTCGATACGGGGATTACGGCCGTGGAGGGGAGCCAACCAGTGCTCGTAAACCTGCCGTTGGGGCTCCACAAGGATCCCTCGCCAGCCGTCACGGCGGATGTACTTGTGCAGGGGGTCACGCTTGAGACCGTCGTTGGCGCCGATCTGCACCACCGTCAACCCGGGGCCAAGCGCTCGCGAGAAGAGGCTCAGGAGCTCGGACAGGGAGCCCGTCGGGGGGGTGTGGAAGTGGCGGTACCAGCTTCCGAACAGCGGCCCGAAGCGAGCGGCCACGTGCAACCGGAGGCGGTCGTAGAGCGCTTGCAGTCGGTATGTCATGACACCCGAGTCTCACCTCTCCACAGATGCTGCGCCACCCCCCGGGCGAGTCCGTGACGGCTGTGGTTGCCTCGCACCACGTCCCCATCGGCTTGAGGGTGAGCCGCCGCATCATCGCCCATTGAGCGCCCAAGTCGACGGGTATCGAAGGCCGGGCTTGGAGCGGGGTGGGGTGCACGTGGTGCTGCGAGTGGCGGCGGCCCGGATCTTCGAGGCAGCCGGTCGGCACTCGGCGACCAACCTTCCATACTGTCAGAGCCGGTCGTTCACGGCTTTCCGTAGAAGTCTCTCCCACCGATCCAGCTCAGCCTCTTGGGTGAAGTGCCGTGCGATCCGGGTGCGCGCGGCCTCTCCCATCGCCCGAACCCTGGCCGCGTCGTCGTGGAGTTCCGTAAGCGCCTGGACCATACCCGGCACCTCGAAGTCTTGGAGAATGATCCCCGGCGGCACGTCCTCCTCGCTCTCGAAGAGGGCGTCCCTGGATCCGGCGACCGGGGTGGTGATCACCGGTGTCCCGACCGCCAATGCCTCGAGCATCGCATTCGCGAGCGCCTCGGTCTTCGAGCTCAGCAGGAGGACGTCCATCGCCCGGAGCCAGGGCTGTGGGTCGTACTGGTAACCCATGAGGTGGACGCGCCCCGCGATTCCGAGTCGCTTCACCTCCGCCTCCAACTCTCCGCGGAGGTCGCCCTCGCCCACCAGAAGGCCGTGGGTGTCGTCAGGCATGGCCGCGACGGCGGCGAGCCAGCGATCGAGCCGCTTCTGATGGGCGAGCCGTGCCAGTGCCCCGACGACGAAGGCGTCCTCGGGGATGCCGGCCTCAAGAAGGGTCCGCCGTCTTTCGGCGACGACGTCGAGCTCGCGGGTGCTCGGCTCGATTCCCTTGCCCATGACCTGAACTCGGCCGGGGTCGAGTCTTGGAAGCATCCGCAGGTAGGCCGCTCGGATCTCGCCCGTGTTCACTGCGATGCGGTCGATCAGGTGCCGGAAAAGGAAGCGGTACTTGGCGTTTCGAGGCACGTCGGTCGATAGCCCGATGCGCGAGACGACGGGGACGCCCGCTAGTCGCGCTCCGACCGTGAGATGGAGCGTCTTGCGAAAGGTGCCGATCAAGAGGATGTCGGGATCGAGGCGGCGAAGGGCCCTCCTGACGCGAAGAGCGTGATGGATGGCCGCGTCCCCACCGACGTGAAGGCGCTGCGTCTCCAGTCCCATCGCAGCCGCACCTTCCGCGACCACCTCACGCGCGACCAGAAAGGTCACCCGGTGCCCGCGTTCGCGCAGCCCCAGAAGGAGCCGGCTGACGGCGATTTCTGCGCCGCCCCACTCGGGGGCGCCGTTGTGCGCGACGATGTGGAGGGGACTAGACATCGCTGGAAGGTGCCTACCGCCTCGATCGGGCGCCAGACGACTTCCGAGGAAAACGGGCCTCGGCTTCTTGGCCCGGAGGGTCTCAGTCACCGCGGCGGATCCTATGAGCCAGACCAATGGCTCATTAAGAGCATGAGCGTGATTGTCTCGGAAGGTGCCAAGGTCGTCTGTGGCGCTTCCGCACGGGTTAGCGAGTGTGGCCTGGTACGAGGCTCGGCCACTGGACACGGACGGTACGGAGTCATCGAGCACTACACGCGATTGTCTCGGTACGTGGACTGGATCGAGCAGACGACTTGACCTCACCAGGTGGGTAGATAGGCGCTCTCCGACCTCGAAGCGCAACAGTCCGCGTCAGCTATGTTGGCTGCCAGGGTCGACACTACGGCTGGTCAACGGGGCCCGAGCGGCAGCAGAATTCCGGCCGCTAGGTATCCATTCTGGAGCGCGGCTGCGGAGTGAAGACGAGACGCGTCTGGTCAGCGCTCGGAGGGACCTGGCTCGTTGGGCCTTCCGGCTGCACCTTCGGCCCCGCCGAGAGCACAGCGTCGATTGCCCAGGTGGTGCGCCTACCCCGTTCAGACGACGCGATGGTCGTGGTGCAGCATATGGGCTTTCGTCGGCCGACGGGCCTGAACACGTTTCCCAACGGTGGGCGAATCCAGGTGCTCGAGCGTTCGGCCGTCCTCCACGTGATCGACGGAAGGGCACGCGAGGTCAGGCGGGTGGAGGCTCTCACCCCCTTCAATCCGACGTTCCACGAGGACCACTGCGCGGGATTCACCCGCTAGGCTCGTCGGACCGGGGCCGTCCTGTGGCACGCGAGGGGTGGACCCGGCATGCCAGCTGGGCGTTCAGGCCAATCCCACGATGGTCCCATCCTCCTCGACCCGCATGCCCACGGACGCCGGCTTCAACGGGAGGCCGGGCATCGTCATCATGTCTCCGGTCTTCGCAACGACGAAGCCCGCCCCGGCGGCGGGTGCTACCTCCCGAACGGTGATGCGGAAGTCGGTAGGGGCCCCGAGCCGTGTCGGGTCATCGCTGAACGAGTACTGTGTCTTGGCCATGCAGACCGGGGCGGTGCCCATGCCCAGGGCCTCGCATTCCTCGATCTGTCGCCGGGCAGCCGGTAGGTAGTCTACACCGTCAGCCCGGTAGATCTCCCGGGCCACCGTCTCGATCTTGTCGGTCAGGGGCATCTCGTCGGGATATAGCGGCTCGAACGCGGCGCCGTCCGCTTCGAGAAGCGTCCATACGGCGTCGGCCAGGTCGAGGCATCCCGTGCCCGTCCTCGTGTACGGGTCGGCCACTACGGCCTCGGCTCCAATCGCGGCGCACCCCGCTACCATGGCCTGGAGCTCTGCCTCGGTATCGGATGGGAACCGGTTCACCCCCACCACGGGCTCCAGCCCGAACTTACGGATGTTCTCGACGTGCCTCAGGACGTTGGGGAGCCCCCGCTTGAGAGCCTCTACGTTCTCGCTCCGGAGCTCATCCAGGCGGACTCCGCCGTTGAGCTTTGCGGCTCGAACGGTGGCTGCGATGACCACGGCATCAGGGGACAGACCGCCGAAGCGACACTTGATGTTCAGGAACTTCTCGGCGCCCAGGTCCGCACCGAAGCCGGCTTCGGTAATCGCCACGTCCCCCAGCGCCAACCCGGCCCGCGTGGCCAGGAGCGAGTTGCATCCATGCGCGATATTGGCGAAAGGCCCGCCGTGGACGAAGGCCGGGGTGCCCCCGAGGGTTTGCACCAGGTTGGGCGAGATCGCGTCTTTGAGAAGGAGCGCCATCGCCCCCTGGGCCTCCAGCTGGCTCGCGCGAATCGGCCTTCCGTCCACGTCGTAAGCCACCACGATCTCACCCAAGCGGCGCTCCAGGTCAGCGGGTCCGTCGGCCAGGCAGAACACGGCCATGACCTCGGAGGCGGCGGTGATGTCGAAGCCGTCCTCCCGGGGAAGGCCCCCGGTACGTCCGCCCAGGCCGATGACCATGGAGCGCAGTGCCCGATCGTTCATGTCCACCGCGCGCTTCCAGACCACCCGGCGGGGGTCGATCCGGAGGGTGTTGGGCCGATGAAGGTGGTTGTCCAGCATCGCCGCCAGGAGGGCGTTGGCCGAGGAGATTGCGTGGAAATCCCCGGTGAAGTGCAGGTTCAAGTCCTCCATGGGAATCACCTGCGAATACCCTCCACCAGCGGCGCCGCCCTTGATCCCGAAGACTGGTCCGAGGCTGGGCTCACGGAGACAGAGGACCGGGTTCCGGTCCCGCAGGCTCATCGCGTCGGCCAGCCCAACAGAAAGTGTGGACTTTCCCTCACCGGCCGGTGTGGGGTGGACGCCCGTGACCAGTACCAGCTTCCCCGGGGTGCCCGCGCGTTCCCGGATCAAGCGGAGGGGCACTTTTGCCTTGGCCCGCCCGTACGGCTCGATCTCGTGCTCCTGAAGGCCCAGCTTTCCGGCAATCTCGCCGATGGGACGCGGATGGGCGGCTTGGGCGATCTGGATGTCGGTGAGCATGCGCGCAGTGCCTTCGGTTGTGGGCAGGCGTGTTTCGGCAGCCCACAGGGTCAATGCCTACGCCGCAGTCCGCAAGTCCCCAAACTGGGGAAACTCATTCCCCCCCGCGCCAGACGTCCACAGGCACCTCGTCGTTTCTGATAGCGGCATCATCGACCCACGGATAGGCACCGTACGCTCGGGCTTCGGGCCAGATCTCGTCCAACGTGTCAGCGTCGTAGAGGACGCCGCCTTGCATGACGTAACGGATGTCGGTCGTGCTGCGGATGTCCTCCAGCGGATTGGAGCCCAGAACCAGCAGGTCAGCGAGCTTTCCCACCTCGAGGGTGCCCAGGTCGTCCAGAGCACCGAGGAAGTACGCGCCCTCCTTCGTCCCGAGCTCGATGGCTCTGAGGGGCCCCATGGCCGAGGCCGCCATCCAGACTTCCCAGTGGGGTGCGATGCCGTGCGCCTGCCCGTGGGCGCCGATCGCCCCGTGCCCTCCGGCCTCGATGACGTCTTTGACCCCCTCCGCGAGTACCCGATAGGTGTAGTCGGTCTCAGGTCGTAGCTCCCGCCTACGGGCGTGAGGAAGGAAGGATCGCCATGGCATCCAGCGGAGTAGCTTCTCGTCGTCATAATAGTCGGACTCGGCCCAGAAGTAGTCCTGGTTCCATGGCCCCATCCCGACGCCGAACGTCACGGAATAGACCGTCTCGGCCTGTCCGAAGAAGCGGGTCACGTCACTGTACAGGGGGAGGTAGCCTAGGGGGTGCTCCCACCCGGTGTGCCCGTCCATGATCATGCTGAGGTTGTACTCGAGGTCTCCACCTTCGGCGGTGACCATCAAGCCGCGAGCTCGGGCCGCCTCGGATACCCACTGCCGTTGCTGGCGACGAGGCTGCATGTACTGCTTCAACGATACGGCGCCCCAAGACTGGAGGCGATCGACGTTGTCCAGCGTCACTTCGTAGCTCGACAGGTCGTTCTGGCGGAACCCGTCACCGTTGTAGAGCGGGGGACCGGTCGAGTAGGTCCGGGGCCCCGGAAGGGCACCGGCACGGATCAGCTCGGCGACCGTTTGCACGTTCTGGTGCCACATGGAGTTGTCCATGCTGGTGGTCACTCCGTAGGCGAGATAGACCGCGGTCTCGTGGTTCTTCGTGCCGAAGACGCCCCGTGTCTCCCGATGATGGTGGGCGTGCATGTCTACCAGGCCGGGCATGAGGGTCATGCCCTCCGCGTCGATCACCCGGTCCACCCCTTCGGTGGCGCAGTCGCCCACGCACGTGATGCGGCTCCCCGAGACCACCAGGGTCCCGCGCTCGATGACTTCCCGCCCCTCGGCCAAGGCGATGATGCGAGCGTCGGTGAATGCCACCTGTCCGGGTGGGATCCGACGCGGGACCGTGAGCTGCGCTTCCGTCGACTCGCTCTGGCCGGCCTCTACCTCGTAGACGACGTGAACGGGGCCGGTCCCGTACTCCAGGGTGCCGGCATCCCGCCAGCGCAAAAACATGCCACCCGTGCGTGAGACCTGTGTCACCGGGAAGGTACCCGCCGCCTTGTCCACATGCGGTGGCTCGTCACCCGTTCCCGCCTCCGGGAACGGAGTCAGATACACGTTGTCCCCTTCCTGGAACGCCACCCATCGACCGTCGGGTGACGGAGCGATCTCGTCGGCGTACGGAAAGGTGAGGTGCACCCTCTCCCCGGAGCCGTCAGATCCCACGGAGACGAGCGCGACCAGCGGGCTTCCGTCACCTCGCTCCTGATCCTCGGCGAAGTAGATGCGGCCCTCCGGTCCCCAGGCCGGCTGGACGATGGAGCGTCGAGAGACCCCGTACACTCCCACCTCGGATGGTGGATTGACCCGGGTCACGGCCCGGGCCGGCCCGCCGTCCGCTGGGACCAGCACCAGGTCGTAGAAAGGATTGAACATCCATCCCCTGCCGTGGTTGGTCACCCCCGACCCTCGTACCACCAGCACGTCCTGCCCGTCGGGGGCGAAGACCGGGTTCAAGTATTCTCCATCCTCCTCGGTCAGCCGGCGGGGCTCACCGCCCGACGAGGACACGCTCCAGAGGTGACCGCGCGCCCGGTCGTCGGCCGACGTGAAGACCAGTGTGCTGCCGTCCGGGCTCCATGCCGGGGAATACTCGAACGGTCCGAAGGAGCTGGGGGTGACTCGGCGCGGCGTGCCGTTCGGAAGCTCCATGACCCAGACGCGGCCGACCGCCTGAAAGGCCAAGCGCTGCCCGTCCGGTGATGCGGTGTGCCAGCGGAGGAACCGCGCTCGGAAGGGATCGTCGGTGATGGAGAATGGCTGGTACGCTCGCTCAGAGATCACCCGATGCACGCGGGCCGCGAACGGAATGGTGCTCACCGCGCCACCCGTCACGTCGACCCGGTGAATTCCCCCACCTTGCGTGATGAAGATGGATTCCCCGTCCGGAGCCCAGGCGTACCCGGGGAGCACCCCACCGTCACCACCGTCGGAATGGTCGTACTCGATGGGGTCCATCACCACGCGCTCGGCCCCCGTACGCAGGTCTCGGATCCACAGGGCCGTGCGGGGACCGAAGGAGTGTCCCCGGTAGCTGAGCGTGCCGTTGGGAATCTTCCGCCCGAATGCCAGATACCGACCATCGGGCGAGATCTCCGGGGCGAATCCGCCGCCGCTGGACAGGCGGATCTGGGTGTTCGCCATACCGCCTGTGATCTTGATGACCTCGCCGCTCGTGAGCTCCAGACGGCGTAGCTGCACGTCGCCCCCCACGGACCCCTGCAACGTGCGTGCCTTGGTGATCTGGAAGTAGACGTGGCGCCCATCGGCCGAAACGGACGGCCAGGCCGAGGCCTCGAGCTCCTCGCCCAGCAAGGCGACGCCCGTGCCACCGTCCCGATGATACATCCAGAGCCCCCCTGGCTGCCGCCGGACCACGATGTACTGCCCATCCGGGGTCCAGTGCGGCTGCGACACGCGGACCGAGCCGTCTTCGAAGACCGGCCTCGGGTTGCTCCCGTCGGCATTCATGAGCCACAGGTTGTATTGGCCCGTCCGGTCGCTGACGAAGGCGATCGTGCGTCCGTCGGGTGAGATCCTCGGGTCGAAGTTCACCGCGATCCCGCTGTCCTGCGTCAGAGACTCAGCCTGGCCTCCTTCAACGGGCATCCGGTGCACGTGCCCGAGAAGGTCGAAGACGAGCCATGCGCCCGTCGGGTCCACGTCGAGAGACATCCAGGTGCCCTCGGACGTGGTGAAGTCGATCTCCCGGGTCTCCCCTCTGGGCTCGGTTACGTCCCAGGCTTCCTGCCCCTTCGTCCCGCCGGCACTTCCCAGCAGCAGGATCAGGGTAAGCAGTGCGACCAGGGAGCCACGCCGATCGTGCATGATGCGCCTTCCGTCAGAGGTGATTGCTGGGGAGCCGGGGTGCAGCATCGCTCGGGATCTCAGCCTACGCCTCCGGCCCGTTCTCCGCGAGCCGTCCGGCATCGACCTCTCCGCTCGACGCGCTGAACAGCTCTGACAATGCCCCTGTGCGTGTCGGTGCCTACGGTGCCGCTTCGAGCGCCCTCCGATACGTGTCCGCGTCCCGGTCGCCGGCTTCGAGGAGTGCGTCGGCACGGGCCTGGGCGCTGTCCGCCGCCGCTGTGCGACCTTCCGCTCGGTACAGGGAGGCCAGGCTCAGCCAGATATTGGCGTTGTCCGGGTTCTCCGCGACCCCCTTCACGAACGCGGCTTCGGCGCCGTCCAGGTTACCGGCCACACGAAGCACGCCGCCAGCCTTCGCCCACTCGTTGGAGGTGTCGGACTGCAGGATCGGAAGGGCCGCCACGCCCGCGCCGACGAGGGCTGCACCCGTCAGCGACAGGAGTCGTCGCCATCTCCCGTCTCGGACCGCCGCCGTCAGAATCGCCACACCGGCTCCGGCGAATACGCCCAGTGACGGAACCATCACGACCCTCAGACGCGCGATATAGAAGAAGAGGAGGACGGTGGCAGCGGCGGTAGCCAGTGGAATCCAGAGGTGGAGCCTCTCCCTACGCATCGCGATCGACATGCCGGGGATGGCAAGGGCGAAGAGGAGCAGGAACGAGGGCGTCCACCGCAAGACGCCGGAGTAGTGTCGTTGATAGTCGAAGCTCGCGTAGGTCGTGGCCTCGAAGTCATTCACCAGGAGCAAAGATCGTCGCCCCAGGAGCGCGAGCTCGCGGCCAGGGTTCTCGGCCACGTGGGCGAGTCCGCGTCGGAAGTACCAGCTCGAGACTTCCCGGTCCTCGAAGGGCCGCCCCTCCACCTCCTCCGCGAGGACCTTCATGCTCGCGAAGATGTCTCCATCGAAGCCGGACGGAAGGACGTATTGGGCCTCGGCCTGAGGGTTGTGTCCGATGTAGAAGTTGTGCCCCGCGCTCGTGGTCAGGAGCACCAGCTCACCGGAGGCTGCGACGTTGACGAGCGTCACGGGGGCCACTCCCATCGCGAGCCCGGCCGCCAGAGCGAGTGCGGCTCGTGAGGGTGCGGGCGATCGACGAAGCCACGGTACCGTCAGGGCCGCCAGGCCGGCCAACAGCACGTTCGGGCGAGTGGCTGCGGTGAGTCCGAACAGCAGGCCCGCCGCAAGGAATCCGCGGGGCCGGCGGGCGCGGTCGACGACCACCAGTGCTGCGGTCAACAGGAAGAGGGTGAGCGGCACCGGGTTCAGGTCCGCCGCGAAGAACACGAGCGGGCCGTAAACGGCCGTCACCAGGCCGGCCGCCCATCCGGCGATGGCTCCGAAGTGCCGCCACGCCAGGAGCGACACCATCGCGCAGGTACCGGCATCCATCAGGCCGGTCACGACCCGAATGCCGTAGAACGCGTTCTCGCCGAGAAGCTGGTACAAGCCGGCAAGGAAGTACGGGTAGAGCGGGCTGTTCAGGGAAAGAGGACCATCGAAGGGAACCAGGTCGCCCCCCGAGATTGCCTCGGCCGCGAGCAGGTAGGGCAGGTTGCCGCCGAGGGGGTTGAAGTAGAGCGGGTCGGCCAGCATCACCTCGTTGTGGACGAGGCGGAGGGCCGCCGCCGCGAGCCACACGCCAAGGAGCATTCGTACGGGAGGCCGGGCGTGACGGCTCGGAGCCACCAGGGCGCGGGACGTTGTCGACGACATGGGCAGAATCTACCGGTCGCTGGCGTGCCGGCTACCCACGTTGAAGATTCAGCGTGCTCGATCCGTAGAACAAGCTGACCCGGCACCGCGCCGAGCACGGACGTCGGAAACGCTGGCCACAGCACACCTCGGAAGGGAGGGACCCGTGGGAGCCTGGATTCCCCTGATCGTCATTGTCGCCGTCATCGGTTATGGCATCATGCTCTACAACCGCCTGGTCGCCCTCCGGGAGCGATTCAAGAACGCGTTCGCCCAGATCGACGTGCAGCTGAAACGTCGCTACGACCTGATCCCCAACCTCGTGGAGACGGCGAAGGGGTACATGAGCCACGAGAAGGACACGCTGGAGGCTGTGATCCGCGCGCGGAACGAGGCCCAGAAGGTGGAGCAGGTGGCCTCCAGCAACCCGGGTGATCCATCGGCGATGCAGAAGCTCGCCAGCGCCGAGCAGCAGCTCGGGGGAGCGCTTTCCCGGTTGTTCGCACTCTCCGAGGCGTACCCGGACCTCAAGGCCAATCAGAACATGATGCAGCTGCAGGAGGAGCTCGCGTCGACCGAAAACCGTATCGCCTTCTCGCGACAGGCCTTCAACGACGCGGTCATGACCTACAACACGGCGCGTCAGACAGTCCCGACGAACATCGTGGCCAACTCGTTCCGATTCGAGGCCGCCGAGTTCTTCGAGATCGACCGGGACGAGGAGCGTGACGCGCCCCGAGTCTCGTTCGGCTGAGCCGCCAAGGGGCGCGTGGCGCGTTGACCGACCGGGGCCCACACGGCGCCCCGGCGTCATGAGGCGCTGACGCGGCATCTCCGATGGACTTCTTCGAGGCACAGGGAAGGGCGCGTAGCCTGTCTCGCCGGCTGGTGGTGCTGTACGGGCTGGCGGTGACGGTGATCATCGTCGGTGTCTACATGACCGTCGCCGTGGGATTGCAGTTCGCCCCGACCGAAGAGGGTCTGGAGGCGGCGGCGCGCCCGCTGTTCGATCCCCCCCTCTTCGCCGCGGTGGCGGTTGGTATGCTCGCGGTCATCGGCGGAGGCTCAGCCTTCAGGACGGCTCAGCTTCGCCGGGGAGGGGGCGCGGTCGCCGAGCTGCTGGGCGGCCGACGCCTGGATCCTGGCTCGTCCGACCCGCTCGAGCGGCGGCTCCTGAACGTGGTCGAGGAAATGGCCATCGCCTCGGGGATTCCCGTGCCAGCCGTGTATGTCATGGACAACGAGGCGGGAATCAACGCCTTCGCCGCCGGCCACACCATCCACGACGCGGCAGTGGCGATCACTCGCGGAGGGTTGGAGACCCTTAGCCGGGACGAGCTTCAGGGCGTGATGGCCCATGAGTTCAGCCACATCCTCAACGGCGACATGCGGCTCAATATCCGCCTCATGGGGGTGCTCTTCGGCATCCTGCTGCTGACGGTCATCGGTCGGGGGATTCTCCGGGGCGGGTACTACTCCGGCGGATCCCGGCGGAGCCGTGCAGGGAAGGGCAACGGCGGCCAGATCGTGCTCGTGGGCATCGCGCTCATCGTGCTCGGGTACCTCGGGGTGTTCTTCGGTCGGTTGATTCAGGCGGCGGTATCCCGCCAGAGAGAGTTCCTCGCGGACGCCGCGGCGGTTCAGTTCACGCGGAATCCGCTAGGGATCTCGGGGGCCCTCAGGAAGATCGGAGGATCCGCCAACGGGTCGAAGATCCAGAACCATCACGCTCAGGAGGCCGGCCACCTCTTCTTCAGCGAGGGCATTCGTAGCGCCTTTTCCAGCTCTTTCGCCACGCACCCTCCGCTGGATGTCAGGATCAGGCGGGTCGACCCCGCGTGGGACGGAACCTACGTGGAGCCCGAGCGGGTCACCGCCGTGGCCGTCGAAGACCGGGCCGGCGGCGGTGGCGGGGGCCGGATCGCCACAACCGGAGGACCGTTCCCCGTGCCTATTCCCGGGCTGCCGGACATGGCGGATGGCGGAATCGCGGCCGCCGGCGTGCTGGCCACGGCGGGTACGCTGAACGCGGGTCACCTGGAACGGGCGCGTACCATCCTGGCGAAGATTCCAGAAGAGGCACGGGAGGCTGCCCGCGACGCCGGGGGCGCCGTGGCGGTCGTGGTGGCACTGCTGCTGGCGGACGATCCCGACATCCGAGAACGTCAGGACAAGTTGGTAGGGGAAGCGCTGGGAGAGGAGTGGGCGGGGCGGGCGGCACGCCTTCGCTCATCCGTTGTCCAGGCTGGGCCCCAGGGACGGCTGCCGCTGCTGGAGCTCTGTCTCCCGTCTCTGAGATCGCTGGACGAACATCGGGCCGATGCGCTGCGCCGGTTGGTGGGTCCGTTGTCCAGAGCGGACGGAGCGGTTGATGTGTTTGATTTCGCCCTCTTCCACGTACTCCGCCGCGCACTCCCCGGCGGCTCGGATCCGGCCAGCTCGGGCAGGGTCGGCGCGGGCCTGTCTCGCCGACGGGCCGAGGCTGAAGCGCTCCTTTCCGCGCTGGCTTGGGCGGGATCACAGGACGAGGATGGGGCGATCGAGGCGTTTCGGGCGGGGTCAGCGGAGTGGGGATCCTCCGCGGCGTCGGCGCTCCGGCTGCAGCCCGTCGGGGGCCTGGATCTGGAGCGTGTGGACCACGCGCTCGGCCGAATGGAGACGCTCCCTCCGAAGGACCGTAAGAAGCTTCTCCGGGCGCTAGAGCGCACGGTTCTGGCTGATCGCGCGGTGACCGTGGACGAGCTCGAGTTGCTTCGAGCCGTGGCGGAGGCCCTGGACGTACCCATGCCGCCGCTTTCGGTGACGGACGTGAATTCGGAGCGCTCGGACGCGACGCGGGCAGGCGGCTAGGCCCCGGGCGCATCCCGCTGGAGGTCGTGTCTGCCCTTCCAGGCAATCCAAGCGCCTCCGGCCGATCCCGTGGTCATGAGCAGCAGGCCCATCCCCCGGAGCACAGCACCAATCTCCTGGGCCTGTGATAGGCGGCCCACTCGGAGCAGCATGACCGTCCAGTCGTGGCTGTCGACGTCCACGGGTCCGAACGGTGAAACCAAGGGTAGGGCCTGGGCTCGGGCGTCGGCGGCGTAGACGGCCGCTCCCTAGAGCGCAGTTCCCAGACAGGAAAAGGCCTCGTGGCCCATCTCGTGGATGCCGAGGTTGATGCCGGCGAAGATGGAGCTGTAGGCCGGATCCGTCAGGTGACGATGGAGAATCCAGGCCAGCAGCAGCAGGATGGCGATCCGCACCCGAGCCCTTATCGCCACTTCGGACCCTCCTCACGTTTCACCGGACGCGGTCCGGTCGTATACTCACGGCTCCGGGACCGGCCGAAGACGTCCGGCGCAGTCCCTGGCACAGACAAGCTCATCCTCAGCACGACGGGGTCATAGACATCATGAACGATCGCGCCAGCATGCTCCTCGGTGGCCGCCGCGAGCGGATTGAGCGGGTTCTCGGCCGCAAGCTCGCCCCCCCCAGCGCAGGAGCGGAAGGATCTCTTTCCGGTACGAACCGCGCCTATCTGTTGGGTGAAGCCAAGGATCTCTACTGGAACGAGCTTGAGTGGGAGCATATCACCGACGAAGAGGCTTTGGACGAGGGGCCTCTGACCGGGCTCATCTTTCCAGGCTTTCTGGCCTACGTCCGCGGTCTCCTCCTGAGCGAAGTCATGCCGGATGCGAAGGCGCCGGCAAGTCCCCGCCCCCAGGTCGTGCAGGACATCCTGTCGTTTCTCGCCAAGCGTGTCGTGGAGCTCGAAGAGCAGATCGACGATACCGAGGAGGACGGCGAGGGGCGTTTGAGGCGGGATCGGGACGCCACGAGTCACCTGCTGGATCTGGTTCTCTACGTCTTCCATGAGTTGGGCGCGGAGGAGATCGAGCGCTTGGAAGCCGACCGGCACGCGTCGGCGTAGAGGGAGCGCGACCGTTGGGCTTCGGCTCCGGCCCCCGGCCCGGCCGACCTTACCTTGCGGGCCGACCCATGTTGGTGGCCCACCGCGGTGGCTCGAAGATCGCTCCGGAGAACACGCTCGTCGCGTTTCGGCAGGCGGTCGGACTATGGGACGCGGACATGCTTGAGGTGGACGTGCAGCTGACCCGGGACCGCGTGCCCGTGGTCATCCACGATCCCACTGTGGACCGTACCACCGACGGATCCGGATTCGTCCGCGACATGGGTATCACCGATCTCAGGCGGCTGGACGCGGGCGCACGATTCCGCGACCCCGGCGGGGGAACGCCGTGGTCGGGGCGGGGGGTCCGCATTCCCACGCTGGACGAGGTGCTGGAGGCGCACCCGGACGTCTGGATCAACGTCGAGTGCAAGGGGCCGGACGTCGCCGCCCCGACCCTGGAAACGGTCCTCCGCCACGGGGCGCAGGACCGGGTCCTCATCGCGGCCGAGTATGAGCGGTGGCGGCGCGGGGCCCGCGGCTACCCTGGTCCATGGGGGGCCAGCCGGCACCACGTGCTCCTGTTCCGGGTATTGTGTGCCCTCCCTCGTGCGGCCGGGTACACGCCGGGGGCAGATGTGCTGCAGGTGCCCGAGATGTGGAAAGGGACGCGCATCGTGACACCGCGCTTCATCGAACAGGCTCACCGAAAGAACATCCCCGTCCAGGTTTGGACCGTGGACGATCGGGATGACATGGTCCGACTCCTGAAGTGGGGCGTGGACGGGATCCAAACGGATCGTCCGGACATTTTGGCGCACGTCCTGCACGGTCACTGCGGCCGCCCGCCGGCTCCTGGGCTGCCACGGGAGGGGGAGTGATGGCACGTTCCAGGATGTCGCGGACGGCGGCGGCGGTCGATGCCGCATTTGCCTCGTCCTGCCGTGACGCACGGGCACCCCGGGAGGGTGACACGATCGTTCTGGCGGTGTCGGGTGGGCTGGACTCCACCGTTCTGACGCATCTTGCGCGATTCGGCTGGCCTGCCGGGCCTCGGCTGGTCCTGGCTCACTTCGACCACAAGATGCGCCCCGGAAGCGACGGAGATGCCCGGTGGCTCGAGGCCCTGTGCGGCGCCTGGGACCTGGAGCTCGTCACCGGGGCTGCGGAGCGGCCCCCGAGCTCCGAAGCAGAGGCCCGAGCGCAACGCTATGCGTTTCTCCTCGAAGTGCGGGACACCGTTGGCGCGAGCTACGTCGCCACGGCTCATCACGCCGACGACCAAGCCGAGACCGCGCTCTTTCGGATCTTTCGAGGCACGGGCCCGGCGGGGCTCACGGGTGTGCAGACCTTCCGGGGCGACGGTGTCTGGCGTCCGCTTCTGCCGGTGTGGCGAGAGGAGCTGTTGGGCTACGCCCGCCTGCATGGCCTGGAATGGAGGGACGATCCGACCAACGAGGCGCTGGGCTACGCACGGAATGCGCTCCGCAACCGCATCCTTCCCGACGCGGAGGCGTTGGTGGCGCCGGGCGCTCGCCGTTCCCTTGTGCGGTTCGCGGAGCAGGCGGCGTTCGACGAGGAAGGATGGGCCAGCTTGATCCCCGGACTTCTGGCTTCCGCAGCCGTAGTGCGGACTGGGGATGCAATCGGGTTCGATCGGGGGGCCTTCTTGAGACACCATGCCGCCGTGCAGGCCCGGATGTTTCGAGCGTTGGCGGCGGAGCTGAACCTTACGGCCGACGCTCGCCAGACGGCGCGCGCGGTGGATTTCGTGACGGCTGGAGCGAGCGGGCGAACGTTGCAGCTGGGTCGAGGCATCGTCCTCGCGCGTGAGCTCGACCGACTCGTGTTATCGACTGTACCGACCAGGGCCTTGCCCGCCGACCGCGCGGTCGTGATCCCCGGCGCGACGCCCGGTCGCGGACATGCCCTTCTGGCCGGACGCGAGGTGCAGGTCTCCTGGGCCGCCGGCGTGGCCGTCGACGCACCCATCGTGGAGCGTTTCGACGGCGAGGCACTGAGCTACCCTCTCACCGTTCGTGCCTGGGAAGATGGAGACCGGATGCGCACGGGCAGCGGGGTCAGGAAGCTGAAGCGGCTATTTCTCGAGGCGCGGGTTCCGGCGTCGGCACGCCGCCAGCTACCCGTGCTGGCCGATGCGGACGGCGAGATTCTCTGGGTCCCGAGAGTCGCTCGGGCGCGAATCGCATCCGTGGGATCTCAGCGGCTCCAGTCGGGCGTGCTCACTGTGGGCGTGACATGAAGGAGACAACGCTCACCGTCCTCTACGATGCGGAGACCATTGCTGTCCGGGTCGAGCAGGTGGCGCGTGAGATCGAGGCAGCGTACGACCCGGAAGACCGACTCCTGATCGTAGGCGTGCTCAAGGGGTCATGGGTATTCACGGCAGACCTGGTGCGGGCGCTTACCGTTCCGGTCCAGGTGGACTTTCTCAGCGTCTCCAGCTACGGACAGGGTACGGTCTCCAGTGGGCAGGTACAGATCGAGTCGGAGACCCGCATTCCGGTGCGGCACCGCAACGTCCTTCTGGTCGAGGACATGGTCGACTCGGGCCGGACCCTGGACCGTGTGGTCGAGCTACTCCTGGAGCGGGGCGCCCGCAGCGTCGAGGTGTGCGCCCTCCTTCACAAGCGGCTCGCCGAGCCGGATCATCCGCCCCGCTTCGTCGGCTTCGATGCACCCAATGCCTTCCTCGTGGGGTATGGATTGGATCGCGCTGAAGACTTTCGCCAATTGCCATATATCGCGAGCCTATAGGGTGACGGGGCCTGCCCCCTCGTGCCCTGGCAGTTCGACCTGCTGACCGGGCTCTCCAGAGTGAAGCTTGATGCCTGACAACCAGCCCAACAGTCCCGATCCCGACAACCGCGTCGGTCGCCTGTCCAAGAACGCAGCGTTTCTCATGATGATGGCGCTGATGCTCCTACTCACCATACAGATGGTGAGGGGACAAGGAGAGGCTCTCGCAGACTTCTCCTACACCGAGTTTCGTGAGCACCTCGCGGACGGACGTATCCACAGCGTGACGTTCCGCGACCGGCAGGTGGAGGGGGAGCTCACACAGCCGGTGACGCGAGACGGCCAGGAGTTCACCGAGTTCGAGACACGCCTGCCCGGAGAGGTCACCGACGGGCTCTTGGAGGAGCTCGGCCAGCGTAATGTCATCGTCGAGGCTGAGCCGACCGAGACGGGGTGGGGCACCCTGCTCATCACGATGCTCCCGTGGCTCCTCTTCATTGCCTTCTGGATCTGGATCTTCCGCACCATGCAGGGTGGCGGAAACCGTGCGTTCCAGTTCGGCAGGTCGAAAGCCAAGATGATCTCGCCGGACACCCCCAAGGTGACGTTCTCGGATGTGGCCGGGGCGGACGAGGCGAAGGAGGAGCTCCAGGAGATCATCGAGTTCCTCAAGGATCCGGCGAAGTTTTCCAGGTTGGGAGGTCGCCTCCCGAAGGGCGTGCTGCTGGTCGGTCCGCCCGGGACCGGAAAGACGCTGCTGGCCCGGGCCGTGGCGGGCGAGGCGGGGCGTCCGTTTTTCCAGATGTCCGGGTCGGACTTCGTGGAGATGTTTGTCGGCGTGGGTGCTTCTCGAGTGCGTGATCTCTTCGAGCAGGGCAAGGCTCATGCCCCGTGCATCATCTTCGTGGACGAAATCGACGCGGTGGGCCGACACCGGGGTGCCGGTCTGGGCGGCGGGCACGACGAGCGCGAGCAGACCCTGAACGCGCTGCTCGTCGAGATGGACGGGTTCGAGTCGAACGAGGGGGTGATCCTCCTGGCGGCCACGAATCGGCCCGACGTCCTCGATCCTGCGCTCCTTCGTCCCGGACGCTTCGACCGGCAAGTCGTCGTGGATTCGCCCGACGTGAAGGGCCGCGAAGGGATCCTCAGAGTCCACGCCAAGAAGCTGCCGCTCGCGGACGATGTGGAGTTGTCGCTCATCGCCCGGGGAACGCCGGGGATGAGTGGTGCGGATCTGGCCAACATATGTAATGAGGCGGCTCTGCTGGCGGCGCGACGAGACGCGGACAAGGTCAGCATGGACGACTTCGAGCTGGCCAAGGACAAGGTCATGCTCGGGGCGGAGCGCCGGAGCCTCGTCCTCACGGAGAATGAGCGAAAGCTTACGGCCTACCACGAGGCGGGCCACGCGGTGCTGGGACTGAAGATTCCCGGCCTGGACCCGGTCCACAAGGTGACGATCGTGCCCCGAGGTCGGGCGCTGGGCATTACCGCCAGCCTCCCCGAGGAGGACCGTCACTCCTACACCCGTGACTGGATGGAAGGGCAGCTGGCCATGCTGTTCGGCGGCCGGGTGGCCGAGGAGATCATCTTCGGGGAGCAGGACGTCACCACCGGCGCCGGGAACGACATCGAGCGCGCCACAACCATGGCACGGCGGATGGTCACCAGCTTCGGCATGAGCGAGGTGATCGGGCTGGTGGCCGTAGACGAGAGTGAGCACGAGGTGTTCCTGGGCCGAGAGCTGTCCCAGCGCCGGCAGGTGTCCGAGCACACGCAGCGGATCGTCGACCAGGAAGTGAAGCGGATCATCGACGCGGCGCATGAAAAGGCGCGCACCGTGATCGAGGAGAATCGAGATCTGCTGGAGGCCATCGCTCAGGCCCTGCTGGACCGCGAGACTCTCGGGCGCGAGGACATCGAGCTGCTGGAGATGGGTGAGCCGCTCCCCCCCATGCCGGAGCCCGAGGTGGAGGACCCCACGGGCCGGTCTGCCGCTGTACGTCCTGCCGCCGAGAGGAACCCCCAGCCTTTCGGGTTGCCGGGGGGCGAGGGACCACTACCCGGACCCGCGCCCGGCGTGAGGCAGGACCCTGAGCCGGACGAGGTGCCGTAGCAAGCCATGCGAGACGCCTGTCGCATGCCGTCGAAGAAGTGATGACGAGGCGCTGGGGTCGGCGCTGGAACGGGGGCGCGGCCGTCCTTGGGTAGCGGGTGGGAGCAGCTGCGGCTTCTTCGCCCAGGCTGGGGCGATCTGTTCGAGATCGTCCTTGTGGCTCTGCTCCTGTACAGGGTCCTGCTGGTGCTGCAGCGTACCCGTGCCATGCAGATCATGCTGGGCGTCGCGCTGTTGGCCGGCACCTACGGTGCGGCCCGCCTACTCGACCTCATCCTGATCCGCACCCTGCTCGAGACCTTCTTCCAGTACGGAGCGATCGCGGCGCTCGTGGTCTTCCAGCCGGAGCTTCGGGCCGCCCTGGCTCGACTGGGACGAAGCCGGATGATCCGATTTTTCCAGAAGATGGAGGGGAGCAAGGTCATCGACGAGATCGTCGAAGCCACGGAGCGCCTGTCCCGCGCCAAGCACGGGGCCATCATCGCGATAGAGCGTGAGGTGGGCCTCGACGAGTATGCCGAGACGGGGAGTCAGGTTCAGGCACGCGTCTCCGCTGAGATGCTTGCCACGGTCTTCACACCGTACTCGCCGCTGCACGACGGGGCCGTCCTCATCTCGGGCGACCAGATTCGGGCCGCCGGCGCCATCCTTCCCCTCACGCAGTCTCCGGTCAAAGACCGATCCTTGGGAACACGTCATCGGGCGGCTCTGGGGCTCAGCGAAGAAACCGACGCGGTGGTCGTGGTCGTGAGCGAGGAGACCGCCCAGGTGTCGGTGGCCATCGGCGGGCGGCTGGAGCGCGGCGTGACTTCGGAGCGTCTTCGAGAGATTGCGTCCGGGGCGTCGACTGCAGTGGAGCCAGTTGGAAGGACCGCCACGGCGAGCCGAGCTCCCGCCAGCGCCTGAGCACGCGGGACACTTCGCGTTGACACCCCGGCGAGGCCACCCGTAGATTGGCGGCGTTCCAAGTTCCAGTACCCGGCCGCGCCGCGGGTGCGCCCCACATTATTTCAGGAGCGTAGGATCCGTGAGCTCCCAGTATCGTCTGCTGACCCTCTTCGCCGACGGCGGGTGGATGATGTATCCGCTCGTCCTCTGTTCTTTGATCGCGGTCGGTGTGATCATCGCCAAGGCTTGGACGCTGTGGGTCGCGCACAAGGGCACCACCCAGGTGCTTCGGGACGTCGAGGAAGCTACCCGGGCCGGTAACGTCGAGAGCGCGATCCAGATCGCCAGCGAGACGCCCGGGCCTGCTTCGGCCATCTTGCTGGCCGGGCTCCGCCGCATCCAGAACCGCACGCTGGCCAGCGGTGAGCTCGAGTCTGCCGTCGCGACCACCGGCACCATCGAGCTCGCGTTCCTGGAGCGGGGCCTGGTGATCCTGGCCACCATCGCGAACGTGGCGCCCCTCATGGGCTTCCTCGGGACCGTGGCCGGCATGATCCTGGCGTTCGGCGCCATCGAAGCCGCCGGAGACGTGGATCCGTCGCTCGTGGCGGGCGGGATCAAGGTGGCGCTGCTCACGACCGCAGCTGGTCTGACCATCGCGGTTCCCGTGAACATCGGCTACAACTTCTTCGTATCCCGTATCGACATGCTCATCGTGGATATGGAGCAGGGAGCACAGCGGATCCTGAATCTCGCGTGGGATCTGGAGAAGGATGGGAAGATCGAGATCGTCTCCAAGGGCGACGCGCAGGCGAGCGGAGGCGCTCCTGCCGCAGGAGGAGCCGAAGCGGCTCCGATGCCGCCGCAGGGTGATTCGGCACCCGAGTAGCGGGAACCCCACGTACGCCGTATTGGTACCTCTGATCACACACGAGGGCGAAACACATGTCAGTTCTGGGTAACAAGAAGCAGCGCGTCAGCGACGAGGTGCCGACCTCATCCACGGCTGACATTGCGTTCCTGCTCCTGATCTTCTTCCTGGTCACGACGACATTCCCGAAGGACAAGGGACTCGCGATCGTGCTCCCGGAGCCGGGTGAGGAAGCGCAGGTCAGTCAGCGCAACATTCTGCACCTGATCATTCAGCCGACCGGAGTGGTGGATGTGCGGCGTGGTGAGAGCCAGCAGGTCCAGCAGATGCGCCCGCAGGAGATCGAGGGCCTCTGGCGGCAGGAAGTCGCGGCCAACGAGAACCTCATCGCCGCGGTGAAGACGCATCCCGATGCGGCTTACGCGTACATGGTGAATGTCCTCGACGCCCTGCATGCGGCGAACGCGGAGAGAATTTCCCTCCAGATCCTGGAGAACTAGACGATGGCCATGAAAGGTGGCGGCTTCAGCCGCAAGTCGAAGGCTTCGTCCGAGGTTCCGACCTCGTCGTTGGCGGACATCGCATTCCTCCTCCTAATTTTCTTCATGGTGACGACCGTCTTCCAGAACGACCGCGACCGTCCGATCCAGTGGCCTGAAGCAGGGGCAGCGGAGAAGATCGACGAGAAGCAGAAGAACATCCTGAACATCTGGATGGAACGCGACGGCTCGGTTTATATCAACGATCAGCTGACGCAGATGGAGGACGTGTCTACCGTGGTGGCGCCGCTCTACGCCGCGTCCGAACGTGCCCTCGTCATCTCCATCCGTGGAGACCGCGACGTCCCTTACCGCTTCATGGACCTCGTCCAGAAGGAGCTGGTTGAGGCGGGCGTCGTCCGTGTGGTGTTCGCCGCGCAGTTGGAGCAGAGCATGCAGAGGGCAAGACGATGACCGCAGCCGAAGCCGTACCCTCCATCGAGACCGCCGTGACGGCCAACGATCGTCTCAAGAGATCTTTCGCGTCGTGGTTCTGGGGGTCGATGATCGCAGCGACGTTGATCCACTTCGGCGCCTTCGCCTTCTGGCCGGAGCTTACGGCTGAAGACTTCTCGGTGACCTCCGAGGAGTTGGAGGCGATCGAGCTCCCGCCTGAGATTGAGATCCCGCCGCCGCCGCAGGCCATCTCGAGACCTGCGACTCCGGTGATCGCCGAAGCGGCCATCGAGGAAGACATCACCATTGCTCCTACGACGTTCGAGGACAATCCGGTGGAGGACCTTCCGCCGCCGCCAGAGGAGTCGGGCGCCGACCTTTCGTCCGCACCGACCTTCACCCCATTCACCGTGGCTCCGGAGATTCAGAACCGGAGCGAGGTGATTCGGGCGATGGAGCGCGAGTACCCGCCCCTCCTGCGTGACGCGGGAATCGGCGGCACGGTCCGTGTGTACTTCTTCATCGATGAGACCGGACGGGTGCAAGACTTCCGTATCGACCAGAGCTCAGGGCATCAGGCTCTCGACCAGGCCGCCCTCAACGTGGCGGAGGTGTACCAGTTCTCGCCTGCGCTGAACCGGGACCAGCGCGTTCCCGTTTGGGTCTCGTTCCCGATTACCTTCCAGGTTCGCTGACACGGAGCCTGAAAGGATCCTTTGGGACCCCGCCGGAGCTCCGGCGGGGTCCCTTTGCGTTTGTGGAGGTGAGGAGCAGGGTCTGGCATGACTTCAGCGACGATCGAGGAGTATGCGACGCGCCTTGGGAAGACGCTCCCCATGGTACGTGACCGCATCGCCGACGCCGCGGCCCGGGGGGGACGCAGCGAGCGCGATGTGCGCTTGGTGGCGGTGACGAAGGGGCATCCCCTTGCGGCGCTGGAAGCGGCGCTGGAGGTGGGTCTGATGGATCTCGGGGAGAACAGGGTGGGGGAGCTCGAATCGAAGCGGGCCGCGTTCGGCCGAGCCGAGGCCGTGACGTGGCACTTCATCGGTCATATTCAAAGTCGGAAGGCGGGCCGGGCCGTGGCTGCTGCGGACATCATTCAGTCGATCGACTCCGGAAAGCTGGCCCGGAAGGTGTCGAAAGCGGCTGACGAGCGGGGCCGACCCATGCCCATCTTGCTCCAGGTCAACACTTCGGGGGAGTCCGCCAAGGGTGGATTCGAAGGCGAAGGCCTAGTGGAGGAGCTTCACGCGGTGGCTGAGCTACCGGGCTTGGAGGTGCGGGGCCTCATGACCATGGCACCCTTCGTGGACGACGAGGCGGTGCTGGCTGCGACGTTCGGAGGACTCAGGGAGCTATCGGAGCGGTTGCGAAGCCACTCCGATCTGGTGGGCGTTGAGTTGTCCATGGGAATGACGAACGATCTGGATGTCGCGATTCGGGAAGGGAGCACGATGGTTCGGATCGGGACGGCACTCTTTGGGGAAAGGAACCAGGTATGATCGACCTCACGCCGCTGGACATACGGAACAAGCGCCATGACTTCCGAAAGGGGATGCGTGGCTACGAGACCCAGGAAGTGGACTCCTTCCTGGAGCTCGCGGCGGAACGTCTGGAGGAGCTCGTCAGAGAGAACCTACAGCTCCGCGAGCGTACGCAGGCCTTGGAGGCTCAGGTCCGCTCCCAGTCCGAGCGTGAGGCCGCTGTGCGGGACGCGTTGGTCACGGCGCAGGAGCTCCGGACGGAGATTCGGGAGCAGGCTAGGCAGGAGGCGGACAAGGTGGTCGAGGATGCGCGCACCGAATCACGGCGCATGATTGCCGAGGCCGAGGCCGAGGTACGCATCCGCCTCCGGGGCTCCGAGCGGAAGGCCGATGAGATCGAGCGATCTCTGGGAGAGCTGGAGCGGGGCCGCCTCCGTTTCCTACGCTCCTTCCGGCAGCTGTTGCAGCGGGAGATGGATGTGGTTGAAGTGGAGGAAGCTAGAACCCCGCTGGACGATCGCTCGTTCGAGTTCGACCTGGGAGCGATCCGTGCCGAGGTGGAGGGCGGTGGAGTGGACGACGAGGTCCGGAGTGAGGACGGGACGCTAGACGCACCGTCCGCCGACGAGGTACGTGACCAGCAGGCCCACGAGGCGGATGACCTTCTTCCGAGCGCGTTGAATGAACGAGATGAGTTGACCGACCATGAGCCGCTGACCGCCGCGGGCCGGGCTGAGAACCACTTGCCGTACCTCGATGAAGAAGATGACGGCGAGGGCCGGAGCGCTTGACGCCCCGCTCCTCCGCCCAGCCACGCCCCACGCCAGATTCCCGACAGATGCGCTACCCTGAGCTGCCCGACAGCCTGCTCGAGATCGAGGAGACCACCCTCCGTCGCTGGCAGGACGAGGACCTGTTCCGCCGGACGTTGGAGGCCAACGCCGATGGAGAGCCCTTCGTCTTCTATGAGGGCCCGCCCACTGCCAACGGTCGTCCCGGCATCCATCACATCATCAGCCGGACCATCAAGGACCTGGTGTGTCGCCATCGCGCCATGGAAGGGCGCAGCGTCACCCGGATCGCCGGGTGGGACACGCATGGACTTCCGGTCGAGATCGAAGCCGAGAAGAAACTCGGCATCAGCGGGAAGCCGGAGATCGAGGCGGTGGGGATCGAGCGCTTCAACGAGGTCTGTCGCGATTCGGTGTTCACGTACAAGGACGAGTGGCAGAAGCTCAGCGAGCGTATCGCCTACTGGCTCGAATACTGGCGTCCCTACGTCACGTTTCATGCCGACTACATCGAGACCGTCTGGTGGATCCTGAAGAGGTTCGCGGACGAAGGCCTCCTCTATCGTGGGCACAAGAGCGTCCCCTACTGCCCTCGGTGTGGGACCACTCTTTCGTCCCACGAGGTCTCGTTGGGATACAAGGACGTGGAGGATCCGTCGCTGACCTTCGTGGCGGAGGTGGTCACGGAGGCCGGTGAGCCGGATGCCGACGGACGCGCGTTCCTGGCCTGGACGACCACGCCCTGGACGGTCCCCTCCAACGCGGGTCTCGCGGTCCACCCCGATTTGGTTTACGCAGAGGTGGCTCGCGACGGGCGCCGCTACATCGTGGCGGAGGCCCGCGTCGAAGCACTCTTCGGTGACGATGCGGCTGTGGAGCGCACCTGCCGGGGCTCGGAGCTGGCCGGCCTCCGTTACAGGCGACCCCTGGACGTGGTCCCCGAGCCGGAAGAGACCGGAAACGGATGGACCGTGGTGGCCGAGGACTTCGTCAGCGCCGACGACGGCACCGGAATCGTGCACATGGCTCCGGCCTTCGGTGCCGACGACTACGCCGCCGGCCAGAGGCACGGGCTTCCCATGATGAATCCCATCGATGAGGCGGGACGCTTTGTGCCGGAAGTGGCCTTGGTGGCGGGCCAGTGGGTCAAGGATGCCGACCAGGTCTTGGTGGACGAGCTTCGGGAGCGCGGGTTGCTGTTCGACATCGGCCGCATGACACATAGCTATCCGCACTGCTGGCGGTGCGATTCTCCGCTCCTTTACGTCGCCCGGCACTCGTGGTTCGCCGCCACGTCCACGCTTCGGGACCAGCTCTTGGAGAACAACGACCAGGTTGCCTGGCATCCGCCGGAGGTCGGCGCGAACCGGTTCGGCGAATGGCTCCGCGGAAACATCGATTGGGCCTTGTCACGGGACCGTTACTGGGGTACGCCGCTCCCTGTGTGGGTTTGTGAGGAAGACGACACGCATGTGCATTGGGTCGGGTCCTTCGAGGACCTGTCCAAAGCGGTGGGTCCGCTCCCGGAAGACTTCGACCCCCACCGACCCTTCATCGACGAGCTCACGTGGGATTGTGAGCGTTGCGGCGGGACCATGCGCCGCACCCCGGAGGTCGTCGACGTTTGGTTCGACTCCGGAGCCATGCCGTATGCGCAGTGGCACTACCCATTCGAGCACGAGCAGGAGTTCGAGCGCCATTTCCCAGCGGACTTCATCTGCGAGGGACTCGACCAGACCCGCGGGTGGTTCTACTCCCTCATGGCCATCTCGACGCTTCTCGGGCGAGGACCGGCCTACAAGAATGTGGTGGTCAACGATCTGATCCTCGATGTCGAGGGTCAGAAGATGTCCAAGTCCAAGGGGAACGTGGTGAACCCCTGGGATGCGATCGCGGACCACGGCTCCGACGCGCTACGATGGTACTTCATCGTGTCGTCCAATCCGTGGGTGCCCAAGCGGTACGATCCGGAGGGCGTGGGCGAAGCGGCCCGGAAATTCTTCGATACGCTGTTCAATACCTACCGTTTCTTCACGCTCTACGCCGGTGTGGAGGGCTGGGCGCCGTCCGAGGTGGATCCGGAACCGGACGAGCGGCCGCTGCTGGATCGTTGGCTCGTATCTCGCCTAGAGACGGTGGTCGGCGAAGTCCAACGGGAGATCGAGGCGTACCAGCTTACCAGAGCCTACAGAGCTCTGGGTGACTTCGTGGTGGAGGACCTCTCGAACTGGTACGTCCGGAGGAGTCGTGCGCGCTTCTGGGGGAACGACCACGAGGTGGACATGCGTGCCGCGTTTCGAACGCTTTGGGACGCTCTTCGGACGGTGAGCCTATTGGCTGCCCCGGTGGTGCCGTTCACGGCCGACTGGCTGCACCGGGCGCTCACGGGCAAGAGTGCTCACCTCGAGCGATTCCCAAAGGGGGGGGAGGACCGAGACGAGAGCCTCGAGGGGGATATGGAGGCAGCGCGGATGCTCGTGTCGCTGGGCCGTGCGGCCCGGGAGGAGGTTCGTATCCGGGTCCGCCAGCCTCTGAGGTTGGTGGAGGCCGTGGTGCCCGGTGGCCGGGCGCTGTCCGGAGATGTCTTGGACGTGGTGCGGGACGAGTTGAACGTGAAAGAGGTGCGGTTCCTGTCCTCGGCGGAGGATCTGGTCGCCCTGAGCGCGAAGCCCAACTACCGTGCTCTGGGTGGACGCTTCGGGAAGCAGACGAATGACGCCGCGAACGCCATCCGCGCCCTAGACGAGGACCAGGTTCGCGCCTTCCAGCGCGGCGAGTCCGTGGAGATCCAAGTGGGTGACGAACGGTATCCACTCCAGCCGGACGAGCTCGATGTGCTCCAGGAGGCCACTGGCGACCTGGTCGTACGGGGAGAGGGGGCCTACACCGTAGCCCTCGATCCCGAGCTTGATGATGCGCTGCGAGCCGAGGGGCTGGCCCGGGAGCTCGTGAATCGTATCCAGAGACTCCGGAAGGATGCCGATTTGGAGATCACCGACAGGATCGAGCTGGCCATCTCCGGTCCGGAGTCCGTTCGAGCCGCGGCGGAGACCCATCGTGACTTCATCGGAGGCGAGACGCTGGCGTTGGGCGTTGCCGTGCTGGAGGAAGGCGCGGCCGATCGGGACGGCTTCCCCCATGCGGCCGAAGTCGACCTGGACGGCACGCCGGCATGGATCGCGCTCCGACGCGCTTCCCGCTGACCCCTTTGGCCGACCCCGAGATCCACGAGCTGACGGTTGAGGCCGGGGAGGAGGCTCGCCTCGACCGATTCGTCGCCCAACGACTGGAGCTGTCCCGAACGCGGGTGCAAAAGCTCCTGGGGGAAGGTCACGTGACCATCGACGGTGCGGGCGCGCGGAAGTCGACGCTTCTCGAGGAGGGACAGCGGGTGCGCGTGGTGGTGCCGCCAGCCCGATCGGTTTCGATGGAGCCGGAGGACCTTCCGCTGGAGATCGTCTATCAGGACCGACACGTGGCGGTGGTGAACAAGCGCGCCGGCATGGTGGTGCACCCGGCTCCGGGGCACCGGACGGGAACGATGGTGCATGCCCTCCTCTACCACATCCGAGACCTCTCCGGAGTGGGCGGGCGGCTGCGCCCCGGCATCGTCCATCGTCTGGACCGCGACACCTCGGGTCTCCTGGTGGTGGCCAAGACCGACGAGGCCCATCTGGCGCTGAGTGGTGCTTTGAAGCGTCGCAAGATCAAGCGGATTTACACGGCCTTGTCGTGGGGGCATCTCAAAACGTCGCCCCTCACCATCGATGCGCCCATCGGTCGCGATCCAAAGAATCGGAAACGGATGGCGGTCCTGGCGGACGGGCGGCAAGCCGTGACCCGGGTCCGGGTGGCGGAACGGTGGGTGCGTGCCGATCTACTGGACGTCGCTCTCGAGACGGGCCGTACACACCAGATCCGGGTGCATCTCAGCCACATCGGACACCCGGTGGTGGGGGACGCCATCTATGGAGCCGGGTGGGAACGTGGGATGGGCGGGGGCACGCGGGCGTGGGCCGACGAGCTGGCACGTAGGGTGCCGAGACAGTTCCTTCACGCCGCGGCGCTGAGCTTCGACCACCCCCTTACCGGCGAGCGGATGCGCTTCAGGGCGGCGTTACCTCAGGATCTCGAGGCCGCCGCTCGGTGGGCGCGTGCTCACGCCTCGGACCGTGCCGGAGGGGCGCCCTGAGCCGGAGATCCCAGTTACAGTACCCTTTTTTTACCGGTCTCCCGGTTCGATAATTAATAATCTGCACGCGGCCGACCCCACGTCTCCAACACCCTTCCATGGGAGCGCGCTCCCGTCCCGATGTCGGACTTCGATCCAAAGCTGACGTTCGAGTCGTTCGTGGTCGGACCCGCGAACCGTTTGGCCTGCGCCGCTGCTCGGAGAGCAGCGGACGCGCCGGGTACCAGCTACAACCCTCTCTTCGTGTACTCCGCGTCCGGGTTGGGCAAGACACACATTCTGACCGCTATCGCCCATCAAGCGCTTCGGAGCGGGCCTGGGCCCGCACGGAAGCTCGAGTACATGGCGCTCGAGAAGTACCTGGAGCGCCTGGAGTCGGCCATCGGGGGAGGAGACGGCGACGGATTGTCGCTCTTCGAGGAACTGGACATCCTCCTCTTGGATGACGTCCAGTTCCTCACCGGCCAGCCGGAGGCCCAGGAGATGCTTCTGCGGACCTTGGATGAGCTGTCGGCTTCGGGGAGCCAGGTCGTCCTGGCGTCGGATCGTCCGCCGGCGGACATCGACGGACTGGACGCTCGACTTCTTTCCCGCTTCTCCGGCGGGCTTATCGTGGACATCGGGGTTCCCGAGTACGAGACCCGTGTGGCGATCATCCGGAAGAAGGCAAGTGAGCGTGGGCAGGACTTGGAGCCCGGGGTGGCCGAGGCCCTGGCGCGGCACCCCTTTCAGAACGTACGAGAGCTCGGCGGGGGCTTGAACAAGATCCTCGCGACTCAGGAGCTGGAGGGGCGACGCGTCCACATCGACGAGATGCAGGCGCTCATGGGATCGGTCACGTCTGGAGGGGGCCCCAACGATCCGGAGTTCGACACCTTTCTCGATGACCTCGTGGCGTCATTGGCCGAGGCTGTGGGGGACAAGGAAGACCCGTGGCGTCGCGCGTTCCGGGAGGCCATCGACATGGCCGATCGGCACGGGATCTCGACCCTCCGGCTGGATCCGTACCTGAAGGGTGCCGAACCCGAAGGATGGGAGGAGATCCACGAGACCTTCCGCAGTGAGGTGTCACGCCTCCGGGAGATCGAGGAGCAGTTGGACGAGCTCGGCAACCCTTGGCCTGAGGCTGCAGCGGGTGTGCTCAAGGATCCGGACCGTTTACAGGAGGCTGAATCCCTCTTGGCCTCGGTCCGAGAGCGGCAACGTGGATTCCCGAAGCTCGCCCGCGGACAGGTTCTCGACGACCTGACGGACTTCCCGAGTATCGTGTTGAAGGCTGCGGGGCAGTTGGTCGGCGAGGATCGGCCTCAATACAACCCGTTGTTCATTGCGGCAGAAGACGAGGACGTTGGACGGACGCTGTTGGGGGCCGCGGGGCGGACCTACCAGGTGACCCACCCGGACGGACGCGTGGCCGTTACGTCGGTGAGCGACTTCGCCGACGACTTCATCCGTGCCCTGGGAGAGGGAGTCGCGGGCGCCTGGCGAGAACGGTGGTGGACCGTCGACCTTCTGCTCGTGCACGGGGTCGAGGCGTTGTCCGATACCGAACGCGCCCAGGACGAGTTCTTTCATCTGTTCGATGCTTTGAAGCGTCGCGGTGCCCGGGTCATGCTCCTGTCCGACCGACTCCCTGCGCGGATCAGCGGGATCGACGACCGATTGCGGTCGCGCTTTGAGAGCGGCCTGGTCCTGGAGCTTCAGGAGGGAACGCCCGGAAGCGATCTCATCCTGGAGCAAGAACGCATTTCCCTCGAGGACACGTCCCCGGGGCTCGGCATGAGCCTCGGCGCAACGTCGTCACCTGCCGCTTCGAGCGCTGAGCCCGATCCGGCGGCGCCAGGTGAGCACGCGGCCCTCGCCAGGTCGGCAGCGCACCGTCGGCCGGCTGCGGTACCGGGCCAGGTGGGCGGTACCACCGAATCCCCCGACGAGGTGTCCGTGCCCCAGCCCGGCAAATACGGCCCCTGGTTCCCGAGCCGGGAGAACGCGGTGATCTATTGGCCGCGGATGCCGGAACTCCTCATCGAAGAGCTGGACGTCTGATGGCCATCGAGGGCGCGCTCCAGGACGTCAACCTTGCCGATATCTGCCAGCTTCTAGGCATGGGTCGAAAGACCGGATGCCTGAGTATCACGGACCGGTCCAACTTCGGTTATGTGTACTTCCAGAAGGGCCGTGTCATCTATGCATCGGTACTGAACCGTCGCGACCGATTGGGCGAGCTTCTGGTGAGGAACCATGTCATCACGCGACAGGATCTCTCGTCTGCCATGGAGCTTCAGTCCGCGAACAAGGGCAAGCGTCTGGGCGGGATCCTGGTCGAGATGGGAGCGCTCGAAAAGGAGGAGCTGCGGGAATACATCCAGATGCAGGTGGAGGAGGCGGTGTATCACCTCTTCACCTGGACGCATGGCTCATTCCACTTCGACACCGACCAGATGCCTGACGAGGAAGGCCTCCTCCTCGTGGACATCCCGCCGGAGGCGCTCCTCATGGAGGGCGCACGTCGGGTCGACGAGTGGAGCTTGGTCGAGAAGAAGATCCCGTCGTTCGATATCGTCTTCCAGGTCGATCAGGACCCCACGGACGCTGAGGGTGATCTCGAGCTGACCCGGGAGCAGAAGAAAATCCTCCCCTTCATCGATGGCGTCCGCGCCGTCCACGAGATCATGAACGAGGCCGGGCTCGTGGAGTTCGAGACGGGAATGGCGCTCTACGGCCTCATTCAGGCCGGCTTCGTGTCCCGGTCCGGCGAGCGCACCACCGAGGAAGAGACGGGTGGCGACGAAGCCTTGCAGCAGCACCTCAATGTGGGGATCGCGTTCTACCGTTCGGGGATGCTCGATGACGCCCAGCGGGCATTCGAAGACGCGCTGGAGGCTGATCCGCACCAGGCCCGCGCCAACTTCATGATGGGTCTCATTGCCTTCCGCCGCGGCCGCCTGGAGGAGGCGCTCCAGCACTTGGGGTCGATGTCACCGGGATATGCCGAGAGCTACGCCGTCCATCGAAACACGGCGCTGGCCCTCGAGGCTCTCGGGCGCTATGACGAGGCGCTGCAGGCTCTGGAGTCGGCGCAGTCGGCTCGTCCGAAGGATCATGAGGTCTACCTTGCGCGCGCCATCATCCACTTCAAGGCGGGTCAAGTGGACAAGGCCATGGAGTCGTTCAGGCGATACCGGACATACCCGGGCCTGAAGGTGCCGGCCGAGCAATACTACGCCTACGCGGTGTTGGCGGCGGCTGTCGCCGGCGACTTGGAGCTCGCGGTTGGCATGGGCCAGGAGGGGATGAGCCACTACCCTGAATCCGGTGCGATCCTGGTGAACACCGGAGTGGCCCTCGAGCGTCGGGGTGAGGTGGAGTCGGCGGCAGCCCTTTACAAGCGGGCCGCTACGGTGAACTCGCCGCCGCCGCAGGCGCACAAGAACCTCGGGGATCAGGCGTATGCCCATGGGAACATGGAAACGGCCAGGATCCACTACGAGAAGGCCGTCAAGCTGTCTCCGCGGTTGGGAGACGATGTCTACTTGAGGCTCGGCACCATGGCCTACAAAGACAACGACCGCGACGTGGCGCTCCTCTTGTGGCGGAGGGCGCTCGATCTGAACCCGAGCAACGACGCCGTTCGGTCCAACCTGGAGATGCTCCAGACGGAGTGAAGATGAGAAGCGGCGTGATCCCATCCGCCGCGGTGGTGCTGGCCCTGATCCTTGGGGCTGTGGGTGCCCCCGCGATCGCGATGGCGCAGACGGACGCTTCCGCGAGGCCCGTCCCCGAATCGCTGGACGGCCGGGAGTACCTGCCGCTCCTTGGCGATCGCGTGACGGTATGGCATGTCGGAGACCAAGAAGAGCTGGCCCGACGCATGCTCGACCTACTGGACAACCAGTCGGCCCTGCTTGCGCTTCCTGATTCGATCCCTAGCGGTGTGCACGCCGTGCTCGCTCACTCTCCCGAGGCTTTGGACGCCGCCATCGGATCGGTGTCCCCGGAGTGGCGAGCGGGGGTCGCGGTTCCGTCCCGGAGCTTGCTCGTGATTCCTTCGGGAGAGGGAGCGGGCGTCCTTTCCGGAGGAGGACTCAGGACGCTGCGGCACGAGTGGGCACACCTTGGGCTCCATCAGTTCCTGGGTGGTCTTCGCGTTCCACGGTGGTTTAGCGAGGGATACGCCGAAAGAGCCGCGGGAGGGTTCGACGCCATGGAGGCATGGCGGCTGCGAGTCGGGCTGGCGTTGGGACGAGCGCCACCCATGGACTCACTGGCCTTGAGGTGGCCCAGGCGACAGGACCGGGCGCAGGTGGCCTATCTGCTCTCGGCCAGCGCCGTGACTTACCTGATGGAGGAGAGCGGAGAGCGGGGCCTACGGATCTTCCTGGAACGGTGGCGCGGGGAGGGCTCCTTCGAGACGGCACTCCGTGGGACCTTCGGTGTGACCAGTGGTCAGCTCGAGGAAGATTGGCGAGCCCACGTTCGGAGCCGCTACGGCTGGCTGTTCGTGCTGGCGCACTCGTCCGTGTTCTGGCTGTTGCTGGGGGTGGTCCTCATCTACATGGTTCGGGCCAGGCGTGCCCGCAACGAGGAGAGACTCGCCCGTCTGAGAGCCGAGGAGGTGCCGGAGCGGCCGGCCTACTGGAACCTCGAGCCGGTGGACCTGCGTTGGCCGGGACCGAACCGGCCGGGAGTGGACGACGAGCGGTCCATGGACCCTGACGATCGTCCGGGGGGTTAAGCAGAGTAGCCCTTGGAGCAGGGGCCGCGGCACCCACCTACGCCTTGTTGGCCAGCCGCCTTGCCAAAGGTTGATTCATGACCGACCAGTCCACCCAGCAGCGGATACTGGTCGTCGACGACGACGTCGACGGCCTCGAAGTCCTGCGCATCCGCCTCGATCACGCGGGTTACGAGGTGGAGACGGCCGAGAGCGCTGAGGAGGCCCTCTCCCGGGTCAGCGCATTCGGTCCGGGGCTGGTGGTGACGGACGTCCGAATGTCGGGGATGACCGGGCTGGAGCTTCTGGAGCGGATCCGGAGCTCCATGGATCGCGTGGAGGTGGTCGTGATGACCGCCCACGACGACATGGAGACGGCGGTGACCGCCATGAAGGCGGGTGCATACGATTTCCTGGTTAAGCCGGTGGACCCGAAGGCGGTTCAGGGTCTCGCCGAGCGGTGCTTCCGGGAGCAGGCGTTGGCCATCGACGATGGTGACGCGGAGCCGGCCGACTCGGACGCTCTGCCTCGGGGCAAGCTCGTGGGGCGCAATCCCCGCATGATCGACATCTACAAGACCATCGGGATCCTGTCGCGGAACCGCGCCACGGTCCTTGTCCGCGGGGAGACGGGGACCGGGAAGGAGGTCATCGCCCGGGCCATCCATCAGCATTCCGAGGACGCGGACGAGCCGTTCATCGCCGTGAACTGCACCGCGCTCACCGACACGCTCTTGGAGTCCGAGCTGTTTGGGCACGTGAAGGGCGCGTTTACCGGTGCGTCGGGGGCCAGGAAAGGGTACTTCGAGCTGGCCAAGAAGGGGACCATCTTCCTGGACGAGATAGGGGATACCAGCCCGGAGTTTCAGACAAAGCTGCTACGCGTGCTCCAGGAGCGACGCTTCTATCCGGTGGGAGGCGAAGACGTCCGCCGTACCGAGGCCCGGGTCATCGCCGCGACTCACCAACGCATCGAGCAGCTGATCGAGCAGGGGGACTTCAGAGAGGACCTCTATTTCCGCCTCAAAGTCGTCGAGATCGACGTTCCGCCTCTTCGGGCCCGGGTAGACGACATCCCCCTGCTTGCCAACGCCCTGCTGGGTCGCATTCGGGAAGAAACGCACCGGGACGTGCGACGGATCTCCGATGACGCGGTACTCAAGCTCTGTGCCCATGACTGGCCAGGAAACGTCAGGGAGCTCGAGAACGCGCTGATGCGCGCGGCGATCATGGCCCGGGGCACGGTCATCGGTCCGGACCACCTCATTCTCGGGGACGAAGAAGAGGTCTTGAACCAGAATGTGGACCTTTCCCTCGAGGCGGCGATCCAGCGGCACGTGAAGCTCGTCCTCGAGAGCTGTGACGGGGACGAAGCACAAGCCGCCGACGTGCTGGAGATCGCCGTGGAGGAGCTGAAGGCACTGCAGGACCGAGGCGATTGACCGGCCCGGCCACGCCAAGCTAGGATTCGAGCACCATGACCAGAGAAGAGCAGAAGAACCGTGGCGCCCGGCGAGGAGCTGGCAAGAACCCACCCGCAGCCCTGCGGTTCACCCGGGTCAACGCGGCGCTGGGCGCCGTGGGCCTCCTGACCTTGGGCGTGGGCTACTGGCTGCTGGCCCAGGGTTCGATCACCGCCGCCCCGCTTCTGCTGGTGCTGGCCTACGTGGTGCTCCTGCCCCTGGCCATTATCCGCTGACCGACGCGGGACGCCCCTCCTCGGTGCTGTCCGGCGGGCCGTTTCGGCCCTTCTGCGTAGAAGCGAGAGGCTCCACGCGGACCGGGCAGACCTTGACCTCTGGTGTCTGCGTCACCGGGTCGTAGCCACCGCCTGTCAGGACGTTCACGGGAACGTCCGCGAAGGAGAACGACAGGAACACTGTGCCGCGGGGCGACCGAGGCGTGGCCTTCACCGGAACGTCCACGCTACCCCGCCGACTCGTCACCCGGGCCATTCCTCCGTCCACCAGGTCCAGGCGAGTCAGGTCGTCGGGGTGGATCTCCAAGACCTCCCCCGGGAGCAGGTATTCGATTCCTTCCGTTCGTCCGGTCTGCGTGTGGGTGTGGTAGGCCTGGAGCCGTCTCCCCGTGGTGAGCCAGACGGGATAGTCGTCGTCGATGACCTCCGCAGGATCCCGGTAGGTGGTCCGCTTGAAGACGCCGCGACCGTTCTCGAAGACGTCTTCGTGCAGCCGCGGCGTCCCCGGGTGACCATCGTGGGGCACGGGCCAGTGGTATTCACCGTGCTCGACCCTGTCCCAGTCCAGTCCGGCATAGGTGGCCGAGAGCGAGCACATCTCGTTGAAGACCTCCTTGGCGCTCTCGTACTCGAAGCCCTGGAACCCCATGCGCTGCGCCAGCTGGCTGACAATCCACCAGTCCGGCCGAGCCTGGCCCTGGGGTGGCACCGCTGCACGAAGGCGCTGGACGCGGCGCTCTGTGTTGGTTTGTGTTCCGTCCACTTCCGCCCAGCCCGCGGCGGGGAGCACCACGTCGGCGAGGGCCGCGGTGTCAGTGAGAAAGAGGTCCGCCACCACCAGAAAATCCAGCTTCCGAAGGGCTTTCTCGGCGTGCGTCCTGTCGGCGTCGGACACCACCGTGTTCTCACCGTCGATGAGGACGGCGCGGATCTGGTCCCCGGCTTGGTCCAGCATCGTGATCTTGGTGATGCCGACCTCCAGGTCGACCTTGGTTCCCCAGGCCTTCTCGAATTTCGCCTGATTTGCCGGATCGGTGACGGGCTGGAACCCGGGGAAGTTGTTGGGGATGGCCCCCATGTCGCCGGCGCCCTGGATGTTGTTCTGGCCGCGCATGGGGTTGATGCCCGTGCCTTCGCGCCCGACGTGCCCGGTCATGAGGGTGAGATTGCAGAGGCTCTGGACGTTCTCCACGCCGCAGACGTGCTCGGTGATGCCCAGGGTATAGAAGATCGCCCCCCGGTCGGCCTTGGCGTACCAGAGGGCGGCCCGCTCGATGTCTTCGGCGGGCACCTCGCAGATCTCCGAGGCCCACTCGGGCGTGAACGAGGTCACATGCTCGAGAAACGCCTCCCCCTCCATGGTCCGTTCGCGAAGGAACGCCTCGTTCACCAATCCCTCCCGGGAGATGACGTGGGCCATGGCCAGGAGGAGCGCGGTGTCAGAACCCACCCGAATCGGGAGGTAGAGATGCGCCCGCTCCGCCAGCTCGATGCGTCTCGGATCCGCCACGATCAGCTTCGCCCCGCGAGCCATCGCCTTCTTGAGGCGCGTGGCCGCAACGGGGTGCGCTTCGGTCATGTTGGTCCCGATGCAGAAGATCACATCGGGGTGTTCCATGTCCGCCAGCGGGTTCGACATCGCCCCTCTTCCAATGCTTGCCGCCAGACCGGCGACTGTGGGGGCGTGTCAGGCACGGCTACAGTTGTCGATGTAGCTGGTGCCGAGCCCCGCTCGAACGAGCTTCTGCATGACGTAAGCGGCTTCGTTGGGCGCACGTCCGGACGCGATGGCATAAAGGCTGTGGCGTCCGTGCTTCTTGATCACCTCGCGGAAGCCTTCGGCTGCGCGGTCCAAAGCCTCGTCCCAGGAGGTTGGATGGAGCTGCCCGTCCTCACCCCTCACCAACGGGCTGGTCAGGCGGTCAGGGTGCTGAACGAAGTCGTAGGAGAACTGACCCTTGATGCAGAGGGCTCCCTCGTTGGCCGGCCCGTCCATGGCGGGAAGCACACCGACGATCTTCTCACCCCTAGTCATCACGTCCACCGAGCATCCCACACCGCAATAAGTGCAGATGGTACGGGTCGTCTCGGTCTCCCCGGGTACGTCCTTATATCGAAGGGCCTTGAGGTCGCCGAGTGCTCCGGTCGGACACACATGGATGCATTGTCCGCAGAACGTGCACGCCGAGTCCTTCAGGAGCCCGTCGAACTCGGTGGTGATTTGCGTCTCGAAGCCCCGGTTCATGACGCTGATGGCGTAGTCGCCCTCCTGTTCGGCGCAGACCCGGACGCAGCGATAGCAGGAAATGCAGTTCTCGTAATCTCGTAGGAGGAAGGGATTCGTGTCGTCGGTCTTGCTTATGCCGGAGGTCCGACCCTGGAAGCGACCTGTCCGCGCGTCGTAACGGTCGACCAGCTGCTTCATCTCTTGGGAGGCGTAGCCGTGGAGCGGGTCGACGTCGATTTCGCGGTTCTCCGAGGCCACCATCTCCATGAGCACGCGGCGGTGCATCTCCAGGCGACCACCCTGGGTCTTCACCCTCATGCCGGGCTCGGCTCTGGTGGTGCAGGAGGCTACCGGATTCCGTGCGCCCTCCAGCTCCACGACGCAGAGGCGGCAGCCTCCGAAGGGTTCGAGGCGGTCATCGAAACAGAGGGTGGGAACCCCTCGCCGATGCCGCTCCGAGACCTCGAACAGGGTCTCCCCCGGAGTGAACGTGACTTCGTCGCCATCCAGGACGAGAGTCACGCTGTCCGGTCCGTCGTCGTTGGTGCCGCTCATGTCCTCGGCTCCGCTGCTCGCTGGGTTCGGGGCCGCGCCACGTGTCGCGCGACTCGCTCCGGAAAATACTTCAGAAGGCTCTTGGTGATGAGAGGTGCGGCCGTGCCGAGGCCGCAGGCGCTGGTCTCCATCATCGTGCTCCCCAGGTCCTCCACCTCGTCCGTCCACGCACCGATATCCGAGGGCCCCGCGTCTCCGCCGAGGCGCTCCATCAGTCGCTGAGTACCGATCCGGCACGGGAAGCACTTACCGCACGACTCATGCGCGAAGAAGGACATGGCCTGATGGGCGATGTCCACCATGTCACGGCTGTCGTCGAACACCATGATCCCGCCGGCGCCGAGGAACGAGCCCTTGGCGCGGATGCTCGGCTCGTCGAGGGTCACGTCCAGGTCGTCGCCGGCCAGGAATCCGCCCGAGAGACCGGCCATGGTGACGGCCTGCACGGTACGTCCGGCGCCCGGTCCCCCTGCGATTTCGTGGATGAGACGCGTGAGGCTGAACCCGAGAGGAACCTCGTAGTTGCCCGGACGGGCCACGTCGCCGGACAGGCTTATGATCTTGGTGCCGGCGTGGTCGCCGAGTCCGAGTCCCCTGTACCATTCAGCCCCATGCCGAACGATGGGCGGTACCGAAGCCAGGGTCTCCACGTTGTTCACGACGGTAGGGAGGTCCTCGAAGCCGTGGGTCACGGGGAAGGGGGGCCTGTTTCGTGGAAACGGGTGCTTTCCCTCCAGGCTGTTCAGAAGAGAGCCTTCCTCTCCACAGATGTAGGCGCCTGCACCGCGACGCACATGGAGATCGAAGTGCAGGCCACTGGAGAGGATGTCGGTCCCCAGGAACCCCGCCTCCCGAGCCTCGTCGATGGCTCGCTCTAGCACCGCCTGCGTCTCCGGATATTCGTACCGGAGATAGATGAACCCACGGGTGGCCCCCGTGGCGTGCGCAGCCAGGACCATCCCTTCGATGACGGCGTGCGGATCGTGGTCCATCAGGCAACGATCCTTGAAGCAGCCCGGCTCCCCCTCGTCCGCGTTGCAGACGATGGACTTGGGATGCCCTGGGGCTTCGGCCACGGCCCGCCACTTCCGTCCGGTGGGGAATCCCGCGCCGCCTCGCCCGGCCAGGCCGGACGCGTCGACGGTATCGATGAGACGCTCGGGGCGGTCACCGAGGGCTGTCTGCAGGGCTTGGTAGCCGCCCGTGTCCCGGTACCCGCGGAGCGTTGCTCTCCCCGGTGTCCGGAGGTCGGCGAACACGCACTCCTGCACTCCGGGCAGGCGGTCGGGGGGAAGGGGCGATGGACGGAGCTCGAGGTCGGCGGCGGTTATGCCGACCAGGGTATCGTGTCCGCGGATGACGGGCACCGGCTGGTCACATCGTCCGGAGCAGGGCATGGCCGTGGCGCCATCCAATGACTCGAGCAACCCGTCGGAGCCGCGCATGCGGCAGATCGGCCCGGCGCAAACGCGCGGGGCACGCAGTCCCTCGGGCGTTCGCGCGAAGTGGTGGTAGAACGTGACCGTGCCGAACAGGTCCGCGATAGGGATCCTCAGAGCCCGCGCCACGCCCCTCAGGGCCTCGTCGCTCAGATAGCCGTCCCGGTCGTGGAGTGCGTGCAAGAGAGGGAGGAGCGGGGCTGGCTCTTCCTTCCAGCGCGCGTGGAGTTCTGCGTCGGTGCTCTCCGACATGGCCTCTCGGACGACGGGGGTACGGTACCGGTTGTGCGCGGCTCGATGAAAGCGAATCTATGGCGGGCGTCGGATGACCGAAACGGGCGCGTGGTGCTTATGCCGCTGCCTAGACCCTCCGCCTGACGTTGGCTCGAGCATCTGGGTTCCCACAGGAAGGATCGAAGGAGGACGCAGCCCGGGCCCTGGCCGCATGCCGAGGGCGCCGTGCTTGAAGGTCGATGTTCACCGGCCGGAGCGCGCGGTCGCCGCTGCTTCCGTGAGTGGCGTCGAGGTACTCTGGCCCGGAAGCTGCTTGGCTGATGGCGCGGTAGGCGATAGCATCGTGGTGGTCATGGCCCGATTCCGGCCATGCGATCGACCACGCTCACCGCGGCAGGGCCAGGGACCCGTTATGCAGACGACCCCGAAATCGCATTGGCTCAAGGATGTCGCCGGGCACGCCGGCCTAACCATCGAGCTGCCCGCGCAGCCAGACCTCGCGGCAGTGCGCGCGGCGTGGAGCCAAGTGGTCGAGGCCATGAAAACGACCGATGAGAGCTTCGCACGGAGGGTCGCGGGGCACTTCCGGATCGGGATGGCGGACGTGTCCCAGCGGGACCCACAGGCAGTGCGCCTGATCCCGGAGTCCGTGGCTCGGCGGTACGGCATCCTCGGGGTCGCCTTGACCGAGCAGAACGTGGTGGTCGCCACCTTCGATCCGTCGAATCGCTCCGCTTACCGAGCCATCGTGGAGCATTCCGGTCGCGAGCCCGTGCTGCTCATGGCGAGCCCCAAGGCGATCGGTGAGGCCCTGGACGGCGCCTACCAGGCTCGTCAGGCTCCGGGGAGCGCGTTGGAGCGTCTCGTGGCGGAAGTGGCCGAGACCGACTTTCAGGTCGTCTCGTCGGATGGCCGCAGCGTGCTCACGAGCCTCGAGCTCGAGGACCCGGCTGTGGTGCGGTTGGCCGATGTCATCCTCCGGCAGGCTCTCCGCTACCGGGCGACTGAGATTCAGGTGGAGCCGGGCCGGGAGAAGGGGCGGGTCCGCTACCGGATCGACGGTGTGCTCCAGACCGTCGTGCCACTCCCGGCCGCCGCTCACGAGCGATTGGTCGCCCGCATGAAACACATGCGGGATGGCACGGTGGGAGACGGAGGCGAAGGGTTCTTGGTGCGAGGCGGGCAGGGCCTGGACCGAGTGGCCCACCTACTTACCACGCCCACCCCCGACGGAGAGCTCCTCGGCATCCGGTTGGTGGCACCGAACGACGTCCCCACGCTCGACGGGCTGGGGTACGACGGCCCCGAAGGAAAGCTCATCCGGCAGGTGCTCGCTCGCAACGAGGGACTCGTCTTGGTCACCGGGCCCGCACGCGCCGGTACGAGCTCGTTCGTGTACGCCAGCATGCACGCGCTGAGGAAGCAGAACGTGCTCTCCCTCGAAGGCAGGGTGGACATCAACATCCCCGGTGTGACGCAGATCAGGTACGACGCGTCCGCCGGGAAGTCGTTCGCCGAGACGCTGCAGGACCTTCTCGACCGAGATCCGGACGTGATGCATGCGGGTGAGATCCGAGATCTGCCCACGGCACGAATCGCCCTCCGCACGGCCGTGACCGGCCGCAAGGTGCTGGCCACGGTCCACACGCCGGGTGCGATCTCCGGCGTGCGGCGGCTTCTGGAGATGGGCTTGGCGCCGGCGCGTCTGGCGGAGTCCCTGCATGCTGTGATCTCCCTCCGCCTGGTGCGGAAGCTCTGCCCTCACTGTGCCCGAAGCGTGGAGTCGGCGAAGGATCTCCCGCCGAGAGAGCGGAAGCTCGCCCGCATGCTCGACCTGCGTCCGCCGAAGCGTGTCGTGGGGTGCCGCGCGTGTGCCGGAACGGGCTACTTCGGCCAGGCCCCCGTCGCGGAGGTGCTGCTCCTCACGCCCGCGCTACGGTCTCTGTTGGCGGAAGGGTGCGAGGACGCCGACCTCGAGCTCGCCGCGCGGATGGAGGGCATGCGATCCCTCTCCGATGTCGCTTTGGACCGCGTGGCTCGTGGTGAGACCACGGTTGAGGAGGTGGAGCGGGTGCTCGGCATCGTGCCGCCCAGGGACGAGACGCCGCAATCCGTGGGACCCGTCCTGATCGTGGAGGACAACCCTGAAGACCGACTGCTCATCAGCACCATCGTCCGAGACCTGGGCTTTGAGATCGTCGAGGCCGTGGACGGAGAGCACGCCGTCAGGCTTCTCGAGAAGGAGGGAGATACCTACTCGATGGTGCTCCTGGACGTCATGCTGCCCGGGATGGATGGGCCCGAGGTGCTCCAGAGGATCCGACGGTCGATCGAGACTCAGTACCTGCCGGTACTCGTGCTGACGAGCTCCCCGGATCCGCGCCGCGAGATCGAGCTCCTCGACCGTGGAGCGGACGACTACATGTTGAAGCCCGTCGTGGCGAGCCGGCTGCAGTCCCGGATGCGGGCGGTGCTCCGCCGCACGGGGGTGCGCATCGGGTCCGTGGCGGACGAGCAGAAGCAGGAGGCCAGCGAGTAGGGCACCCGAGTCCGTGCCCTTGCGGCATGCCGTCCTGGGACGCAGGCTGAGAGAGGAGGTGGATCGATATGGAAGACGACAGCGGCAGGGAGCCGAGCGGTTCGGCGCCCGGTGAAGGCGGAGGTCGGGAGCGGCACACAGTGACCGGGGACCGGGTCATCGAGAAGATTCGGGCGCTCATCCGGGAAGGGAACGTTCGGCACGTGGTCATCAAGAATGACGAGGGCCGCACGCTCATCGAGTTTCCCGTCACGGTGGGCGTGGCCGGCGCGTTGTTGCTCCCCGTCTGGGCTGCCATCGGCGCAGTCGCCGCGGTAGTGGGAAGCTGCTCCATCGAAGTGGAACGCGGAGACGACTCCGAGTCGGGAGCGGCCGGCGAGCCTGGCTAGGTTCGCTCTGCGCCTCGGTCCAGCTCGTGTCTAGGCTTCGCCGGTAGAGCGGGCCATCCATCCCTCTCGGTGCGGTCGGTGACCGCCCGAAAGGGACCGTCACCCATGCTCAGGAGGGGCGCCGGTCGCGGGGGCCGTGACGCCGGGATACCTGGTCGTCCTGGGATTCAGCATGGGGGACGGAATCCGTGGGTACGTTCCCCCGAATGCTGCGCCGCCGGCCATCGGTGAGGCGCGGGTCGGCCCCTACGTGATGCGATCGACTGGGAGGCCCGGTGCGTGATACCGGGCGATGCGACGGCCGCGGTCCGCTTCCTGGGGTCGGGTCTCCCGAACTACGAGTGGGGGCGGACATCCTGGCGCCCGACGGACGCGCGAGGTATCTGGTCGGACCTAGCTGGGGGCCGCGGATCCGTACCACTGTGGCTCCCGGGGAACGGCTGACCGTGAGCGCCGCCACGCGGGGCGGCCGGCTGCACGAGGCGGATGTCGAGCCTTCTGCGCCGCCAGCCGATGCACCCGCGCTACGGGAATGGCCGGATGCCGCGCCGGGCCTGTGGTGGGTTGTGACCGGCTTTGTGACGCTGCTTGTCGGCTCGGTCCTGGGGTGGCTTACTCTGGTTCTGCGAGTTGCCCGGGCGCAGCATTCCAGAGTGCGAGAGGTTGCGGGCGGGACCCTTGGGTGCGCAGCGGGCACACGGAGGCGAGTTGACCTGGGAGCGCCGAGGGACGAGCGTTCCGGTTCGATCACGAGCGGATCGAAGGGCGCTTAGCTCAGCTTGGTTAGAGCACCTGCCTTACAAGC
>JBDHIF010000166.1:0-2602 GCA_039587535.1 Gemmatimonadota bacterium
CCTTTACCGCGCGGAGCAGGACTTCGGATTGGTCTCGGATCTCAAGAGTTCCGTCAAGCAGATGCTCGGCAAGCCGCCTGGGCGCGATTCGAGAGCCCACTACGGCGGCCGCATGGTCTTCGATGAAGCGGGATACCTGTACTTCTCCGTGGGAGACCGGGGCAGTCGGGACCTGTTTCCCCAGGACCTGACCCGTGATGCGGGTAAGATCTATCGGATCCACGACGACGGCCGGATCCCCGAGGACAACCCGTTCCTGCACCGGGAGGATGCGAAGCCGGCCATCTACTCCTACGGGCTTCGCAATCCCCAGGGCATGGCCCGCCATCCCGGGACGGGGAAGATCTGGATTCACGAGCACGGGCCCAGAGGCGGCGACGAGATCAACGTGATCGAGCCCGGGGCGAATTACGGGTGGCCAATCCTCAGCCACGGTGTGAACTACAGCGGCAGCGAGTTTGCCGAAGGCACCGAGCGGGAGGGGTTTCGCTCACCGGCCTGGCACTGGACGCCGTCCATCGCCGCGATATCCCGAATGGCGGGGTGGCCTGCTGGCCGGCTCGCTGAAGTTCGGTTACCTGGTGCTGTGCCGGCTGGACGGTGATCGCGTGACCGGGCAGGAGATCGTTGTCGAAGATCTGGGTCGACTCCGCGACGTCCGGGAAGGGCCCGACGGGTTCATCTACGTGGCCATTGACGGTCGGGGCATCGTCCGGATCCTTTCGTCCGTTGGCGCCGGCGAGTCGGCGGCCGACGGAGCGGAAACGATCCCGGGGCTCTAACCCTCCCGGGCGACGTTCATGGCCCGATTCCTCAGGGCCCTGCCGTGGTCGAACCCGAGCAGCGCCCGCAGCTCGGCCGATGCGCCTGCCCGGTACTCGTCCGTGAAGGGGCCCATGGGTGTCATGGGCTGGATGGCGAGCTGGGAGTCCGGTTCTTGGCCGTTCGGTGCCACAGCAGACCGTGGCTCACCACGGCGTCACCCGCGTTGCCGGTGATCTGCACGGCGGAATCCGCAAAACGTTTCTCCGACGGGTACTCGCCCCAGGCCTGGCTGCCGGGCGCCACCCAGGTGCCGCCGTTGTCCTCGGTGAAGGGCTCGAGCATCCAGATCACCTGGAGCATCAGGGCCGGCTCCACCGGCATGCCGGGATCCATGGCCCAGTAAGGATAGTCCACGTGCAGGCCGCCGAGCTCGCAGCCCGGCATCAGAACCCGGGCCCCAAGGGCGGCCAGCCGCGCGTCGGGGCCGAGCATCCGGTGGGCGAGTCCCAGCAGCATGGGATTGGTAACGTACGCATCGAAGGACGTATCCACCGCCAGCAGGTTCGAAAGCCTCGCGACCCCGTCGCGCTCGTCCACGGCCTGTTCCAGATGATTGAGGATCGAGTCCCGAACGCGGGCCGCTTCGCCCTCCGTCATCAGGCTGGAGAGAACCGTGAAGCCTTCGCCCCGGATCAGCGCTTCGTGTGCCTGTTGCAGCTCTTCGGTCATTTTCGAGCCCCCTGACAGGGGAGAGACTAGCACGGCATGGGGTATGCTTCGCTCCAAAGCAAGGGAAGGGGAACGGGCCATGGATACTGATCTCGCCACGCAGGTCGAGCAGCTTGCAGACCGAGTTCGCGGTCTGTCGTCCGCAAGCGTCGACAAGCCCGTGCTCGTCTACTTCGACATCATCGGCATCTGCTGGCCCATACGCTGCCTGCTGCACCTGAAGGGCGTCGATTACGAGCTGGTGCAGGTGCCGATACAGGCCTGGGCCTTTCGCGACGCGAATGGTGATCAGGTGCTCAAGGCCTGCTTCCGCAACGGGCACATGCCCCTTTACGTCGATCCGGACGTCTACCTCACCCAGAGCAGCGTGATCATGTACTACCTGGGCGAGAAGCACGGGATGATGGGTGACGGGGCAGCGGAGAAGCTGGCGGTGATGGATGTGCTGTCCCACGCGTACGACGCGCTCTTTCACTGGACGGGTATCTTTCCGGTAAACGTCAGGATGAACACGCCCGAAGACGTCGTGACGGCGCGTCTTAACGCGTTTCTCGGCGACGGCAGCTGGGGGCTCGTCTCCAATGGGGGGCTCGTCTCCAATGGCTATCGCAACAATCTGGACCCTTTTGAGCGGTACCTCGATGCCAATCCGCACCGGCACAGCGGTTTCATCGTCGGTTCCCGGCTCTCCATTGCCGACCTGCACGCCTTCAACGTGCTCTGCAACTGGTACAAGGCCTTCGACCGGGAACGGTTCACGGCCGAGTACCCGCGCCTGGACGATTACATCCGGCGCATCGCGGCGATACCCGAGGTCGACGAGTACATCCGCCGCGTCCAGGAGCCGACCCTGTGGTTTCCGCTGCCTCAGTTTGCCCTGCGGCTGACGTCCCATGAGGAGCTCGTGGGCCTGACAGACTGAGGCCCCTCCCCCGTAGCGCGGTCTTTGACCCCGCCACGGGCGCCGCACTATCCTTTCGCCCTGGCTCGATCAGGTCGATTAAGGGGAGGGACGATGTCCGACGAAGACCACGAACAGGTTTCCATCTACCCGTTTTCCGACGAGAAGCGCGAAGAGCTCTTGAGCAAGGCGCGCGAGTGCGTGTTC
>JBDHIF010000030.1:0-26390 GCA_039587535.1 Gemmatimonadota bacterium
GACTCTCGGCTGACACTCGAAGCACAACCGTTTGTCCGACCGTGCCGATCCCTCCATTCCACACCGTGAGCACGAACGCGTTGCCGAGACCGGCTGCGCGGTCCAGCGCCGAGCGCTCCCGGAGGGCCGCTCGAAAGGCGGGAACTTGATCCCACTCGAGCTCATAGACGATGACCCGCGTGAATGGCAGAGCCTGCATGTCCTCCCCTGTGAAGCCGTCAGGGACGACACTCAGCCCGGGAGCGGCATTGTAAACCGATACGTGTCGGGTCTCCCATGCCGAGTTCCACAGCTCCACCTGGCTTTCCTCGAAATCCTGAAAGCTGGCTTGTCGCGCGGCGAGTACTTCGAGCATCGATTCGAGACCAGCGGGTAGCGCAGTCACGCGAATGGCTTTCGTCGCCGAGCGGGTGAAGATGGACCACGGCCAACCGTCGGACCCCTCGTACCTCTGCGTGAGCATCTCGAAGTAGTCATTGAAGACAGGGGCGTCGACTCCCTCGTACGTGTCCACCAACACTGCTGGCGCCTGTTGGAAGAACGGCGCTACCTCCTGAGCGCTGACGACCGAAGGCAGGGTGAGTCCGAGCGCGACCAACGCGCATCGCTGGAGGGTCTTCATGTCGCGATCTCCTTTCAAGAGGGGACGGCGAAGCTAGAGTCCGGAACCCGCCGGAGCAATCTGCATGTCGGGCGACCGTAGGGGTCCGCTCATGGCGGGTCTTCCCCCAGGTGAGACCGGCGGACGTCGGTCGGAACCTCCACCCTCAACGGTGCTCCCGTTCGTCCTGTGTGGATCGGGGTGGAGAGCGTGCCCAAAGCACACCCGTCAGGCCAAACGGAAAGCCCGTGGTCCCAGGTGATCACCACAGCGTCCAGCTGTCGCCGCCATCCATGGCCCTGAGCTCACTTGCTGGGCCGGCCCGACCTATTCCTTGAGGACCGCCGCAGGATCCAGCCGTCCCATACGCGCCGCCGGGACGAAGCTCGCGATCAGTGCCAACCCGCCGATCGCGCCGACCAGAAAGAGGAGGGTGACCGGGTCGTTCGGGCTCACACCCCACACGAGGCTGGCGAGCACCCGCCCAGCAGCGATCGCGCCGAAACCCCCGGCGACGAGACCCCAGAGCGCCAGACGGACGCCAGCCATTCCGGTCACGACCACCGCACGTCCGGGCGTGACCCCGAGCGCCATACGGATTCCCATCTCACGCCGTCCCTGCTGAACCTCGTGCGCCACGATGCCATATAGACCAACGCAGGCCAGGAGCAGTGCGAAGCCTGCAACGGTCAGCAGGAAGACCGCCTGGAAGCGGGTCTGCCCGAAGGCCCGTGTGATCACGTCCTCCAAGGAACTCGTTCGGGCGATCGGGAGCTCGGCGTCGAAGCTCTCGAACACCCGTCCGATCGATGCGACGAGCTCCGGTGACGGAGCGTCCGCGCGAACGACCCAGCTCGGCGAGAACCACACGTGCACCTGCTGGAGCACAGGACCCGTTACCTGCGTCGCGGGCACGTAGACTGTGGGCGCAGCCCAGACCGGCTGGCTCGAGCCCCATCCAGCGCCGGCCTGCTGCACGTCACCGACGATGCCGACGACCTCGATCCCCTCGGCCCCGCCCATCGTCAGGCGCGAGCCGATCGCTGAACCGTCGGGGAAGTGGGCGGTGGCCAGCCCCTCGCTGATGACGGCAACGGCAGCGGAGCCCACGCCGTCGTGCTCGTCGAGCACCCGACCCGCTTCGACAGGAATCCGAAGCGTTTCGAAGAAGCCCGGGGTCACGTAAACCAGGTTCGCCAACCGCGGCCGACCGTCGGGGTCATCGCCTTCCAACCTAAACGGCATATTCAGTGGCCTCTCATACGGCAGAGAGAGCGCGACGGCGGCCCCTCTCACTCCCTGGATCTCCCGGAGATCGCGCACCGTCTCCTCGAACAGACGGGTCGCCGCGTCAGCATCCGCGAACCGCGCGTCGTCAAGCGAGAGCTGGGCGGTCCATACACCGCTGGCGTCGAAGCCGGGCTCGAGGCTCGCCAGGTGACCGTAGCTCCGAGCGAGCAGCACGGCTGCGAACAACAGGACGGTGACCATCGCCACCTCACCGACCAGTAGGGCCTTCCGAAGAAGACGGCTTCCGCCGCCCGTGAACCCGCGTGACCCGGTAATGAGAAGGCGCGGTGCATCGGTTCGACTGACCCTGACGAGTGGTGCGAGACCGAAGAGGACAGTGGCCAAGCCTGTGAGCCCCATGGCGACCCCCAGCGCCCTTCCGTCGACAGCCATCGGGGTCATGACACCGAGGTTGGTACGGAAGAGCACGGCGAGCCCGTCAACCGTGAGTACCGCGACCACCAGCCCAAGCAAGCCACCGAACGCTCCGAGTACCACGTTCTCCGCGATCAGCTGACGAACCAGGGCGCCCGTCCCGCTGCCCAGCGCCTGCCGGGTCGACATCTCCCCCTCGCGCTCGAGCGCTCTGGAGACCTGGATTCCCGCCAGATTCGCGCACCCCACGAGGATCATCAGCCCGACTGCCCCCAAGAGGATCAGAAGCGGAAGCCGGTACCCGGCGGACATCGCCGCCTCCAACGGTACGACCCCGAACCTCATGGCGGCGGAGACGCCACCGGGTGGGGCGATCGCGGCGAAGCGTGCAGCGGCCTCCTCCCAGCTCATTCCGGTCGGAAGGCGAACGATGGCCGTGTAGTTGGTGCCCGACCCCTCCCCTGCCGTCGACGCCTGGATGGGAGTCCAGACATCAACCGACTCATCCGACCGGAAGTCGGCAGCCATGACACCGATCACCGTGTGCGGTCGGCCCTTGAGTCGAACCGTTTGACCGAGGATCTCAGGATCCGCGTCGAACGTACCGCTCCAGAGCTCGTGACTGAGGATCACGAGGGGCGGCCCATCCGGGACGTCCTCTTGAACCGTGAACTCTCGACCCATGAGCGGCTCGACGCCGAGCGTGGAGAAGTATCCCGCACCGATACGTTGCTGCATCACGAAGCGCGCTGCGCCGCTTGCCGAAAGATTCACGCCCTGGACCCACCCGGAAAACACGGCCGGTTGGAAGCCCTCGGCTTCGTCTCTGATCCGCAGCCAACTCGCGCCGTCGATGCCGACCCGGCCCGTCAGATTGCCCTGATCAGGATCGTGGAGCCCGGCCAGAGCCAACCGCTCGGCCGCCGGGTATGGCAGAGGCTTCCAGAGGACCGCATCGACGGCGGAGAAGACGGCAGTCCCGAAGCCGATGCAAAGAGCCAGCGTCAGGACGAAAGCGCCCGTGAGGACCGGACTGCGTCGCATGCCGCGGAGAGCGAATCGTAGGTTGCGCCCTGCTTCATCGAAGAGTGCCACATCCATCTCCTGGCGGGTGCGGTCGTGTACGTGCTCGGGGTTTCCGAATCGTCGTCGAGCCTCCCTGCGCGCCTCCTCGGGCTTCATGCCCTGGCGCATCAGGTCGTCGGACAACTGCTCGACGTGAAAGTCCATCTCCTCGTCGAGGTCGTGACGGAGTCGATCACGCTGGGTCAAGGCTCGGAGGATCGAGCGGAGTCGCGTAAGCATCGGTCAGACCTCGCTCGGCACGGCGACCAGGACGTTCGACACGGCCTCGACCATGTGATCCCAGCGCGAAGTCTCTCGCCCCAGCCGAGTCTCACCCTTTGGCGTGAGGTGGTAATACTTGGCTCGCCGGTTGTTTTCCGACGTTCCCCACTCGGACTGGATGAGACCGCGATGCTGAAGCCGGTGGAGTGCGGGGTAGAGCGAGCCCTGTTCCAGGCTCAAAAGGCCTCGGGACGTCGCCTCGATTCGGCGCAGGACCCCGTACCCGTGAATCGGTCCCAGCGACAAGGCCTTGAGAATCAGCATGTCGAGCGTGCCGGGCAGCAGTTCCTTCGTTCCTAACATCACGTCTCCTGGGACAGGCGACTACAGATCCGGTCGCTCTCCTAGGTAGACGAGGGGAAGGCTCTCCTAGTTTCAACAGGGGAAGACGCCATCCCGCTCATGGTGAAGAAGTGTCACCGCAGATGACAACTCCGCATCGAGCCTCTAAGGAGGCCTTGAGAGCAGACAACCGCGTTGAAACGCGGTCTACTGCCCTCCATCAGCGGCAGTCGCGGTACGCACACACCGGAGTGAGCTGGGCGCCGGTCAGGCCCTCGGGCTCTTCCTCGGCCACGACCGGCATGGTAAGCGTCCCGATGCCCTCGATGGTCGCCGAGATGACCTCGCCGGGCTGTAGAAAGCGCTGCTCGCCTCTGACCGCCGTGCCCATCCCGGTCCCGCCGGAGGTGCCGTTGTTGATGACGTCCCCGGGGTACAGGGTGATGATCGACGAGCCATACTCGACGAGCTCCCAAAGGCTGTGGATCATGTCGCCCGCAGTAGCCTCCTGCATCCGCTCATCCCCGACATCCAGACTCTGACGGAGGATCTCCATCGGGTTTCCGTAGAACTCCTTGGGCACGATCCACGGGCCCTGCGGAGCAAAGGTGTCGTGGCCCTTGCCCACGAACCAATCGGACGTCATCGGATTGCCGCCCGGGGGACGGCCACCACGGTCGGAGATGTCCATGGTCACCATGTAACCGAACACGTGAGCCTCAGCGTCGGCGGCGGAGATGTACTTGCCGGCCCTCCCGATGACAGCCCCCAGCTCTACCTCCCAGTCGATCTGGGTCCGGCCCCACGGAAGGATGATGGGCGAGCCGTTGCCCACGACGGCACCACGACTCGGCTTCAGAAAGAGGTACGGGACGCCTCGATTCTCCCTGCGTTGACGACGCGCCTCCGCTCGCTCCTCCGGAGTCCCTGTCTCGTTGACGTGACTGTAGAAGTTGACGGCAGCGTTCAGGATCTTGCCGGGATACATGATGGGAGGAAGGGTCCGGACCCCATCCAGATCATGGATGTAGCCGGGCCGGTCACCGTCCAGCATGTCGTTGGCCACGATCCAGTTCACCATCTCGTAGAGCCGCTGCTTCATGCCGTACTCGTAGCGGGCTATGAGATCGAGCATGTCCTCCGGCGCCGGCACGGTCGGATACAGCTCGTCACGCTCCAGGTCGCGATTCGCCTGAGGGATCGCAACGATGTGCTGATCGCGAAGGACCAGAGCCACCGTCGGCCCTCCACCGATCTCGAATGTGCCGACCTTGAACGGCTCGACCACCGTCTGAGCAGAGGTATGGACCGGCACCAGGACAGCGATGACGGCCAAACGGACCAGCAGGGTTGCAGCAGCGCGGCTACACATATCGGACCTCACGGATTGGTATTGCACCGATTCGCAGTGTGCGGGTCCACGGGGCCCGGTGTCAATCGGGGGTGGCGAGTAGGAGCTCTTGGCCACGTCGGACCAGAACAAGAGAGGCCCTGCAGCTACCTAGGTGGCTGCAGGGCTTCGACTTCCCGAAGTGGAGCCAGGCGGGCTCGGCCCGCCGACCCCGTGCTTGCACAACGCCTCGCGCTCCTTGCGAATTGCGGCAAGAAGTCGTCTAGACCCGTGTTGGGCTGCACGATCTGGCGCTCTTGCCAACACGCGATGCCAGAAGCTGCCGCCCGTGCAACAGCGGGAAGGTCGAGGGGGAGCAGCGGGAATTGGAGCGGGAATGCCGCTCCGTATGGGACGATCTACCCCCAACGGGGACTTTCCCCCAGAGGAGTTGGACTCCTCCGCATCCTCGACCCTCGGCCTCTGAATGCGGCAGAGCGAGGTCACTCCAGCCAGGGAACGATGGTCGCATTTTGCCCTCCGGCACGTCCCTTGCCCCTCCCAACCTGGCACCTGGCCAGCGCACGATCACCTCAGATCCGAACACGACCCTCCCTCCCTGGAATCCCCCCTCATGCTGATGCGCGATCATCCGTATCGATGGACGTCCCTCGTCGTTGCCGGTGTCCTGGCAGCCTGCGGTGACTCGACCGGGCCCGACGTCAATGGTCCGACCCCGACGGAGACGACGGTCCCCAGCGTATCCACCTCGGCAGTGACGGGGATCGCCCTGGATGCAGCAGAGGCCGGTGGAACGATCACCGACAATGGGGGGCTGTCCATTACCGCGAAGGGTGTGGTGTGGGGCACGTCTCAAGGTCCCACGATCACGCTGCCCACCAAGACGTCGGACGGCTCAGGGGATACGGATTTCGTGAGTTCCCTGACCGGCCTCGACGAGGGGACCACGTACTATGTGCGTGCCTATGCGACGAACAGCATGGGGACGAGCTACGGAGAAGAGAGGAGCTTCACCACGCTCGAGGTTGTAGTTCCGACGGTCTCGATCAGCTCGCTCACTTGGGAGTCCAAGGCCACCGTGATGGTCAATATCGACGACTCGGGACTCGGAACGGTGAGCGCCCGCGGGGTGGCGTGGAGCACAGCTCCGAACCCCACGATCGAGGGGACCCACACCTCGTTCGATCGCCCCGCAATTGGCTTTGGCGTCCAAATCGATGGTTGGACTGCCGGCACGACGTATTACCTCAGGGCATACGCGACGAACGAGGTGGGAACGGCTTACAGCGATGAGGTGGTCTTCACGCGTCCGGCTCTGGCGGTCGGCGACCCCTACCTCGGGGGCATCGTCGGCGGCTTCGACCCCGACTCCGACTACCAGAGCGGCTTCATCATCACGGACAGAAACCAGGGCTTTGTAAGCTGGGCGAACGCAGGGCCGCTCGCATCCAATCTCGACTTCAACGGCTACACGGATTGGTACCTGCCGTCGATCGACCAGCTGAGGGCCGTCGGGCGGAACCGGGAGGCGGTCAATGCCGGATCCATCTCCACCGGTGGAGCAGCCCTGACCCAGTATGTGTACTGGAGCTCGTCACCCAACCAGGGTGTCGGCTTCGACTGGGGCCCGTGCGGCTACTGCGTCGTAAGCATCACTGGAACCCCCGCGCAGAGCGCTTATGTCCGAGCGGTGAGGGGCTTCTGAGCGCTGCTCGGCTTCGGCGCCCAGTCGCGGGCAGCTCGATCGCGTTGCCACTCACCCACCTGGCTCGCGATCGGTGGCAGCGCGCCGAGAAGCACGTGGACTCCCCGACTGACTTCTTTCTGAACCGCGCCGGAATTGTTGTGGACCTCATCGTTTGAGCGGAGGCCGATGAAGTGTCCGCTTTTCTTGTCACAAGCCTGACCCATTTTCCCGAATTCTGGAGCCTTACATCGTGACCATGCAACGATCCCTCGGGTGTCTAACCCTGCTTGCCGCCGTCGCCTGTGGTGGCGGCGAGTCCCCGACTCAGGCCACGCCCGACCCGCAGACGCCGGTCGCGACCACGATTCAGCTCTCGGCGACGACGCTCGAGATCGACTCCCTTGGTGCGACTCGGCAGCTCACGGCCACCGTGCTCGACCAGTCGGGCACGGCGATGCCCAGCGCCTCCGTTTCATGGAGCACGGCGGACGCGTCAGTGGCTTCCGTCTCGACGAGCGGTCTGGTCACCGCCGAGTGGAATGGGAGCGTCTCCGTGACCGCTACATCGGGAAGTCTTTCGAATTCGGCCACCGTGCAGGTGAGTGATCCCGGCTGGATCTCCTTCACGTCCGATCGTGACGGCAACTACGAGGTGTACGTCATGCGCGCCGACGGCTCGTCGATGGTGAACCTCACCCAGAACGGTGCGAGCGACTCCCAGGCCTCTTGGTCCGCCGATGGGTCGCGGATCGTTTTCGTCAGTACACGTGACGGCAGCAATCGTCGCGAGATCTACGTCATGAATTCCGACGGTTCGGATCAGACCCGCCTCACCGACGACTTCACGAGCGAGGGCGCTCCCGTCTTCTCCCCGGACGGCTCCAAGATCCTGTTTCTGAGGGAGAACGCGCTTTGGGTCATGGACGCGGACGGCCAGAACCAAGTGGAACTCACGGGCGGTGGATTCGGGGAAGGCATGGGTCATTGGTCCCCAGACGGCTTGCAGATCGTGTACGGGGTGTATCTCTCCCCCGGCAAGACCGATCTCTTCGTCATGAACGCCGATGGATCGGATCCGACGAACCTCACCAACGGGGATTCAGACAACCGGAACCCACGGTGGTCCCCCGACGGGGAAAGGATCGTCTTCGAGAGCAACCGGGATGGCTGCGACAAGATCTACGCGATGAACGCTGACGGTTCGGGCCAGACTTTGCTCACGACGGTGTCCTGTGGTGCGAAGGCACCCGACTGGTCCCCCGACGGCCTGCGGGTCGTGTACAACACCGCGGGCGCGAGCGGGGACATCTACGTGATCGACGCGGATGGATCGAACCAGACGGCGCTCGTGACGGACCCGTCGATCGATGGGGGCGCGCGATGGGCGTTGAGACGGTGATGCGGTAGCGGCGCTCCGCTGGCGCAAGGTCGATGGATCATGGAAGACCCGCTCCGAGCTCTTCGTGACTCTCCACAGAGAGGGCGAGGGTTGCCGACTGCTTCCGGCCCGGCTCTCTAACAAGGAATTGCTGCAGTCGCGGAACGGCTAGTTGATACGCTACGCTGGTGTCTGGGCTGACCGCGCAGCAGAATCGCAATCCGTTGGAGCGCGAGCGTGGCACGCAGCGTCCCCAGCCTCCAGACCTAAGCAGGAGTTGACGCGAATGGGCCCGACACTTGAATTCACCAGTGGCGCTCGCGTGCAGCCCGCGTAGTCCCTGCTCCTCGCTCGGAGCCTACCAGAAGGAAGCGCATTATGTCAGAAAAGGTCATCGTAGTGATCGGGGGGACGGGCTCTCAGGGCAGCGGGCTCGTGCAGGCGATCCTGGACGATCCGAACGGCGAGTTCCGGGCCCGCGTGGTCACGAGGAACACCGGTTCGGACAAGGCCCGAGCCCTCGTCGAGGCAGGCGCGGAGGTCGTGGAGGCCGACCTCGACGACGTCGAGAGCCTGAGCACCGCGTTCGACGGCGCTTACGGGGCATTCTGCGTCACCAACTACTGGGAGCACATGTCGCCCGACAAGGAGATGGCGCAGGCGAGGAATCTGGCGACCGCAGCTCGGAAGTCCGGCGTGAGCCACGTCATCTGGTCTACCCTCGAGGACACCAGACGCTGGATTCCCCTCGAGGACGACCGTATGCCGACTCTAATGGAGCGGTTCAAGGTGCCTCACTTCGACGCGAAGGGTGAGGCAGACGCCTTCTTCGTGGAGGGCGGCGTCCCCACGACGCTGCTCGTCACCACATTCTACTGGGACAATCTCATCCACTTCGGGATGGAGCCGCAGCGAGGCGAGGACGGGGGTCTGGTCTTCGCTCTACCCATGGGCGATGCGAAGCTCGCAGGGATCGCGGCGGTCGACATCGGGAAGTGTGCGTTCGGGATCTTCAAGGGTGGCGATGAATTCATCGGGAGGACCGTCGGCATCGCCGGGGAGCACCTGACCGGAGCGGAGATGGCAAGTGCGCTCGGAGATGCGCTGGGAGAAACCGTGTCCTACTTCGCCGTGCCGTTCGACACCTATCGCTCCTTCGATTTCCCCGGGGCCGACGACATGGGGAACATGTTCCAGTTCTACCACGACTTCAACGAGGTCTTCACGGGCGCGCGGGACGTGGAGCTGTCCCGCCGCCTGAACCCGGAACTGCTCTCGTTCCGTGACTGGCTCGCTGAGCGCGGCGACCAGATCCCCCGACACTAGGCCGCCGCTGCTCTTCGTGTTGACCAGCACAGAAGTACGTGGCGCATCGCCCGGTACATATTGAACAAGTCAGGCTGACCCGGCGCCACAGGTCGAGGGATGCTCCGCAGACCACGTGGGTCGGCTGGTGCGGGAGGGAGCCATCCCTAACGCCGGACGCCACGGTGGGGCGAGCCGGGTCTATCGCTACCGTTCTGGCGGTGCTTGCCTTGCTTGCGAACACCGCGTGGCCGCGGCCGGAAGCCTTCTGACCCGGCGTCGCGTTTTAAGAAGGAATCGCCGCAGACGCGGAAGCGGTCGGACCAGACCACGTCACTGGTCGAGGCAGCCTGACGTCCAATGGTCTACGTTACCGACCAGTGTGTGCCATCTAACCAGGAATTGCTGCTGTCCGCGGAGGCTGTGAGGGCAGCTCGACTGCGTGCGTCACGGTGGCGTCCTTCGCAAAGCCATATCCGGAGGGGAGCCCCAGCTTCGAAGCAACCGGACGACCGAAGTCAGAAGATTGATCGGACGGACGAGAAGAGGTCTCTCACAAACTCCCAAGGGGTCCTGACCAGGACGCATCTCCGTCGGTGTGTCTCATTCCTTGGAGTGAAGCTCGTTCTGACATCCGCTCTCGGGCGGCCATCCCGGAGGCAGGTCATGGTCAGCCTCGCCAGAGGCCCGTGGCCCGCGTCGCCACCGCGCCAACCAATCGTTCGAGGGCGGTTCCGGCCCTACGTAAGGCGAAAGCATAAAGGGCTCGAAATCCCTTCATCCCCAGGCCGGCGCCAAGCGCGAGACCACCGATGCCGGCCAACGGTCCCATCCCAAGCGCGAGACCAAGGGCACCGAAACCCGCAAGCCCGGCACCGCCGCCCAGGGTTGCCGCAAGCATGCCCAGGCCGAATCCGGTTCTGTGCATCGTAGCTGGGCTGCGCACCGTCAGCTCACAAGAGAGGCGCGTCTCCTCGACGGGCCTAAGGGTTACGAAGAGCTGCCGTAACCCACCTTCCGAGGTCTCAAAGGCAAAGCCCCGCTCAAACGGATTCTTCGTCTTCGGGAGGTCGAATACGAGTAGACCGCCATTCAGTGGGTCACCCTGTTGGTCCGTCAACGTGAGACGAAACGGCTCGTTGGGGAACACAGCCTGCATCGCGGAGAAGACTTCCTCGGGCGTAGCTTCGACCACTTTGCGCACAGTGATCGTATCCGGCGGGTCGTTCAGGAATCTCCGAGCCAGGCTTTGGCCCTTCTTCGCTCTTGGAAACGCTCGTTCGACCCGGAGATCAGCGAGCGCGACCTCGACAAACTCCGGCGCAATCCCGGCTTCATGGGCCGCAGAACGCACTTCGCTGACCTCGTAGCCGGCGTAGGGTACGCCATCGTCGCTGCCGGTGATCTGCGGAGTATCCTCACCGCCGCTGGCGTCGGCCTGGAGCTGAGCGGCCTGGCTCCATACTCGGGCTGCCTCTTCCTCACTGAGACGGCCAGCGTCATGATCCGTCATCTGAAGCCTGAGCCTCCTCTGTTACCGCGAGTTTGAGACGAAAGGGTGAGGCGCCGATGCAGGTAGAAGTTAACCCGTCTCCCGGTGCGATGTCCGCCGATCCGAGCGATGGGACGACTCACGAATCGCCGCGTCACAAGGAATCGCTGCTGTCACGGAAGAGCTAGCGGGTGCGCCGCGCTGGTGGCCGGGCGGGCCGCGCTGCAGAATTCCAGGACCGTAGGATGCAGCGACAATCGTCGACGGCGTCTGCTACGTGAGCCATATGATTGGCGTCGATGCCGTATAGGGATCAGGCGGAGGCGTGGCTGCTTCGGCTGCGAACCCAACGAGTAGCAGCGACGGCAGTTACGGCGAGAAACGCGGCTAGAGCGTTGACCCCGACATCGCGAGTGTCGTAGATGCGACTGGGCATAAACACCGACTACGGATCGATGCCGTAGGACGTCCTCTGAATTCCCAGCTTCCGCGTCTGCCGACGGATCTCGTCGTTCTCAGCTTGGTGGCCGGAGTCGACGTAGCCCCGGGGGTGCTCCAGATGGACGCATGCGGCGCGGTGCCGGATCCGCTTCCCGCGAACCCCCATGTTTTCGAGGCGCTCGCCGAACTCACGATCCTCGCCCCCGTATTTCATCCGCTCGTCGAAGCCGTTGGCGGCGAGGACATGTCTCCGCCAGGCGGAAGCGTTGTGGCCGTTCCACGTCGCTCCGGTCGGCGAGAGGAGATCGAGGGTTGCCCCCATGATCCCGCTCCGGGTCAGCTTCCACAGCTTCCGAGCGGGGACGCCCCGTGCGCGCAGCCACCCCCGATCGGTGGCTCGCCCGCTCACGACGTCGTCCTGGGTGATTTGCCGGCTAAGATCCATTGGAAGCTTCACGTAGCCTCCCGAGAGAAAACGATCCGGTTCGGCGAGCCGAACGTGCCATTCGAGGAAGCTTCGGGCTGGGATGCAATCTCCGTCGGTGAAGACCAGATAGTCATGTGCGCTGGAGACAATAGCCTTGTTGAGAATCCGGCACTTCCTGAACCCCCGGTCCTCGTGCCAGACATGCCGGATGGAAAGCCCGACCTCGTCCCGAAAGGCTTCGACCACCTGTCGCGTGTCGTGACCCGAGCCATCGTCCGCCACGACGACCTCGAAGTCCGCGTAGGTCTGGACCGAGAATCCCCACAACACCTTGGCCAGCCACTCCGGCTGACGATACGTGGAGATGATGACCGATACGTCCAAGGCGTGGAATGCCGGCAAGGGCGACAGGACTCCGGAATCCGGCCCCGAAGGGTTCGCCCTATGCTATCAGGGGCGCCGGCGCACTACAATGGCGCTGCCCTATCCCCTCGGGATCGGTCCAATGATGTTTTGATTCGGCTTAGAACCTTCCTCTGGAGCATCGCCACATGCGGGTAAGCGGTTTCACGATCGTCCGGAATGGAGTCCGGTTCGCCTATCCCTTCGAAGAGAGCATGCGCTCGCTGCTTCCGCTCGTCGAGAAACTGCACGTGGGGGTCGGACGGTCGGATGACGATACGCTGGAGCGGATCCGTGCCATCGGCTCACCCAAAATCCACGTCTTCGAGACCGAGTGGGACCTCGACAACCGCGAAGGAGGGAGGGTCCTGAGCGAGCAGACCAACCTGGCGCTGGACCGGTGCGACGGGGACTGGTGCTTCTACCTCCAGGCCGACGAAGTCCTCCACGAGGACGACTACGACCGGATCTGGAATGCCATGGAGCGGCACCTTGGAAACGAGAGGATCCTGGGCCTCTGGTTCGACTATCTGCATTTCAAGGGAGACTACAGACTCCGGGAAGCGTTGGGATATCGGACATCGGTACGGATCATCCGTGGCGGGAGCCCCATCCGTTCCATCCGGGACGCGTCGAAGTTCGGCTGGTCCCATGCGCGTCCGCTTCGGGAGCGCCCGTTCGGCGCCGCCCGGCCCACCGGAGCCCGAGTCTTTCACTACGGCTGGGTGCGCCCGCCCCTTTCCATGGCTGACAAGTGGGAGTGGTTTATCCGGCTCTACGACGAAGGGGAAATGGGGGAAGCGCGGGCCCGCGAGCAGCTCAAGCGGTGGGAATACGACCTCTCCACATGCGTTCCGTGGGATGGATCCCACCCCGCGGTCATGGAAGAACGCATCGCCACGAAGGACTGGGCGACCCCTGACTTTGAGGCCACTCCACTCTGGAGGAATCCGACCTACATCAAGGGCCGGCTCAGGAAGGCCGGTCTCTGGCCCTCCTTCCTGAATTGAGACTCGACCGCGGGCGAAATGGCTCGTCCGGGCGGAGAAGACCGCGGAGCGCCCCAAAGTGGGCGGCGGACACTTCCACCCGTATCGACGGCTCTGGACGACGGACCGCGACCAACCACCCCGCGCCGTTAGGCAGCAGCCCGCGAGTTCTGTGCGGGCTCATAGCGACAAAGGCAATAGGTGAAAGGCTGCACGACCCCACCGGGAGTACGATGCTCCTCTCGACGAGATGCGAGAAGTTCGAAATCTCCGTCGAAAGCGGCGTGGAGTTGGTCTGGCGAGTAGCGCACCACGGGTAGACCACTGCAGCGCGACGGTCCATCAGCCGCGAACGTTGCGACGAGTACGAGACCACCCGGGCGGACCGTGCGACGAACCTCCGCCACATAGCGCTCTCGTTCGCCGTGTTCCGTGAGAAAGTGGAAGACGGCTCGATCATGCCACAGACCGATCGATCCCCATCGAAACGGTAGGTGAAGGACGTCGCCGACAATCCATCGGACGCGGTGGCCGTAGGCGCCGAGGTTTTGGCGCGCCTGGGCAAGTGCGGGGGCCGCCAGATCGAGCACCGTCACGTTGCTGTAGCCGGCCTCGAGCAGATCTCCCGCGAGAGGAGACGCACCTCCGCCAACGTCGAGAATCGCAGCGGTACGGTCAGCCAGAGCGCCGGCGATCAGGTCGCGCGAGAGCGTCGCATGTGGCTGGAACCAGCTCACCTCATCGATTCGTCGCGTGCTGTAGACGTCTTCCCAGTGCCTCTTGCGGCTCATTCACTTGCTCCCAGACCTCGGATCTCCGGCCTAGCGTACTGGAATTCTGCCGCCCGGTCCGCCCGGACACCAGCGCAGCGCATCAACTGGTCCTTCCGTGACAGCAACAATCCCTTCTTCGAACGCGACGCCGGGTCAAAAGGCTGCTGGCCTGGGCCACGCGGTATTCGCAAGCAAGGCCAGCACGGCCAGAACCGTGGCGATAGACCGGGTCCGCCTCACCGTCGCGGCCAGAAAGCTCGCGACTGCGAGCACCACCACCGTGGAATGAAGTGGCAGTCCGACGGGAGTGCCGTGGACAGTGACGTTGTGCACGAACGCGCCAACCCAAAAGAGGCCGTAGGCTAGAACACCCCAGCGACCGTTTCTGCCGAAATACTCGGCGAGGTCATCCTCGGAGCCGCGAGACTCCTGAGGCAGAATTAGCCCGCCCGCCACGAAAAGGATGACCGCCTGGGACATCGAGAGAATGAAGCCATACCCGCTGATCACCGGAAGATCGTCGAGGAGGAACCCCAAGGACCACCAGTACTGAATCTGGGAGACAAAGATGCACAACGCCCAAGTCGGTGAGATCCAGTGAAGGCGGAACGTGTCTCGATGTCGAAAGACCGTGAGCCAGGAACTCAGCAACACGGCCACCCCGAGCCCAAGAACCAGGGACACCGCCACCGTCATGAACTCGTATTGGGTCACTCTCGGATCTCCTTGAGCGGGACAGAATAATCCTGCCCAGTCGGACGACGCTGACTCGCGCTCTAACGGATTGGGATTCTGCCGCCTCACCTTACTAGCTCTTCGCGAGCGGAGCGAGCACCCGTCGGCCCTCGCGCGGACAGCAGCAATTCCTTGTCAGCTAGCGACCACCACGACTCCGCTGATCCGCCCCTCAATCGGGCCGTCGCCAAACCGCGATCGCAGTGCTTCGGCTGCGACAGCTGTCGCCCGCTCGAGCCCATCGGGGTCGCGTGTCAGGATCTCATTTCGAAGCGGTGTGCCCTGGCAGTAAGCGACCGCTGGTATTTCGGGCGCCTGTGCGATGCTCTTGTCGTCACGTGGGGTGAACTGGACGGACTCAAAACCGGCCGCCCGGAGGTCGCCCTCGATCTCTTGTTGGGAGCCGTGCCCGTGCGGCGTGCGGACAAGGAACAACGGAGGGTCAGCGGGATGGAGACTTCCTACCGCCTCCGTAACGACGGCGGCGAAGTCGTTCCGCTCGATACTGTTCCAAACATTGAACAAGAAGGCACCGCCCGGTCGGAGCACGCGCCTAATCTCCTCATAGGCGGCGACACGGTTCGGGAAGAACATCACCGAGAATTGGCACACCACGACGTCGAACGAACCATCTGCGAAGGGGAGATCCATGACGTCGGCCTGCCGCCACTCCACGGGGCGACTGGAGCCAATCTCCTTTGCGTGATCGACCATCGCTTGGTTGAGGTCGGTTGCCAGAATCGAGCAGTGATCTGGGAGGCAGTCAGCCAAAGCTCGGGTCACCACCCCGGTTCCGCACGCGACCTCCAACACCGTGACCGGATTCCGGTCCCTGGCTCGCTCAGCTAGGTCACGAGCATAAGGGCGGAAGATCAACGGGACCAAGCTCGACTCGTAGAACTTGGCCACGTCAGTCGTGAACGAACTGTCTAATGTTGGCTTTGTCATGGAGAGGGCGCGGCAATCTTCCCAAGCAGGTGAGGGTCGCTAGCCAACTCTGATTCTACGGATCCGAGTATGCGCCGGGCTTCTGCCACCCGCAACGCCAAGCCACCGTCGGCGGCCCTAAGTCTCCCTTACACAAGGGCATACGTGGGTCCGCGTGAGCACCGGTGGGCCAGATACGATCCAGGGTTCAGATGCCCCCTTGATCTATGTCGCAGAGGTGCTGCCCTGGCTCGGCCCACTCACACCCACGAGCAGCGATTACAGCTGATACGGTGTGCACCGGAGCTCCCGCACACACCGCCGCGGGACACACCGCGCCGGGGCGGAAAGCCGCCGATTCGGGTGCTTATTGGGTACCTTCGGGCATGTCCAGCCACGACAAGCAAGACCCCACACCCACCTAGATGACTGCGAGGCTGCAACTTCCCCAATTGGAGCCAGGGCGGGCTCGAAGCGCCGACCCCCTGCTGCTACCGAGCAGGTCGAGGACAGCGTGCGCTCCGACATGAGCGAGGATGCCCCAGCTGGGAAGCTCCGTCTAGGTGGCGCTAGTTGCCAGGCCCGACCAAAACCGGACTCCAGCGATCTTGTGTGGTTCCGTCACCGACCTGCCCAGAACCGTTCTCCCCCCAGCAATGGACCACGCCGGCTCCCGCCAAGCCACACGTATGATTCCGCGAGAATTCCGCGCGTGACGCTGCGATGCCGATGAGCGACAGACCGCCGGCGATCGCCCTAGGGGCCAACCGCTGAGTGTTGGTCCCATCGCCGATTCCTCCGTCGGCGTTGTAGCCCCAGCAGTATCCGGCCCCAGCAGTCGTGCGCCCGCAGCTATACAGGGATCCCGCACTCACCTCGGCAAAGCGATGACCCCCAGTTACGAGCGTCGGAGCTGCAAGTGACTGAGCGGTACCACCGTTCCCGCCCGCTCCCGTATCGTTTCGACCCCAGCAATAGGCTTCTTCACTTGGGGTTATCCCACACGTGTGGTATTGGCCCACAGACAGCGAGGTGAAGGTCAAGCCTCCGCCAACTGCGGTCGGCACAAGACGCCTGGTCGTCGTGCCATCCCCCAGTTGCCGATAGCCGTTGTAGCCCCAGCAATACGCTTCTCCGGCACCAACCAAACCGCAGGTGTGAAGCTCGCCGGCGTAGATGTCCGTGAAGGTCAGGCCTCCGCCGACCGGCGTTGGAACGTCTCGAGCCTCCAGAGTGCCGTCTCCCAGTTGGCCTTGTTCGTTGCCTCCCCAACAGTAGGCCTGACCCGTCGTGGTGAGGCTGCACGAATACTGATTACCGGCGGTGATTGCCCCGAAGGTCAGGCCCCCGGCGACTGGGGCGGGGGTGACCTTAGGGGGACTCCGACCGTCGCCCAGCTGAGCCAGGGCATTCCCGCCCCAGCAGTACGCCACACCCGTATCGGTCAAGGCGCAGGTGTGATCGTGCCCGCCGCTCAGCGCGGTAAACGTCAGGCCCCCGGCGACGGCACGCGGCGTCCATCGGTCGAAGTTTGTCCCGTCCCCGACGGTCCCCAAACTGTTCTCGCCCCAACAGTAGGCGGCACCATCCCCGGCGATCCCGCACGAATGGTAGGCCCCGACCACGAGCGTGCTCAGCAGATCCACCGTGACCGTGGCGCTCGCTTGTCTCTCGTCAGCGGCCGCGGTGATGGCTACATCACCGTTGCCCACCGCCGTCACCAGGCCACTCTCGGAGACCGTGGCCACGGAAGCGTCCGAAGAGCTCCAGGTGAACGCGATTCCTGGCATGGGCTCCCCGAACTGATCGAATCCCGCGGCCGACAACTCGGCACCTCCGAAGGTTCTTACCGTCCCCGGGGTGACCGTCACCGTAGTAAGTACCTGCGGCTCCGCCACGATCACAGTAGCCGTGTCTGCCACACCTTCCACCTCTGCGATGATGGATGTCGTACCGTTCCTGACCGCGGTGACGGAACCGCTTTCGTTCACGGTCGCGATGCTACCGTCCAAAGACATCCAGGTGAACTCCACACCTGGAATCGGATTCCCATACTGGTCGGTGGCGAAAGCGCTCAATGAAGCGTCGGCTCCAATCCGGAGGAGCTCGAGCGTGTCCGGTGAAACCGAAACGGAGGTAACCACCGGCGCATCTACGGTCACGACCGTCGTGTCGAGCTTGCCCTCCGCCTGCGCGCTCACGATGACGACGCCATTGGCCACGGCTGTCACCACTCCGCCGGTGCTCACGGTAGCGACATCCAGATCCGAGGAGATCCATGTGAAGGCCACACCCTGGACCTCCTCCCCGGCTCCGTTTCGAGCGACAGCCATGAGCGTAACGCTCTCGCCGAGGGCAGCCATGGTCACCGAATCGGGAGTGAGCTCGACGGACGCGACCTGCGTCACCGTCACCCGTATCGAGTCCGCAACCCCTTCGGCCGTGGCTTCGACCGTAGTCACCCCGCTGCGCAGGGCAGTGACGAGACCACTTGGCGAGACAGTGGCCACGGTGCTGTCCGTCGATGTCCAGACGACGATCTGATCCTCCAGCGAGAATCCGTTCTGATCAAGCACCACGGCCGTTAGCTGCCGGGTTTCGCCGAGCAACGAGATCGTGAGCGCCGGCGGTGAGATTTCCACGGTGGTGACGTCGGACGGCAAACGAGTCCATTCGCCAGCCGTCAGGAAGCTGGGCCGCCCGGGGCACGAATCGTTCACCACGCTGAGCGTGAGCGACGTCGCGCTGACTTGGTAGTCATAGATGCCTACTACGCTTGGGCTGCACCCTCCGTCCGTGCCGCCAGAGGTGTCGGTAATCGAGACCGTACCTTCCATCGTCGTGTAGGTGGCGACGATGTCGGGACTAAGGAGTCCTTGGACGCCCCCACCGTTACTGACCAAGATCCGACCGGAGCTTTCGACCCTGAGGGCGTTCTCACCTCTCGTCCAGGTGCCAATCATCGACGACATCTGGACACGCACAGACGACGTCGCAGCTCCCGCGGTCGCCGTGATCGTTGCCGAGCCGACCGAGAGTCCACTCACGAGACCGGTGGACGAGACCTGCGCAATGGAGGAGTTGGACGAGGTCCAGGCTACCGACGCACCCGCCATCGTGACCCCGTTCTGGTCGCGCACCTCCGGGACGATCTGCACCGTCTGCCCGACCCACGAGAAGAAGATCGCTTGCGCTGAAAGTGTGATACTCGTGGGGACGGAGGGGTCTGGGGCGTCACTGCTGGTGGGTGACTCGGACCCACCACAACCGGTGACGACCAAGAGCACGGCAAACCCTCGGCCAACGGCTGAGCGCCGGTTCATGGGCTGGGTAGGACCAGGGTCGGAGTTGTCCGCCAGGCTGGAAACTCCGTGCCGCCGTCACCGAGCTCACCCTTGTTCCTCAGGCCCCAACAATACGCCAGGCCCGACCCGGTCATCGCGCAGCTATGTTGTGAGCCAACAGCGATGGTTTTGAAAGTCCTCCCGCCACTCACCGCGGACGGGGTCAACCGATCCGCCTGGGTCCCATCCCCTACCTCACCGACGCTGTTCCATCCCCAGCAGTAGGCCGCTCCCTCGTTGGTAAGGGCGCACGTGTGGTTGATGCCCTCGCTCGACACCGTCAGGGACGAATGATCACCCGTATCGATCGTCGAGAAGCTCAGGTTCCCAGAGACGAGCGTCGGGGTCAGTCGGCTGGTTTGGGTCCCGTCTCCCAGCTGACCTTTGCCGTTGCCGCCCCAGCAGTATGCCGCTCCGGTGGCAGTCACCCCGCAGGTGTAATAAGCGCCGGCGCTGATCTCGTCGAAGCTCAACCCTCCCGCCACCAGCGTCGGCTCGAGACGGCCGGTCCGGGTACCGTCACCTAGCTGCCCTTGGTCGTTCGCACCCCAACAGTACGCCGCCCCACCGGCGACCAAGCCGCACGTGTGGCCCCTGCTTGTACTGAGCGACGTAAAGGTGAGTCCTCCGGTCACTGCGGTTGGGGTCGACCGTTTCGTCCTCGTCCCATCGCCCAAGTCCCCGTTGCTGTTGACGCCCCAGCAATACGCCGCCCCCGCGGAGGTCAACCCGCAGGTATGGCTCCCCATGGTCAGCGACTCGAAGGTCAAGCCAGTGCGAACGGCGGTCGGCGCCCGACGGTCAAACTCCGTTCCATCCCCCAGCTTTCCGCCAAAGTTGTAACCCCAGCAGTACGCGTCCCCCACGCTCGTCAGCCCACAGGTCGCCGCGCCGCCGGTGGTCAGCGAGGCGAACTCCAGACCTCCAGCGACCAGGGTCGGTGTGAAGCGGTTCGCAGTTGTCCCGTCACCGAGCTGCCCGCGGAGGTTCCAGCCCCAGCAGTACGCGTCATTTCCACTCGTGAGTCCGCAATTGTGCGCGGAGCTCGCCGAGATGGAAGTGAGCAACTCGACCTTAAGCGCCGCACTGTCGGACACTCCGTCTGCCGTCGCTGTGATCGAGACGAGGCCGTCTCCCGTGGCAGTGACCACGCCCTCGGCGTCCACGACCGCGTTCGCGCTGTCCGAGGTAGACCACGTGAACTGCACGTCGGGCATCGTGTCGCCAAACTGGTCGAACGCAACCGCAACCAACGTGTCACGGTCGCCAAACAACACCAGCGTATCCGCTGAAGGCGAAACCTCGACGACCGTCACCACCAGGGGTTCGTCCACAGTGATCACGAGCTCTCCGACAACCCCCTCGGCGGACGCGCGGATCGTCGCATCACCGTTCCTGACGGCGGTGACCACACCATCGTTCGACACAGTCGCGATCGCGGGGGCAGCCGACTCCCATGTGAACACGATGCCATCCATAGGCACGTCGTTCTGATCGAGCGCCGTGGCCGTAAGCTGCTCGGTCGCTCCGACTTGAACCAATGTCACAGGACTGGGCGCGAGGACGATGGTCGTGACCATCGGCTCGTCGACGATGACCGTCGTGGTATCGACCTTTCCTTCGGCGGTCGCGATGACTGATACGAGCCCGTTCGTGACCCCGGTTACCATCCCGGCGGCGTCGACCGTTGCTATGGCCTGATCGGCGGACTCCCACGTGAAGGTCACACTCGGCATGTCCGCTCCGAATTGATCGCTGGCGGTTGCCGTCAGCTGGCGAGAGGCGCCGATTTCATCGAAGAAGACCGTGTCCGGCGCCACCGTCACCGTCGTAAGCACGAGCGGCTCGTCGACCGTCACGGAAGTGGTGCCGGTCGCCGTGCCCGCCGTAACAGCGATCGTGGCTTCACCGTTAGAGACGGCCGTTACCAACCCGCCCGCCGACACCGTCGCTACCGTCGGACTGGACGAAGCCCACGAAACGGGAGCGCTCATCATGGGCGCACCGCGCTGGTCGAGTACCGTGGCCGTGAGTTGGCTCGTGCTGCCGACCTCGGTGAGAAGGACCACTTCCGGGGAAAGCGAGACACGTGTAGCCACCGGCACTGGTTCTTCCGTCCCGGTTGGTGACTCGGATCCAGCACAGCCCAGGGAAGCGATAAGAACAGCGATAGCGAAGCGGGCGTAGGTCATGTAGAAGCTTTGTGAGCAGGCCCACTTCAATCCGGCGCACTGGACGTCTCTCGTCATGGAGACGACGCTGACGGGCCCCTCCGCCAATGGCGGAAGAGAAGAAGGGAGGGCGGGAGCGGGAGGGTGGTCGCAGACCTTACCGCAAGATCTACTCCACGTGGGCGGATTCAAGACCCTCCGAGGTCGATCGCAAGCCCCTCCCGAGGCCGTAACTCAATGCAGAGCTTGACCTTCCATGAGTGGATCCAACCAGGATCGAACCCGCGACCTCCTGCCTGCAAAGCAACTCGCACGTCGCGCGAATCACGGCAAGAAGTCGTCTAATGCCTTGATGGACTGCACGATCCGCCACTCTTGCCGATTCACGATGCCGGGAGATGCCGCCTCCGAACAGCGGGAATAACGCAGGCGACAGCGGGAATTAGAGCGGGAATCCGTTGCCGCCCGGACCCGCAAGAGCCCCGCCCAGTCACCTAAAACCAAGCGGGGCTCCCGTTTCCCTCAGTGGGCCCGGGTAGACCTGAACTACCCACCTCACGCCTATCAGGCTGATCGCAGCTCAGTCGAATTCCGGCAAGAAACTGTCTGCCCCATATACAAGAACTCGCTATTCCGCTCTCAGCGCCCGAACCGGATCGATCCGGGTCGCCCTCCGAGCGGGCACGTACGCCGCCAGGAGGGCGACGAAGAAGAGGCCTGCCGACACCCCGAGCAGCCCCGCTGGATCGGTAGTGCCGGTCCCGAAGACGAGTCCATCGAGAAGGCGGGTCGCCCAGAGCGACCCAACGACCCCGGCCACGATCCCGACGAGCGTGACCCCGAGTCCCTGCCGGAGCACGAGCGCGAGGAGTGAGGCGCGTCCCGCGCCGAGCGAAGCTCGGAGCCCCAGCTCCGGCGTGCGCTGCGCGACCACATAGGCGATCGTGCCGTATAGACCGACGGCGACGAGGAAGAGGGCGACGCCGGCGAAGAAGCCGAGCAGAAGCGTCAGCACTCGCGGACGGACGGTCGCCGCGGCGGCGCGCATCTCCATCGACATGGCAGAGGTGAGCGCTAGGTCCGGCGCGATCTCCGCGAGCTCCTCCTGAACGGCTGGCAGGATCGCCTCCGGTGTACCTCCGATCCGGATCATGAGCCCGGTCTCGGGCTGCGCTCCCTGACGCAGGGGCACGAAGGCCAGACGTTCGGGCGCCGTGCCCGGCTGGTCCAGCCTCATGTCCTCCACGACCCCGACGACCGTGGCGCCCACCTCTTCGAAGCCGGGCCACGCCAGCTGAACGCGCTGACCGAGTGCACGTCCGTTCGGAAAAAGCTCCTCCACGGACGACCGACCGAGCACCACGACACGCTCACTGTCCGCGTCGTCGGTCCGGTTGATGTCACGCCCCTCGAGGAGATCCGCTCCGAGCATCGTGAGATGGCCGTCGGAGACCGGTTGGATCCGTATCCAGAGGTGCTGGGCGGACGTGAGCTCCGGGCGGCCCTCGGACCCCAGCACCAGAGTGCGCCACGTCGGCCCGCCCATCGGCACCTCACCCGCCGACGCCGAGAGCACCCCCGGCAGCGACCGTACCCGTTCGATCACCTCGGTGTGGAAGACCGCGGGATCGATGCCCGCGGCCTGGTCGGCCGGGGACAGGCTGTACATGGCCGTGAGCATGTCTTCCCCGTTGAAGCCGAGGTCGACGCGTTCGAGGTTCAGAGTCGTGCGCATCATCACGGACGCGCCGGCGAGGAGGACGATCGCGACTGCGACCTGAGTGACGATCATCACGCCTCGACCACCCAGACCAAGCAGGCCCGGTCGGGCGCCGATCGACGTCCGGCCACCCCGCAGACCCTCGCCAGGGTCCGCCCCCGAGGCCTGCCACGCCGGAAGTAGCCCGAAGAGGAGGCCGACACCTGTCGTCAGCCCGAGCGCAAATCCGAAGACCCGCCAGTCGATCGTCAGGGCTTCCGGGTCGAGGAACTCGAGCCCGCGCCCACCGGCCGTTCCGAGCGACTCAGTGAGCCATCGCCCGACCGCCTCGATGCCGAACGTCGCCAGCCCGAGACCCAGTAGCCCGCCGAGGAAGGCGAGCGTGAGACTCTCCGTCAGCAACTGCCGGGCCAGACGCACTCGCCCCGCACCGAGAGAGGCACGGACCGCGGCCTCCGTACGACGCGCGGCTCCACGGGCGAGCAAGAGCCCAGCCAGATTGGCGGTCGCGATGAGCAGAACGAGAAGGACGGCGGCGAAGAGCGCGATCATCGACCTCCTGGCGGCCGCGTTGCCTCTGGCGTCCGCGAACCGGACGACGCCCAGGGAGGAGGTCATGTTCTCCGCTCCGGGCGGAGGAGGCCACCGTTCCATGATCTTGGCACCGAACGTTCGAGCCTCTTCGGCCGCCCGGTCCAGTGCCACATCGGGCGCCAGGCGACCGAGCACATAGAAGAACTGGTTCCACGGCTCCTCAGTGATCGTCGGGTTCTCCACGTCGCGTAGCGCGGCGAACGGAATCCAGACCTCGGCGGTGCCGCCCAGACCCTCGTACCCCTCCTCGACGACACCGACCACGCGGAACCGCAGCCGATCGAGGGTGATCACGGTGCCGACCGCGTTGGGCGTCCTCCCCATGCGGCGCTCCCAGAAGCCGGTGCTCACGATGGCATTCAAGACCGAGCCACCCGTGTCCTCCTCTTCCGCCCCGAAGAGCCGGCCCAAGCGCTCGCTCGCGCCGAGCATCGGGAGGAGGGAGGGCGTCACAGCCTCGACCGAGACGATCTCGGGAGACCCGAGCTCGGTCAGCGTCATCGTTCTCGCGGCGTACCCTCCGAGCTCCGCGAACGAGGAGGCCTCGGCACGAAACGCTGAGTACCGGGGATACGACCACAGGCTCGACCTCATCTCCTCGCCGGGGGGTTGGAAGAGCTGATCGACCACGACCAGCCGTTCCGGGTCGGGATAGGGCGGCTCGCTGAACACCGCCTCGTCGATGACGCTGAAGAGTGTGGTGCTGGCCCCGATCGAGAGCGCGAGCGTCACGATCGCCGCGGCGGCGAAGCCCGGGCTCCTGCGTAGGGTTCGCATCGCGAACCGGACATCCTGGAACATCGACTCCATCCTCCACCCCTCCTTCCACTCGCTCATCGCATCCCATACGACACCCGAAAGGAACCACACCAGATCTCGATGACTCGCCCCGGTCGTCCGGAGCTGCCAGAGCTCCGCGTCCCACTCGCCCCATCGCTCGTCGCGCAGCGCACCCGGAACCAGGTACGCCGCGACACGAAGGAGGCGTCGGCTCCAGCGCGTCACCGGATCGATCGGCCAGGAGTGTGTCATTTGCCGTCTCCGGCCGCCGCCAGGTCGAGATCAGCCGGAAGCTCGATACCCAGATCCTCCAGCCGCCCGCGCGCAGCACGCAGGCCCGCCCTGCCGTCGCCCGTCAACTCGTAATACCGGCGTCGAGGGCGGCGCTCCTCCTCGGCGATGGCGGGGTCCTCCCATCGACCCTCAATCCAGCCGCGCCGCTCGAGCCTCCGAAGCGTCGTGTACACGGTGCCTGGGAGCAGACCCGTCCGGTTCACGATGTCGAGCCCGTAGCAGGCGCTTCGCTGGATCACGCTAAGGACGACCACGGTCGTCACACCCAGCGCTCTGCCCATCGTCCCTCCCTCGGCTCGCGGCCGCACGGTACACCTACCTAGCAGTGCACAGTAGCTAACACTTCTCCAGGGGGAGGTCAAATACGAGGTGAGGATGCCAGTGGCCGGCGTGCTTCCGTCTTTGCGCGAACTCGGCGTCCTAAGGTCGCTCATCGGCGCACGCCCGGACGCGTGAACCTACCGCGACTGCGGCCTAACACGCAGTTGCTCTGCAGACGCGGAAGGACTAGTCGATACGCTTGGCTGGCGATCTGGCGGATCGTGCAGCAGAATTCCGATCCGTCAGAATGCGTGTCCACCGGCCGGATGCCTGCTATGGTCCAGCGAATCCCCTGGCTCCGAGTCTTCGTTGAGGGTGCAGTGATCGTCCTCTCCATCCTCTTGGCGTTTGGGATCGACGCCTGGTGGGATGGAGTCGGGGAAGCCAGCCGCCGGAAGGCTTTGTTGGAGGGACTCCAGGCCGACTTCGATCTTGCCGCCACTCAGTTTGAAGTCCAGAACGCGATTGGCCAGACCGTCGTCGAGGCTACGGAGCGATGGCTCGAACTGAGTCGGTCCGCGGAGGCGTCCCCCTCGCTCGTGCCCTTAGCAGACACCCTCTTGTCCGAGATGCTCTACGTCACACTCTTTGAACCACCCCTGGGCGCGGTGGAGGCCCTCATCAACGGCGGTGACATGAGCGTGCTGGAGGATCCTCAACTGGCGCGAGATCTCACAACCTGGATGGCCCTCCTGAATACCTACCAGGAGCGTGAGGAATACGCCGTCGCGGTCTATCACGATCAGTTGATGCCCTACCTGATCGAGTCGGGCGTCGCGGTCGCCGATCTGACGTGGGTCTCCGACACGACGTTTGCTCCCGACTACCCTCTGACTCCTAGACACACCGACGGCTACCGGCTTCTGCCTGACCAGCGGTTTCAGGGGATCGTGGCGAACGTCTGGTACGCTCGCAACGACATCCGCGCCCGGGAGGGGCCCCTTCGTGAGGCCCTTGAGACGATTCGGGGGCGCTTGGCTGACAGGTGACCCGCCGCAGGTCGTGCTGAGGTACCCGGCCATACTGAGCGCCACGCATTCCAAGATGGAATTACTGCAGCCGCGGAAGAGCCAGTTGATACGCTACGCTGGTGTCTGGGCGGGCCGTGCAGCAGAATTCCACAGTCGTTAGCTAGTGATCCAGCCTGTCAGGTATCCATGAAGCACAGCGCCCTACAGCGAATCTCGACCGAGCTACTCGTCATTGTGCTGGGGGTCTTGATCGCGCTGTGGGTCGATGATTGGCGCCAAACCCGCGCGGAAGAGGCGTTACAGCGGCAGCTTGTGAGTCGGATGGCCACAGAGCTCACTGCCGACGGAGCTGATCTGGCAAACGGGGACTACGTGATACGCGCACGCCTGTGG